>JAFTUF010000038.1 GCA_017466405.1 Bacteroidales bacterium
AACAAGTTCATAAAACGTATATCTCGATGAATATAGCATTTATCGAGAGTTATTTTTAAAGAAATAAATCAAACTACAGACGTGGGAAAATGGGTTCTACCCATCGATGTAGGAAAATTATTAATAAATAGAACCCGCCTTGAGTATTTATAATAAGCAACTGCAAAAATACAATAATATTGTTATGAATGCCTAATTTTATTATATTTTCAACGATTTTGTTAGATATTTATATAAAACCATTATTTTTGCAAAAAAAAGAATTATGGCACAGAAAAAAGTACCTCACACATTCGTAATAGTTTTCTTTATAATAGTCGTCGCTGCTGCAATGACATGGTTCGTGAAACCTGGTTTCTATATCAAAGAAAATGTCGTCGTGAATGGAGTAGAAGAGACGATGATGAATTTCTATTATCAAGACAATCTTCCGCAAGAATATGCCGATGAGTATGACTCCGAGCCTCAGACTTGGCAGATCTTCTCGGCGCTGTTCAAAGGCTTCGAGAAACAAAGTTCGATAATAGTTTTCATTCTCATAATCGGCGGAGCATTCTGGATTATGAATAAAAGCCATGCCATCGACATGGGAATCTTTTCCTTCCTGAAGTTTACAAAGAAATTAGAGAATTATAAATTTTTCAAGGTAATAGGTGTCGATAATATCGTTATCGTATTGATAATGCTGCTCTTCAGTCTTTTCGGAGCGGTGTTCGGGATGAGTGAGGAATGTATCGCGTTTATCATCATCGTAATTCCTTTAGCAATATCGATGGGCTACGATTCCATTGTCGGTATATGTATGGTTTATGTGGCAGCGCACGTAGGTTTTGCTGGCGCGATATTG
Organism: Bacteroidales bacterium; assembly: GCA_017466405.1. Classification (GTDB taxonomy): domain Bacteria; phylum Bacteroidota; class Bacteroidia; order Bacteroidales; family F082; genus Limimorpha. The sequence goes on from JAFTUF010000038.1 coordinate 848, forward strand.
AATCCTTTCACTATTGGCATCGCTCAAGGAATAGCTGAAGTGCCTCTTTTCTCAGGAATTGGCTACAGAATTTTCTGTTGGGTTGTGCTTAACATCGTGCTGATAACATTCGTCTTGCTTTACGCGAAGAAAGTTAAGAAGAATCCGATGTCGTCGATAATGTATGAAGAAGACGCTTATTGGAGAACGCATAATGTCGAAGGACAGCAGCAATATGAATTCTTCAAGACGAAGCAGTCGTGGTGGGTTTATGCTGTGCTTCTCGTCGCGATGATAATATTCTCGTTCTGTTATCCGTCAACGACTTTGGAAGTGGGCAACGCTTCATTTACAGCGCCTATAATTCCAATACTGACGTTTTCGTTCGCGATACTCGGGCCGCTTTCCATGAGAAAGACAGTTCATAATTTCATCCTTTTAATACTTCTCTACACCATTTTATATTTAATAGTCGGCGTGATGGGTTATGGATGGTATGTGATGGAAATCGCGACATTGTTCTTAGTGATGGGCATCGCCAGTGGTTTGGCAATAGGCAAGACCGCCAACGACATAGCGAAGTTATTTATAGAAGGAATGAGCGATATTTTATCGGCGGCTGTAGTGGTAGGTCTCGCCGGTGGCATTGTGATAATATTACAAGAAGGTGGCATCATCGACACCATATTATATGGACTTTCAAAGTCGATGACCGACTTGGGAAAAATAGCTTCCGTTGAGATAATGTATGCAATCCAGACTATCGTTAACATCGTCATTCCATCGGGTTCTGCCAAGGCAGCTATCACCATGCCTATCATGGCACCATTCAGCGACTTGATAGGAGTCTGCCGTCAAGCTACAGTGATGGCGTTCCAGTTCGGCGACGGCTTCACCAATATGATTACACCTACATCTGGAGTTCTCATCGCGGCACTCGGAGTGGCAAGGATACCGTATCAGAAATGGTTCAAATGGGTTTGGAAATTCATCCTGCTTCTCATCATAGTTGGAGCATTATTGCTGATACCTACAGTAACGATGAACCTTGAAGGATTTTGATGCGGCTTTTTTATGACAACAGACAACGGACGTTTTGAAAGTTGAAAATTGAAAATTGAAAGTTGAAAATCTGTAGAGACGCATCGACAACACCTATGAAAATAAACAATAATGTTGTGAAGTGACCCCAAAAGTTTGGACAAAAAAACTTTTGGGGTCACTTCATTGTTGATACGTCTTTGCGGGAGAAAAAATATTGGCGTTCGTAGTAAGCGCTCCCTCTACGACTAAAGCATTCTCAGTTTTTCAATTTTTCAGCTTTTCAGTTTCAAAAAAAATCTTTCGTCTTTTATCATTTGTCTTTCGACTTTTATTATATTTGCAGGAACTAATAAAACTCAAACTTTATGAAAACAGAAAAATACATAAGATTCGATTGGGCTATGAAGCGCATGCTTCGCGATAAAGCCAATTACGCAGTGTTGGAAGGTCTCCTGACAACATTGTTCAAAGAGAAAATCACTATCAACAGACTTTTGGAAAGCGAGAGCAACCAAGAAGACGAGTTCGACAAGTATAACAGAGTCGATATTCTTGCTGAGAACAGTAAAGGCGAGCTTTTTATCATCGAGGTACAGAATAATGATGAGTACGCTTATTTTCAGAGGATGCTGTTTGGAGTTTCTAAGTTAGTGACGGAATATATTAACAGAGGAGAAGGCTACCAGAACATCAAGAAGATTTACAGTGTAAACATCGTCTATTTCGATTTGGGTCAAGGTAAAGATTATCTTTATCATGGCAAGACTGAGTTCTTGGGAGTCAATACTGGTGAGGTTTTAAATCTCAGTCCGTTCCAACGTCAGAAGTTTAATGTTGATGTCGTTAGCGAGTTATATCCGGAATATTACATTTTGAAAGTGAACGATTTTAAAGGCGAACCACAAACTCCTTTAGAGGAATGGATATATTATCTTAGTACCGGCGATATAACGAATGAATCTACCGCTCCAGGTTTGGAAGAAGCAAGAAAGAAATTGGAGTTGGCGTTGATGAGCAAGGATGAGCTTTCGGCGTATTATCGTCATTTGGATAACACGGTGATATTGAAAGATAACATTTACACTTCTCGTGGAGAAGGCATGCTTGAAGGCAGAGCTATGGGAAGAAAAGAAGGAATGCGAGAAGGAATAAAGAAAGGTAGAAAAGAAGGTCTTGCAGAGGGCCTTAAGAAAGGTCGAGAAGAAGGTCTGGCTGAAGGTTTGGAAAAAGGTCGAGAAGAAGGTTTAGTAGAAGGAATTGAAAAAGGTCGGGAAGAAACGACGAGAAATATAGTCACAAATCTTAAATCGGCTGGCTTGAGTCTAGAGACTATAATGAATGTCACAGGCTTGACGAAAGATGATATAGAGGAATTGTTGTGATTTATGTATGCGTAAAAAACCAAAGATTGAAACTTGATAACCTCAGAATTTGAGAAAGAATGACAAAAGTATTCTCAGTTTTTTAATTTTTCAGGTTTTCAGTTTTCAGAAAAATCTGTTGACTGTTGACTGTTGTCTGTTGTCTTTTTTTTATCTTTGCATCCTCAACGAAAATTAATATAAACATCATATCATGAACGAGAAATTAAGACAAATCGATCTTCCTTACTTGGTGGCTGACATGAACCTCGTCGATTGGGGAAGAAAAGAAATTGAAGTATCAGAACACGAAATGCCTGGCTTGATGGCACTTCGTAAAAAATACGGCGAAGAGAAGCCTCTCGCTGGCGCTCGCATCAGCGGTTCTCTTCACATGACAATCCAAACCGCAATATTAATTGAAACCTTAGTCGCTCTCGGCGCAGAAGTACGCTGGGCAAGTTGTAACATCTTCTCAACACAAGATCACGCCGCTGCAGCAATAGCAGCTACCGGTACTGCAGTGTTCGCATGGAAAGGCGAGACCCTCGAAGATTACTGGTGGTGCACAAAAAGAGCTCTTACCTTCCCTGATGGCAAAGGTCCAGACCTCATCGTGGATGACGGTGGCGACGCTACTTTGTTGATTCATAAAGGCTACGACTGCGAAAACGATCCTAAGCTTATGGACGTTCAACCTTCTAACGCTGAAGAGGCTGCTCTTATGTCGGTCATCAAAGCTACTTACGAAGAGAATCCTAACTTCTGGCACGAAGTCGTCGCTAACTGGAAAGGCGTTTCAGAAGAGACAACAACAGGCGTACATCGCTTGTATCAGATGAAAGAACAAGGCAAGCTTTTGGTTCCTGCTATCAACGTCAACGACAGCGTTACAAAATCTAAATTCGATAACCTTTACGGCTGCCGCGAATCACTCGCCGACGGTATCAAACGCGCTACCGACGTCATGCTCGCTGGTAAAGTCGTCGTCGTTCTCGGTTATGGCGATGTGGGTAAAGGCTGCGCTCACTCAATGCGCTCTTACGGTGCGAGAGTCATCGTGACAGAAATCGACCCTATCTGCGCTCTCCAAGCTGCAATGGAAGGCTTCGAAGTCACAACAGTGGAAGAAGCTGTAAAAGAAGGTAATGTCTATGTAACTTGCACAGGCAACCGCGACGTTATCACGCTCGAGACAATGCTCCAGATGAAAGACCAAGCCATCGTTTGTAACATCGGTCATTTCGACAATGAGATTCAAGTCTCTGCTTTGGAAAATCTCGAAGGCGTTAAGAAAGTCAACATCAAACCACAAGTCGATAAATATATACTTCCTAACGGAAACGCAATCTTCATTTTGGCAGAAGGTCGTTTGGTTAACCTCGGATGCGCAACAGGTCACGCAAGCTTCGTGATGAGTAACTCATTCACCAACCAGACTTTAGCTCAGTTGGATTTGTGGAAAAACAGAGGCAACTATCCAGTAGATGTCTATTGTTTGCCAAAATATCTCGATGAAGAAGTAGCAAGATTACACTTGGAAAAGATCGGCGTGAAGTTGACAAAACTCACACAAGCACAAGCTGATTACATCGGAGTTCCTGTAGAAGGACCATATAAATCTGATATTTACAGATATTGATTAGTTTATAGTTGAAAGTGTAGAGTTTAGAGTAGTTGAAAGTTTATAGTTGTGAGGTTGATAGTTTATAGCAGATGTCCATAATCTATAAAACTTCCAACTCTCAACATGCTAACTACTCTAAACTATAAACTGTACACTCTAAACTTTAATTAAATACTCTCAGAGTGCTTCCGTCGAATTGGGTTCTATATTGAATGAGCGGATAGCCGCTATATCCTTCCGTAATGATAGAACCGTCTAATATACTGTATTTTACATCAAGGCAGGTGTCGATGACGAAAGGAAACTCCACAATGAGGCGAGAATCTTCGCCACAAGAGTTAGGTTCGTTTGGGGCCTGACGTTCGTAAGCCTTGAATTCATCCAAAGAATATCTATAAATTATAATACCTCTGCTCTGAGGCGGAGCCGAGACATACATCCAACCGCTCACAGTGTTGAGCTCATAATTCATTGTGGAGTTTGGCTCCATCGTGAAATTAATATAGGCATCAGGTATGTTCGGATTGTAGGGCGTGTCGTTACAAGAGAACATACTGAGCAAGACAAATACTATGACAAAAATTATTTTCATATTCCAAGAACAAAAATACAACAAATTTGTTTAAACAATAAAATGTATAATTGATTTTAGGATAACATTACTAATAACGAAAAATTATCTTGAATTTATTGTTGAAACATGAATTTTTTTTAAGTTTGTAGAAAATATTTTTGAAGAAAAACAATAAAGGAATATGATTAGGAATATCAGGCATATTGTCTTAATATTTTTTATGCTGAGTTTGTTGAAGACTTCAGCGCAAGACATATCAATGTCGTCGTATATTCTTAATAAGGATGTTGGAACAAGTGCTGGTTCAAATAGTTACCTGAGTTCTAATGTTGTCACGGCGATAGCTCAAGACAAGAATGGCATGATGTGGTTTGGAACCAAGAAAGGCCTGAATTCATACGACAGCTATAATTTCGAGGAATATAATCAGCATGATGGTATTATCAACGCTACCATTACTGATATTCAGCCTGTTGGTGATAGCCTTTTCGTTGGAACGGAGAAAGGTCTCTGTATTTATGACATGAAGAATAAAAAGGTGACTAATTTTTTTGCAGATGAAGATTCTCTTGTCCTACCCGACAATCATATCTTCTACATTAGCAAGCCGATAAATAACAAAGTTACTTTATGTACGAAAAAAGGAACGTCGGTCTTTGACGTGAGAACCAAGAAGTTCTACATACCTAAGGTTAATAATTATTTCCCTGAATATGAGACACGTTATATAGAATACTTAGAGCACGACGATTCGTGGTGGATAGCTACGTCAAACGGATTGGTGCGTTATCAGGATGAGAATCAGTCGATACGGCATTTCAATTATATTGATGGAGTGAGCCAAACACTTCCAGATAACAATCTCCGCTGCATGCACAAAATCGATGATTACAGAATCTTTATAGGAACATCGAATGGCTTGTGCTTGCTTGATACAAAAGACAAATCCATAGAGAGAATAGATCTCAATTTATTGACAAACAGTCAGTCGCTGAGGATAGATGTTTCAAAGATTATTTCTTTCAGCGATAACGCAATAATGATAAGCACATACACTGATGGACTTTATGTCTATGATTATGAGAATAAAATAGCGAAGCAAATCTCTAAATTCGACCGCAGCGATGCAATTTCCGACAACTATATTTTTGATGTGTTTAAAGATGTGAATGGTTCTATATGGATCGCTACTTTTACGGGATTGAATCGTTTTGAAAATAACCTTGCCAAATTTTCAACAGTCAGTGTTTTTAAAAATGGATCCATGCTTTCGATAAACTATTTTATTGAAATGGATAACGACAACATACTGCTTGGAACAGAGTCGGGAATTAAAGTCTTTAATATTGCTGATGAATCGATTAAGGATTTCAAGACATTCTTTAATGCAAAAGAGAATTATTTTGAATCTTTATATATTTATAGTTTCTATCTCGATGCCGACAGCTGTCTCTGGGTGGGAACTCGTGATGATGGTTTGTATATATATGACATAAAAGCCGATAAGGTTATAGATGTCGCTCAAGAATATGGTATAGACAAATTAAATCATGCTGTTGTTCGTGAAATAACTCGAGATAAATTTGATAATCTATGGGTCGCGACAAATTTGGGACTATGCTGTATCGATTTGGAAGATATGTCGTACAAGTTTCACAATGTAGATGATGAAAACAGAAAGTCGATACCAAATAATGACATCTTTGATTTGTTGTTAGCAGACGATGTTTTATATGTAACAACAGGAGATGGTCTGGCGATATATCATTACGATACGGACGACTTCACGACGCATCATCTTCCTGATTCTTTGATAAAGGACGACGTGGTGCGTAATAATGGCTTGTTTGATATAGTCAAAGGTGACGATGGCAGATATTATATTGGTTCTTATTCTGGCGGAATGTTGGCGTTTTATCCTGATACAAAGCATTTTGTGACGTCAAAGAGAAGTTATAATTATGGCAGGATGGTTTATGCTATTCTCCCTGATGGAAACGGATACTTGTGGGCGAGTACGAGTAATGGAATCATGAAATATAGCTTGGAAACCAAGGAGGTAACTACGTACGATGTCAGCGATGGCTTGCAAGGAAACGAATTTACACCTAACGCCTTTCTGAGAAGCAGTAAGGGATTTGTGTTCTTTGGTGGATTTAATGGATTTAACTATTTCAAACCTAATGAGATAAAGTTGGAGACGCGTATTCCAAAAGTGATAATCACTAAATTTCAAACTAACGCAGAAAAGAAGATACGTTATCTCAATCATGGAGATACGATAAATCTAGCATATAATGAAAATACTTTTGAGATTAGTTTTGCGACGCTTAACCTATTGAGAAAGAGTATGGTGAAATATTCTTATATGTTAGATGGTTATGACGACGACTGGCAGTTTTACAACTCTACACACCGTTATGTGGATTATAACAAGCTACGACCAGGAACGTATGTCTTTAAATTGAAAGCTGCTAACGAGGTGAATATGTGGATGCAGGAACCTATAGAACTGACTATCATAATACATCCGGCTTGGTATCAGAGACTTTCTTTTATGATAACAGTAATATTTCTTTTTTTGTTGATGATATTTATAATCACAAAGCAAAGACGGAAGATTGTGTTACAGAAAAGAGAGCAAAGAAGAAAGATTAACGAACTTGAGACTCAAATGGCGCAACTTAAACAGAAGACGCTTCAGTTACAAATGAATCCTCATGTGATTTTCAATACGTTAAATAGCATACAGCAATATATTATTGATCAAGATGTTGATAAAACTGTCAGTTATCTGTCGAGTTTCTCGAAATTGATGCGACGCATCTTGAATAATTCTAACGAGCGATATATTCCTTTGTCGGACGAACTTGATGCCGTCAGCTTGTATCTTGAATTGGAATCGATGCGATTAGGAAATAGGTTTAGATATGAAATTGGTGTCGCCTCAAATATCGATGTGAAAAATATTGAGGTGGCTCCCTTGATAATACAGCCTTTTGTCGAGAATGCTATCATTCACGGTCTGGTGCCGAAGAAAGATAATTGTTTCTTGAAGATAGAAGTTTCGCTTGCTGGCGAAAATAGATTGTTGTGCGTTATTGAAGACAATGGTGTGGGACGTAAGTTTTCGGAGAAGATGAAAGAGAAGAATGGCTCGCACAAGTCGTATGGAATGAGTATCACTCGCAGACGTTTAGAAATGCTGAGCCGTATCTCAAACGACGATTTTAGTGTCGATATAGAGGATTTGTATAACGATAGGGGAGAGCCTTCGGGTACTCGTGTAAAGATATTTTTAAGTTATCAAGATTAATTAATTAAGGTGTGAATATATGATTAGATGTGTTATTGTTGAAGACGAAGAAATGGCTCGTAAAGTATTGAAGTCATTGTTGTCGCAATATTGCAAAGATGTTATGGTGTGTGCCGAAGCCGACGATGTAGAGTCGGGAAGAGCTATGATAGAGGCTTTTCGTCCTGATTTGGTTTTCTTGGATATTGAGATGCCAGGAGGCAGCGGGTTTAAGTTGTTGAGCTGTTTTGAGAATATTGATTTTGAAGTTGTTTTCATTACGGCATACGAACAGTTTGCTATCAAGGCGATACGTCATGCTGCTCTCGATTATTTGCTTAAGCCTGTCGATCCTAAAGAGTTGGTTGCAGCCGTTGAGAAAGTTAAGGAAGCAAAATATAAAAAAACACTTAAGAGGCAATATGACAGTCTCTTGAAGAACATAGATCCTGAGCAACTCGTAGTGAGAAAGATAAGTATTTCAACATCGGATAAGATTCATCTCATAGAAGTTGACAACATCATAAGGTGTGAGTCTGATAATTATTATACTATACTGTATTTTAAGGATGGTAGTAATTTATTGGTTAGTAAGACTTTGAAAGAGATGGAACAAAGATTGGAAGAGTATGATTTTCTGAGAACGCACAAATCGCATTTGGTTAATCTGAGATGTATTATGAACTTTATAAAAGATGAGATGATGGTTGTTATGACAGACGGCTCCAAAGTTCCTGTTTCAAAAAGAAAAAAAGAGAATATTTTAGAAGTGATAAATAATTTATAGTTGATATGACTTTTGAAAGGAATATGTCAAAATATCAGCAGTCATTGAGAAAATTAGATGTATTATTACATTAATAGAGGTGTAATTTAGGTACGTTAAGAGAATTGTAATGCGTTCGAAAATATTTTGTTAAAAAAACATAAAAAATACATACTAATTAATTTTTAATATGTTAGAAAACAACATGTTAATATTAAAATGATGTATTGAATGAATATTTTTTTGGATTTAGTGAAATTTTTCTTTAAAACGTTCAATTTTTTGTCGTATCTTTGAACTCCTTTTAACGAACAAATTGAGTAGTATAACATAAAATTTCAAGGTATGTTAAGAAAGTTACTATTTACCCTCTGCATTGTGCTGACATCGTGGTCGTTAGCATATGCGCAAGTTGGTCGACTCCAAGGAGTCGTTGTCGACAAAGAGACTGGAGAGCCTATTCCATTTGCAAACATTGTTTTGGAAAATGGTGGTACACAAGTGGGTGGTACCAGTTCTGACTTTGATGGCAACTATGACATTAACCCTATTCCTCCGGGAACATACGACTTGAAAGCGACTTTCGTTGGTTACAATACTTTCATCATGAAGGGTATTGTTATTCCAGCTAATAAGATCACTTTCCAAGACGTGTCTATGAGTATGCAATCAGAAATGTTGGATGCTGTTGAGATTGTAGACTACAAGGTGCCTTTGATTTCAAAGGATAACACATCTGGTGGTGCTACTATTACTGCAGAAGAAATCGCTAAGATGCCTCAACGTTCGGCTTCAGCTGTAGCAGCGAGTGTCGGTGGCGTTTTCTCAAGTGACGGTGAAGCCGGTAACATGCGTGGTGCCCGTGACGGTGCTACATACTACGTCGACGGCGTACGTGTTATTGGTTCTGCCTCTGTTCCTCAATCCGCTATTGACCAAGTTGAAGTCCTCCTTTCAGGAACTCCAGCTATGTATGGTGACGCCACAGGTGGTATCATCAACATGACAACAAAAGGTCCTTCAAGAACTTTTGGTGCTGGTATTGAATTGGAAACTTCAGAGTTCTTAGATGGCTATGGACATAACAGAGCTGGTCTCAATGTTCAAGGTCCATTGATCAAAGGTAAAGATAGCGAAACTGCTTTGTTAGGTTTCTTCTTATCAGGAGAATTTAACTATGACCGTGATGGAGCTCTCTCAGCTGTAGGTCACTGGAAAGCTTCTGACGAGTATTTAGAGTACATCAAAGCTAACCCTATCCGCGTGTCAGGTACTGGCTCAGGTACTTACCTCAATGGTGAATACACAAGAATGGGTTCAATGGAGTACATTAAGAACTCTCAAAACACAGCTAGCTGGGACGCTAACTTCGCTGGTAACATTAACGTTCGTACAACCGAAACTATTAACTTGACATTCGGTGGTACTTTCAGTTTAAGTAAATACCATGCTTACAGCAGAAGCAGTGCTTACTTCAATTACGACAAAAACGCTATTGGCAAAGACCAAACATGGCGTGTTTATGGTCGTTTTACACAGAGATTCCCATCTCCACAAGAAAGCACATCCTTAATTAAGAACTTCTATTATAGCTTGCAAGTTGACTATTCACGTTATAACAATGAATACGGCGATCCAGACCATTGGGATAATATTTGGGATTATGGTTACCTCGGTAAATATACAATCTACAAAACTCCTTCATACGGTTTTGCTGACTCAACAATAACAGTTAATGGTCACCAATACAATAATGTTTGGGCTACAACTTCATGGGACTACGATACATTGGTAGAATTCCAAGCATCAGACAGAAATCCATTATTGTCAAACTATACAAGTTCATATTATGACTTGTACGTTGATCCATACGGACACTATCAAAACTTTACTGATATTCAGCTCGGTGGTGCTCTTTTGAATGGTGACGGACCTGCAGCATTCTATGGACTTTATTCAGCTCCTGGTAGCATTCAGTCAAACTATGGCTATAGTGAATCAGATAAATTCAATGTCAATCTTGCTGGTGCTATGACGATCGGTAATCACGAAATCAAGTTAGGTTTCCAATATGAACAACGTAACAACAGAGGTTACGGTATCAGCGGTTATCGTATGTGGTACTTGATGAGAAACCTTGCTAACTTCCATATCCAACAGTTGGACATCAATAATCCAGAAGTAGTTGATTATGACGGTTTCGTTGATACAATCCGTTACTACAGAAAATATGACGAATCATCACAATATCAATTTGACAAGAATCTTCGTGAAGCTTTAGGATTAGCAGTTGATGGTTTGGATTGGATTAATATTGACTCATACGACTTCAATGATAATACAATCCAATATTATGACAAAGATGGTAATATGCATACTGCAACATTAGCCGATGGTTTTGACATCAGTATGTTTACTCCAGATGAGTTAACACAGGATGGTAACTCATACGTGTCATATTACGGATATGATTATCAGGGTAATAAGATTAAAGGTCAACCTGCTTTCGAAGATTTCTTCACAGAAGTTGATGAAAATGGTAATTATACCCGTCCAGTTGGTTCATTCCAACCAATCTACATGGCTGGTTATATCCAAGATAAATTCGCATTTAAAGACCTTATCTTCAACGTTGGTGTCCGTGTTGACCGTTTCGATGCTAACCAAAAAGTTTTGAAGGATCCTTATATCATTTACGATTATAAGACAGTTGGCGATTTGGCAACAAATGGTACCATCACTCTTTCAAATGGTGAAGTTGTTGACGTTCCAGATAACATCGGTGATGATTTCGCAGTTTATGTAAATAAAGTTGACGATATTACATCTATTGTCGGTTACCGTAATGGTAATGTTTGGTACAAAGAAGACGGTGTTGAAATTAATGACCCAACATCATTGGATAAAGGTAGTGGTATATCACCTTGGTTGGTTGATCCAGAGCAAACAAGAGTCAATACACAGTCGTTCAATGATTATGATCCACAATGGAGCGTGATGCCACGTATTTCATTCTCATTCCCAATCTCTGACGAAGCGTTGTTCTTTGCTCACTATGACGTTTTAACACAACGTCCAGGAAGCAACTACGTAAATATCTATAGCTATTACTATTTCGACCAACTCAGCGGTAGTATTGCCAACCCATCATTGAAACCAACTCAGACAATTGACTATGAACTTGGTTTTACTCAAAAGTTGACCAACTCATCATCAATGACAATCACAGGTTACTATCGTGAATTGCGTAACATGATTCAGATGTATCGTTACACAGGTGCTTATCCTAAAGATTATACATCGTTCAGTAACTTAGACTTCGGTACAGTTAAAGGTTTGACAGCATCATACGACTTACGTAGAACCAAGAACGTTCGTTTGCGTGCAAGTTATACCTTACAATTTACAAATGCAACAGGTGCAAGTACAACAACAATGGCATCATTGATTGCTGCTGGTGTTCCTAACTTACGTTCTACATTCCCAATGCCTTGGGACCGTCGTCACCAATTCAATATCGTTCTCGACTATCGTTTCGGTGAAGGAAAAGATTATAACGGACCTGTTTCAAAACGTGAGAAGTCTGGTAAGAAACCTATCAACTGGTTAACAAATACAGGTGCAAGTTTGACAGTAAATGGCGGTTCAGGTACTCCTTATACAGTATCTGAAAATGTTACCTCACCTATCTCTTCATCAACAAACATCTTGAGTGGTTCAATGTATGGTTCACGTCTTCCATGGTCATTCCGTTTTGACCTTCGTATTGACAAGGACATCAATTTGAAACTCGGTGGTAAAGATGGTCAAGGTGGTCGTGACGCTTATATGAACGTTTATTTCCAAATCTTGAATCTCTTGAATTCAAAAAATATTATGGGTGTGTATGCTGCAACAGGTAACCCTGATGATGACGGTTATTTGAGTGCACCAGAATACCAACGTGAAATCCAAATTCAAAGAGATCCTATAGCATTTAGAGATTTATATAGTTTGTATGTCAATTCGCACTATAACTATTCACAACCACGTCAAATTAGATTTGGTGTAATCTTTAACTTCTAATTAGAAATAAAAAATTACAGATAAATATGAAGACTATTGTTCGTTTATTAGTTGTTGCATTCTTATTCTTGAATGTAACAGAAATGAGAGCCGAGAAGGTTAAGATGAAAGACACCAAGTCTCGTGCCCTCAAAGGTACAACCGCAGGTTGTTCTCCGTCTTCTACATTTGCTTGGTTAAATATCAACAATGCGAGAGTACGTGTTAATGCCGGTGGTGACATGTGGTGGGATCTTCCTGGTGGAACAGGAGCTAAATATTATATCCCAGCTAATAGTTCCTCAACTTCATTGTATGCAGGTTCCCTTTGGATCGCTGGTCTTGATATTAACCAACAGTTGAAGTGTGCTGCTATTCGTTTCCGTCAAGTAGGTAACGACTTTTGGACAGGTCCACTTACAATAGATGGTACTGCGTCTATCGACCCAGCAACATGTATGGAATACGATAAGATGTATAATATCACTCGCGCTGAAGTAGATGACTTCTTGTCATATTGTAACCCTGAAACAGGTGTTTTCGATGCTCAATTAGCAGCTGAAGATGGTTATACAATCCCTTCATCTATTACTAATTGGCCAGCTCATGGTGATGTAAGTAAAGGTATGAGTAAATATCTTGCACCTTTCTATGATAATGACGGTGACGGCGAATATGACCCAACACAAGGTGACTATCCTTACTATGATATAGATAATGAACTTTGTCATAGCCAAATACCTACAATGGATGAATCTATTGAAGGTTCTATAAAAGGTTCTATCTTAGCTGACCAAGTTATTAAGGGTGACCAGACAATTTGGTGGGTATTCAACGATAAAGGTAATGCTCACACAGAAACAGGTGGTTCTGCTATCGGTATGGAAATTAGAGCTCAAGCTTTCGCTTTTGCTACTAATGACGAAATTAATAACATGACTTTCTATAGTTATGAAATTATTAACCGTTCAACTTATACCTTAACAAATACCTACTTCTCACCTTGGACTGACGTTGACCTTGGTTACGGTTACGACGATTTCGTTGGTTGTGACGTAAGCCGTGGTTTAGGTTATGGTTATAATGGTAATAACGTCGATGGTAACGGTGAAACAGAATCATACGGTTCAAATCCACCTGCAGTTGGTGTTGACTTCTTCCAAGGACCATACTTAGATCCAGATGGAATAGACAACCCAAAATATAATCCTGAAACAGGAGAGTATTGCGATGAAAGTATCAATGGTGTTAACTTCGGTAATGGTATAATTGATGACGAACGTTTTGGTATGCGCCGTTTCGTTTACCACGATAACTCTCAAGCTGTTAATGGCGACCCTGATAAAGCTTCTGAATATTACAACTATCTTAGAGGTATTTGGACTAATGGTGAAAAGATGCATTATGGTGGTAATGCTGTTCCTGGTACTCCTGGTGTTACAGACGTTCCATGTGACTTCATGTTCCCATTCGATTCTGACCCATGTAACTGGGGTACAGGTGGTTTGCCAACAGGCTTCAATGGTTACTGGAGTGAAGAAACAGGTAATAATGGTGAACCAAATGACCCATACGACCGTCGTTTCATGCAGTCTGCTGGTCCTTTTACTTTGAAACCAGGTGCTGTTAACTATATCACTTTCGGTGTGCCATGGGCTCGTGCAAATACTGGTAACGCTTGGGCTTCAGTAGAATTATTACGTCGCGTTGACGATAAATGTCAATCAATGTTCGATAATTGTTTCGACGTTCTCGATGGTCCTGATGCTCCAGACTTGACATTCCGTGAACTTGACAAGAAATTCATCGTTTATATTTCTAACTCAGAAAATTCAAACAACTACGGTGAAACTTATACAGAATACGATCCTCAAATTAGCGGTGATCTCGTTTCTTCAGCTGTTACAGACTCTCTTGGTAATATTACTCATTACGAAGAACGTAACGACTCTCTCTATCGTTTCGAAGGTTATGTTGTTTATCAGTTAGCTAATAAGGGTGTTAGTGTTGACGAACTTAACGATGTTACAAAAGCACGTGTTGTCTATCAATGCGACATTAAGAACAACGTTTCAAGAATCATTAACTTTATTTACGATGATGAATTAGGAGCTGCTGTTCCTACAATTATGGTTGATGGTGCAGACAATGGAATTAAGACTACATTTGAAATTACTCAAGATGCATTTACAACAACAGGTGACGTTAGATTGATTAATCATAAGACATATTATTATATGGCTATTTCATACGCTTATAATAACTACATGGATTATGATATCGATGAAAACAATCCTACAGCTTTGTTTGGTCAAAAAACACCTTATCTTGCTGGTCGTAAAAACATTAAGATGTATTCTGCAGTACCTCATATAACAACTGATGGTACAATCATTAACTCAAATTATGGTGACAGACCTCAAATTACACGTTGGGTAGGTCAAGGTAATGGTGGAAATCAAATCGAGTTGTCACAGGAATCTGTTGACGAACTCTTAGCAAAAGCACCTGCTAAACATAATCTTAATGTCGTTGAAGGCGATGAGTCTGTCTTAATGTATGATGAAAGTGAAGTTGTTGAATTTGGACATCCAGACTATCCAACTGTATATCATCCAACATATAAGAAAGGTTACGGTCCTGTCGATGTTAAAGTTATTGACCCATTGAATGTTGTTTCAACCGACTATGCTATTTGGTTTGAAGATTTCCATAATAAATATATTACATCTATTACAGGAAATACAAGTATTGATGGTGACTCTGCTTCAAAACAAGTCTTTAGATGGGTATTGAAAGATTTGAACACTGGTGAAATGTTATATTCTCCTTCAACAACAGATGTTCAATCAGAAGCAATATTCCTTGAAAGAGGTATCTCCGTATCTGTCCATCAGCCATGGAACATCGGTCCACATATCATTGGAACATATGTAGATCATGATTTGACAAAAGATTTCCAAGAAGTATTAGCAGAAAATAATGGTGTTATCACAACTTCAGTTACATACGCTGACAGCTCCAATAGATGGTTAAGCGGTATTAGAGATGATGATAATATTCCAGGTTCAGTGCTTAACTGGATTCGTTCTGGTACCTATTCTGACCAAGATGTTCCTGCTAATAGTGACTACAATATCGTTCCTTCACCAACAGGTGGTATATTCAAACCGTTCGACCCTCAAGAGAACTTTGAAAATATTGCAGAGGGTACATGGGCTCCTTACTTCTTGACAACAGACCCAGCAATGCTTAAGGGTGTTCCAACTCCAATGTATGGTGGTGGCTGTAGAATCGATACTATCTTCAGAAAAATAGGTTCTATCGACATTGTATTGACATCTGATAAATCAAAATGGTCACGTTGTCCTGTTATTGAAATGTGTTTGGATGAAAAGTTGTCGGAAGGCAATGCACGTAAATTTACTCTCCGTAAATCTCCTTCAGTTGACAAAAACGGTAATCCTTATACTTCTATGGAAGGTCCTGCTAGTGATAATCCAGAAGATGCTAACTATATCTCAGCTTACGGTATGGGTTGGTTCCCTGGTTATGTCATCGATGTTGAAACAGGTACACGTCTTAACGTTTGTTTCGGTGAAGACTCATTCTATCCTGACTTGAACGGTCGCGATATGTTGTTCAACCCACCTGCGTTAAAAGAAACAACTGTATTGTCACAACCATTGGCACAATTATCAGATCCTGTATTGTTTGACGCTGTTGATCAAACACCTGTACTTGGTGGTAAACATTTTGTTTACGTATTCCCAATGCACGATGCAGGTTTACAAGGTTCAAATTCATTCAAGATTGATTATAAATCACCAGCATACGATGCCGGAGCATATCTCTGCAATACATTAAAACGTATTGGAAGCGCTATTACAGCACAATCAGTGTTTGAAGCATTGTTCTGGGGTCAACCAGCATGGGTTGGTATGCCAATGGCTGTTGAAGGTAAAGAATGGTTACAAGAAGGTAATCCTGTTAAGATTTCTGTTCGTATAGCAAAACCTTATAAATCAGGTTATGCTGGAATGCCACTTGAGGTAGAGTCAGAAGAATTGTATGATACAATAAATCATAATGGATATTATCCATATTACACATTCACTACAGAAGGTTGTGGCCCAACATTAAATGATGTTGAGAAATCAAAGAGCGATCTTGATATGATAACAGTTGTTCCAAATCCATATTACGCTTATTCTACATACGAAGATAATGCCCTTACACACACAGTTAAGATTGCTAACATTCCTAATAAGTGCGTTGTTACAATCTATACTGTAAATGGCAATAAGATTCGTCAATTCAAGAAGGACTCAAGCGTTACTTCTATTGATTGGGATTTGACAAACCATGCAAATACTCCTATAGCAAGTGGTTTCTACATTATCCATGTTAAAGACCTTACTTCAGGTGGAGAAAAGACTGTTAAGTTCTATGCTGCAATGCGTCAAGTTGACTTAAATACATTCTAATTATTATGCGAAAACAAATAAAAAGTACGATCATGAAAAAGTTATTTAAATCTATCGTTATAGTAAGCTTGACAATCTTAGTTTTAGGATTTAGCAATACAGCATTCGCAGGTAATAAGGATAGGCTTGGTCAAGCAGGCGCTACAGAATTGTTAATTAACCCATGGGCATCATCATCAGGTTGGGGCAACGCAGGTATGTCATCAATTCATGGTGTTGAAGCTATCTGGAGTAACGTGGCTGGTATTACAGCAACTAACTCTATAGACTTGAACTTCTCATACACAAACTGGTTGAAAGGTTCAGATATTAATGCTTATTCATTCGGTTTCCTCGCACGTGTATCAGAATCAGTAGTGGCTGGTCTTTATGTGATGTCATTCAATCCTGGTGAAATCCAAAGAACAACTAACGATAATCCAGATATGACTTTGGGTACATTTAAGCCAAGCTTGATGAATATCAATGTCGCTGTTGCAAAATCATTCTCAAATAGTATTCACGCAGGTTTCGTCTTGAAGATAATTAGTGAATCAATTTCTGATATGACAGGTACTGGTGTAGCTTTAGACGCAGGTATCCAATATGTAACAGGTATCACTGATAACATTCACTTTGGTATTACTTTGAAGAATATCGGACCTACTATGAAATTTAGTGGCGACGGTACTTCCATCAGAATTGACCCTAATTCACCTATCTTTGATGGTTCTATGACAATGAATCAACGTACAGACCAATTTGAGTTGCCAACACAATTAAGTATCGCAGCAGCTTACGACTTTAACTTCACAAATGGTTATCGTCTCACAGCAGCTGGTAATTTCACTTCAAACTCTTTCTCGAAAGACCAAGTGACTTTAGGTCTTGAAGCTTCTTTCAAAGACTACTTAATTATCCGTGGTGGTTACATACTCGAGAATGGAATTTGGTCAGATATCGAAACAGATGAATGTTCTAATGTATATAATGGATTGTCATTAGGTGCATCAGTACAAGCTCCTCTTAGCGATAAGATGAGAGTTTCTGTCGATTATTCATTCCAAGATTCTCATCACTGGGGCGGAACCCATACAGTAGGCGCAAGAATTATTTTCTAAAAGTTGACCTACATTCAAAAATAATTCGTATCTTTGCATACGTTTAATTAAGGAAGGACCCTTATCTCGGTAAGGGTCTCTTCTTTTTTTCTTAATTTAAAATCAAATCATATAATATGGCTGAAATTGAATATTTTACACAGGCTGGACTTCAGAAATTAAGAGACGAGTTAGACCGTCTTATTTTAGAGGAACGTCCAAAAGTCGTTCAGGCAATTGCTGAAGCTCGTGATAAGGGAGATCTTTCAGAAAATGCCGAATATGATGCTGCAAAAGAAGCTCAACAACATCTCGAAATGAAGATTGTTGAACTCCAACAACTCATTATGAGCGCACGCGTTCTCGATGAATCAAAGATGGATACCTCTAAAGCTTTGCTTCTTTCAACAGTTAAAATTAAGAACTTGAAGACTAATGCTATAATGGCTTATACTCTCGTTCCAGAAAAAGAAGCTGACCTTAAAAATCATAAAATATCCGTTACCTCTCCAATAGCTAAAGGACTCCTCGGTAAGTCTGTTGGTGACCAGGTGGAGATTCAAGTGCCTGCTGGTAAGGTTATGTTTGAAATAATTGAAATAACTCGTTAATCATGGCAACAATCTTCACTAGAATAATAAATGGCGAGATACCTTGCTATAAAATAGCTGAAAACGATAAGTTCTTCGCATTTTTGGATATCAATCCTTTGATGAAAGGTCATACTCTCGTTATCCCTAAAAAAGAAACAGATTATATTTTTGACATCGAAGATAACGATCTCGCTGAAATGATGGTCTTCGCAAAACAAATAGCTGTCAGAATAAAAGAAGCTATACCATGTACTAAAGTTGGTGTTGCTGTCATTGGTCTTGAAGTGCCTCATGCACACATCCATCTTGTCCCAATGCAAAAAGAAGGTGACCTCGATTTCAAACGCGAGAAACTTCAACTCTCAGAAGAAGAGTTTATAGAAATTCAAAAGAAATTGGCTTTCTAAAGTTTAATAATTAAATCTGAAAATATCTATCGCCTTGATGTTTTCAGATTTTTTTTGCTTTTAATTACATTGTCTCTCTATTAATTTTTGATTTATGAAAAAAACATTTATTTTACTCAGCTTTTTCTTTTTATTACTCACGACTAGTTGTAACCATAGTTCTGATATGGCAGATATGATTATTGGTGATTGGGAAACAATACATATTAGAGAAAAAGGTGATGATTGTAATGGATATTATTTTGAGGATAGCTATGAAATTACTCCTGAAGTTGTTGAGGAATGGTGTATCATTAGTATTAATAATTCTTTTATGAAAATTGTTGAGACTAATGATGAAGATGTAAATGATATTGCTAACTTCCCTTTTCCTTATACATTCAAGGGTGATCAATTAACATCTTTGTTGCTGAATAGTGACAATACTAGTACTGTGACTGTGAGCTTTATTGATGAAGATACGATGGTTTTTTATATGGATGATTCTGGTTATACAGACGGCTTGTATGAGACCTATGAACAGTGGACTACTTTCCGTCGCGTTGAATAAGGTTATAATTGAGGATCGGAGAAACTGCATTTGAATTTTTTGGAATGTAAGGAACGGAGGCTTTAGAGTGATATAAGATTTGGACCCGATTCCCTCTTTATTACCTTACCCTTAAATACTTCGGTTCCTTATGTTCCTTTTTCCCTACAAACTAAATCCTGCACTGATTTTAAAAGCGAAGTTATCCCAAGTGTTATCGTAGGAATATGGACCGTAGCGATAAAAGGCTCCGAATCCAATTTTGGTAATGCCTGCACTTAAAATATTATCTATAACAAGACCGCTCTCATAATAACCCTTATTTAAAGTATTAGGTTGCTGAGTTGCTGAGTTGCTGAGTTGCTGAGAATTAAAATTGCCGAAAGCGATGTTGGTTACTATTATTATCTCAGGATGAAATCTCTTGAAATCTAATAATAGATTTCTGAAGTTATGTGAGAAATACAATGCAGCAAATCTGTCGCAGAGGAACTCATCGGGGCGCATGGTGTTAAAACTCTCTGTACAAAAGATGCCAAATTTCTTATTTCCTGTTCCTTCAAGGTTAAATAATTCAGTTATCGGAGCTAATCCATTAACATATCCCGCTTGAGCTAAAATAGAAGTCTCTCCTATGTATTTAAATGTTTTCTGACCTCTAAATTGAAATTCAATCTTGTCGAAATTGTACGGACTTCCAAAAACATCTTTTAAATTCTTTTGATATGAAAGCCAGATGACAGGATTAGCCTTGCTTTCCACACTCAATCCTTGTGCTGTTTTAATGAATTTTTCACCGAAAGCAATTCTAAGCCTCAAATCCAAAGTGCTTAATCGATAACTCTGACTGTTGTCTATTGTCTGTTGTCTGTCAAAAACTGTCTTGTCCGCTACTTCAAAATTAATTATGCCTTTAAGATATTTATTGATATATGTAGAAAAATTAGCAGAAACAGAATTGTTTAACGAAGTAGCATTGATGTATAAACTCTTGTAGTTGGAAGGAGAGAGGAAGGCGTTTTCTTCTTCAAAACCGTAATTCCCAAGACGCTCAAACTTATGTTCGGCAGCGAATCTGAGTTTCATGTCTTTTGATGGTAAAATGTTGAACGATAAATTTCCTCCGTAGTTAAACTCCTTCGCTTTGAACCAGTAGGTGCCGAAAGCACCGACAGAGAATATTTTTGAAAGCCGTTCGTTGGTTCTGAATCCTAATCCTAACATATAACCGTTTCCAATGTTATAGTCCATGATGTCCCCGACCTTGAGATTGATGAATTTGATAGGAATCTCGTCATATAGTAGGTTTGTTATTATGCCAGTAACCTTATCCATGTCGATATTATTTGCAGCAAAAATTGAATCGACAAATTTGTAAGTCGCGTCTAATCTCTCGCCGCTTAGTTCTTCATATCTGTATGCTTTTATGACATCGTCTGAATCGCCTGCTTTGTCGCTGATTATGTAATCGGCATTACTGAATTTGCTTCTGTCCAACTCCTTATTAATCTCAACTTCTGTGATGTAGCTTTTGCCAATACCCAACATGGTATATATATCAAGCATATTGAAACTAATGTTGGTATTCAATTGTTTAGGGAACCAATATCCGTCAACTTTTTCGTAAAGTTGTTGTATGTTGATGTCAAACATTTGATCTTGTTTGGAAGGTTCTGCTTTGATATTCTGTATCGCCCACTTGTCGGAATTGATTGTCATAGTTCCGCTTAGAGCATTGAAATTGGTATTTCTATATGGTTTGAATGAGATTACAAAAATGCTGTCGTTGCTATCTGTCTTTAATGTCGATTCTAAGACAAAGATGTATTTTTTCTTGCTTCCGTTGCTGATGGGATTTATATATTGCTTTTCGTTGATTGTTATTAAATCCTCTTGGAAACCAACGCTCTGGATGCTTTCTATTATATAAACAAACATCGGATTGTCAATACCTGAGACTTTGTTTGCTATAATGTTTTTCTGGCTTTTGTTAGGTTTCTTGAAAAGCTGTTCCGACACTGTTTCCATCGCCATCAGATCTTTGTCTTGGAATTCGTTATACATCACATCGTTGGAATACAATCTTGTGGTGTCGATGGTGAAAACCATATTGTCGTAAATCTTATAATAATATGAATCTAAACTTTTAGGATTATTAGAATCTCTATATTTAAAAACGCTGTCGATGATTCTGTTCGCCGGATTGTTGCTTGCATCGATGACTATTTCTGACAACTGTATGTTTTGCGGTTTTAATCTGACGATAATATCATCCTGACCTTCCTCAATCTCAACTTTCTTCTTCTCATAACCGACAAAGGAAAAAGTAAGACTCTCTATCTCGTTTTTACTTTTAATGGAGAAGTTGCCGTCGATGTCGCTCGTTGTTCCTAACGTTCCGTTTTCATTTATGACGATATTTACAAACGCAAGACGTTCTTTGGTCGATTCATCAATCACGCGACCTTTTACGCTATTCTGCCCGCTTAGCGAAACGCTTAATAATGATAGAAAGATTATTATGATAAATTTTATGCTTTTCATGGTTTATATGGTTTATATCCAAGGTTTAGACGTGTCAGTCACATATTGTTAGATTTAAATTCTTCTGAGACGCAGCAATTACATATTGTTAAATTTTGTAGGTGTAATTGATACGTCTCTACAGATTTTCAATTTTCAACTTTCTAATTTAATACTACTAATAACCAATATTTTATAATTTTATGGTACAAATAAGGTACTTATTATCAACGATTATTGGTGTAGTATTTTACGGCAAAAATAAGTATTTTTTTGATTGGATATTGGTTCAATAAAAAAACCGCCTGATTTTTATCAGACGGTTGGTTGTTTTCCTTCAGATGTTTTAAGCAATCGTTTCACTTCCTACATACTCTGAGTCAGATACGAGTGTTCCGTCTTCGGAGACGAATGCGAGGTAGATGTGTACCGTGTCGCCTGACCAATCTGCGGGATAGCTTACTCCTACTCCTTCGTCGCCACGACAGGCGGTGTGCATGTCGTAAACCGCTTCCTGCTTGTTGGCGTTGTATGCCAAAATCATGGCGAAGTCTGTGTCGAGCGCGTTCGCTGTTCCGCTGTTGTCAGCCCATGAGACCGAGATCTGACCGCTGACGTTTTGCTTCTGCACTTCCATCGGCAGGGCGAGCGAGCCTCTTGCGACCATCGCTTTGGTGTAGTCGATGGAGAAGCTCGGATAGGTGCCTTTGATGACGTTCTTCATTGTGTAAGACATTGCGGCATTGAAT
>JAFTUF010000018.1 GCA_017466405.1 Bacteroidales bacterium
GATGTAGGAAAATTATTAATAAATAGAACCCGCCTTATTTCAATAGAAATAGAAACTATGATATAAAAATTTCACAATGGTTAATATAGCTCAAATGAAGTGCCCCCAAAAAGTTTTTTTTCGTTCAAACTTCCGTGGCATTTCATAATCAACGCGTCTCTACAAACTGTCAATTTTAAATTTTCAATTTTCAATTCTCAACAGTATCTCCTATCTCGTATAGAAATTCCGGAGCGAAGTCGGCACCATTTTCCCATTCTATAGTGTTGAACTTTATGGTAAAACGCTTAAAATCATCGATATTTTTCAACTGAGTAAAAGCCTCTCCATTTAATGAATTTGACAAATCTACAATTTTAACGACATCGTTGTTAAACCACAATTTGATTTTATAATCCATTAAATATTCAGCTTTTACTACTTCCAAAAACATATCAATTTATTTTAAAGGTTCTACTTTTTCCAAAATCTTACCACATTGGGAGCGATACCAATTCTCCATCAATTCATCTCGATGCAATTCCAACCATTCCAATATCAACTTCACGGCTCTTCCCGGCATCTCGCCTTTTACAACACCATCCTTTATATTAACGATTATCTTATAATCTCCATACCACGCATGAAAATGTGGCGGATGATGATCTGAAAAATTCATTAAGATAAAGATTCCATAAAACCTGCTAATTTCTGGCATAAAAATATTTTTTAAAGATTTCACAATTTTGTTAGTTACGGCAAAGGTAAAAAAAAATTGAATTCTGGAATCAAAAAAATACGCATCAACATTCTTTTATCTTCATAGGTAATATTGATACGTATCCTCAAGATATTTTAAATTTTCAAAGCGTATGCGATACGCCCTACAATCATCGTGGACAAAGTCTGTTGTCCGTTGACTGTTGACTGTTGACATTCTCTTGGGCGCTACTACACTATAACAACGATAATATCATAATTGCCCTAAAAGTTAAAAAATGTTAATTTTGTAAAACCTATAATTCTAATTCATATCTTTGCAGAAAATCAAAATTTTATTATGAAACTTATTAAACATGAATAAATCCACCAACATTTTTGACAACGACTATCTGCTATGGATTCAGGATTTGTGCAAACGCTATCGTCAGAGTCAGATTAAGGCTTCCATGCAAGTAAACAGAGGCATTCTCGCTTTTTATTGGGAATTAGGAAAAGACATTGAAGAACGGAAATACGACAACAAATACGGTTCTCGTTTCTATGAGAATCTTAGTCGCGACTTATCTAAAGTCTTAAACAACAAGAAAGGTTTAGCACCAACAAGTTTAAGATACACAAAGTATTTTTATTGTTTGTACGCTCCTTTGTTTGAGAATTGTCGGCAAGTTGCCGATAATTTGAATCTATTGTTTTCAATACCTTGGAGTCATCATCAGAAAATAATTGACAAAGTTAAAGGCGATGGCAATAAAGCTTTATTCTTTGTGCGCAAGACATTGGAAAACAATTGGGGTCGTGGTGTACTAGTAAATTTTTTAGAAACAGATTTATACGAGAGGCAAGGCGCAGCGATATCAAATTTCAAGACCACACTACCTTCCATTGAAGGTGACCTAGCCCAACAGATGTTGAAAGATCCATACAATTTTAACTTTGTTCCTTTACATGAAAAATATACCGAAAAAGAATTGAAAGATGAATTGATAGATAAACTTTCAAACTTTCTCCTGGAATTAGGCAGGGGATTCTCGTTTGTAGGTCGTGAATATAGAATATCAGCTGGAGGAAAAGATAAATATATTGATTTACTGTTTTATATCATACCTCTTCACAGTTATTGTGTTGTTGAAGTTAAAACAACAGAATTTGATTTTCAAGATATCGGACAACTCGCAGGATATACGGCAATGGTTGACGAATTGTTAAACACCAAACTTGACAATCCTGCCATTGGCTTATTGATTTGTAAAGAAAAGAACAACGTGTTAGCACATTATGCCCTTTCAAGAATTAGTTCACCTGTTGGCATATCTGAATTTATAATTCCAAAACAACAACTCCCCGAAGAACTCAAGGACAAACTCCCAAGCATTGAAGAAATAGAGAAATGCATGAATATTTAATTGTTTCACTGGATTCATTAATATTATTTAACGAGAAAGCGAATAAAAAATATCGGGACAAATGCCATCTGACGCTCCTATGTAGATATTTTCAATTTTCAAAGCGTATGCGATACGCCCCTACAATCATCGTGGACAAAGTCTGTTGTCCGTTGACTGTTGACTGTTGACATTCTCTTGGGCGTTCCGGCTATCGCCGTCGGGCTTATACAATTAACAAATACATAATAGAATAAATCACCAAGAAAAAATATGATGAAAATATAAACCACAAACCATCTTTAAATATGTCTATGAATAAATAAGTTGTTAAACAAGATATTCCCCATACAAATAAAGAAGTGACGGTTATTATTCGTTTTGTTTTTATATCTTTTGGCGAGAAATCTTTATGCACAACATTCTTCCTGACAAAGAAGACTGTGGTTATTCCTAAACCAATGGCAGGAAATACAGCATAAGATCCTTGAAATAAAAGGGAAAATATTATTCCTAAAATTCCCCATAACAGATACAAAAGCTCAATTTGTAAGTAATTTACATTCTTTTTGTTTTCCATAATACTATAATTTTATATTAAGTCACAATTATTCTTATAATCATCAAGGTTGTGACTTTTACCCCTGACAATCATCATTTATCAAATTAATTTCCCTTTTTATATTTGTGTATCTCTTTATTATTTTTCTACTTAAAGATATTTCTACAATCACAACAACAGGAATCAGAAATAAGTAAAATCTAAGTATATTTGCGCATATAAATGGTAGAACCAATAATATTAGCGGTATCATTAGCCAAAGCCAAAATAATCTTTCATAAATAAAATATAACTGGTTATATAATTCTTGGATAATAAATTTATTTACAGAAACATCATATTTTTTTTCTTTAAAATAGAACAATAATGTAAAAATTCCTTTTACCAAACAAAAAATGGCGATTATAACTGTTATGACAACAATAATGATGTCACGCATTACGAATTGCAAGCTGCTTATTCTTGTTAATATTACAACTGACAATATTATAGATAATATTATGCACATAATCCCAGAAATTCCATTTCTATTTTTGTAAAGAAAAGACCTACGCACTAATGAAATCGATATATCATTATCATAATTATCAGCACAGTTTATTGATTCTTTGAGTTTTTCTACTAAATTATCGTTTTCCATCATTTAATATCTTTAATTTTGATTTAATTCTTTGAATTTTAGTCCCAACATTGGTAACACTGATTCCTAATATGTCGGAAATTTCTTTATGCGACTTACTTTCGATGTACAGATATAAAAGCACTTGTTCTTCCTGATTTAACTGTTTGATTAGTTCGTACAAATGTAAGATTGCTGTTTCGTCATCATTTTCATCAACTATGTTATTGGCATCTTCGTCATCAATATTTGCAAACTTGAACTTGTTTTTTCTGGATTGCGAAATAGATACATTCAATGCCACTCTATAAACCCATGTTGACTCTTTGCAATTATCTTGTTTTATATATTTTGGATAACTTCTCCATAAACCTAAAACAATTTCCTGAAACAAATCATCCGCTGTCAGTATTTGATTAATACGAGAATAGTAGCGACATATACTCAGAATCTGTCGCTTATTTGTTCTTATAAGTTCATGAAATCGTTTTTCTATATTCATAATGTAAGCTGAGATTACTTTAGTTAAAAACTATAATGCTCTACACTATATATATACCAAAGATTGTAAAAAAATCACAAAATTTCGTCAGAATAATTTACGAATATTTAACAGGGATTAAAAAGATCTAACTTCTTATGAAATAAAAAAAGCGGGAATAATCCCGCTAGTAGATGGTTACAATTCATCATTTCGACGAACTATCTATGATTCTGCATTATCTATTACAAAACATTTTTCAATTTTCAACTTTCAGTTTTCAATTGTACATTGTAAATTGTTAACTGTAAATTGCCAATTACTTTCTCGGTTTCAATCCTAAGATTTCTCTTGCTTCGTCTGATGTCGCCACTTCACGGCCGAGTTCTTTGGCGAGACGAACGACCTTAGCAACGAGTTCGCCGTTTGACTTGGCGAGAACGCCTCTTGAGAGATAAAGATTGTCTTCAAAACCGACTCTCACATTACCGCCCATAGCGATAGCTGCTGCTGCGATTGGGAAAGCGTGACGACCGATACCTGTCGCTGTCCATGTTGAACCTGCTGGTATTGCGTTTACCATCCAGCAAAGGTTTGCCACTGTTGCAGGTGTACATCCTGGTACGCCGAGAACGAAGTTGAACTGCATTGGTGCGCCTGGCACTTCGCCTTTACGAGCCATATTCACTATTGTGTCGATGTGCCCCATCTCGAAGCATTCGTATTCTGGCTTGATGCCGCGTTCCATCATGCGTTTGCCGAAAGCACGCATCGTTGGCATTGTGTTGTCGAAGATCTCGTCGCCGAAGTTACAAGTGCCGCAGTCTAATGTTGCCATCTCTGGAAGTGGGTTTGTGTCTGTCGATTGGAGACGTTCGTCTGGTGTCATGCCGACAGCGCCGCCTGTCGAAGGAATCAAGATTACGTTAGGACAAGCCTTGTAGATCGCTTCTTCGCATTCTTGGAAACGAGCAGCGTTTTGTGTTGGAGTGCCGTCGTCGAAACGAACATGGAGGTGAACGATAGCAGCGCCGGCATCGACAGCCGACTTAGCTTCTCTCACTATTTCTTCTACTGTATAAGGTACAGCAGGGTTTTGTTCTTTGGTTACTTCTGCGCCACAGATAGCAGCGGTGATGATAAGTTTTTCCATAGTGTATTTTTTTATCTTTCAATTCTTTGACATTTCTTAGGAACTACGCAGGTGCCGCTAGCACGACAAACGATGATTGGCTCTGGCAATACGTCGGCTGCTGAGTCGGAGATGTCTGGACGTGGGATGATGACCTTACGTGCCACGAATTCCATCTTACGTGAAGTGTTGCCTATCTTTGTAACCCAGCCTTCTGCTTCGATATAGTCGCCGGCATAGACAGGTGCCAAGAACTCGATGTTGTCGTAAGCGCAGAAGAGACCTTCGTCGCCGTCTGTCATGATTAATAATTCTGTTGCCACGTCACCGAAGAGATGAACCATGTGAGCGCCGTCAACCAAGTTGCCGCCGTAGTGAGCGTCTTTTGCACTCATACGCAATCTGATAAGAGATCTATATTCTTTTTCCATTTTTATATATTTTTTAAGTCAACGGACAACAGACTACAGTCAACAGTCTTTGTCCACAATATTTCAATTGTCAATTGTAAATTATTTCTCAAGGTAGATTCCATCAACGAAGATTCCTGAAGCGTGAACTTGTTCAGGAGCTATCTCGCCGTTTTTAACTAATTTCTCAGCTTCAACGACGACGTAGTCTGCTGCCATCGCCATGAGAGGGTTGAAATTCTTTGATGTTCCGAGGAATACCATGTTACCGTCTTCATCGACTATGTTAGCGCGTAAGAAAGCGATGTCGGCTTTAAGAGGTTTTTCGAGTATATAATCTTTGCCATCGACATTGACGATTTGTTTTCCGTCTTGGATGATGGTTCCCAAGCCTGTTGGAGTGAGCACTCCACCGAGACCTGCGCCGTAGGCTCTGATACGTTCTGCGAGAGTTCCTTGTGGCACGTATTCAACTTCGAGGGTGCCAGCGTTTTTCTGAGCAGCGGTTTCCTTGTTGGTTCCTGTGTGAGATACAATAGCTTTTTTCACCTGATGATTAGCTACGAGTTTGCCGTGAGCAACGTTATCGTATGCTGTATCGTTAGCAATGATTGTAAGGTCTTTAACGCCTTTTTCCACAATAGCGTCAATGATTTGGACGGCGCTTCCGACACCGAGGAATCCGGCAAACATAATTGTCATACCGTCGTGTACCTTTGCAACGGCTTCTTCTAATGTTATCTGCTTATTCATATATGTTAAGATTTAATTTGTTTCTAATTCACAACAAAGCGCAAATATAACTTTTTTTTTGCAAAGTTTTACGTTAGAGAAATAATATTTTTGTAGCGGCGTATCGCATACGCCTTTTGCGAGATAATCAGGGAGACGCCAAGTCCCAAAACATTTTTTTCGTGTCAATTCGTGGACTTTAAAAACATCGCTTCATATTCTTTGTCACTCGGCGATGGTATGATTTCTTCATCGGTGGTCGCTGTGAAGACCGAGACTAACTCCTTCTCGTTCTTGTCTTCACGGATGTATTGTTTCTTGAATTTGGGTTTTATGGTTTGAGATTCTATTTCTTTAAGTTTGCGTTTCAAAGTCTTTTCTACTGTTTCACCGAAAGCGACGTGCCACCAATATTTCGCCACGATTTCTTTCTTGGTGTTATAGACTAAAAGATGTACCGCAGGATGCATGACTTTATTGCCATTGTGTATCTCAAGATGAAGAGCGCGTCCGATAATATTACCGCGTTCATTTACAATGGGAAGAAATTCCGTAAAGTCATTTTGAGGGAGTTGTACGATTTTAGTACTCTCATCATCTGTAAGATTGTTTTTGTCCACTAATGTACACGAATTGGCACTAATATTTGTTCGTGGGGATTCGTGTTGAGTCGAGGTTTGAGTCGGGTGATTGTCTTTGTCCACTAATGTACACGAATTGGCACTAATATTTGTTCGTGTGGATTCGTGTTGATTCGTGGTCTGAGTCGGGTGATTGTTTTTGTCCACTAATGTACACGAATTGGCACTAAGATTTGTTCGTGTTGATTCGTGTTGATTTGTGGTCTGAGTCGGGTGAGTGGTTTTGTCCACTAATGCACACGAATTGGCACTAATATTTGTTCGTGTGGATTCGTGTTGATTCGTGGTCTGAGTCGGGTGATTGTTTTTGTCCACTAATGTACACGAATTGACACTAATATTTGTTCGTGGGGATTCGTGTGGATTCGTGGTCTGAGTCGGGTGAGTGTTGATTTCCTGCACCTCTACAGTCTCAGTTCCTCTCGGGACTTTCACTTCAAACTTATCGCCTTTCTTCTTCCCTATCAAGGATTTGGCCATTGGTGAGATAAAAGAAATCAGACCTTGGGAGGCAACGGCTTCGTCAACGCCGACAATACGGATGACTTTGTCGTTGTACTTCACATACATACCGAAACTGACGACATCGGGATTCGCTTTTGTGCTGTCAATCACGATGGCGCTGTTGATTCGCTCGGAGAGCTGACGCATCTTAGCGTCGATATGGTTTTTGGCAACGTAGTTGGATCCTGCTTCGGTCCATTCTTTTTTAAGAGATTCCATCTCGTCGTGGAGTTTCTTCAGACCTTCCAGAGTGACATAGTTAGGAGTCCCCGACGGCAGAAAAACTCTCGGCAACACCATAGGGACTTCTTCCTGATCACCTTCTTTTACAAAACCACGACTCATGATGAGATGCTGAGTTACTGAGTTACTGAGTTACTGAGATACTAAGTTGCTAAGTTGCTAAGATGCTGAGTTACTTAGCGACTTAGCAACTCAGCATCTTAGTATCTTAATTAAAGATCATTTCCACCTTACCTATTTTGGTATCAAAGCATTCGTAAGAGGCGGCGAAGCTCATTATGGCGTTCAGGGCTTTCTTACTTGGTTTCTCGTTTCTGTAACTTTCTTTAAGTGTCTTTCTTATCTGGTTCTCAAACTGACTTTCTGTCGAAAAATAAAGTGTAGATTTAATATCCATAGGCAAATTGTTTTGTTTCAAATTCACCTATCAAACGCAAGGATATAACACTTTATTATATCGAATCAAAAATTATTTATCGTGAGTGACAGATTTTTCTCTTTCGCCATTCTTCTGAGGTTGATAAGAGCGTAGCGCATTCTTCCTAAAGCCGTGTTAATGCTGACGTTAGTAGCGTCGGCTATATCTTTGAAAGACATGTCGGCATACATTCTCATATTCAAGACTTCCTTCTGTTCTTCAGGGAGAAAATCAATCATCTTGCGTAAGTCGCTATAAACCTGTTCCTCGACCATCTTGTCTTCCACAGAAGCATCGGTATATTTCGCGTTATCGATGAAATCATATTCGTTGTTGACGGCATCAACCATAGGAAGACGCTTCGACTTGCGGAAATGATCTATGACAAGGTTATGAGCCACGCGCATCGCAAACTGAATAAACTTACCTTCTTCTTTATAAGCACCAGCTTTGATGGTACGAATGACTTTTAAGAATGTATCCTGAAAAATATCATCGGCAAGTTGTCTGTCTTTGACAAGCATTAATATATAGGAAAAAATTTTATTCTGATGACGCTCCATCAACAATTCAAAGCAGGCGACGTTACCTTCTCTGTAACGTTCGACCAATTCTTTGTCGCTTAATATTTCTAACATAATCTCTTTATTTCAAATTAAAAGAGTAGATATTAATCGATAGCGCGTCTCCTATATTTTTTAGTTATACAATAAATTAAAATTTCTTCCGTAGAAAGTTGTGCAAATATAATAATCTTTTCCTTACGATAATGCATTTTTTTGTAAATTCGTGAAATTTTTTTTGAGGTCCTAATTTTTTGAAATTAATGAAGAAGATAGAGAACATCACAATACAAGGTGCGAGGGTTAACAACTTAAAGAACATCAGTTTAAGCATTCCAAAGAATAAGTTTGTCGTGATAACCGGACTCTCTGGTTCAGGCAAGTCGTCATTAGCATTCGACACGATTTACGCTGAAGGTCAGCGTCGTTATGTGGAGAGCCTCAGCGCGTATGCGAGACAGTTCTTGGGACGTATGTCGAAGCCTGATGTTGACCTCATCACGGGACTGTCGCCCGCCATCGCGATAGAACAACGTGTCAACTCGAGTAACCCGCGTTCTACCGTTGGAACAAGCACAGAAATATATGAATATCTCAAGCTTCTTTATTCAAGAATCGGACGCACATTCTCCCCTATCTCCGGCGTCGAAGTGAAACGTCATCAGATCAATGACGTGATAGACTTCATACTCGAACAAAAAGGACTTGCCGTATATATCTTGTCGCCAATCATTTTGCCCGAAGGAAGAAAAATCGAAGAACATCTTAACATCTTGCTTCAACAAGGTTTCAACCGTCTTTTCATCGACGGCAAGATGGTAAGAATCGAAGATTATCTCAAACAGAAGAACTTCGACGATATTGATAAGGTCAGAATTATGATTGACAGGATGAAAGTCAACGACAAGACTTCCGAACTGATTCCTCAGATTTCAGATTCGGTGCAGACTGCTTTTTACGAAGGCAGCGACAGCTGTATCATATTGACAGATAATGGAGAAAACCGTGAAGAACATTATTTCTCATCGCGTTTTGAAGCCGACGGCATCACTTTCGAGACACCAACGACACATCTCTTCTCGTTTAACAATCCTTACGGAGCTTGTCCGAGATGTGAAGGTTTCGGCAGTATCATCGGCATCGACCCCGACTTAGTCATTCCAGATAAGTCATTGTCAATCTATGACAACGCCGTCGCTTGCTGGAGAGGAGAAAAGATGAGCGCGTGGAGAGACCAGCTGATTCGCACCGCACGTCATTTCGACTTCCCTATTCATAAACCTTATTACGAACTGACTCAAGCTCAGAAAGATCTCCTCTGGACAGGCAACAGATATTTCGGCGGCATCAACGATTTCTTCAAGGAAGTTGAGTCGCAATCATATAAGATTCAATATCGCGTTATGCTTTCACGCTATCGCGGTAAGACTGTTTGCCCCGACTGTCAAGGCACTCGTCTCAGAAAAGAAGCCAATTACGTTAAGATAAACGGCAAGAGCATCACCGACTTATGCGAGATGCCATTGTCAAAACTTAAGACTTTCTTCGACGAGTTGGTTTTAGACAAGACAGAACAAGAGATAGCAGAACGACTCTTAAAAGAAATTAACAACCGACTCAGTTTCCTCATTGAAGTTGGTTTAGAATATCTTACGTTAAACAGAACCGCCAACACACTTTCCGGCGGCGAGGCGCAGCGTATCAACCTCGCTACTTCATTAGGCAGCTGCTTAGTCAGTTCCACATACATCTTAGACGAGCCGAGCATCGGGCTTCACTCACGCGACACTCAACGACTCATCAAAGTCTTGAAACGTCTCCGCGACATAGGCAACACCGTCATCGTTGTTGAACACGATGAAGAGATAATCCGTAACGCCGACCATATCATCGACATAGGACCTTACGCCGGTGTTAACGGCGGCGAAGTCGTTTTCGAAGGAACCATTGAGGAAATGATTGGAAATAATGAAGATAGAAGCCACAGATGTGACGTAACCAAAAGTATGACGGCGAAATATATCTCTGGCGAGAAGCAGATTCCTGTTCCAAGCAGACGCCGCAAATGGAACAACGCCATCGAGTTCATCGGATGTTGCGAGCATAACTTAAAAAATATTAACGTCAAGATTCCGTTGAACGTACTCACCGTGGTGACTGGCGTCAGCGGCTCAGGAAAATCCACATTAATTAATGACATCATCTACACCTCTCTGAAGAAACATTTCGAAGGAACATCCGACAAGGTCGGTAGCTTCGGAAAGATTCAAGGCAGCCTGATGGCGATAGAAGGCGTAGAATATATAAACCAGAATCCTATCGAAAGGTCAACGCGTTCTAATCCAATGACGTATGTAAAAGCTTTCGACGACATACGACAACTTTTCATAGAGCAGAAACTTGCGAAGAACCGCGGATTAAAACCAGGATATTTCTCATTCAACGTAGCCGGCGGTCGCTGCGACAACTGTCAGGGCAGCGGAACACTGAAAGTAGAGATGCAGTTCATGGCAGACATCTATCTTAAATGCGACGTCTGTAACGGAACACGTTATAAGGAAGAAGCTTTGGAGATTAAGTTCAAAGGCAAGAACATTAGCGATATCTTGAACATGAGCATCGACGAAGTCATTGACTTTATGGAGAGCAACAAAGAATGTGAATATAAGAATATCATCGAGCGTATCATTGCTAAGATGAAACCTTTACAAGATGTAGGATTAGGTTACCTTCAAGCGGGGCAGCCATCGGCGACATTGAGTGGCGGGGAAGCGCAGCGTATCAAACTCGCTTCTTTCCTCATTAACGGCATGAGCGAGAGACCGACATTGTTCATCTTCGACGAGCCAACAACGGGACTTCATTTCCACGATATCAATAAGTTATTGAAAGCCTTCGACGCATTAATCAATAATGGTCATTCGCTCATCGTGATAGAACACGACCCTGACGTGATAAAAGTAGCCGACTGGATCATCGACTTAGGACCTGAAGGCGGCGACAAAGGAGGTGAAGTCATCTTTGAAGGAACGCCAGAAGATCTGATAAAATGCGAGAGGTCGTTTACGGCGAAGGTGTTGGAGAAGTCGCTGAGATGCTAAGTTGCAAAGTTGCTGAGTTACTAAGTAGAGACGTATCAATTACACCTATAAAAAATAACAATCCGTAATGAAGTGACCCCAAAAGTTTGGACAAAAAACTTTTGGGGTTTTATTATGCGTAAAAAACATGAACGTGAAGCATTGCTCAAATATATGGCGATGCTTGAGGAAGGTCGCTCCTTTAGATCTATCAGCGACGAATTCGGC
>JAFTUF010000039.1 GCA_017466405.1 Bacteroidales bacterium
AAATCCTGCCATTGATATAGCATATATCTACACAGGTGAACCATCGGAAGTGTATCGTGATACTCCAGAAGTGCTTGATGATGTATTAGTGATGGGATATCCACGAGTAGCATTATTCCTTAATTTTCTTACTGCGGAAATGGCTACCATATCTACGATGGTCAAAGCAAGAATGACACCATCAAGAGGAAGTATTGCCGCTACTGCTAAAACGATATGGACGGGAGAACAAGATTTACTATTAATTACAGCGAAGATAAAGGGTGGTAATAGTGGTGGCCCTATTATCAACAATAGAGGATGTGTTGTAGGTGTGGCATTTGCCGACCCGAGTGCAAAAGGTTTATATGATGAAATTGGATACGGCGTTGGTATGCCGATACAAGTACTTGAAGATATAATTGCCAAGAGACAGACAATGTCCGTTAATTTTATAGATTGGAAAGAAGAATAGAAAACGACTACTAATATGCAAAAACTAAAAATGCAGAGCCACGATGTGATCGGCTCAAATATTGAAAAAATAGCTGAGCTATTTCCAAATTGTGTTACGGAAGTGCTTGATAATCAATCGGGGGGGGGTAAAATTAGGAATTGATTTTGAAAAACTAAAAGCCGAATTATCTCTCGATATTATTGATGAAACCGAAGAACGCTATCAGTTCACTTGGCCAGACAAGCGTGCTGCTGTTCGCTTGGCAAATACACCTACTACAATGACGCTCCGTCCTTATCGTGAAGAGAGTGTGGATTTCGATAATACACAAAACCTTTATATTGAGGGTGACAACCTCAATGTACTCAAAGTATTGCGTGAAACATATTTGGGTAAGGTGAAGATGATTTATATTGACCCACCTTACAACACGGGTAATGACTTTGTGTATAATGACGATTTTACACAAAGCAAAGATGATTTTGAGCAGTCAAGTGGATTATTTGATGAGGAAGGCAATCAAACTATCGACCCCATGCAACGCAATACTGAAAGCAATGGTCGTTTCCATACCGATTGGCTCAATATGATTTATCCACGACTAAAAGTCGCACGAGACTTACTTACTGATGATGGAGTTATCTTCATCTCAATTGATGATAATGAGGTTGAGAATCTCCGAAAAGTGTGTGATGAGATATTTGGCGAAAATAATTTTATATCACAAATATCTTGGAGAAGAACGGACAATCAACCCAATATAGGATTCTTTGCGAGAGTAAAAGAACATATTTTGTTATATTCAAAATCAATTTCTTTTAATCTTGGTCGCTTGCAATTATAAGAAAAAGCAAAATCGGAATATAGATATTAAGATGCAAAAGGATTGTTACGTAGGTCAATCCTGTTGCATAAAACTCGTGGTCGCAAGTTTTATCCAAAAGTAACAAAGTTGGGGAATACTTTAACAGGGCCTTGGATGGTTACAGAAGAGGAATTTGATAGGATGGATGCCAATGATGAAATTTATTGGACTGAAAACGGAGATGGTCAACCTTATGGTAAAATTTATTTATCAGAATCAAAAGGACAGATTCCTAATGATTTTTGGGGGATAGAATTTGGTACTAATCAACGAGGTAGCCTTGAAGTCGAAAAATTATTTAATCAACGATACTTCGATTTTCCCAAGCCAGTATCGCTATTGAGTAATATTGTTATGCTTGGTGCAGATAAAGACTCTCTTATCCTCGACTTCTTCTCCGGCTCAGCAACAACCGCTCACGCAGTGATGAAACTAAATGCAGAAGATGGAGGTAATCGTAAATTCATTATGGTGCAGCTACCAGAAAAGACTGATGAGAAGAGCGAAGCCTACAAAGCCGGCTACAAAAATATCTGCGAGATAGGTAAAGAACGCATCCGCCGAGCAGGAAAGAAAATAAAGGAAGAGGCAGGCCTTCAGGCTCAGAACCTCGATACTGGCTTCCGTGTATTGAAACTCGACTCATCGAATATGGAAGATGTCTATTATACTCCACAAGAGTTTGAGTTGCAATCACTCTTTAATGAGAATGTAAAGGCAGACCGCACCAATGAGGATTTGCTCTTCCAAGTAATGCTTGACCTCGGCATAGAATTGTCTGCAAAGATTGAGAGCAAGCAAATAGCAGGAAAGAATGTTCATTTTGTAGATGATAACTACCTTGTGGCTTGCTTCGACCGTGATGTAAACGAATCGACCATTACCGAGATTGCCAAGTTGCAACCGATCTATTTTGTCATGCGTGATGCCTCGGCAGCCAATGACAATGTGATTGATAACTTTGAGCAAATCTTTGAAGCGTATAGTAAAGAAACAGTAAGGAGGATATTATAATTTGTGAAATGAATAGATGTTTGATAAGGTATTTATTATATCTTTGTAGCGAAAATCTGTGGCAAGCCACATAAAAACAAATCAAATGATGATTATTCCAAGAAAAAAATACCTTGATATGCTCGTTGCGGGAATAGGCAATGGGTTAGTAAAAATTGTTACTGGCGGACGTAGATGTGGCAAATCGTTTCTATTGTTTACAATATTTCACAATTATTTATTAGAACAGGGGGTTGAAGAAGACCATATCATTGAATTATCGCTTGACGACAGAAAAAGCCGAGCACTCAGAAATCCAGATACACTGCTTGATTATGTGGAGCAACATCTTCATCAAGATGGAAAGACAAATTTTATAATTCTCGATGAGATACAACTTGTTGATGATTTTGTGGAAGTTTTGTTAAGCCTGATGCATCTGCGCAATGTGGAGTTGTACGTCTCTGGCTCCAATTCCAAATTTTTATCAAAAGATGTTGTTACAGAATTTCGCGGTCGTGGTGATGAGATAAGAGTATGGCCGCTCAGTTTTAGTGAATATTATGAGGTGTCGAAAGGCGACAAAACATCTGCATGGAAAGAGTATTATACTTATGGAGGTTTACCTCAAGTGTTGCAAATGGAATCTGAACAGAAGAAGATAGAATATTTAAAAAACATATACGAACTAACCTATTTAAAAGATATTATAGAACGTAATCACCTACGTAATCCTGAAGGAATGAAACAATTAGTTCAGGTAATAGCATCTACTATAGGTTCATCGACAAATCCAAAGCGTATAAGCAATACATTTATATCTAACGATAATGTGAAGATTTCAGACTCAACCATCAAAGATTATCTGAAATATATGGAAGATGCTTTTTTGATAGAGGAATCACTTAGGTATGATGTCAAAGGAAGAAAGTATATAGGGACGGAAACAAAATATTACTTTACGGATTTGGGATTACGAGGAGCTATTTTGAACTTTCGCCAGCAAGAGGAAACGCATATTATGGAAAACATAATCTACAACGAGTTGCGTCAACGAGGTTATCTTGTAGATGTTGGTTTAGTAGAAATATGGGAACGAGATGAAAACGGCAACTCTAAAAGAATTGGTTTAGAAGTCGATTTTGTGGTCAACAATGGTGCGGAACGAGTGTATATACAATCGGCTTATCGTATGCCTACATCAGAGAAACAAAATCAAGAGCAACGTCCGTTATTACGCATAAATGACAATTTTCGCAAAATAATTGTAGTAGGTGATGACATTAAACGTAAAGTTAATGAACAAGGGATTATTACGATAGGATTGTTTGATTTTCTACTTGATCAAGGCAGTGTCTCATCTTTATTACGTATATAATCTTAACTCTATGAAATTCAAATTTAAAATTCAGCAATACCAGACCGATGCAGTAGAAAATACGGTAGCGGTCTTTACCGGACAGCCATCGCACAGAGTGGCAGAGTATCGCCGTGATTTAGGCAAACGCTCTCAACAGCAAATAGACTTTGAGGGTGAAACAGGTTTTCGCAACCATCATATAGAGTTAGACGGGAGAACACTGCTCAAGAATATCAATGCTATACAGAATTTGTATGATATAACTCCGTCTGCTACACTTTCCAAAGGTGTAGGTGCAGTAAACCTTGATATTGAAATGGAGACGGGTACAGGTAAGACGTATGTCTATATCAAGACAATGTTTGAACTGAACAAACAGTACGGTTGGAGTAAGTTCATCATCGTAGTGCCAAGTATTGCCATTCGTGAGGGCGTAGCCAAGAGTTTCAAGATGCTGGAAGAGCACTTTATGGAATACTACGGAAAAAAGGCTCGTTGGTTTATCTATAACAGTAGCAACCTGCAACAGCTCGATAGTTTCTCATCCGATTCGGGATTGAGCGTAATGATTATCAATACTCAAGCCTTTGCGGCATCAATGAAAGAAGGTGGCAAGAGTAAGGAGAGCCGTATCATCTACTCGAAGCGTGATGACTTCGCAAGTCGCCGTCCAATTGATGTGATTGCTGCCAATCATCCCATTGTCATCATGGACGAGCCTCAGAAAATGGAAGGTGACGCCACGCAAGCTGGTATCAAACGCTTCAACCCGTTGTTTGTTCTCAACTATTCGGCTACACATAAAACAAAGCACGACACCATCTATGCTCTTGACGCGTTGGATGCTTATCGCCAGAAATTAGTGAAACGTATTCACGTAAAGGGTTTCGAGGTTAAGAACCTGAGAGGCACAAACAGTTATCTCTATCTAGACAACATCGTCCTTTCGCCTAAGCAACCGCCGATGGCCCGCATTGAGATTGAGATAAAGACAGCATCGGGAACTATTGTCCGCAAGATAAAGACTTTTGGCGTTGGCGATAGTCTGCAAGCTGAATCGGGATTGGCGCAATATGAAAACTTTATCGTTACAGAAGTCAACCCTAAAGGTCATGTAACATTTGTCAACGGAACGACAATATATTTACGTCAGGTTATAGGAGACACCAACGAGTTGAATATGCAGCAAGTTCAGATAAGAGAGACCATAAAATCGCATTTCGAGAAAGAACGCGAGCTGTTCAAACGTGGCATCAAGTGTTTGTCGCTTTTCTTCATTGACGAGGTCGTAAAGTATAAGAGCTATGATGATGAAGGCAAAGAAGTTAAAGGCGTATTTCAAAAGATTTTCGAAGAAGAATACAGAAATCAGTTAAGCAAAGAATTAGAGTTGCTTGACGAAGATTATAACAATTATCTGCGAGGTTTCAATGCTGAGGATGTGCATCGTGGTTATTTCTCAATTGATAAGAAAAGCGGAAGGATGATAGACAGCAAGATTGAAAAGAAATCTGGCTTGTCTGATGACATCTCAGCTTACGATCTCATCTTGAAGAACAAGGAACGTTTGCTGAGTTTTGAGGAGCCTACTCGATTTATCTTCTCACACTCTGCTTTACGTGAAGGTTGGGACAACCCAAATGTATTCCAAATCTTTACACTTCGCCATAGCAATTCAACTACTGCCAAACGCCAAGAGGTAGGGCGTGGTTTGCGAATCTGTGTTGATAAACACGGTACCCGAATGGATGCCGAGCTATTGGGTGAAGATGTACACGAAGTAAACAAACTAACGGTGATAGCCAATGAAAGTTATACCGACTTTACCACAGCCTTGCAGCGCGAGACACGCGATGTGCTTCGTGAACGTGCGGCAAAAGCAACCGTTACCTATTTTACAGGCAAACAAATCAAAATAGGAGAAGAGGTACACACCATCAGCGAAACCGAGGCAAGTCGCATCATCATCTATTTGGAGGATAATAATTATATTGACGAGCAAGGCAACATCACTTCAACATATCGTGAGGCTGTTGCGAACGGTAATGTGGCAGCCTTGCCTGCTAAACTTCAAGATATTTCGGAAGGTGTTTTCAAACTTATCAATTCAATATTCGACCCTAAAGCATTGGAAGATATGATTGTTGAAGAGAAGACAACTACTCCCGATAATAAGTTGAATGAGAATTTCGACAAGTCGGAGTTTCAATCTTTATGGAGAGAAATCAACCATCAGTATGTTTACACGGTGAGTTATGATAGCAATGAGCTGATAGAGAAAGCTATATTACATATCAATGCCGAGTTGGAAGTTAAGAAGCTACGTTATGTTATGGTGGAAGGTACGCAGGACGATAAAGACGTGACGAATTTCGGCAATACATCAACTACTTGGAAGAATCTTTCTGATGTTTGCACTTCGACTGTTAAATATGATTTAGTCGGAGACATAGCTAAGGGCAGTAATCTTACACGTCGCACGGTTGTTAAGATATTACAAGGCATAAAAGAAAGCAAGCTCTATCTGTTCAAGAACAACCCAGAGGAATTCATCCGTAAGGCAATAAGCATCATCAAGGAGCAGAAGTCAACGATGATAGTTGAGCATATTCACTACAACATCACAGAAGGCAAATATGATAGTAACATCTTCACCGTTAAAAGCAAAATGGATTTTGACAGAGTTTACGAAGCGAAGAAACACGTTACGGACTATGTTTTCAGCGACAGTAAAGGCGAACGCCAGTTTGCCCATGACCTTGATGAAGCAAGCGAAGTTGTGGTATATGCGAAACTGCCTCGTTCTTTCAAAATCCCGACACCTGTAGGCAATTACGCACCCGACTGGGCGATTGCCATGAAGAAAGATGAGGTAAAGCATATTTTCTTTATAGCTGAGACGAAAGGTTCGATGTCGTCGATGGAATTGTCGGCAATAGAGAAAGCAAAAATAAGCTGTGCAGAAAAGTTGTTCAACACAATATCAACCTCCAATGTGAAATATCATAAGGTTACAAGTTATCAGGATCTTATAGATGAGATGAATGCGATAAGGTGATGTTAGCCATTTCCTATCGTAATAAATTGAAGCAATCTCAATTCCTTGTTTAAATTGAGATTGCTTCATGTTTTCATAAAAATATAAATACACCCATCTCCCCCTATTTCCTCAATCTCCCTCTATCCCTACCTTTATAACTCCGTCTAATTTGTTTTCGAAGATACGGTAGGCTTCTTCTATCTCGCTTAACTTGAAACGGTGTGTGATGAGAGGCGTGGTGTCGAGCTTGCCGGCTTCTATCAGTTTGAGAACTTCTTCGCAGTCGCAGCCATCGACGCCGCCGGTCTTGAAGGTGAGGTTCTTGCCGTACATCTCCGGCAAGGGAAGTACCTGCGCCTGGTCGTAAAGGGCGACAATGGTAACGATGGCGTTGGGTCGCGCGCACTCCCAGGCGAGACGGAAGGTGTCGTCGGAGCCTGCTACCTCCAAAACTCTGTCGGCTCCTCCATAATCGCTGTTCGCCATGACGTAAGTCTTACATTCTTCGGGCGTTACGAGCATGACATCGGGATAATGTTCTCGCACGAAACGTCGTCTCTCCTCCGACTTCTCACATACGATGATGCGCTTGGGATTGCGTAACATAACGCATAAGAGGGTGCATATTCCCGTCGGACCGGCGCCGATGATGAGAACGGTGTCGTCCTCTCCTATCTCGGAAATACGCGCAGCCCAGAATCCCGTGGCGAGCACATCGCCGACTAACAGGGCTTGCTTATCGGTGACGCTGTCGGGGATGATGTTAAGTCCTTGGTTCGCCAATGGCACGCGCACATATTCGGTCTGTCCGCCGTCGATGCGGCATCCCAAAGCCCAGCCTCCATGAGGATGCGTGCAGTTGTTAACATAGCCGTTCTTGCAGAAGAAACACTCTCCGCAGTATGTCTCCACGTTGACCGTCACGCGGTCGCCGGCTTTCACATTGGTGACGTCCTCTCCCACTTCCTCAACGACGCCTACCATCTCATGTCCGACGGTGACGCCCGGCACTGCTCGTGGCACGCTGCCGTGTTTGATGTGGATGTCGCTGGAACAGATGCTGCTCATCGTCACACGGACAATGGCATCGGTGGGGTCAATAAGAGTTGGCTTCGGCTTTTCCACCAAAGCGAATTTTCCTTTTTCTATGTATGAGTATGCGAGCATGATGTTAAATTTTTAATGTCAACGGACAACAGACAACGGACAACAGACTTTGTGCAATTTAGGCAAGTCTCTCTCACCTTCCCTCTTCCAGAATCTCTTTGGCGAGCTTTATCCATTGCGGAGCGATGCCGAGGTTTTCGGCGATATTGAGCGCTTCGTGCGGGACTTCGCCTTCGTAAGTCTCGACCAACTCATAATTCATCTTGCCGTTTTCCAAGCCTCGCACGCGAAGGCATTTGTTATTGTATGTGTTTATGTTATAATGCGTCACGACGACGAGACCCATGGCTTTGTCTTGAAGTAGCTTTATCAATGAGGAGACTAATGCCGTTCCTTCTGTCGGGTTTGTGGTGCGGGCCGGCTCGTCGATGAGAGCGAGGATTCTGCTGTCGTGTTGTGACGCTCTGATGACAGCGTCGATGTTTTTCATCTCGGCCGCAAATGACGAGAGTCCTTTGTTGATGGATTGCTCGTCGGTGGTGAGACAGAATATCTCGTCAAAAATCATCATCTCCGCCTTGGATGCCGGAACGCCGAAACCGAACTGCATGAGATATTGACATAATGCTAAAGTCTTGAGGACTATGGTCTTGCCTCCCATATTAGCTCCCATTATTATAAGAGGTTTCAGTTCATAACTGATGTTTACGTTTTGGTAATCGGTGTTTTTCTCTCTCAGCACAGACCTAACTTCGGGATGGAACATTCCTTCATAACGAGCGACATTTTCATCTGACAAAGTCGGGAAACAAAGTCCGAGTTCTTTCATCTGCAACGACTTAGCGAGATTAATATCGACTTGAGCCAAGGCGTTCATCGCTATTGTCAAGGTTTCGGAATATGGTTTCAACTTATCGGAAAGTTCTCCTCTTATCTCGTCTTCCAAAGCTTGCACTTCGTTATAAACCGCGTCTTGATAGAAATCTTTCGACTTCAACTTCTTACGCAGCGATGCCAATTTCTCTGAATATGAGTCATATATGTAGAAAGTAGCGATACGAAGTCCGTCGGGATCTAATATCTTCACGACATCTTCTAAGTCAGGAATCGTTATTATCTCGTTGAGATTAAGTTTTTCTAAAATTATTTTAACATCTGCAGATAGAATAGCGAGGTTCTTGACTTCAAAAAGTTCGATGTCGTCGAGAACGACCGATGAAGCGAGACGCGACAATGTGTGGTTTATGTCTTTAAGCTTACAGAGTTTAAACTGAAGTGTCTGTATAACATTCTTATTTTCTTCATTCTGAAGCACCTGATAAAACTCTTTCATGACGGAATACGATTTCTCGATAGAGATTTTGTCGCACATCATCGTCATTTCAAGCAAAAGTTTTCTTGAATAACCAGAATGAGTGCAGAGGTTGTCAGTCATGAAGCGGAGTCCGCTTGGCGAATCTATGAGTTTTCTCAGTTGCATATTTTTAAAGGAATAATGTGAATGGCAAATTTAATAAATTTTTATATAATTGCGCCACATATTTTGTGCAGTAACACTACTCTATATTACAATATTTTGTGCATTAAAATTATGTAATTTTAACATATTTTGTGCAGTAAGAATAAAAAATTATAGTATATTTGCATTGAATTACAATCACAAATAATATGACAGACTTGCTAACTGTATTATCGGACCAGAAAGATGAGTTGAAAAACTTCGGTACATCTTCTTGGATAACACGAAGAGAAGAGTCTCTGTTTAATCTAAATAGCAACCGAGCTCAAGTTGTTATCGGTGTCAGACGTTGTGGAAAATCAACGATATGCAAGAAAATATTGCTTGAAAGCGGTGTCAATTTCGCATACGTAAATTTTGACGACGAACGCCTGATGAATATAGATATAGAAAAGATGAATGATGTATTGGAGACTTTGTATAGAATATATGGTTCATTTGATTATCTGCTGTTAGATGAGATACAAAATATAGATGGTTGGCATCTGTTTGTCAATCGCATTATGCGCAGTGGAGTTAAGGTCGTTCTTACAGGTTCCAACGCCAATCTTCTCAGCGGGGAGCTTGCGACTCATCTGACTGGACGCTATAATCAGATTTCATTATACCCGTTTTCTTTCATTGACTACTGCGTGGCAAAAAATGTCGATATCACGTCAGTAACTACCAAAGCAAGAGCATTACGACAAAGAGCATTAGACGAATATCTACAATGCGGCGGATTTCCTGAGATTGTAGCCGGAGATGAAAAGCGCGGTTATATAATGTCGCTATTATCAGCTATAATACAAAAAGATATATGTCGCAGATAT
Source organism: Bacteroidales bacterium (assembly GCA_017466405.1). Taxonomy (GTDB): domain Bacteria; phylum Bacteroidota; class Bacteroidia; order Bacteroidales; family F082; genus Limimorpha. The sequence goes on from JAFTUF010000039.1 coordinate 10,133, forward strand.
AATATTTCTCGTACACAAACGCTGTGGGAAATCACGAACAATTTGCTTGATAAAAACTGTCAAGAGGTTTCATATAATACATTACAGAAACTTTTCGGAGTCGGTTCAATACATACAGTCAAAAATTATGTATCATATCTGAACGAAGCCTTTTTGCTACGTATAGTTTCTAAGTTTTCGACAAAATCTTCCGACAGATTGCTCAGCAAGAAAAGCTATGTCACCGATATAGCATTCATGACCGAGAGAGATGATGTCGTCACATCACAAAACTTAGGATGGAGATTGGAAAACATAGTCTTACTTGAATTATTAAGACGTATCAACACTGAGTATCAGCAAGTTTATTATCTACGTAAAACAAATGACTTTGAGGTAGATTTTGCCGTTTATGACAGTTCTCGCGTACTTGAACTGATACAAGTGACATACGAGTTGGATAAAACGAACAAGAAATTGTTCAAAAGAGAAATTGGAGGATTAATTAAAGGTGCCAAAATGACGAACTGCGAACGTTTGACAATCGTTTGTTTGGAAGGTTCTTCCGAGACATTAGATATTGAAAACCACAAAATTGAAGTCATAAAGGCAACTGAATGGTTGTGTAACCAAATTCGTTATTAAGGATTAATTATTCACGCCACAACCTTTAGATTTTCGTCTTTAGTCTCTCGAAATTTTTTTCAAATCGTAAACCGGGAGTTTTATCGCTTCTGATAATGTCTTGCATAGTTTCTCGGAATCTAAGACGATGCCGTTGGGCGAAGTCGGATTGACGCAGACTGCGATGAGTTTGCTTTTCTGCATGACGGTTATCTTGCGT
>JAFTUF010000040.1 GCA_017466405.1 Bacteroidales bacterium
CAAGTTCATAAAACGTATATCTCGATGAATATAGCATTTATCGAGAGTTATTTTTAAAGAAATAAATCAAACTACAGACGTGGGAAAATGGGTTCTGCCCATTGATGTAGGAAAATTAATAATAAATAGAACCCGCCTTAATTTTTTTTAACTTTTTTCAGATTGGAAGAAAAAGGATAATATGAGATGCTGAGTTGCTGATTTGCTGAGGGGCTGATGGGCTGAGATGCTGAGTTGCTGAGGGGCTGAGATGCTGAGATGCTGAGGCGTCCACGGTAGAGACGTACCAATTACACCAAAAATATTAACAATATGTAATTGATGCGTCTCAATTTAATCTGAGTTGTATATTAATTAATAAGGTGTATTTCTCGGCGACTTAACCAACTAATTCCTCCCAGAGGTTCATAAGTTCTTGCTGCTTGTCTTTCTTCTCGGCGTATAGCTTATACCAGTCATTATCGATATTGATATTTGGATATGCCTCAGGATTGGACATCACAGCGTCCATCTCTGAAATCTCTTGCTCGACAGATTCTATCTGTTCTTCAATTTTCTTAATCTCACGTTCTATACGTTTCGCCTCTCTGTCGTTCTGCTTCTTCAGCTCATAGTCCAACTTTCCCTGCGACTTCGATGCGTCGCTGTTGGTCTGAACAGTTTTTTGTTTCTTGTTGAGATCGTCTAACTCTTTGAGTTTCTTCTCTTCCAAGAAGTCATAAATATCGCCTATATATTCTTTGATATGAGGTTTCTTAAATTCATAGACCTTATTGGTAAGACCTTGCAAGAAGTCACGGTCGTGCGATACTATTATCAGAGTTCCGTCGAACTGAAGCAGAGCCGATTTGAGGATGTCTTTAGAAAGCATGTCCAAGTGGTTGGTCGGCTCGTCGAGTATGAGGAGGTTCGTCGGGAAGAGAAGCATCTTGGCAAGCGACAAACGTGCTTTCTCGCCGCCCGAGAGAACCTTCACTTTTTTCTCGATGGCATCGCCGCCAAACAAGAAGGCTCCTAAGAGCGACTTCACCTTCACACGCATATCGCCGGTAGCCACATCGTCTAAAGTCTCGAAGACAGTCTTCTCCGGGTCGAGCATGTCTTGTTGGTTCTGGGCATAATAACCAATCTGCACCTCATGACCGAGTTTCACCTCACCTTGATAGTCGAGCACGCCGGCGATGATCTTCGACAAGGTAGATTTACCTTCACCGTTACGACCTACAAAAGCTATCTTCTCCCCTCTCGGAATAAGAAGGTTAATATTATTTAAGATTTGTTTCTCACCATACGATTTCGACACATCATTGAGTTCGAGTGTCACCTTGCCGGAATGAGGTGCTGGCGGGAACTTGAAATGAATCGCCGACTTGTCTTGGTCGTCGATCTGCACCATATCCATCTTCTCAAGCAGCTTCACTCTCGACTGCACCTGTTTTGCCTTGGTAGCCTTATATCTGAATCTCTCTATGAAAGCTTCAATCTCTTTTATCTCACGCTGCTGATTGTCGAAAGCAGCCTTCTGAATATCGATGCGTTCTTCTCTTCTTTCAATAAATTCGGAATAGGAACATTTATAATCGTAAATCTTTCCGCATGAAATCTCTATCGTTCGTATCGTTATCTGGTCGAGGAAGGCTCTGTCGTGCGACACCATGAAGATGGCGCCATAATAATTTTTAAGAAAACCTTCTAACCATTGTATTGATTCGATGTCTAAGTGGTTAGTCGGTTCGTCGAGAAGCAGCAGTTTTGGTTTACGAAGAAGTATCTTAGCGAGTTCAACGCGCATCTGCCATCCGTTACTGAATTCCTTCATCGGACGTTGCATGTCGTTATGGTCAAAGCCGAGACCTATGAGTATCTGTTCCGCTTCGCCTTCGATGGAGTGACCGCCCATAAGAGCGAGACGCTCGTTGAGATGACTCATCTTCTCACAAAGACGCTGATAGGAATCGCTTTCATAATCAGTTCTGTCGGAGAGTTCTTCATTAAGTTTTGCAAGCTGACGTTCCATCTCGTGATATTCCTCGAAGGCTGTCATTGCCTCATCGAGGACGGTCTTTGTACTGTTGACGTTTTTCTCTTGAGGGAGATAGCCGATAGTCACGTCGTCCGACATTATCACATCACCTTTATAAGGTTGTTCGAGTCCACAGAGGAGACGGATGAGAGTCGTCTTGCCGGCGCCGTTTTTTCCGACGAGACCTATCCTATCCTTTTCACGAATCATGAAACTGATGTCGGTGAAGAGGTCATCACCCGTAAATTGCATGCTAAGATTTTGTATCGATATCATATGCGCAAATATACAATTTTAAAGCAAGTTGCGCAAACTATTTTAAAATAATCTGCGTAATTTGACAATTGACAATGTACAATTAACAATTAAATGATTAATTACAAAATTAAAGAGACGCCACAGATGTGACGTCTCTACCAATTGTTAATTGTCAATTGTCAATTCTTAATCACCTTAACGACTTCTCCGTCAATATTGAAGAAATAGATACCTGGTGCATAGTCTGAGATGTTAATTTCAACATCAGTTGAATTGAGTTCAATCTCATCTATTAACATTCCAACTGTATTGTAAATCTTCACTGCTGTGAGCTGACCGTTGATAGATGAAAGCTTAACAAGGTCTTTTGCCGGATTTGGATAAACGACCAAAGCGTTAGCTCCGTTTTCATCTATGCTTGTCACTGTAACAACAACATAATCGACTTCTTCGCCAGCAGCGTTAGCAGGAGCTGACTCACATTCTTCGCCATCGACAGTATAAACGGCTGTCACCTGATAGTAATAAGTTCCAGCTTCAACTTGATCGAAGTAGCTACCTTGTGTCGATTCGCCGATTAATTCATAGTTATCGTTTGATGTGCCGCGATAGATATTATAATGTTCAAATGTGCTGTCTTTTGTTTCATCATCAGCCATCGACATAGCTTCTTCGCCTTTGAGTTCGCTTGTGACGTAAGCGCGTATCATCCATGTATAGTTCAAGTTAGCGCCGGCGGTAGCCACGTCTTGCCACGTTGTTCCGTCCATTGAGATCCAGCGTCCGTTAGGGTCGCCTGTTGTCTCACATCCTGGAGCAGGATAAGAAGCGGTCAAGCTGTTGAATACGATCCACAAGTTCATTGAAGGGTCTATCGGTAGTGGTGCTGTGAGGTCAAGCTCGACGAAAGCACTTGATCCTGAAGTAGCGTATGGCTGTGAGTGAACCAACATCTCAGGAGCGTTGTCGCCGCCGTAATAAATCATAAGGTTACCTTCTTGAGCTTCATAATCGAATACCGACACTTTTGTCATCATAGTTCCGATGTAATCTTCGAGAGAAGCGCCTGGGAACATGATACCATAATGTATTGAAGATGGGCTGCCCAAGCCTATACCTGTTACGTTGACACCATTGTCATAATACAACCATTCAGAACTTATTGTCGAATAAGGCCATATCAATGAAACGCCGTATTCGCCATTTTCATTTACGCCTTCTTCACCGTGGAGATTACGTGGAGCATCGCAAACTCTCACCACTTCAACTGTCTCTGCCAAAGGACATGACATTGAGTAATAAATATCCTTATCTTGATCGCCATAAACCACTCTTATTGAATATTCGTGTTCGCCGTATGGTGCGTTTTTATCGACGTATGATTCTTCATTAATAGGACCTGCGATGCGTTCGCCATCACGGAAAATCATTGCACCAGCCACTCTCAAGTCTGTTGTGTTAGGATCATCTTTTGCTGATGTTGTAAGAGCGAGGTTGTCGATATTAATCCAGAACTGACCGTAGCAGTTGAAGTGACGCAAAGCGATATAAACATTCTTGCCTGCATAGTCGCTGAGGTCGATAGTTTTTTGGTACCAGTTGCCTTGTGCGCGATCGCCGCGTTCAACTTTAGCGCCTTCTTTTGCTGACAATGTTTCTTCCCAAATCATAGTGAAATCAGATTCTGAAGCATTGCCTGTTTCTGAGATAGCAACGCCATAGTGTTCTGCTGCATACAAAGAGTTTTCTGCACAGACATAGAATGTAAGTTTAGAATTTGCTGTGATTTCATATTTGCTTTCTGTCACCAAATAGTCGTTTGGTTCAAAGTCGTACATACCGTCGTAAGAACGTGACACTGCGCTGTTAGCACTTTCGTAGCCGCAGTCTGTCGATGAGAACTGTGTTGAGTTGCCCCATGTGCGGCCGTCGTTATTAGCATCTATTGTTGTGAAACCGTCTAACGTTCCGTCTTCAAAGTCGAACATAAATTCTGTTGGATGTGCGCCGAGAGGAAGTGTCCATGAAAGCTCAACATTAGTTTTATTGACGACAGCTTCGAAGTTTGTAGGCTCAACGAAGTTGTCGCATGGGGTGTAAGTCCATGTATATTCATACTCACCAACTTCGGCTTTATAGCTTTGACCTTCGACTAAGTTAGTGACATCAAATTGATAGTAATTAGTCCATACTTCAGCAACTGTTGTTCCGTCCAACTTAACATCATAAGTCTCAGCATCGGTATGATTCCACATTGCCCAACCTGTAGAAGAGACGAAAAGATCACCTACGTTGAAGTATTCTTCCAAAGTACAATCAAACACTGCGTCGTCAGAGATAGTGACGATTTCGTTTGTTGCGCATGATTGATAACCTTCTAATGCGACTGTATATTTATAGTTGCCAAGACGGAAGTCGTTCCATGTGTATGTGCCTGTTGCATCCAAAACTGCTTCGTAAACATTTGAGTTGTCGATACCTACGAATGAGACTGTTGTTCCTGCTACTGATGCTCCGTTTTCTGCTTCAACGTTAACAGTAACAGAAGCTGTCATGTTTTTATCGAGAGTGTTTGACCAAAGCACCGGTGTTGTATAATCTGCTGCTGGATAAACGACAGCTACACCATATTGATAAACGCCGTTTGCTGCGTTGCCCCATGTGTTGTCAACATATACAGTATCGGTAAGATTTTGAGCTAAGACGACAGCCTCTTCACCTGTGAAGTTGTTTCTTCTGTAGAGAGTGAAAGTTGATGCTTCTTTTGTATCGATGAAGTTCCAGCTCCAATAAGCTTTTGCTGTGTTAGCGTTAACTTCTTCAGCGACTACTTCAGCAACTGAGTTAAGACCGTCTTCTGAATTTGTGGTGATTGATACTGAGAATTGTTCTGTTGCAGAAGCTACGAGATAATAAACGCCTGCCGGAACAGTAAGGTTTTCAATCTTATTTGATTTTGCTGAACGAGTGCCGTTTGACAATTCCAAGTTGTCGATAACGATAGCATATTCGTTTGTGCAGTTGAAGTGACGTAAACCAACGTACATATTACGACCTGCGTATGCGCTGAGGTCGATTGTTTGGTGTGTCCAGTCGGAAGATTCTTCCCATGTACATTCATGTTCCCATACTGTGATGAAGTTTTCGCCGTCAGCTGAAACGACTACGCCATAGTATTCAGAATAATAATAAGGGTCTAAAGGAAGAGCGTCGAACGACAATGTTGAGTTTTCTGTTATAGTATATAAGCCTTTAGTAACGATGAAGTTGTTAGGAAGAAGAGGTGAGTTAGAATTCATATCGAAAGATTCTGAATAGATGCAACCTGAAGCATCTACACCTTGAATGCCGTAGCCGTCAGAAACTTTCCAGTTGAAGAAGTCGCCGTCTTCGTCGATGACTCTCCAGTCTTCTATCGAAGCGTCGTTGAAGTCATAGAAGAATGTTTCGCCCATGACTTCTGGGAATGGGTCGTCGTCATCGTCATCAGGGGTGTAGCCTGAGCCGTAGTAGTTGTCATTGTCAGGACCGCCTTTGCCGTAGAAGTTAGAAGAATAGAGAGCTACTTTTGCGTTAGCGCCGCTCACCATTGCCGACATTGTTGTCTCTTCTTGGAAAGTAAGTCTGTAAACAGCATCAGCACCGTCTTGTTCTTCGCCTGGGAGGAGATAGTTATTATACAAGGTGTTGAAAGCCGGTGTTCCTGAGTAAGGAAGTTGTGAAACCACGTAAGGCATTTCCCATACGTCACCTACCTCTGCTGTGTAAGCGTTAGCTGTCAATGTGAGCGTATCTGTTCCGAATGAATGGCCTACGAGGATATAACCGTTTTCGATGCCATCGCCTGAGAGATGAGAGACTCTCAATTCCAAAGGATTCTCTGTTGTGAGTTCGTAAGGCAACTCAACTTGAGAGAAGATAAAGAAAGGATTTGTCGATGTTATTGAAGTGATTGTTGTTGACTCGTCGGTAGCAGAGATTGTCACAGGAGTATGACGCATCCAAGCTCCAGAAGGACGGTTGCCGAGGTTAAGGTTGTTAGGAGTGATAACTACAGGAGATGCCAAAGAACCGTAAGTTACATCCAACTTCATATTAGCTCTGTATGACAATCTTCCGTGAGCTTGGTTTGCACCAGGATGTTGGTCAGCGATGTTTTCAGAGCTGTCGTTACGGCAATACATAACTGTGTTGTCGGCACTTGTGTAGTACCATTTCAAGTCGGGGTTATAACCGCTTAATTTCTTGGCAACGACAACAACCAAGTTGCCTGTGCCATGATAATAGAATGGAACGTCTAATGTAAATGTTTCCCATGCGCTATCACCGATAGTAACGTTTTCACCTGAATAAACAAGGGTGAGGTCGCCTTCCGGAGTCCAGTCCAAGAGTGATGACATTGTTTCTCTTTCTGTTATACCCATGTAGATATCGACTTCACTGAGGGTGAGGGTACCTGCTTGATTGCAGTTGAAAGCTACAGAATTGATTGTAGCTGCTCCACCGATTTCGCTGCCTGGATAAATGGTTTCATTCCAAGAGTAGGAATAGCTCGTGTTGAAAGGAATAGAGGCGTCTTCACCTGTTCCTGTACCAATGATAATTTCATCGGCAATTGCAAATGGTGCAAACATCACCAAAAGCAATAAAGTTGTAAAAAACTTTCTCATAACTTTTTAATTTATTAATAATGTATTTATTGATTTCAATCTTCAATCCATTCTGCAAACGAGCCTTCTGTCTCTTTCAGGAAAATCTTGACCAACTTAATTCCGTCAGGAAGTCTTCTCTTAATCTTCTCTGCAAAATGCATCAACATAAGTTCTGTAGTAGGTTGAAAAGGAAGTACGATAATTCTCTCGTAGTGGTTTTTGACATTCTCTATAAAATCGTTTGGCATCTCATGGTTTATGATAAATGCGTGGTCGTAATGATCTACGATTTCTTCGTTGACGATTCTCTTCAGGTCGCCGAAGTCCATCACCATTCCGTTTTTAGGATTGTTAGAATCCATGATAGGATTACCCTTAACAGTGACGCGCATCTCGTAGGAATGACCGTGAACATTACGGCAGCGGCCGTCGTAACCCATAAGAGCGTGAGCTGCTTCAAAGTGAAAAATCTTCGTCAAATGAATCATACCTTAGCTTATAAAAATTAGTCTGCAAAGGTAATATAAAATGAAGATATTTCTTATTCTTTTTTCGGAAAAAAATTAAATAATAAACAGCAGTCCTCTCACCAAGATTATCGCTGCGAAGATGACATTAAGCATGCTGTTCAATGTCAGTTTTAATTTAGAAAACGGTATTATCATCGCCACTATCGACCATACGAACGCAGCTATCATGATAATATAAGATGTGAGATTTTGAAAAGGCTGGAAAAATTCTGATGTCATGCCTATGATGAAGCAGTTAACGCCCAAGGCTATCGACAGCAATAAGAGATGTTTCTTACTTTCAATGAAAAGCAGGTTATCTCCTTTTCTAATTTTAAGTGTGTCTATCAGCATTCTGAACGACACTGAGAAGCACAAGGCTAACACTATCCATTTCGACAATGACGTCAGGAGATGCATGAAGGTTCCGCCGAGCAGACTGCCAAGAGAATACATAACGCCCTGACCTAAAGCGAGTATGAGGGCGAACATCAACTTACGTCCCAATTGTAAATTGTTAACATTTAATTGTTCATTACTGACGCTAAAAGCCGTCGATGCGACAGCTACCGGAAATGTTAAAGCGATAATGAATAGTATGTTGATTAGCATATTAGAGTCTGAGAAATTGAGAAATTGAGAACCTGAAAAATCTTCTCAGATTCTCAGATTCTCAATTTTTCAGTTTAATTTATTTAATAGGTTCCAAATGAACTGTGAAGTGACGCATGAGTTCTGTTTCCCATGTGATTCTCACGCCGTGTTTGATTTCGTCGCGACGGTCGTAAACGTTCTTCAAAGCTGCTGCGATAACATCCATGTGGTTGTTTGTATAAACGCGGCGAGCGATGCAGAGACGGAGAAGGTCTAATCCACCGAAACGGTTTTCGCGTGTGACAGGGTCACGGTCAGCGAGGATGTAACCGATTTCGCAGCCACGGATACCAGCTTCGAGATAAAGTTCGATAGCGAGCATTTGTGCTGGGAATTCTTCTTTAGGAACGTTTGTAAGAACACGGTCAGCATCGATGAAGAGAGCGTGGCCACCGACAGGACGTTGGTAAGGAATGCCGTACTCATCTAATTTTGCTGCGAGATATTGAACTTGTTTGATACGTGTTTCGATATTGTCTAATTCTGTGTTTTCGTCGAGACCAACTGCGAGAGCGTCCATATCACGACCGTTCATACCGCCGTATGTGAGGAAGCCTTCGAATGGGATACAGAAACGTTTTGCGCCTTCGTACCAGTCTTCGTGACGTGTAGCGATGAAACCGCCCATGTTAACGATACCGTCTTTCTTAGCTGACATTGTCATACCGTCGGCATATTGATACATTTCCTTAACGATTTCTTTGATAGTCTTGTCAGCGTAGCCAGCTTCACGAGTCTTGATGAAGTAAGCGTTTTCAACAAAACGTGCTGAGTCGAAGATAACGCGTTTGCCGTATTTGTCAGCGACAGCTCTGACTTCGCGGAGGTTCTGCATTGATACAGGTTGACCGCCAGCTGTGTTGTTTGTAATAGTAACGATTACGAAAGGAATTTTTTCTGCGTTTTCAGCGAGGACTTTTTCAAGTTTCTTAACATCGACATTACCTTTGAAAGGAACTTCGAGTTGAGTGTCTTTTGCTTCGTCAACGGTGCAGTCAACTGCGAAAGCTTTACGGCTTTCGATGTGGCCTTTTGTTGTGTCGAAGTGTGAGTTACCAGGAACGATGTCACCGCCTTTTACGAGGTGGCTGAAGAGAACGTTTTCAGCAGCGCGGCCTTGGTGTGTTGGGATGACATATTCAAAACCTGTGAGGCGTGTGATGACTTCTTTAAGACGGAAGAATGAAGAAGAACCTGCGTAGCTTTCGTCGCCCATCATCATTGCAGCCCATTGACGGTCGCTCATTGCGCCGGTACCTGAGTCGGTCAAGCAGTCGATATAGACTTGATCAGCTTTGAGATTAAACAAATTGTAATGTGCTTCTTTCATCCATTGTTCGCGTTCTTCGCGAGTGCTTTTCTTGATGGGTTCAACCATCTTAATTTTCCAAGATTCTGCAAATGGTAATTCCATGGTATTTATTTTTTTAAGTTAATGTTTTTTTTGATTATTAATGTCAACAGACAACAGACAATTTTGAGTCTCCGAGTCACCAAGTCTCCGAGTCACCCAGAGATCCAGAAGTCCAGAGATACAAAAATCCAGGATTCTGGAAGTCAATTAGAATCTGTCGCGTTCCTTGAGGTTCAAGTATGTATATTTTTCAAGTAAATGAAAAGTCATGACATCTTTGTTTGAGACTTCAAAGTTACAAAAGATTTTTTTAATTTCAAGGATATTTTTAAAGTTTTTTTGACATTGATTTTGATTGTACGGACGTAGCTTGCCGCGTCCTTACACTGAGATGTTATGATTTTTTCAAGATTTCTGGATAAAGACTTTAAACATTCAACTTATTAGTGTTACCAATCTTCTTTCAGTAAAAAATCTGCGATGTGAATTTCTTCAATTCCATCGTAATTACCAACGAACATTTCATCTGTAGTAACCAAATATTTATGATAATTATCGTTTACTTTCATCAAGGAATTAATCTCTCTTTCGAATGTTTTTTGAGATTCAATTTTATAAGTCACTTGAACATATATTTTATTTCCTTGTCTGTCTCCTACGAAATCTATTTCATAATCATCATATTTTCCTACAAAAGGTGTATATCCTCGACGAAGCATTTCAAGGAATACAATATTTTCAAGCACACCCGAAATCCACTGTGAGTTATACCCCATCAACGAATATATCAAAGCATGATCACTAAAATAATATTTCTCGTTAGTCTTTAATATTTCTTTTCCTTTTAGATTATAACGGTTGACACGTCGAATGATATACGCACTTTCTAATGCCGAAAGATAATTATATATAGTGTTTATATCTACTTTTCTTTTTTGAGAAACAAAATAATCGGATATGCTTTTTGCGGAAAAAATATTTCCAACATTAATTAGAATAAATCTCATTATCCGTTCAAGTTGATCAACATTACGGATATTGTGCCTTTGAATTGTATCTCGCAAAATAACTGAAGAGTAAATATCATTTATCACTTTATACGCAGAGTCGGTATCATAATTATATGCGTGGATTGCAGGAAAACCTCCCAAACGAACATATTGATTAAAAGCTTTATAAATATCGTTAGGTGTCTCATTTAAAAAACTTAAATACTCCTTGAAAGAAAGCGTTTCTATCACAAACTCCACATAACGACCTGCCAATAATGTTGATAACTCCGATGACAACAACTGCGAATTGGAACCTGTTATATATATGTCACTATCGAAATCAACCTGAAATGAATTGACAGCTCTCTCCCACTCTTTAACATTTTGAATCTCATCAAGAAGTATATAACATCTTCCTTCATTAGGTTTTTTATCAAGAATATAGGAATATAATTTCTTTGCCGAGTCTATGTCGGAATATTCCATGCTTTCAAAATTAATGTATATGATGTTTTTTTCAGTTATTCCAGTTTTTATAAAATAATCTTTTATTAACATCAATAATGCTGATTTTCCGCACCTACGAATTCCTGTTATAACTTTGACAATTGGTTTGTCGAAGAAAGGTTGTATCTTAGAAATATATAATGGTCTTTCTCTCATTAGAATATTTTTATTGCAAATATACAATTATATTTTCAACTTTAGGGTTATAACCCTAAAAACTTTTTGTATTTAAAAATTTTTATGGGTATAACCAAAAAGTCCCGGAATATAAATCCCGAGACTTTTTTGATTATTGGACACATCCGTTGTGAAGGACACATTCGATGTGTCCCTACAGATGGACAATGTCTGTTGACTGTTGTCCGTTGTCTGTTGACATTTTATTTCTTCAAAGGTTCAGCGATCTTAGCTGCCAAGAATTGTCTGTTCATTCTTGCGATGTTTGTAACAGAGATACCCTTTGGACATTCTGCCATACAAGCGTATGTGTTTGAACAGTTACCGAATCCGAGTTCGTCCATTCTTGCGACCATTTTCTGTACTCTTTCGTATGTTTCAACTTGACCTTGTGGTAACAATGCGAGTTGAGAGAACTTAGCTGATACGAAGAGCATAGCGCTACCGTTTTTACATGTTGCCACGCAAGCGCCGCAGCCGATACATGAAGCAGCGTCCATTGAGAGGTCAGCGTCATGTTTGCTGATTGGAATAGCGTTAGCATCTGGCACGCCGCCTGTACGTACTGAGACGTAGCCACCAGCTTGGATGAGGCGGTCTAATGCTGAACGGTCAACCATCAAGTCCTTGATGATAGGGAAAGCTTCAGAGCGCCATGGTTCGATGGTGATAGTGTCGCCATCTTTGAACTTACGCATGTGAAGTTGGCAAGTGGTTGTGTTCTTGAATTTTCCGTGAGGGTGACCGTTGATATACAAGCCACATGCTCCACAGATACCTTCGCGGCAGTCGTGGTCGAAAGTGACAGGATCTTCACCTTTAACGACGAGACCTTCGTTCAAGATGTCGAGCATCTCAAGGAATGAAGCTTCTTCAGGAATATTGTCAACATTATATGTAACAAATTGTCCTTTATCTATATTGTTTTTCTGTCTCCAGATTTTTAACGTTAACTTCATAATGCAAATTATTTATAGTTTCTTTGTTTAACCTCGACATTTTCAAATTTAAGTTCTTCTTTGTACAATACTGGTTCTTTGTCAGGACCTTGGTATTCGTAAGCTGCCACGAAGCTGTATTCTGCGTCGTTACGCATAGCTTCGCCGTCAGGAGTTTGGAACTCTTCGCGGAAGTGACCGCCGCATGATTCGTTACGCATGAGAGCGTCGCGTGCCATGAGTTCACCCATTTCTAAGAAGTCGGCTACTCTGAGAGCTTTTTCCAACTCGTTGTTCATGCCTGAGCTTTGTGGTGGAACTTTGACGTCTTGCCAGAATTCCTTACGCAATGCTTTGATTTCTTCGATAGCTTCTTTCAAACCAGCTTCGTTACGAGCCATACCGACTTTGTTCCACATGATGAGACCTAAGCGGCGGTGGATTGAATCGACGGTTTGTTTACCGTTGATAGCCATGAGTTTGTTAATCTTTTCGCGTATTTGTTTTTCTGCTTCGTCGAATTCCTTAGTATTTGTCTGGAAGCGAGGAACACCGATTTGGTCAGCGAGGTAGTTTTGCATTGTGTAAGGCAAGATGAAGTAACCATCAGAAAGACCTTGCATCAAAGCTGAAGCGCCGAGACGGTTAGCACCGTGGTCGGAGAAGTTAGCTTCACCTGCTGCGAACAAACCTGGAATTGTTGTTTGTAATTCATAGTCAACCCAGAGACCACCCATTGTGTAGTGAACAGCAGGATAAATCATCATAGGTGTCTTGTATGGATCGTCGTCGGTGATACGTTCGTACATTTCGAAGAGGTTACCGTATTTTTCTTCAACGACTTTCTGACCCAAACGATCGATAGCTTCTTTGAAGTCGAGATAAACAGCGAGACCTGTGTTGTTTACGCCGAAGCCAGCATCGCATCTCTCTTTTGCTGCACGTGAAGCGACGTCACGAGGAACGAGGTTACCGAAAGCTGGGTAACGTCTTTCGAGGTAGTAGTCACGGTTTTCTTCTGCGATGTCTTTAGCTTTGATTTGACCTTTAGCCAATTTCTCAGCGTCTTCTTTCTTCTTAGGAACCCAGATACGACCGTCGTTACGGAGACTTTCACTCATAAGAGTAAGTTTTGATTGGTAGCTGCCGTGAACAGGGATACATGTTGGGTGGATTTGTGTGAAGCAAGGGTTAGCCATCATAGCGCCTTTCTTATAGGCTTGCCATTCAGCTGAGCCGTTTGATGACATAGCGTTTGTTGAGAGGAAGAACACACGACCGTAACCGCCTGAAGCGATAACGACAGCGTGAGCTGCATAACGTTCGAGTTCACCTGTGACGAGGTTACGCATGATAACACCACGAGCGCGGCCGTCAACGAGAACGACGTCCATCATTTCGCGACGAGGATACATCTTGACAGTACCTCTTTCAACTTCTTTCGACAATGCGCTGTAAGCACCGAGGAGAAGTTGTTGTCCGGTTTGACCGCGGGCATAGAATGTTCTGGATACTTGAGCACCACCGAAAGAACGGTTAGCTAATAAGCCGCCGTATTCGCGAGCGAAAGGAACGCCTTGAGCGACACATTGGTCGATGATGTTGTTACTTAATTCAGCGAGACGATAGACGTTAGCTTCACGTGCGCGGTAGTCACCACCTTTGATTGTATCGTAGAAAAGACGATATACGCTGTCGCCATCGTTAGGATAGTTCTTAGCAGCGTTGATACCACCTTGAGCAGCGATACTGTGAGCGCGGCGTGGACTGTCTTGGATACAGAACACTTTTACGTTGAAGCCCATCTCACCGAATGAAGCAGCTGCTGATGCACCAGCAAGACCTGTACCGATGACGATGATGTCTAATTTTCTCTTGTTAGCAGGGTTCACCAAATTTTGATGTGCCTTATAATTTGTCCATTTTTCTGCCAATGGACCTGCAGGTATCTTTGAATTTAACTCTTTCATGATATTATCCTATAAATGAACCAATCCAATAATATAAAACTACAGAAGCGAACATAAGAGCGATGAGGATAGCGAAGAATCTGCCTAAGCACTCAATTCTCTTTTGCCATACGTGATTGCTCCAACCAATTGATTGCATAACGCTTGCAATACCGTGGTCTAAGTGGAACCATAAGAATACTAACCATACTAAGTAAATGATAGAATAGACTGAGCATGAGAAAGTATTTACAATGTGATGTACACCATCGGCTGCGTATGTGATGTCAGCTTCGATGCCTAACTTATGCAATACTTCTGGCAATTGCATTTTAGCCCAGAAGTTGAATAAGTGTAAACCTAAACCTAACAAAACGATAACACCGATTACGAGCATGTTTTTAGAAGCCCAAGAAACACCTTCTTGTTTTTCTACTACTGCATAACGTTGTTTGCCACGTGCTCTGTAGTTTTGTAATGACAAAACGAAAGCATAAATAAGGTGGAACACCATAAGAGCTGCCAAACCTACTGTTGCTACTAAAGCATACCAGTTTGCGCCGAGAAATTCGCAAATCTTGTTATAGCCTGATGGCTTGATGATTGCGACTAAGTTCATTGAGGCGTGGAACAAGAGGAAAAATACCATAGCTCCTCCGGTTATCGCCATGATCAATTTTTTTGTAATTGATGAAAGACCTTTATTACCCATGTTTTTTTAATTTATGAATTAATAATTTAACTTAACATAATTCCTGCTTTACCAACAATGATTAACATTGTGAAAGCTAAGATGAGACCTACTACACCAACTATGACACCTACTTTACGCATCTCCTTGGTATCTACCATGCCTGTACTGTAGGCGATAGCATTAGGAGGTGTACTTACCGGTAATATCATAGCCAATGAAGCTGATAGTGTAACGCCGAGGATGAGTGTCAATATTCCACCGTAAGGATCTAAGACATCGCCCATACCTGTTCCCACTACTACCATAACAGGGATAAGGAGAGCTGCTGTTGCTGTGTTTGAAATGATGTTTGAGAAGAAGTAGCATAACAAACCAACACCTACAATAACGATGACCGGTGACCACTGATGGAATGGGATAGCTTGTACCAAATATTTAGCGAGACCTGAATGATCTAAGGCTGTACCTAAAGCGAAACCTCCAGCAACCAACCAGATAACGTCCCAGTTGATTTCTTTAAGGTCGTCTTTAGTGAACAAACCTGTCACGCAGAATACAGCGATAGGTATCAAAGCTACTGCATTGGCGTTGATGCCAGTGAATTTGTCTGTAAGCCACAATAAGATTGTCAAGATTAATGTGACGTATGCAAGAACAAGTCTTGGTCCTTTTTCTGTCTCACCTTCGATATGCAAATCGATAGTTTTTTGTTTGAATGGGAACAACTTGATAAGCAATACCCAAGCTAACAAAAGCAATACGATTGTGAAAGGAACCATCACCATTGCCCAGTCGCCGAAACCGATATTTAAGTTAAGACCTTCTGGGTCGTTCAAATATTTAAGTGCGATAGCATTCGGAGGTGTTCCAACAGGTGTTGCCATACCGCCGAGGTTAGCACCGATAGGAATTGACATTACGAAACCTACTCTACCCTTACCATCAACAGGCAAGTAACGGATAATAGGTGCCATGAAGGTAAGCATCATAGCTGCTGTTGCTGTGTTGCTGATGAACATGGAGAAGCCACCTGTAATCATAAGGAAACCGAGTAATACAAACTCAGATCTCTTACCGAAAGGTTTCATTAATATTCTTGCCAACTGAACGTCGATACCCATCTTAGAAGCTATGATAGCGATAACGAAACCGCCGAGGAAAAGCATGATGGTTGGATCGGCAAAGGCTCCCATGATAGCTTTATGTGAAAGGAGCTGACCCATGTTTTCACCGTTTCTCAAGAAGAATAACGAGCTGTCGGAACATGTCACTAAGAGGATGACGACAATCATCATTGATGTTGTCCAAGATGGAATAGCTTCTGTAAACCATAAAACAAGTGCCAAGCCGAAAACGGCTATGACACGTTGTTGTACTACAGTAAGCTCTGGCAATCCCAAGACTGAAGCTGGGACAAACCATAAGAAGAAGAATACTATGAGAGCCAAGATTATCTTGACCATCTTTCTTACATTGATTGAATCACTCATTGTCGTTGTTTGATTAAAATTTCAGACTCATTATTAATCAACCACCGAAATCGTCGAATGAAATCATTTCTTTTGGAACGCCGAGACTGTCGAGCATCTTAAGGACTGCTGCTGTCATCATTGGAGGTCCGCAGAGATAGTATTCAATTTCTTCTGGTTCGCTGTGATTCTTAAGATAATTTTCGAGCAATACTTCGTGGATGTTACCTACGTAGCCTGTCCAGTTATCTTCAGGGAGCGGAGCCGAGAGAGCGATATTAAACTTGAAGTTTGGATTTTCTTCCTCGATCTTTCTGAAGTCGTCGATGTAGAAGAGTTCGCGTAAAGAACGACCGCCGTACCAGTAAGAGACTTTTCTGTCGGTGTGTTTTGTAAGGAAGAGATCCAAGATGTGAGAACGCATTGGAGCCATACCAGCACCACCGCCGATGAAGATGATTTCGCGTTTGGTGTCTTTGATATGGAACTCACCGTAAGGACCGCTGATAGTTACCTTATCGCCTGGTTTCAATGAGTAGATGTATGATGAACAGACACCTGGATTTACCTTCATGAAGCCGCCATTGACTCTGTCGAATGGAGGTGTTGCGATACGTACGTTAAGCATGATGATATTGTCTTCAGCTGGGTAACTAGCCATAGAATAAGCTCTGAACTGTGGTTCAGGATTGTGCATGACTAAGTCAAACATACCGAATTTTTCCCAGTCGGCTTTGTATTCGTCATCGACATCGATGTCTTTATAGTTGACATCAATTTTAGGAACGTCGATTTGGATGTAACCGCCTGATAAGAACTTGAGGTGTTCGCCTTCAGGAAGTTTAACAACGAATTCCTTGATGAAAGTAGCGACGTTTCTGTTGCTGACCACTTCGCATTCCCACTTCTTGATACCGAAGATCTGTGGGTTGATGTGGATTTTCATGTCTTCGCGAACTTTCACTTGGCAACCTAATCTCCAGTGATTTTGTTGTTCTTTTCTGCTGAAGAATCCTGTTTCTGTAGGAAGGATTGTACCGCCGCCTTCTAAGACTTGGCAACGACACATACCGCAGCTACCGCCGCCACCACATGCTGATGGAAGGAATATCTGCTCGTTGGCTAATGTTGCGAGCAAAGAGTTGCCCGGTTCTACTTCTATTTCTTTTTCATCGTTGATGTTGATCTTAACTTTGCCTTGTGGAGCAAGTTTCTTTCTGACAATAACCAATATTGTTACAGGAATTAAAACAACGATCAAGAAAACGACAACGCTTAATAAAATGATTGATGTAATACTCATTTCTTTATTTTTTTAGACTGTAACAATAATTATTTGAAAGTTATACCGAGGAATGACATAAAGGCGATGCCCATCAAACCTGTCAAGATGAAAGCTATACCTGTACCTTGCAATGACTTAGGGATATGAGAATATCTTATCTTCTCTCTGATAGCGGCGATACCTACGATAGCGAGGAGCCAGCCGAGACCTGAGCCTAAACCGTATGCTAATGACTGACCTACTGTTGTGAAGTCTCTTTCTTGCATGAAGAGAGAAGCACCCATGATAGCGCAGTTAACAGCGATAAGAGGCAAGAAGATACCTAATGAAGAATACAAAGCCGGAGTGAATTTCTCTACCACCATCTCAAGAATCTGAACGATAGCAGCGATGATAGCGATGAAGAGGATGAAGCTTAAGAAGTCTAAGTTGACGTCAGCGAACTTAGGACTTAACCATGATAAAGCGCCTGCTGATAAAACATATTCATCTAATATATAGTTGATAGGCACTGTGATAGCGAGCACGAATACAACTGCTACGCCGAGACCGAAAGAGGTCTTAACATTTTTCGATACTGCGAGATACGAGCACATTCCCAAGAAATATGCAAATATCATATTATCGATGAATATCGAACGAATAAAAATACTTAATGATTCCATTATTTCTTATCCTCCTCTGGTTTTTGTAGCCACATGATAACTCCGATGATGATCAATGCCATTGGAGGAAGAATCATGAGACCGTTGTTAACATAACCGAAATCGTAAAGTCCTTGTGGGATAACTTGGAAACCGAGTAATGTTCCTGAACCGAAGAGTTCGCGGAAGAATGCCACAATGACTAATATAAGAGCGTAACCAAGACCGTTGCCGATACCGTCGAGGAATGATTCCCATGGTTTGTTTGCCATAGCGAAAGCTTCGAGACGACCCATCACGATACAGTTGGTGATGATAAGACCGACATAGACTGAGAGCTGTTTACTTACGTCATAGATGAAAGCCTTGAGGACTTGGTCAACGAGGATAACGAGAGCCGCTACCACTATAAGTTGAACGATGATACGTATTTTTGCAGGAATACCTTTTCTCAATAACGAGATAACTAAGTTTGATAAAGCTACAACCACTGTTACTGAGAGACCCATTACCAATGCCGGTTTAAGCTTTGCTGTTACGGCGAGTGCAGAACAGATACCTAATATTAATACTGTTACAGGATTTGTCTTGCGTAATGGAGCTGTTATGAGTTCTAAATTCTTATTCATTGTTTTTCAATATAAGGTAAATAAGATTCTAACACTTTTTCTATCATATTATTAACTCCGTTTGAAGTTATAGTACCACCGCTGATGGCATCGACAGAGTTCTTTTGAAGATCGGCTGAGAGATTTGCTACGCCGCCCTTAACAACATCTATCGAAACAAATTCGCCATCGCTGAAGATTGTCTTACCTTTAAACTGTTCTGTAAATCTTGGTGTTGTGATTTCTGCACCTAAACCAGGTGTTTCTGATTTGTGGTCGAAAACAACGCCTACTACGTTTTGGAAGTTTGCTGTCATTCCGATGTAACCCCAGATAGGTCCCCAAAGACCAGCGCCTTGAAGTTGGATGACGTTAACGTTTTCCTTACCATTATTAATAACGATAATTGGTAAAACATAATCTTTTCCATTGTCTTTTTTATAAAGCTCATCTTTCATATTCATGGTGAAAGCAGCGAATTTTGTAAAGTCTTTTGTACATTCTTCAACTACTTCACCTTTTGCGTTAACGAGTAACATTTTTACGCAATCTTCATTGAAAAGCTTTTGAACATTTTCTTTATCGACATTTTGCACATCGGCTGCTTTCAAGATGTTCATCATCTTTTCATTGTCGATGTTTGCTTGTTGGAATGGTTGTAACACCATTGCTGCTGCCGACAATAATACGGCTACTATTGCAACCAATATTATAATGTATGTGAAAATATATCTGTCTTTCATTTTGCACTCCTTTCTTCTGCTTTTGCCCAGCGTTTTTTACGTTTACTGATATTCATTGCCACTACGCAATAGTCGATGAGTGGAGCGAATACGTTGAGGAGTAATATTGCGAGCATCATACCTTCTGGATAACCAGGGTTTGCAACGCGAATCAATACTGCCATTGCTCCGATAAGGAATCCGTAGATGACTTTACCTTTGTTTGTCTGTGCTGCTGTAACAGGGTCTGTTGCCATGAACACTGCACCGAACATGAAGCCGCCCATCAAATAATGATAGTAGAATGGAATGTCTGATACGCCTATAGCTGTGAATAACAATCCTAATGCTGCTGCGCCGACGAATGTAGAAAGCATGATTCTCAAGCTTGCTACGCCTGTCAACAAGAGGAATAAAGCACCGATGAGGATAGCGATTTTTGAAGTCTCACCAACGCTGCCTGGAATTGTTCCGATGAACATCTCCATCATGCTTGGAAGTTGATCTACTCCGCCGCCGTTCAACAATGTGCCAAGTGGTGTTGCGCCTGAATAAGCGTCAGCTTTTTCTGCGATCCAGATGTTGTCACCCGACATTTGTGAAGGATATGAGAAGAACAAGAAAGCACGTGCGAGAAGAGCTGGGTTGACGATGTTCATACCGCTGCCGCCGAACACTTCTTTACCGATGATGACTGCGAAAGCCACTGCCAATGCGAGCATCCACAATGGAATGTCAGCTGGCACGATTAAAGGAATCAAGAAACCTGTCACGAAATAACCTTCGTTGACTTCTTCTTTTCTGACTTGTGCAAAGACGATTTCGATGCCAAGACCTACGATGTAACTCACTAAGTAGAGAGGGATAACCTTAAGCAAACCGTAACCGAATGTCTGCCAGAATGTAACCTCTTGTGCGTGAGAAAGGAAATGTTGATAACCGATATTCCATGTTCCGAAGAGGAAGCAAGGAATGAGAGCGATGAGGACATAAATCATGTTACGTTTCATATCGACAGCGTCTCTGACGTGTGCGCCGTTGAGAGTCACTTTGTTAGGAACGTAGAAGAATGTCTCCATAGCATCGAAGAATGAATGGAAGCAATAGAGTTTGCCGCCTTCTTCAAAGTTAGGTTTTATTTTATCTATAAATTTACGTAATCCCATAATTCTGATATTTAGTTCATTTCTTTACGAAGCATTTCTAAACTTTCACGTACGATTTGTTGAATCGGAGTCTTCGATGGGTCGATTACTTCACACAAAGCGAAGTCTTCAGCATCGATTTCGTAAATACCGAGTTCTTCCATCTGATCGATGTCCTTGATAATACAAGCCTTGATGAGTTGCATTGGGTAGATATCGAATGGGAATACTTTCTCGAAGTTACCTGTCATGATGAGAGGACGCACGCCACCGTTGAGGTTGGTGTCGAGAACTTTCTTGCTCTTCTTGCATAATGATGCGCCCATTGTATTTGTTGAGGTAAATTTCTTGAAGTTAGGAGCCAACCAGCCAAAGAGTTGATAGTGGTTGCCTTCTGGAATGACCGACACTTGTGAGTCGTAGAATCCCAAGAAGTTGTCGCCGTTGATTTTTGTACCTGTCAAGACGTTGCCGCTGATGATACGGACGTTGTCTGATGAGATGTTATTGTACAATCCTGACAACTCAGCGCCTATTCTTGTTTGATAATAAACAGGGTCTTTCACTTCTGAGCCTGTGAAAGCTATTGTTCTGCGGCTGTCGTAAGTACCGTTGATGAAGAGGTTACCTATGCTGACAAGATTTTGTGCGTAGCAATACCATACCACTTCGCCTTTGTTGATAGGTGACAACACATTGAGTTGAGTGCTGATGTTACCTGTTGGGTGTGGTCCCTCGAATTCATTGATAGAGATGTTCTTTGCTGAGAAGTTCAATGAAGCGAGTTTCTTTGCTGTTGCAGATGAGTTGACGTTAAGATAAACCACGCCGTCGGTCATTTTAGCAAGAGCTTCAACGCCGGCTTTAACAGCTTCATATTGGTTTTCGATAACGAAGTTGTTATCTGGTGCCATTGGAGCTGTATCGAACATTGAAACGGCGATACATTTTGGTTTGTCTTGTGGGTTAGCGATTGTTGAGTAAGGACGTTGGCGTAACATTGTCCATGTACCACTTTGAATCATCTTGTCTATCACTTGTTCGCGTGACAACTTTGATGGGTCAGCTTTACCAAAGTCGATGGCTTCGTATTTACCATCCGATTCGATAACGACTTGCAGGATGACGCGTTTTTCTCCACGAACGACAGCTTTAACAGTTCCTGATACCGGGGAGGTAAAGAAAATGCTTTCGTTGTTTTTGTTGTGGAACAAAACGGTACCGACTTTTACTTCATCACCTTCTACCACGTGTAATTTTGGCACCACGCCTATAAAGTCGTGAGGTTTGACAGCGCAAAGTTTAGGCTCATAGTTTTTGAGCTCTTTCTTTGCTTCGCCAACGAGGTGAATATCAATACCTTTTTTTACTTTAATCATATAAAGTTGTTTTTTATAAAATAATTAAAAATATATTCTTAATAGAATACTATACAACTATACATTTAAAAACGACAAAAGGATGGCACCTTTCGGTACCATCCATATTAGAAATTATATCTTATTAGAGCATAATTTTCTTTGTTGACATTGCGTCTGCGATTTGTTCTTCTGTTAACAAACCTTGTTCTCTGACGAGATCCATAACGCCTCTGCCTGTTTCGATAGCTTCTTTAGCGAGTTTTGTACATGGTTTGTAACCGATGACAGGAACTAAAGCTGTGATAACGCCAACGCTGTTTTCGACTAATTCGCGGCAACGTTTTTCGTCAGCTACGATACCATCGATACAGAGTGTACGTAATACGTCGAAGCCGTTTTGCATCAATTCGATTGATTCTAACAAAGCGTAAACCATAACTGGTTCCATAACGTTGAGTTCTAATTGAGCGTTGTTAGCGCCGAGCATGATGCAGTGGTCGTTACCCATAACGCGGTAGCAGATTTGGTTAACTACTTCTGGGATAACTGGGTTAACTTTACCTGGCATGATTGATGAACCTGGTTGTAATGCTGGGAGTTTAATTTCACCTAAGCCGCAACGTGGACCTGAGCTCATTAAACGTAAGTCGTTACAAACTTTGCATAAGCTTGTGCAGAGTGTTCTCAATGCGCTTGAGTAAACCATCATTGATGTAGCGTCTGATGTAGCTTGTACGAAGTCTTTTGCTAATTGAACGTCCCAACCTGTGATGTCGCGTAAAGCGCGGAGGCATACTTCTCTGTATTCTAATGTTGAGCAGATACCTGTACCGATAGCTGTTGCGCCCATATTGCTATATAAGAATTCTTTAGCTGCTTGAAGAAGGTGTTCTTTTTCGTTCTTCATTGCTTGAGCGAAAGCGTTGAATGTAAGACCTAATGTCATAGGAACAGCGTCTTGGAGCTGTGTACGGCCCATCTTAATGACGTTTTCAAATTCTTTAGCTTTAGCTTCTAATGAAGCGATGAGCATATCTAAGTGGTTAACTAATTCCAAGTGGTCAGCATACATTGCGAAATGTACTGCACATGGATAAGCGTCGTTTGTTGATTGTGAGCCGTTGACATGGTCGTTAGGTGAACAGAACTCATATTGACCTGGTTGGTGACCCATATATTCCAAAGCGCGGTTTGCGATAACTTCGTTAGCGTTCATGTTTGTTGAAGTACCAGCACCACCTTGGATAACGTCAACTGGGAATTGATCGTTTAATTTGCCAGCGATGACATCGTCACAAGCTTTTACGATACCTTCGTAAATTTCTTTGCTGATTTTGCCTGTTTCGTAGTTAGCTACAGCAGCAGCTTTTTTGATAACGCCTAAATACTTAACAATGTTTTTGTAACGGTTGATACCAATACCTGTGATTGGGAAGTTACCGAGAGCTCTCATTGTTTGTACTCCGTAATAGCATTCCATTGGGATTTCGAGTGAACCAATAAGGTCTGATTCAATACGAGTTTTCTTTGTTTCCATTTTTTTAGATTTTTATTATTGTTGTGTTATATTTAATTTAAGTGCTTTATATCTATTTTCTTAGCGTTTCTATAAATTTCAGCATCTATTTTAACGATTGCAAATATAGTGTTTTTTTTATTTATAAATATTTTTTTATCGTTTTTTTTCACATCATTTTAACTTCCAAATCGAAGTTCTTTTCTCATCGAGAAAATCATGAATTGGCATATAAATCTTAAGGTGACTTCCTTATATCTCTTTTGAAGAAATTTACAGAAATCACCTTAAAATTTTGCAACTCGAATTTATTATTCTTGTGTCATTTGATAAAGTTTCACCGAATTATGTACGGTCTTTTCTTTTGCTTCACTACCATACTTATCGACGTCAACGATATTACGTGGGCTGTGTGTGATACACAAAGGTCCGTTGATACATCCGCCTTCGCAAACCATACCCTCGAAGAAATTGTCGGTCGATTTTCCTGCTTTTAATTTCAACAGATTTATTTTGCATTCATCAATGCCGTTCATGACGACAGGTCTGAGTCCTTCAACATTAAGTTCTTTAGCAATATCTTGAAGGCCTTGTACGATACCTCCCGACTTAGCAAAAATTCTTCCGTAGAATGAAGCGTTGTCCAAGACTGTATCTTCACATTCGACAGTATCGATGCCTCTTGCATCCAAGAATGCCTGTAATTCCTCAAACGACATAACGCTGTCGATAGCGCCGCCTGTCTTCTCCAATTTATATTCAAACTTCTTCGATGCACATGGTCCTATGAAGATGACTTTTGCTGTTGGATCGGAATGTTTTATCAACTTGGCTGTCATAATCATTGGCGACACTGAGTGTGAGATATGAGGCACCAACTCTGGGAAATTCTTTTCGATGAATGCCACGTATGATGGGCAGCATGATGTTGTCATCAAGCCTTTTTCCTTCCATTCTAAAGCCTCGTTATACAAAGTGATGTCTGCTCCGAGTGCAGCCTCTACAACTTGGAAGAAACCGAGTTTCTGTATAGCGGTAACGACTTGAGTTGGTCTTCCGAATCTGCACTGACTTACGATAGCTGGAGCGATAACCGCATATACTTTATATTTTGTGTTGTTCTCAGATTTCTTCAACATATCGATGATGTCGAGAACGAACGATTTATCTGTGATTGCTCCGAAAGGACATTTATATATACAAGCACCGCAAGAGATACATTTGTTATTGTCGATTCTAGCCTTGCTGTTTTCATCGATGGAGATAGCCTTGACTTTGCAGCTCACCATACAAGGACGATGCTGCATAATGATAGCAGAATAAGGACATGCCTTAGAGCATTTGCCACATTCTATACACTTCTCCTTATCAACGACAGCATGATGATTGATTATCGAGATAGCTCCTTTAGGACAAACATCCTGACAAGCATGCATCATACAGCCACGGCAGGCTGCTGTCACCATAACGCCCTCTGCTGGACATTCGTCACAAGCTATATCAATAACTTCCACAGGATTAGGATTGTTCTTATTACCACCCATCGCCATCTTGATTCTATCCTGAATGATAGTCCTTTCCTTGTAAATGCAGCAACGCAACGATGACTTAGGTCCTGGGCAAATAACCTTTGGAATCTCGATATAAGCATCTTCCATACCGCCTTCGTAAGCTCGACGGATAACCTCTTTCAAAACGTTGTACTTTAAAATCTGAACGTTAGTGTCAAAAACTCTTTTACTTGTCATTGTTTATTTTAGATTAATCATAATTCAATATTACTGTTTTTCCCATAGCGCGAAGATTCGACGCTAATTTCTCAACGAGTTTCATCTTCATGGTGATGTCGATAGGCAAGCCTTGATGCGCCACATTGACGCTTTGTCCCACGAAGAATTTTATGTTAGTAGCTTCCTCAAAAAGCACATTTGCCAAGAGTGAAGCTCCGTCTTGTTTCGTAAATGTCTTTGGTGTCAAATCATTGACAGATATATATTTCTCCGATAGTTCGAGCAGTCTTCTCAAAGTAAGGACGCCTTCTGTCGTAAGATCGACGCCTTCAATAAATCCTATCGGAGGCACGTCCTTATCAGGGAAGTCGAAGCTTGTGCGAAGAGGCTTGTTGAGATAACGCGCTACTATCTGTGAGCTGGTTCCGCCACAGACAACTTTCTTGCAGCCGTCTTCCATAAACTGCTCGACGTAAAAATTATCTTTCTCCTTATCTACTGGAGGTCCTACCATGATATTGACGTTGACAGGTCGGCGCACTTTCACAGCCGCCACCGTCGTGTCATCGCCGGGCTTGTCGAGATATAAGTCGTTACATGCTGAAGTGAGCAGACATGCCACGGCTCTCGCCGACATAGCAGGTTTTATGTTTCTCTCAAGATGCTCCATAATCTGCTGACGTTCCCATCCGAAGTTAAGTATCTGACCTATGCCAGCATGTATGGTTCCGTCCGACATCAGCATAACGACATCGTTCTCTTCGAGACTGAGTTCCGATTTATAAACAGGCTTGCCGCATATCTCCAACTCTTCACGTTCAATATCGATGCATTTGCCTTTATGATAGCAGATAGCTCGAGGATTATCAAATTCGTAGAGGAATCCGTTACCCTCATTATTAATATGTATCAAAGAGAATGTCGAATAAGCCACGCCTCTCACCTGACATACCGGCAAAGTCTGTATGAGAGTCTCGACACATTCGTCAATGTCGATGC
Organism: Bacteroidales bacterium; assembly: GCA_017466405.1. GTDB lineage: Bacteria > Bacteroidota > Bacteroidia > Bacteroidales > F082 > Limimorpha. The sequence continues at coordinate 26,187 of JAFTUF010000040.1, forward strand.
CGTTTGCTGCCATGGTGCACAGGATTTTAGATGTCAGCGTTGAAAGGATGTTAGCCTTCACGCCGCTGCCAAGACCATCGGCAAGCACGAGGGTTGTATAGTCGCCATCGACAATGCTCACTACATTATCGCCACACAACTCTTCCCCGAATTTATTAACCGAGGTACATCCATATTCCAAGCACAAGTCCGTCATTTCTTTCCTTTTTCAATATTTTCTTCCGACAATGTTTTCTTCAGTTTGAGCAAAGCCACTTTCGTCTCTGCCGTCGTCTCTCCTAACAAGGACGCAATTTCTTGTGCCACACGCATCTGTTTCTTGATAACCTCATCAGTAGTCTTCAATGTCTCCATCTTAACCTTAGTTATCTCTGCGTCATAATTGACACCTTCCGAGACATCTTTCATCACACCAAACAATACGTTCTGGTCTTTGAGGTAAGTTATCGACATATCGACATATTTACCTGTCGAAGGCACGAACATCTTCTCGACGGTGATATTACGTTTCTCGTTATAAGCTATGATGAAATCGACGAGGTTGAAGAAATCTTTAGCATGACGGCCTTTTGCATGAGGGTCATGGATTCCGAGCAGCTCACGACCTTTCTTGTTGATGTCTTGGATATAGAAGTCGGAGTCTAACAATATAATTCCGTTAGGACTATTCTGTATTATCTCATACGACAGCGACTCGGCGCGTTCACGCATATAAGGGAGGCATATCTCCACATCGGAATATCCGTTATAGACAGCCCATGCCTTGTCGCGGCAGGTGTTATAGCCGCATGCCGAACAGTTGAGTTCGTCTTCTTCAGAATGTTTGCCAATCTTCGACAAAATAGATCTTATCTCTCGTTCTGGCGCTGGCATGCTGTTGTTTCTTATGCGAGGATAAACCTTACTGATGTCAATGTCGTTATCTTCATAACGATGTTTCTGCATTGTAGCGACCTCATTCTTATAATATTTTATCACATCTGATGTCGCTCTGATGCTTCCGCCTTTTATCGACAGGCTGCAAGGTCCGTTGACGCAGCCGTCCTTACATATATTCATCTCGAGAAATACGTTCTCAAGGCTTTCAATATTCTGCAACGCATCGACGCAGCGATCAGGTCCATCGACTGCCATATAATCGTAGCCTTCAGGCAGCTGAGGGAACGACTTGATGATGCCATGACTTATAGGATAAGCCTTCGACAAGCATGCTGGAGAGTTCTTGTCTTCGAGAACTATATTTGTTATCTCTTCGAGTATTATGTTTTTCTCTGCAAGCAATTCCTGAATGTCGTCGTAAGTAAGCACTCCGTCGATGATACCGCTCTCTGCAGCTTCACGTTTCTTGGCGATGCAAGGTCCTATGAAAATTATCTTAGCATCGGGATGCTGCTTCTTTATCATCTTGGCATGAGCTATCATCGGTGAATCGACGGGAGCCAGATATTGCAGGGCTTTGGGATAATAAGCCTGGATGAGACGACAGACGGCAGGGCATGCCGAGGTAATGAAATTCTTGAATTGCTTCGACTCTAACAGAGTCTTATATTGTTGTGTCACAAGCTCAGCGCCGTAGGCTGTCTCCTCTGCATCGAAGAAACCTATCTTAGCCAGAGCTATCTTAAACACATTGAAATCTTTCAATCCAAAGCTCGAGATAAAAGAAGGAGCTACACTTGCAATGACTTTAGCTCCGCTGTTAAGAATCTCTTTGATGTCGTTCAAGGAGCTATGGACTATCTTCGCATTCTGCGGGCATATCAAGGTGCAATGTCCGCATAATATGCAGCGACTCTCTATGATTCTCGCCTGATGGTCTTTAACCTCTATAGCTTTAACAGGACACTCTCTCAGACATTTGTAGCAGTCCTTACACTTAGCGTTTCTGAATTCTAAGTAATCAGCCATGGTTTAAAACAATTTGACAATTTACCAAAAGCAGTATCAACCTAAGTTTAACAAAGGATAAATCTCCTTCACGAAAAGATCTTCTGCATTGTCTTTATTTACGTTATGAACGAAAAGACAATCGTCACCAATCTTTTGCACCGTTGGCTCTTCCAAATCCTCTACCTTAACAGTAACGCCTTGAGCACAGAAACCGAGACAGAAACTGGCTTGAAGATCAACGATATCTTCAACGTCATATTTTTTCAAAATCTGTTTGAAAGATTCTATAACGTCGTAGGAACCTTTCAAGTGGCATGAACTGCCGACACATACTTTAATGGTAGTCATATCAAATAATTTTATAAATCAAGAACAATATTTTTTATTATCTAACTGATAATTAAACAATTCCCTTCTACCGTTTCGGGACAACAAAGTTAATACTTATTTTATCTCGAACAATCGTTTTTTCAAAAAAAATTATTCATAAAATAAACTCCATGCAGACCTTCTGAACTTTCATCCCCATATCCTCGTAAAACCTTTGTGCCGAAGCATTTCCATCCCATACATTTAATGTAACGTTGAAACATTTCTTCTCTTTCGCATATTGAACTACATAATCATACAGTTCCTTCCCTACTCCGCTGCGACGATAGTTCTCGTCAACGCAGATGTCGTCGATATAAAGACTTCTGTCGGGACGAAGATTATTGCAAGCACTCAAATCCTGCATCACACAAAAAGCATATCCTTGTAATGTAGATTCTCTCTCGCAAACAAACACCGGCGTCACTTCATCGTCGATTATCTTTTTCAATTCTGACGCTGTATATTTCTGTTTCCCTTTTATGAAAAAATCAGGACGCTTCTCTGCGTGAACATCATTGACTTGCGTGAGAAGTTCCAAAATTCTTGGGATATCATTTTCGTTTGCTTTACGTATCATGACCGACTTATTTTAGATTTTAAAAAACGTTTTAGTAAGAATACTATCTATCTTTCTTTTAAGGAGTTGCATCATATTTTTCACATTTTTGGCACTGCGAAGATAGCATTTTTTCACAGAATCGGAATGATTTTAGGATAAATTTTCACAGAATCGTTTTTTTACCTTGAACTTTGAATCGCTCTCTGCTCACCCTTACAATCGTAATTATTCAGACATGGCAATTACATATTGCTAGAATCATTGGTGAGATTGACGCGTCTCTACAAATTTTCGACTTTCAATTTTCGACTTTCAACTTTAAAGTATTAATTTTGTACTCTCAAATTTCTTCCTATAAAATGAAAAGAATAAAAAACAATATCATCCGAAAACTCCAATTGTTAATTGTCAATTGTACATTGTTAATTTGCCTCTTCTCCTGCTCAACGCCGAAAAACGAAGTCGCTTCACCAGACGGGAAAATACATCTTTCTTTTAACATCGACGACGATGGTTTTATGTATTATGACGTTAAAGTCAACGACAGCGTTTTCATAACTCCTTCGTTATTAGGCTTCGAAGCAAAAAACGGTCTCAACCTCAAAAACTCTTTCGTGATAACAAAAACAAAGTTCACTTCAGAAAACGAGACATGGTCGCAAATTTGGGGCGAGAACAAAACGATACGCAACAACTACAACGAGATGGCGGTTCATCTTGAAAACGAAGACAGTATCTTCCTCGTCATGCGATTCCGCCTCTTCAACGACGGTCTCGGCTTCCGCTACGAATATAAAGTCACCGACATCGACAGCGTCATCATCACCGACGAATTAACATCTTTTAACATTAAAGAAAATGGAACCTCTTGGTCGATACCTGCAAGTTTCGAGACTTACGAACTTCTTTACAGAACATTGCCTATCAATGAAGTAGAAGACGCTAACACACCATTTACCTTCAAGACAGAAAGCGGAATCTACGCCAGCATACACGAAGCCGCACTCACCGACTTCCCAGAGATGACTTTGAAAAAAACTGAAAAACTGAAAACTCTAGAAACTGAAAATAATTTTGACTCACAACTTCTCAGATTCTCAGATTCTCAGATTCTCAGTTTCAAAACTCAACTAGCACCTTATCCCGATAAAAAAACTAAAGCCATCTTCACCTCAGATTCTCAAAGGACGTATGCGATACGTCTCAGTAACTCAGCAACTCAGCATCTTAGCAACTTAGCAACTCAGATTCTAAATTTCAAAACCCCTTGGCGTACGATACAGATTTCCGACAAAGCCGTCGGCCTCATCAACTCAAATCTTATCTTAAATCTCAACGAGCCTTGTGTTTTGGAAGGCGACTTGTCGTGGATTCGTCCCATGAAATATGTTGGCGTCTGGTGGAGCATGCATCTCGGCGTTGAAAGCTGGGTAATAAACGACCGTCATGGTGCGACGACAGAAAACGCAAAACGTTATATCGACTTCGCTGCCAACAACAATATCGACGCTGTTCTTTTTGAAGGATGGAACGAAGGATGGGACAGTTGGGGCGGACGACAGAACTTCGACTTCACCAAGGCTTACGCCGACTTCGACATCGATGAAATTATGCGTTATGCCAAAGAAAGAAATATCGAAGTCATTGGACATCACGAGACTGGCGGTAATATAGCGAATTATGAGAGACAGCTGGAAGAAGCTTATCGCTGGACCGCCGGCAAAGGCATCCACTGTGTCAAGACCGGTTATGCCGGCGGTCTGCCTGACGGTCATAACCACCACGGACAATATAACGTAAGACATTATCGTAAAGTCGTAGAGACTGCCGCGCGACATCATATCACCCTCGACGTTCACGAGCCAATCAAGCCGACGGGCATACGCCGCACCTACCCTAACATGATGACACGCGAAGGAGCGCGCGGCATGGAATGGAACGCCTGGAGCGAAGGCAACCCTCCTGAGCATCACGTCACTCTGCCTTTCACGCGACTGCTCGCAGGTCCGATGGACTACACGCCTGGAACCTTCGACATCTTATTTGAAAACACGCGTAACTCGCCGCAGCGTAAGAAGTGGAACGACAACGACAAAGGCAACAGCAGGGTCAACACAACATTAGCAAAACAACTCGCCAACTGGGTTATATTATATTCGCCTTTGCAGATGGCGTCGGATATGATTGAACATTATGAAGGACATCCCGCCTTTCAGTTTTTCCGCGACTTCAATCCCGACTGCGACTGGTCGGAGGCGTTGCAGGGCGAGCCTGGAGAATATATCGTCGTCGTGCGCCGAGCCGGAGAGGATTTCTTCTTAGGAGCGGCCACCAACGGCTCGGCGCGTGAAGTCGCTGTTCCTTTAACGTTTCTTCCAGAAAATCATGACTTCGTCGCTACGATATATTCCGATGGCGACGACGCACATTGGGAGACAAATCCTACTTCATACAAAATAGAAAAGAAAATAATCTCACACAGCGACACATTATTTATTAATATGGCAGCCGGCGGAGGATGTGCGGTGAGTTTTAAGGTAATAACAAAGTAGCTATTCATTTTATCTATCATAACTATCGAAATAAACCATAAGTTAATTCGTCGCAATAGTTTTTTTAACGTAACTTTGCAGTTTCTTTTGATAAAAATAAATAATTAGCAATCAACAAGATATAAACATCAAAGGAATAAAAAGACAAAAAACAATTAAGATAGTAACGTAATAATTTTAACATGAACTGGATAGAATCGTTGAGTGCAGATTTTTTAAGCACAGCACATACAATACTTCTGTATGGTCTGATTATCTCATTAGGTATTCTGTTAGGAAAAATTAAGATCTGTGGTATCTCATTAGGAGTCACCTGGGTTCTCTTCGTCGGTATCTTCGCCGGTCACCTCGGACTTCAGATAGAACCGAACACCTTGCATTTCATCCGTGAGTTCGGATTGATATTATTTGTTTTTTGTATTGGTTTACAAGTAGGGCCGTCTTTTTTCTCCTCATTCAAACAAGGCGGTGTGATATTGAATCTCTTAGCTGTAGGCATCGTCTTGCTCAACATCGGCGTCGCCTTGACGATATATTTCATTGACGGAGAGACAGAACTCCCTACTATAATAGGTATCTTGTATGGTGCTGTCACCAACACGCCTGGTCTCGGTGCTTCTAGCGAAGCGCTTAGTCAGATAGGCGTTTCCGATAGTTCACTCACCTCAGGTTATGCCTGCGCCTACCCTATGGGCGTTGTTGGATGTATCTTAAGTATGCTCATCATAAGATACATCTGCAGAGTTAATCTCGAGAAAGAAGAAAACGAGCTGAAAAATAATGAAAACCATAAAGATACGCCTTTTGCCCTGAATCTCAGGATAAGCAATAAAGACTTAGACGGCAAGACCTTGAAAGACATAAGAAAACTTTCGCCAAGCGGTTTCATCTGCTCTAGAATCTTTAGTCATGGCGATTACGATAAACCTTACGCCGACACCGTTCTTCATCTCAACGAGATAATCCTCGTTGTATGTAAAGAAGAGAATGCAGAAGGCATTGCTAAATTTGTCGGTGATAAGATTGATTTTAATTGGGAGACACAAGACCACACAATGGTATCACGTCGTATCCTTGTCACCAACTCCGACATCAATGGACGTAAACTCAAAGAGTTACATTTCTCTAATCATAACGTCACCATCACCCGCGTCAATCGTTCTGGTATTGACCTCTTCGCAGACCCTAACTTAGAATTACAGATCGGCGATAAAGTCATGGCAGTTGGTAAAAAAGATGACGTAAAACATTTCACCCGTATTTTGGGTAACGAGTTAAAAAGATTAGACTCACCTCACCTTGTCACCATATTCTTTGGAATATGTCTCGGTATCCTCGTAGGAAGCATTCCAATCAACTTACCAGGAATGCCGACACCAGTAAAACTCGGTTTAGCAGGCGGTCCTCTCATCGTGTCAATCCTCATCAGCCGTTTCGGTCATAGATTCAGAATAGTGACATATACCACTATGAGTGCCAACTTGATGCTTCGCGAGATGGGCATCGCTCTGTTCTTGGCAAGCGTAGGATTATCTTCTGGAGGTAACTTCATGGAAACCATAATGAACGGCGGATTGCTTTATGTTGGATACGGTATTCTAATAACAATGATACCTATCATCATAATCGGCATGATAGCACGTTTCGTATTTAAAATCAACTATTTCTCACTTATCGGCGTCATCGCTGGCGGAACGACAAACCCTGCCGCACTGGCATTCGCAAATCAAAGTTCAAGCACCGACACTCCTGCCGTGTCTTATTCCACAGTCTATCCTCTAACAATGTTCTTAAGAATTATCAGCGGACAATTAATTTTATTACTTTTGATGTGATTTTAAAACGTCAAAAATAATAACGGCAGATTATGGAAATAAGACAGTTAAAATATTTTGTCGCCACAGCGGAGTCACTGAATTTCTCTGAGGCAGCGAAGAGGAATTATGTAACTCAAAGCACTTTGTCTCAACAGATTAAACAATTGGAAAACGAGATGGGAGTACAATTGTTTGAAAGAAACAACCGCTCTGTTTTTCTTACCGAGGCAGGAAAAGAACTGCTTCCTTTTGCCATCGACGCTATACATGCTGTAGATAATTGTCAGCAGAGAATCATGGACTTGCAGCATTTCCTAACAGGAACGCTCAACATCGGAGTGACATATTCGTTCAGCCCTATAGTGATGGAAAGTATCTTCACTTTCATGGAGCGTTTCCCAAAAGTCAAGCTTAATGTCTATCATAAGTCAGTCGAGGAACTGATGGAAATGCTTCATTGCAGGAAAGTCGATTTCGTATTGTCGTTCAAGCCTTCCGTCATCAATAGCGAGGTGGAATCGCAGGTTATCTTCGAGAATCACCTGTCGGCTATCGTCAATTCAAATCATCCATTAGCAAGTAAAGACGTAGTGGAACTCAGCGACTTAGAACGTTACGATTTGGCTCTGCCGTCACACGGATTTCAGTCGCGCAGCACCTTCGAAGAATTACAAGCACAACATAAAAATAAGTTCAGAGTAAGGATAGAGTTAAACGATGCTAACATTTTGTTAAAAATTATTAAGCAAAGTGAAATGGTAACAATACTTTCTGAGTCGAGCATACATAATCTTGACGGATTTAAAGCCATACCTATCAACTGCTTGAATAATAAGATGGAAGTATGTATCCATATCTTGAAAGACACTTACAGGAAAAAATCCTTGACAGAATTTATCGAAATCTTAAATAATTCTAATGCTGTAATGCTCAGAAAACAAGGATGGTAATTCTAAAATTCATATCTTTGTTAAAAAATTTTATGAAAAGATATTCCATTCTAATACTGATGATATTCCTTCTATCGTCAGTCGCTTTTTCGCAAGATAAAATAAAAGTCGCCTGTATTGGCAACAGCGTCACATACGGTTACGGCCATGAGAATCCAGAAGTGACTTCATATCCTTCACAGCTTGCCACGATGTTAGGCGATGATTATGAAGTTGGTAACTTCGGAAAGTCAGGAGCTACACTTTTGAGAAAAGGGCATCGTCCTTATAACGAACAAGAAGAATACAAGAAAGCGTTAGAATTTGCGCCCGACATCGCGATAATACATCTCGGTCTCAACGACACAGACCCTCGTAACTGGAAATATTACAAAAGAGAATTCATATCCGACTATGTGTCGCTCATCGAAGACATTGAGAAAGTCAATCCAGAAGTTGAGATTTATATCTGCCGAATGACGCCTATCTTCCACTGGCATCATCGTTTTTTGAAAGGAACACGCGACTGGTATTGGGAGATTCAAGCAACGATAGAAAATATAGCAGAGAACATCGCCGAAGTAAAACTCATTGATTTACAAGAAATATTATATCATCGTCCCGATTTGATGCCGGATGCTCTGCATCCAGATCCAGAAGGAGCGACTCTGATTGCGAGACGCGTTTATTCCGCCATCACCGGCGACTTCGGAGGATTGTCAGTCCCACAAATCTACAGCGACAATATGGTGATTCAGCGCGACGAACCATTTGTAGTGAAAGGATTAGCCAATTCAGGAGAAGAAATCTCAGTTCGTCTTGACAAACAAAAAATCAAAACCAAAGCCGGCGACGACGGAAAATGGGAAGTCACGTTTTCACCACTTAAAGCAGACGGCAAGAAACATAAACTCACAATCACAAGCGAAGATAAAACATTAAGTTTCAAAAATATCGTAGTCGGAGAAGTCTGGCTTTGTTCAGGACAATCCAATATGGCGTTTATGGTAAGGGAGAGCTCACATAAAGAATTAAGTCTCAGTAATCTTGAAGGAAAAGATATTCGTCTCTACGACATGAAAGCTCGCGTGATAACCAACGACATCGAATGGGATTCCGCCGATTTGGTCAAGATTAATAAACACGACTATTATCTTCCTACAGTTTGGGAATTACAAGACGAAAACAATGTTTCCGACTTTTCAGCAATCGCATACCATTTCGGAGTCATGCTCGCCGACTCTTTACAGATGCCTATCGGTTTGATTTGCAACGCTGTCGGCGGTGCACCTGCAGAGTCATTCATCGATAGAAAGACACTAGAATGGCATCCTCAATTAGTGAATATCTTATACGATTTCTATAATAACGAGATGATACAAGACTGGTGTCGCGGACGCGCTTCTTTAAATTGCGCTAAAAGCGACAACGACTTACAGAGACATCCTTATAATCCAGCCTATCTTTATGAGACAGGCATTGCGCCAATAGCTTCATATCCTATAAAAGGCGTCATCTGGTATCAAGGTGAGTCGAATGCACACAACACAGAATTACATGAAACCATATTCCCTACTTTGGTTGACAGCTGGCGCAGAACTTGGAATGACGAGAAAATGCCGTTCTATTTCGTACAGCTCTCAAGCATAGAACGTTCCACATGGCCTCAATTCCGTGACTCACAACGACTTTTGGCAGAACAAATAGAACACTGCGACTTTGCAGTCTCCAGCGACAAAGGCGACAGATGGAATGTCCATCCTACAGAGAAAGCCGTTATAGGAGAACGACTTGCACGACTCGCACTTAAAGACACATATAATTTTGAACATGTTGTCTCGCACGGACCCACAATAGAAAAAGCAGAACGAAGAAGCAATTGTATAATATTGACATTCAGCGACGCTAACGGCATGAGAAGCAGCGACGGAGAAAAACTACGCACTTTTGAACTCGCCGACGAGAGTGGTATTTTCCATCCTGCGGATAAGATCGAGATAGAAGGCAACTGTATAATTATCAGCAGCAAAGAAGTCACAAATCCGACACAAGCACGTTATGGATGGCAGCCATACAGCGAAGGAAATTTAGTCAATAAAGAAGGATTGCCGGCAAGCACGTTTAAAATAAGCTTGGATGATGCAAAAGGTTGCCGTTCCAATCCCTAACGCACGCTGCTATAAATACAACGCCTCACTTGGACTTGGTATGGAGAATCCTATCTAATACTTATACTGATTTCAGGTATTTGGTGGAAGAAAATTCTTGGCATTTTTCGATGTAACAACACTCTTCCCTATTTTAGATTCTAATTGTTCGCGAGCTATTTTAGCCACTTCGCCACCTTCTTTTGCAACGACTTTACTTTCATCAAAACCCATAGGGTCTTTCTCCTTTGAAATCTCCGTCGTCGATGCTTCCGCCAAGATATTCAACGCTAATTCAACATTGGTCATATTATCTCTGAGGCTTTCTTTTTTTAATCCCTTGAATTGTTTGTATTCTTTGGTCTTAAAACCGCTCCATTCTTTTGTGATAATATCTGTAAGCGTCGCATATTGATAACTCTCAGTGACACCAGTACGATTCCATTCATCGGTCAGTTCCTTGCGTATCTCTATGCTCTTCAGGCGTTGGTTAATCCAGGAGTCTGAATATCCAAGACGCTTATAATCAAGCATGGCTTGTTCTATGGAAAGCTCAGGATCCTGCATCTGGTCAATACGTGTACTTGCAATCTGGGACATCCATATTTTAAAAGGCTCTGCTTTTGGCGACGGAATAGATTGTATGAGACGAAACAGCTGTTCTGTATCAGCTACATCTGTTAATCTCATTTTACCATCAGCAGCTTGAAGTTTGAACTGGTGACAATTTGTCACCGTTTCATTTCCTTCCTCTTTAAGACGTTGTTTCAACTTATTCCAATATTTTCGTGCTTTAAGATGATCATCTTGTTCCGTCAGCACTGCAACAACATCTATAATTGCGAAATACCATTTTTCCTGTTCATCGTCCCAAACCGTACGGACTTTCTTCTGCTCGAATAATTGTAATGCTTGTTTCTTTGTCATAAACATTGATTTTTCAAATTCCTTCACAAAAGTATAAAGAAAAATCCTTGCTTTTGCAATTTTAACATTTTTTAACTTTTATGCGTCAGAATTGAAAGACAACGGACAACAGTCAACAGACAACAGTCTTTCATTGTCTCTCGCAGAGACGCAGAGAAGAGCTAAAAACACCTCTCCTGCAATTTATCATAATTTACAAGAGAGGTTTGATCTTATTCAATGATTACATTCTTCTCACTTTATATAATCCTTAAGAGCTTCGATGTAATTACCCATAGCTTCTATACCGATTTCTGTGATGCGGCATATCGTCCTCGGCTTATTATTCTCGAACAGTTTCTCTATCTCGATATATTTAGCCTCCGACAACTTCTCCAACTGAACGCTAAGATTACCGGAAGAAGCTTCGGTCTCAGCTTTAAGATACACAAAATCAGCTTCATCGACATTTATCAAGATTGACATTATAGCCAATCTCAACTCAGAATGCAGCAATGGATCTAATTTCTTGAACATAACTATTCCTTTCTCGACTGCAAATTTAAGATAATTCCAGGTATCAGCAAAGTGATAAGAGACGCAATGCTAATCAATAAAGTCATGTCGGCACCGCTAAGAAAACAATATGCGATTGGAGTACCTAAACCATTGATTATTCCTGCAATTACAATCCATTTGTTTTTCACTAAGAGTCCTGTTATCAATGCTGAAAATCCTAACAAGATTCCTATTATCAAAACAAGAAAGGCAGATGAAAAATAAATCTCTAAGTTAGAATTAGTGTTAAAGATAATACAAAACACCGCACTCAGACCGACAGCGAAAATGCCATACGAAATCCAAACATAGCCAATAATTTCACCGAGGAAATTCTTCACCCTGACTTCCTTTTCTTTCTTTTTTTCTATGAAGGATAAAACTATCCAAAAGATTATCGTGCTAAACCACAAGAAGTTCCATGCAGGATTATCTGTCGATTTCCACACGAACCACACGGCAAGAGAGATTATCAATATCGCCACACCCCATATTATCAAAGGAGTTCCGGCATTTTTTTCAAATTCGCGTCTGCTTCTGCGTATCGCCTCGCTTATTATTTGCAGGCTCTTTTCAGGATTTAATTCGTTTGTTTCCATTTTAAATTCGTTTAATTTGTTTTACAATGTTTACTCTACTTCCTTTCTATCAGCAATCCGGATTTGCCGACGAAAAGAAATGTCTCGCGAAGACTTTGCAAATATAAACAAGTTTACGTTATAAACCAAATTAATTTTCAACAATTTATATAAAAATTTATTTTCTTTTGGGAACAGATTCAGTATAAATTAATTTTGAAGCAAGAACTGAAGATAATTTTCTGGAGTCACCACATGAAATTCTTGCTCTCCGTATGCATTCGTAAATTGCTTCGGGACAGCAGCATTAGCTCTCTTTGGATTCCATTTCATCTCGAACAGAGTAAATCTTCCGTTGCTTTCTTCAACATAATCAATCTCATGCTGTTCGGTAGTCCGCCAGAAATAAGTATTGCAGTAATTTCTGTTATAATGATTAAATTTAAGACGTTCACTGATAAAGAAATTTTCCCATAAAGCACCCACATCATTCCTCACAGGAAGAGGATTGAAATTCTGGATTATAGAGTTCCTGATACCATTGTCATAAAAATAAATCTTTTTTGACTTTTTTAATTCATTACGAATGTTTCTACTTAATGCAGGCATTCTAAAGACGATATAACACTTCTCTAGCAGATCAATATACTTCTCAACAGTCTTAGAATCAGTACCTATCGTTTGAGAAATCTCATTATACGAAATCTCACTTCCAATCTGAAGTGACAATGCTACCAGCAATTTCTCTATTATGGCAGGTTTGCGTATTCCATCCAAAGAAAGTAAATCCTGATACATATAGCTACCGGAAAGATTCATCAGGATATCATGCGGACTATCCATATTATTAATCACATCAGGATAAGACCCAAAAATCATACGATTTTCCAAAGAACTCATCGTTCCTATCAAACCAGCATCATTAAATATTTCTTCAGTAGAGATTGGATAAAGGTGGTATTCAAATTTGCGACCTGTAAGAGGTTCATTCAGTTGACCTTGGAGTTGAAACGAAGAAGAACCACTCACCAACAACTGAACATCAGGCATATTGTCTGTAATAAGTTTCAACGTCAATCCAATTCCCATAATTCTTTGAGCCTCATCTACAACAACTATTTTATTATTACCAATCAGTTGCTGTAACGTATTAAGATTTGCATTTTGCAAAGTCATTCTTATAGTTGGATCATCGCAGTTCAGATTTAGGACTTTATCCTTGTTTTCTATTATTTGCTTAAACAAAGTACTCTTACCAACCTGACGAGCTCCGATAAGAATTATCGCCTTACCTTTAAACAATCTATCTTCAATAATATCATGAAGTTGCCTTCTTATAAATTTCATAACCATTCGATTTTATCCACTACAAAGATACGATAATTTCGGATTGTATTCCAAAATTATTGCCGTTTTTTTGGATTATATTCCAAAATTATAGAAATAAGATTCGTTTTTTAATCTTATTGAACCTTTATACAAAGATTTCTATGGCGCATACGATATGCCCCAATATTATAGTGGATATATTCTGTTGACTGTTGTCTATTGACTTTTTCTGGGCGTTCCGGCTATGCCGTCGGGCTTTCCGCTATATCTTTGCTCGCTCCCGTCTCCGCCTCCCGCTCTCAAAGGATGCCGCTCCAATCCCTAACGCATTGGACGCTCTTATAAATATACGACAACACTTTAATTGATAATTCCGACAGATTCTTCTCTCGCAAAGACGCAGAAAAGCGCAAAGTATGACGTTTCGACAAGCTCAACAACCAGTCAATTGTCAATGTCCATAGTCAACGACTCAAATGCCACATCTTATGTCCTAAGAAATCTTTCTCGTTAACTCTTTTAAAACCGAGTGAGTTGTAAAGTCTTTCAGCATTAGGGTTTTCAAAATCGACCAAGAGTCCGGCTGGTTTATTACAATCGGCAGCCTTATCGCACACTGCCTGAATAAGTTTCGCTCCTACTCCACTGCCACGATATTCCGGCAACACTCCAAGGCTATCCAAATAAAACTCAGAAGCATCGGTCTCATCCTCATTGATTTCTGGCTTATATCCAGAACGCAGCGAGATGAGATTCAGTGTAGCCTCACGAAGTCGGTATAAATCAGCACCGTCGTATGCAACAGCAGCGCCAATTGGTTTACCATCAATTTCAGCCACGAAAGCGTTATTATAACTATATTGCGAGACTTCCAAACTTACCAACTCCTTGAAAACCTGATGATAATTCTCACCGCAGTAGGTCTTTGCCAAATCCTCGCCTATCGCCATCACAACGACGGTAGCAATAATCTCGTCATCGTTTTTTGTAGCTTTTCTTATTAAAATATCTTTCATAGTAAAAATTAATAGGTATCTACATTAATATAAAAAACCGAACGCCCATAAAGGTATCTTACGAAAAATAGCATTGTCTATATCATCTGCTGCAACATATCCATATTCCTCATTCTGAATTTGTTTGAATCCTTTATCAGAACCACCAACCTCTATAACAATCTCTTTGTCAATCCTAAAATCACCGGTTTTAAGACCACCATACTCAACAATGTGCCCTGCAGCACACAACTGATTGCAGAAAAAAGTTTCTCTAACAGTTCCTATTTCAGGATTGGAATCTGAAAGTGTGTAAAGAATATTACTATTGTCCAGAAGTATTTTGTCAGGTTTTTGCAAGTCTGTTATAGAATCTATCTTAGCAAATAATCTCCTTATTAGCGCTGCTTCCTCAAGATTTTTAAGATATTTCAACGTTGTTGGTCTCTGGATTCCAATAGTTCTAGACAATTTCGAAATATCAACTTCATAAGGAACCATCTTCGATAAGACCTGTAGTAAAGCTTTAATTCTCCTGCTATTGCCGACTTCAAGACCTCGAAACATAGTCAATTCATTATCAACAATATAATTAATAACATTCTCAATTACATTATGATACATTTTTTTGTTTTCAAAATAGAAAGGATAGTAACCTTCTTTCAAATACAAATGAAAATATTCCAAAGGGTGAAAATGACGTTTAACTTTCTGACAAAAAAGATTGGGAGAATTTAATAATGAAGATAATTCTATTGGTTCCATGTTGACACCCGTCTCCATGCACAAAAATTCTCTAAACGATAATCCCGACATCTGGTATTCAGTCAAACGTCTTGACAAATCGGAATGTCCATCATTAATCTGTAACAAGGATGAACCACTTATGACAATATGCAACTCGCGATGCAAATCATATATTTCCTTTATTTCCCTACTCCAATTCTCATATTTGTGGATTTCATCAATAAACAAATAACGTCCCCCGATTTTGCAAAATTTATCTGCCGTATCCACAAGTGTGTGCGTTGTGAAATAGTTAGTATCAGCTGAACAATACAAAACATGCCTATCATCGGCAGAGAAGTTTAACTTTATATATTGAAGCATCAAGGTCGATTTTCCGACACCTTTAGGACCTTTAATAGCAATCAGACGAAGCGACCAATCGATTTTGTCAATAATACCCCTCACAAATTCAGTAGGAATTTCCGCTAAATATTGATCATGACGTTCAAACAATTTTTCCATATCACACCATTATAAAGTTAGCGCAAATATAAATGTTTTTTACAAAATACAAATATTAGCAATAAATGTTTTTTGCAAAATACAATTAAACCATCAATCAACAACTTCAACATAGAAGCTCACAGGACGGAAACCGTCGTTACAAGAAAGCATAGCCGACTGAGGATTCTTCATCCAGCCGTCGAAGAAATTGCCACCACCTTCAGCAAGCTCTTTGACGAAAGGCTGCAATGTCTCCCACGCACTATCGCACAGACCTTCAGGTTTCTGAGCGTCCTTAACATAAAAAGTCTGCCCAAGATGCAAGTCGCAGGCATGCTCAATAGGATTTTCGAATTCTTTCATAAGGTCGTCATAGCGAGCCATTCTCATCACAGTGATTTTCAGAGTTTTCATAAAGAAAATAAATCATTCAGAATTATACGATTAAATAATATCACATCAAAAATCAAGATAACGATTATAAAACTTCTTGAAAATTTCTTTTTCAGGAAATGCCCCAATAAGTTTTTCCACAAACGACTCCAAATCAACAGTCTGGAATTTATATTTATAATCATCATTAAGACCGTTCATCAAAGTCTCCTCATCTGATTTGTTGTAGAAATTTTCTTTTGGAGCCAACACTATAGAGATAGAATCATCATATTTATCAATCATACTAACCTTTTCTGTCAAGAGGAAATTCCTAAATAGTTGCGTCAACTTAGTATCTCCTTTATCAATTGACTTCAACAAACTATCAGTAAACAAATACGGTAATTCATTGGTTATTATCTGTTTTTGTTTTTCCCTACTATCTTCATTTGCCTCATTTTTACCCAAAACATCCGTATATTTAGTCTCCACAGCAATTATACCTTTCTTCATATTTTTTGTTTCATAGACGAAATATGCATCCATTGCAGTTCTATCACCTATGTAATTTTCATAATCAGAGGGTATAAATTCTATTCCAATTTCTGTGATTTTGGAAATTCCTTTTTTATTTTCCTTATCAACAAATGAACTAACTACAGACGCTATTTCCTCACCTTTGCCTTCATCAAGCATTTGCATCAATGGATAAAAGAGATTGAATGCCATAGGCTGACTTGATAGAAAATTACACATTAAGCGTTCTTTGTTAATTGTTTCACCTCTACTTTTATTATCAGCTCTGTACTTAGCATAATCATATATTTCATCAGACAAGAAGTTATAGTTACTATTTATGCCATCCGAAGCTAGATTACCATAATATAATTTCTCATCACCTCTCAGTACATATCCAGGTTTGGCTCCTGATTCGTGTCTTTTAACAGATTGAAGCAAACGCGCTTTACGAGTAAACATATTATCAGACTTTACATAATATTCTACTTCATGTTGCTTTGACATCTGTATTATCAAATCATCTAATGACATTTCTGCAGCTTCTTTTCTATTTTGCTCAACATTCTCTGAAGATGGTCCGATTTCTCCAATCCTCTTTATCAATCTTCCTAAAGATTCTAATTGTTCCTCACTAAAGTTTATTTTCCTATTCATAACAACTATGTTTTCCACAAAGTTATCACTTTTTTGGAATAGAATCCAAAAACTTATTAAAAACATATATTTTTTGGAATAGAATCCAAAAGAATATTGAAGTCAAATTATCATCTCACAATCAAATATTCGTAGTAAACTTGCAAGCAGGATAATTACCACAACCGAGAAACTTTTCGCATTTACCTTCTCTTTAAATAAGTTTCTAAAAAGTCATCGTCCTTTACTAAAAAAGTGAAAGGACGATGACTTGAGACACAACTATTTTAGAGGTATCACCTCTTATCCATTACGCCGTAGCGTTCCCATTTTTCCTGAGGGAAATTCGTCTTGACAATCTTCCTATAATCCATAGCAAGGTCTTTGACTTCCGATAATTTGTCGTTCGCCTTGTGCAACTTCTCAGAAACAGTCTCTCTCAAAGCATCCACCTCTCGGTTCATCTCAATAGCTTTCTTGGCATTGCTCTCAAGTTTGTTAAGGACTTCCCTGCTAATTCCCAAGTTTTCCACTTCATTAAAATGTTTTTTCAGGCTTGACGCCAACGTCAATGCTTTCTCAGCATTTGCTTCAAATGTCTTTGACATATCAATAATTTTAAGTTAAACAAGAACCTACATATACCTGATATATAATGGGTTCACAGCAAAAATATAAAAAAAATCCTTAAATTGTAACCCCATAAAGCGAACAAAATTTCTATTTTATGATTATTTTCACAATGTCTTTATAGGCAATATCAATATAAAAACAATATTTTTTTAGTATTTTTGTTTTTCATTTTTGATTTTAAAATTACGATATAATGAGCAACCCACTTTTAACAAAATCGACACTGCCATACGGCGCACCTCAATTCGACAAGATAGAAAACAAACATTATATGCCAGCTTTCAGAGAAGCCATAGAAGAAGGCAAGTCCGAGATAGATGCCATCGTCAACAATCCAGAAGCACCTACTTTTATGAATACCATCGAAGCTTTGGAATATGCAGGCAACACCTTGAACCATATAAGCCACATCTTCTACAACTTACTCGAAGCCGACACCGACGAAGAGATGCAAAACATAGCGGAGGAACTCGTCCCTCTAACCACAGAGTTCTCTATGTATGTCAGCCTCAACGAAGGTTTATTTAAACGTATCAAATCTGTCTATGAACAACGTAACAATCTAGACCTTAATCAAGAAGAATTAAGACTGCTCGAGAAGACCTACGAAAGTTTCGCTAGTAACGGCGCCAATCTCTCACCTGAAGATAAAGGAACATACAGCAAATACATGGAAGAGCTTTCTTTATTGTCTTTGCAATTCAGTAAAAACGTACTTGCCGCCACCAACGGATTCACGCTCAACATCACAGAAGAATCTGATTTGGCAGGTCTCCCAGATTATGTAAGAGAACAAGCTGCCGAAGCCGCCAAAGATAAAGGTATGAACGGATGGCTTTTCAATCTAACCGCACCAAGTTATGTACCTTTTATGAAGTTCAGCGAGAAACGCGACCTTCGTGAGAAGATGTATCGTCAATATAACACACGCGCATTTGGAGGTGAACTCGACAACAGCGCCACCATTAAACGTATAGCAGAGTTACGTATCAAAGTAGCAAATCTCTTAGGCTACAAGAACTTCGCCGAATACAAGACAGAGAGACGAATGGCAAAGTCTCCTGCTGATGTCAATATATTTCTAGATAAACTTCTCAAACCTGCTTTGCCAAAAGCTCAACAAGAAGTCAGAGAACTCAACAAATATGCAAAAGAACATGGTTTTACAGACGAAGAAATCATGCCTTGGGACTTCAGCTATTACGCCGAGAAGTTACGCATTGAGAGATATGACCTCAGCGATGAACAGCTAAAACCTTATTTCCAGTTAGAGAACTGTATCAACGCCATCTTCGATTTAGCGCACAAGCTCTATGGAATAACATTCAACGAGTTACACGACATTCCTGTTTATCATAAAGATGTCAAGGTCTATGACGTAAGAGATAATGACGGTTCACATCTCGCCTTATTCTATGCCGATTTCTTCCCAAGAGAAAGCAAACGTGGTGGCGCATGGATGACAGAGTTCAGAGCGCAGCGAATTTATGAAAATATAGACCAACGCCCGTTAATAAGTATAGTTACCAACTTTACAAAACCTACAGCCGACACTCCTTCTCTTATCACCCACGACGAATTCACCACATTGCTTCACGAATTCGGCCATGCCTTACACGGCATTTTAACAAAAGGCAAATACGAGTCTATGACTGGAACAAGCGTAGATCACGACTTCGTAGAACTGCCTTCCCAGATAATGGAGAACTGGGCATACGAACCAGAATTCCTGAATACATTTGCGAAACATTATGAAACTACCGAAACTATCCCAACTGAACTGATAGAAAAAATCGTCAACTCAGAAAATTATCTATCTGCATATTATCACATCCGACAACTGCAATTCGGCATCTTAGATATGGCATGGCACAGCCTTACAGACATCTTCGAAGAAGATTCTCTCACCTTCGAAAAGAAGACTCTCACCTCCACCAATGTATTACCTTCTATTCCAGAATGTATTATCTCGACATCCTTCTCGCATATCTTTGCTGGTGGATACTGCGCCGGATATTATTCCTACAAATGGGCAGAAGTCTTAGCAGCCGACGGATTCTCTCTTTTCAAAGAAAAAGGTATTTTTAATCAAGACGTTGCAAATTCCTTCCGCATTTTGTTAAGCAAAGGCGACAGCATCGACCCCGCCACTTTATACCATAATTTCAGAGGTCACGATCCAGAGCCAGAAGCCTTACTGAAAAAATTGAATATCGTTTGATATACAATATTTCCGTTAATGTGACGTGTCATAATTCTTTCTACTACATGAACTTGTTTTCTTTCATAGCATTAGAATCATGGCACGTCATTTCTATATAACTCAAATTTTCAATTGATTACGCATTAAGAATTTATTCGGACATATGTAAGCCCCTACAACTTTCAATTCTAATTGTCAATTGTACATTGTACATTGTTAATTGTAAATTGCATTGGGCGTTCCGGCTACGCCGTCGGGCTTTCCGCTATATCTTTGCTCGCTTGATTCTCACCCGCACCCAAACCCCGCTCCCGCACCCAAATCCCTCACCCGCTCCCGTCTCCGCCTCCCGCTCCCAAAGGATGCCGCTTCAATCCCTAACGCTCACGCTTGTATAAATAAGACCTCTCCCCTGAAACTCGAAATTATCAGTAAACAACAACCATTTATGCCTTAACAACAATAATATCCTTTATATTAGTTGTATATTGTTTCGAGATGTGTTCGTTTTTGATATGCCAATTATTGTTATAACCTTGAACAGCAATCCTTACAGTATCTAATCCGTTACGCATATTTATCTCATCCACGACTTTCGACAGACTCGCCTGCTTGTCTCTATCAACAGTATCAAAAAGACTCCCCTGTACCACTTTGTCTTCGGCAATATTATATACCACAACTCCTGCTTTCTTATAATAATAAGTTCCTGTCTTCCAACTTCTCTTCAGCGCCTTCACTGCCAACGACACTATTTCCTGCATATCATTGGTAGGTACATCAAGATTGATTATCTCATTGATATAATTCTGAGGTAAATCATCTCTAAAACGACTACCATACGCAAAGACACATATAGTCTGACAAACGGTATGCTGTTCCCTAAGTTTCTTAGAACACATAGCCGCAAAATTAGCAACAGCCTCCTCCAGATCTTCCAACTTATCAAGGCCCTGATTAGGAAAACTGCGACTTGTACATATCGACTTTTTATGAGGCATATCTTCATCTGCAATACAACTTTCACCACGCAACTCTTTCCAAGTACGCAAACCTGTGATAGACATCTCTCTTCTCACCCATCCTTCCGACATCTGAGTAAAATCCCAAGCAGTCTTTATTCCATTATATTCCAATCTCTTTGAGTGCTTTCGTCCTATACCCCAGACATCTCCGATAGGAAAAAGTCGTAATGCCTTCTCACGTTTCTCATCGTTATCGATAATACAAACACCATTGTATCCTTTGTGTTTCTTTGCATAAACCGATGCCATCTTTGCCAATGTCTTCGTTGGAGCAATACCTAATGAAACAGGAATACCAACGCCCTTATTGATAGATTTAACAGCCTTATGTGATAACTCTTTGAGATAACCTAAATCAGAGATTTCAGAAAGATCAATAAAGGCTTCATCAATGGAATAGATACTTATCTTCGGGAAATACGAAGAGAGTAACGACATGACTCTTCTACTCATATCACCATAAAGAATGTAGTTAGAAGAAAACACAGCAACATTATTTTTTTCCAACAAATCCTTGATTTTAAAATATGGTTCTCCCATCTTAATACCCAATCTCTTCGACTCTTCGCTACGAGCCACAATACAACCATCGTTATTGCTCAACACAACAACAGGCTTATTACGTAGGTCGGGACGAAACACTCTTTCGCAAGAGCAATAGAAATTGTTACAATCGGCAAGACCAAAGAAATCCATTATTTTCTTAGATGTTTTATTGTATATGTCAGAACTCCCCAAACGAGAAACTGATTCTCTTCAGTAACCTTTATAGGTTCATAATCTTTATTGTGTGGTATAAGCCATGCACAATTGTTCTTTTCATCAAAACGAAATTCTTTCAAGGTAAACTCCCCATCAACGAATGCCACGACAAAATCACCATTCTTCGCTTCCAAAGATTTATCTATCACGATAATATCTCCATCACATATTCCTGCATCATTCAAGGAGTTTCCCGACACTCTTGCTAAAAAAGTCGTTTCCCTATGACGTATCAATTCTCTGTTAAGGTCGATAGTGCCTGTAAGATAATCTTGCGCCGGACTCGGGAAACCGGCTTTTATACCAGCATCAATATAAGAAACATTTAGTTCCTCTGTCGGAACCTCTGATGAAAATATATCAAGCTTCAAATCATTATCCATAATGAATCTATTTTGTTATGAACATTTGAAATTAACAATGAAGTATAATTATTCCCTGTTAAATCTCTTAGCAAACTCAAACAATTCAAATGGCAGATGACAATAACCATTTGGATTCTTATCCAAATAATCCTGATGATATTCCTCAGCAGAATAGAAGTTCTCCAATGGCATTACCTCAACCACGATTTCTGCTTCAAATTGTTTTTGCTGTTCAAGAATCTCTTCATTGATTATAGCAAGGTCATTTTTATCGACATAGTAAATTCCTGTTCTATATTGAACACCAACATCATGTCCTTGTTTATTGAGGCTTGTCGGATCGATAGAAACAAAATACATCTGTAGCAACTGTTTCAAACTTATCAATGTATTATCATATTTTATATGAACGGTTTCCGCAGCCATTGTCTTACCAGTACACACCATCTCATACGACGGGTTTTCCAAAACACTATTTGCATAGCCTACTTCCGTAAAAACGACACCCTTTATCATCTTGAAATAATGTTCCGTTCCCCAGAAGCATCCACCAGCAAGATAAATCTCCTTAACATTATCATTCATATCTGCATTTTTTTGATAAACGCAAAGATAATGATTTTTGTTTTCAAGTCGCGTTGATGAAAGATGTGATTGCAGTTTAAATTTTAATATTTCAAAGAACCTAATATATATAGTAAGCTTTGTATTTTCAATTAGTATTATCCCCTATTTTTCTTGGCTTACTCTTCCTTGATAGTCCATAACATATTCCCATTCCTACAAGCAGTATAAGACCAGAATTCAGAGGTGCTTCATTTGCGGGATAGTTATAGTCCAATCCGTGAGTTCTTGGCAGCATTATCAATTCTTCCCATTCTGAGTCATTATCATATCTGTATTCTTGATGATATAGAAAGAAGTTGTCAGACTGGGAGCTAAGATTGACGAAGCATCCAAATATAATTATCAGCATTATCACAAGTTCTCTCATTGTTTTTATTTTTTGCAGTTTTGAGTTTGGGTCGTGAGTCTTTATTTACTCACGACCTTTAACTCTCACGTATTTATCAACCAAAACCATGCATCATCATTCTATAAGTAATTTTTGAGTTCTTACTCCATTATCGTCAATTAGTCTAATAATATAAACTCCCTCATCAAACAAACTCGTCGAACTTATAACAAATGTTTTCTCGTTATGATAATTATCCTTCAACACACATCTTCCCATCACATCAAAGATCTCTACAATAGATTCCCCCATCACATTATTGACTATTATTTCACCATTATTGACATATACAAAGTTGTTTATCTTTATAGATTCTTCAACTGATTCGACATTATATAATTTTATCATAAAACGTTCTGGGTTATCGTTTGTCGTAGCCATGAATGTATAATCTTCCATCATCATATTCGCCACTTCTCCAGTAAGGTTATCAACAAGATAGATGTAATCAAACTTATTCTTATCGACTGAAACCTTTATAGTATATTCTCCCATTGTCATCGCTCTGAAAGAAAGAGGAACATCCAAAGACTCTTCATCAACAGATGCAACTGCAAAATTTCCATCGTCAATAGGAACGTATATCATAGGTACATCTTCGTTCCTGTGGTTTATCTTTTCCAGACCCACCATATCTTCAAACATCACAAAAGCTACATCTTCGTAATCATCATTCTCGACTGTGACGGAAAGTATTCTTGAATCTGACTTTTGAGAAGGCTGCACATCAGTCTTCTTAATATCAATTATGCCTCCTTTCGTAGTCTTCACAAGAATACTCTGACATGGTGCAATAGGCTCTTCATTAGAAATCCTCGCACCCCATGCTCCATCACCAGACAGAGAATAATAACCATAAACCAAATTATCATCGTCAATAGCAGCACCTTTACCTTTGTAGATATTGTGTGAATACGGATTACCTATCAGGTTAAAACCAGATAAAGAAATGTTATCAGTTTTAGAGAGTTCATAACTCACCGCTTCATTATTGAGTTCTCCAGAGAACGATAATGTCACATCATATTCATTGGCGTAAAGATAACCTCTGCCAATATCAAGTGTCGTGAAATTATTATTTGAATCCTTTACATTTTGCCATACACTCGTCGGCTCATCATAACGATATAAATCATAGTTGTTTGTTGTAGGAATAAGACCTTCCACACTTGATATTTCTATATCACCCTTGATTGGAGAACTAATCGTGTACCAACCTGCATTGGTAGAGCCATAACCTTCAATCTCTTTTTCCAATGTCGCTTTCAATCCTGAGATGCTATGAATCAATTGAGCGCCATCTTTTATAATGAGATTCTCTGCATTTATACAAGCTACAGCTCCATTCAATGTCAGAGTAGCTCCTTTCTCAACAACGATTCTGTTTGACAAACTGACATTCTCCCAAATGGTATTTGTTGAAATAGTTTGCGCTTGCGGTATTTCCACATTGGTGCAATAATAGCTCACGCCTTCATATTTAAAGAAATGGTACGTTTGATTTTTGATATTAGTAGGGAAAGCACCCGATGCTGTTAGTTTATAAGCTCGCCAATCAATAGCGACTTCATCATCATAATAAGCACCTACAAATCTCTCTGTCGCTATGTTATACAGATAATCAGGATAGACTTCCTCATCAATCTCTATAGTCTTCAACTCAAAGATATTGTTATCTGCATTATTTCCTATTCTTACTGAGTTATTATTACTTCCTGATGTGCAATACAACCAATTCTCATCATCGGCATTAGGATGTATTGTCATATTACCACCATTATATGCGATATTCCATTTCAGGTCGTCGGTGACAGGGCTAACCAATTTACCATTTGAAACTGAAACCTCACACGCCGTAGGTTGACCGCTGCCACCTTTAACCTGAGACATCGCATAATATTTATCCTCTTTTGATATAGCAATGATAACAACATCCGATTGATTAAGGCTCTCCACTTCAGATTCGATAGAGTTACTATTGCTAACAGAGAACACTGCATAGAGATTCATATTACCTTCCACTTCTGTTGTTGGTGTTATCATCATAGGACTTGTCATAGCAGAGCCTTGTATCTCATGCTCGGTCCAACCATTGAAAGAGAAACCATCTGGCGCAGCTGCAATAGGTAGCTCTCCTATATCTTCGCCACTCGCCACTGTTTTTGTCTCCATCAGATTTCCGTTAGAATAGAATGACACCGTAACAGCCTCAATAATATTATAAGTCGCACTCGCCACACCGCTATTAGTCATTCCTTCTTTCTTTGCAAAGGCCTTGATAGTTGTATTCGATGTCACTTGTATTGGCTGAGAATAAACGCTGCTTTCGTCTGTTGGCGTCGTTCCATCTAAGGTGTAATATATTGTTGCGCCTGCTGTCTCACATGTGATACTTACATTCTGTGCCGAGGTATAGTCGCCGCCTTCTGGAGTGAACTTAGGCAATGAAACGACAGGTATCGCTTCTGAAGACTTGACAAAGATGTCGATGTAGAAGAAATAGATCGTTCCACCCATATTTGACGCTGAGTTGGAATAAGGCGCGAACTTCTCGTATGCTGTTTCATTGTTATACTTTCTGAAGGCAAAGCTTCTGTTAGAAGCACCTACATTAGTGATAACAAAGGCGTTATGGTTTGGCACCGATGTCCCTTCTCCCGACGTTGAAGCCGCGATAGACCAAGTTGAATTGGTTCCATTTTTGACAAAGTCGGTGCCACTGCTACCATAACCAATCATATCACCCTCGGGATTAATAAAGGTAAAACCATCACCCGACATACCGACTGTCCAACAATAATTCTGCTCGTTATCAAGAATCTCCGGAGGCAGAACAACACCTTCATCGGATGTCGCAGTTGTAAATAAAGTACCTTGAGGTTTCCCTGCCGCAACATTAGCCATCGCATAATAACTTGTTGCAGAGAGCGAGTCGTGACGTGCAGCGAAAATGATTGTGCTGCCATTCTGAATCTGTGACAAATTTGTCACCAACTGATAATCGTCTTGTGCCTTGATGTTTAATCCTAATATTAAACATACGATAAAAAAAAGTAGATTTTTTGTTTTCATAAATTTTGGTATTTTTAAGATTTCGTTTGCAAAGATATAACAGAAAAATCCTCTTGTCAAGGTTTTTAACTATTTTTAACTTTTATGCGGACATATAGCAAGTTTATGAAAAATACCTAGCTGTCAACGGTTAGTTTTTAGAAGTTTGCATATTTTAGTCCATAACTTAAGGTACAAAATTTCAATTAGAGGTTTAAAAATATTGAGCAAAAAACGACAATTTTTGCTACTTTTGCCACTATATTTTACCATGAAAAAAATTGAGAAATACGAATTGCTTTTTGAACAAATCAAAGCATTAATTAATAAGGAGAGCGACATTATCGCCAACATGTCGAATATTGCGGCTGCCATTCATGAGACGTTTGGTTTCTGGTGGACTGGCTTTTATCGTGTCGTTGACAACGAACTTGTTTTAGGTCCATTTCAAGGTCCAGTCGCTTGTACTAGAATTGCTTACGGCAAAGGAGTTTGTGGAACTTCATGGGAAGAAGGAAAAACGATTGTTGTAGAAAACGTTCATGAATTTCCAGGACATATAGTATGCAGCAGCGCATCAAAAAGCGAGATTGTCGTGCCGATATTCAAAGAAAACAAAGTAGTTGGCGTTTTAGACATCGACAGCGAGAACCTCGCCACTTTTGACAATATAGATAAAGAATGCTTAGAGAAAATCATTGAAGTCGTACAGCCATCAATATCTTGATTTCACCTTAGATTATTCCCCAACAATATAGAATTCCGCCTGCTTTGGAGATGAAAAATTCTGCTCCAGCATCGCTATATGAGAGTGATAATCAGGATCGGTGAAGGCAATGACTTGGGCAGGACATTTTAACCTACAAGCTTGACATTTTATACATATTCCATCAAACATAGGAACGCCTCCGACATTACTGATACTTCCCATTGGGCAGATATTTAAACATTTACCGCATCGAATACAACGTTCTGAGTCACAAGATGGTTTTGCCTTAAGAAAACTAGCAGGAGCGTTTGTAGATTTAAGCGGAGTATAGTATTTGTCAGGATGCGACTCGCCTGACACTTTGATAGCAGGAACTTTGTCATTAGAAAATGATTGTATTTTCTCAACCACCTTAGCTGCAAAATTTTCAAGAGCAAAGATGTCATCTTTATTTGGTCGTGATGCACCGAGGGTGTCGCTAAACACATGACGCGTCACCATAGCAGCAGCTCCAACAGTTTGCATACCACCATCTTCCATCAAACCCACCAATTCAGCCAAAGCATTATCGTAAGCGCGATTTCCAAAAGTTACAAGAGCTACAGATAAATTTCCATCAGCGTGAATTGAGTTACGGACATAGTCAAGTGTTTTGTTTGGGATACGTCCCGCATATACAGGTGTCGCCCAAATTATAATATCACCCGCATCAAATACAGGCATCACCTCGCGTTCTTTCGGCAATGTATATGAATGATATTCCACTTCGGCACATAAAATCTTTGACATCGACTCAGCAAGATGCTTCGCCACCTGCAACGTACCTCCTGTAGGGCTAAAATAACAAACCTTTATCTTTGACATAACTTCTTGTTTATCTACTACAAAAATACATTATTTTGCAAAAATCTCATATCTAAAGCAAAAAAAGAGCGTACAAGTGAATTTTACTTATACTCTCTCTTTGATTTTCAACGGTTCACAAGTTTATAAACCATTATTTTTTCTTAATATTCATCTTCGTGGAAAGCGAGCTACAGTTCTAAAGAATTGGATTTCAATAAGAAATCATAGATATTCATTATTGTGATACCGTTATTGTCCCTTGTGATTGGCATTTCTTCTCCAACCACTATAATTTTTTTAAACGAATCGTCAACTTTTAATAATGATGATTTTTCTTGTTTAATCTTATCATCAGTCTCCATACGGTATGCAGATTGTATATAATAGCGTTTGCTTCCTGCATTACATATAAAGTCTATTTCATAATTAGAACGCTGTTGTTTTCTTTCATTATCTCTTGTCACAGCATGAATAACACCGACATCAACATTATATCCACGTATTCTTAATTCGTTATATATTAGATTTTCCATCAAATGTGTTTTCTCGAACTGCCTAAAGTTAAGACGAGCATTACGCAAACCCAAATCCATGAAATAATACTTATAGGGGGAATTGATATATTTCTTACCTTTCACATCATAACGAGCAGATTTTTCAACAAGAAAAGAATCACACAAATATTCTATGTAATCTTTTATTGTGTCATACGATATGACAGACTTCTTTTCACTTTTAAAGGTATTCGACAATTTATTCGGATTTGTCAATGTACCGATTCCTGAAGCGACTATATCTATCAATTCTTCCAAATCATCATCTTTTTTAATGTTGTAACGCTCCTTTATATCTTTAATATAAGTTTCCGCAAACAATGACTTTAAGAAATGTGCTTTATGCTCATCTGTTTTATGCGATAAGATTTGAGGAAGTCCTCCGTATAACATATATTCGTTAATTCCCGACTGCATTGAACCTTGATACGCCGACATATATTCGCTAAAACTAAGAGGATATATTCTTAGTTCGAAGCCTCTTCCTCGGAATTCCGTAATGACATCTTTTGATAAGAATCTAGCGTTACTACCTGTCACATAGACATCTACATTTTGCTTTTTCAAAAGTCCATTCAAAACATCAACAAAGTCATCAAGCATTTGCACTTCATCAAGAAAAATGTAATAAGTATCATTGTCAACTATACGATTTTCTATATATTCATAAATATTATCAGGATTTCTTAGCGACTTGTTCTTATAATCCTCCAAATCAATCTTTATAATATGATTCGCATCAACCCCATCACTCTCCAGATATGATGAAAAAATCTCAAACAAAAGATACGACTTACCACTTCTACGCATTCCTGTTATGACCTTTATCATACCATTTTCCTTCAACGATATCAATTCGTCCAAGTATTTCTGTCTTTCTATTCTTTTCATTCTATTCGGAATTTACGTCACACTGTGACAGTTTTTTCGATTACAAAAATACATTATTTTGCAAAAAAATCATATCTAAAGCAAAAAAAGAGCGTACAAGTAAATTCTACTCATACGCTCTCTTTGATTTTCAATGGTTTAAAAGGTTATAAACCATTATTTTTTCTTAATATTCATCTTCGTGGAAAAGATTTACTTATATTGATTACCAACACATTACAAACTTCATACAAGTAATACACAAGCATATTTCGTGCTAAAATGGGTTAAAACGGTACATTTTAACCTTTAGTCCGAAAATTCACCTCTATATTCTTCGTCTATTTTAATATCATTAAAACAAGAATACTTGTATCGTATTTCTTTTGCCAAATTCCTCACATCTTTTGGTTTATATGAGTCACCTTCGGGCATACCATAATACTTACACATAACACTTTTAAAGTCGGTATATTGCACCAATTTGTTTGGTTTTATACCTAAAAACCTTTTACTACGATACAAAATATAAACTATAGCAGAAAATCTTTTTTTCTTACATTGTGTCGGATTGATATTCATACTATATTTTATCATATCAAGTATTTCTATCAAATGTTTTATATTTTTATTCAAATCAGGATAAACCTTACAATAATTTCCTAAAAGTTTTTGATTATCTACACTTATCTCCGTTTTTATTTTTGAAAATTCACCTGTACAGATACAACGTATTTTTTCCATAATTGGAGGATAATCTTCCGCAGGAATAACAATTTTTGCAAAAATACTTTTATCAATAATATCTTCTTTATTTAATATTATACATATTCCTTCATACACTTCTGTTATGAATTTGACAAGATACCATTCTATAAGTATCTTTTTAGTACTATATCCTCTTATTTCATTCATTTCAGATACTTGCGACACACTTTTTGTATGCCGATACACCTCAAAATCAAAACCATCGTACTTTCTCTCAGTTGCATAACGCCTTGCAATAGGCAGAATATCACTTCTAAGAATTTCATAAAGAAATGTATGTTTAATCACGTCAAAATTAGGTAAATATTGATAATCATACGGTTGTAACAAATTCAACAATTCTATCGTATTTTTACGAAACCTCTTTTTTCGTGTTTCTGCTGATATATCTTCTGACACAAAAGAATTGTAATAGTGTTCAACATGATTATATACAGGCATATATTCGTAAGGATACATACACTCAAATAACACTTCATCCATTTTAGGTTCATTAACCTCATCTTTCGACGACAATATATCAAATGCCGCTTTAATATATCGTATAAGTGGGAATTTCTTATTCATAATTATCTTTTATGCAAAAATATAAAAATCCCCTTTACAAAAAAAATCCCCACTATATCCCTTATAAAAATACCTTTCATAAAACACAACATACAAATTATCAACAATTTAAAGAAAAAAGGGAATTCCTTAAAAAAAGTCCCCTCAATATGCTGTTGTACTTTTGCACCGTAATCAGAAAACAAACCTGAAAGTAAAATTTAAAAACATATAGTATGAATACATTATTTCACAACAGCAACGGAGCAAACGCTCAACAACATCAACTCTCAGTAGAAGACAAACCTGTCTATACAAATAAAGACTTGATGAATCTCTTAGGAATCAAGAACGAGAGATTAAAAAAATTCAGAGACAACGGTTATTTAGGTTATGTCAGATACCCTTCCTCCGACAAGATTTGGTACACAAAAAAGAATTTGGAAGACTTCCTTAACAACCCAATCGCCAAATACGAAGCATGGAAATAACAAGATTATGTTTTACAAATAAAAAAAACTATGAGAAAAAAAATTACAGAAAGTGCCACAGGCACACAACAAGAAAATTCAATCATTAAAAACGAAGTTAAAAAAGTCATGGAAGAAACAAAAAGAAAAGTCAGTGAAAGTACAGTTCAGTTAGAATGTTGTGGAGAAGAAACATTAAAAAAAATGGAGTGTATCCAAGAGATAACAGCAGATTTGTTGAAAAATCTTGCAGAAAGAAAATTGGAAGAAATGACTGTTGATTTGGGGTTGGGGTTTCTTTTGAACTACAATCCTTATGACGAGAATCTTAGAATCAAGTTGCCTTACCCTGTGGAAATTGACGGGGAAATCTCGGAGGAAGTAGAGATAGAAACAGCATACTACCGTACGGATAACCATCCATACGATATTATATGGGAGGATGTTGCGGAAGAAGTTAATCTGCATATAGAAGACATTTGCAGACAAATGTTCCATCGTTGTCTAAGAGTTAGAAGAGATTTCGTTATCGACGGGATTGAATCAGAATTCAAATCTGAACAGGGAGTGGTACATAAGGCAACAAAATTTTTAATTCGGGATTTAATTTCTATGGAAAGGGATTGTTGCATTGAATTGGGAGTAGGAGTTAAGTTATGTACATTCAGTGATAATTATGACAATGATTTTAAAATAGTTCTAAAATTTCCATGTGATGAAGTGGCATTCTACAGTGAAGACTATTACAGTCCAACTCATTATGACTTTATACGATTGGGGTGTTTGTCGTACGACATCAATTGTGCAATTTTTGAATATCTTGAATCACGTTATGATGTAACGGATATGGGAAATGCTTGGATTAACTCTTAAAAAATAAAAATATGTCAAACTTTTGGTGTTAGTTTTAAATTAAATCTCGTAGCATGGTGTCTTGATTCAGGACACCATGTTTTTAAAACCACATTTATGGAATCAGTTACATTGTATCAATTCGATAACTTTGATATGGATACTTATATCATTATGTATCTATCGAAAACCTCAGCAAGAGGAACAAAATCACGCATTGTAATAGAAGGCAAGGTTATTTATTTACAAGACTTAATCATCCGAAAATCAATGTCTAACAAGGATACTGATGATTTTAGATTGCATAGTCAGATATTAAAGAACATCATCGGCGATGAATACAGCGCAATGCTCAGCACACTGATTGAAATGAAATACCTAAAGGAATCTGTCTGTGACTATAAATACATCAAAGGAAAACAGTCCAAGTGCTTTTCCATTGTTGAAGATAAATACAAACATATAGTATCCACAACCACCTCTAACATAAAGATAAAGGAATACTTGGAAAAAGAAGAAGAACAACTTTTCCAATTTAGAAACAAATATGTCATACCTGAAGTTGACGGACGCTATGGAAAGGATTTTCGAGTAACATATGAAAAATCACTTTGTAAAATTAAAATCGAGAAACCTGATGAGTTTGAACGGTATATTCCAATCGCAATACAACTCCAA
>JAFTUF010000041.1 GCA_017466405.1 Bacteroidales bacterium
ATTTTCCTTGATTCATAGCAACTTATAAATTTTACACAAAGATAAAATTTCAAAAGTGCAGAATCAAAAAAATGGCTATAATTTATTGTATTACAATTATTTCAAAGAACGTTTTTATAAATTAACGGAACGCTAGTGATTGTCAATTGTTAATTGTAAATTGTAAATTGTTAATTGTCAATTTTCCATCGCTCCTGTCAGGTCGCTGACGTTCTTGAATCCGTGGCGTTCGCAATATTCAACGATGCCTTGCGCCACCTTGACTGTAATAGCAGGGTCGATGAAGTTGGCTGTACCAATCTCTATTGCAGATGCGCCGGCAAGCATAAACTCGATAGCGTCGGTCGCTGAAGAGATGCCGCCCAATCCTATTACAGGAATCTTGACAGCCTTAGATACCTGCCATACCATTCTCAAAGCAACAGGCTTGACGCATGCTCCCGACAAACCTCCTGTTATTGTAGATAACTTAGGTCTTCTCTTCTCAGCGTCGATTGCCATTCCTAGCATCGTGTTTATCAACGAGACAGAATCCGCGCCGGATGCCTCAGCCGACAAAGCCAGCTCAGCGATGTTTGTTACGTTAGGAGAAAGCTTCACGATGAGATGTTTGTCATAAACCTTTCTCACTGCGCTCACCACCTGTTCAATGCCGGCACATGTCACGCCGAACGCCATACCGCCTTGCTTCACATTAGGACAAGAAACGTTGAGTTCAATGGCAGGGATATTTTCCAAAGCATTGACTCTCTCAGCCACTGCGCAATAATCCTCTATCGTTGAACCAGAAACGTTTACGATTATATTTGTGTCAATATCTTTTATTCTAGGATAAATCGTCTCCACGAAATGGTCGATGCCTTTGTTCTGAAGTCCGACAGCGTTAAGCATTCCCGATGGAGTCTCAGCCATACGAGGATAAGGATTTCCTTCGCGATGGTTTAATGTAGTTCCTTTTACGAGTATGCCGCCGAGTTTTGACAAGTCGATGAAGTCGGCGTATTCTTCTCCGTAGCCGAAGGTTCCTGATGCTGTCATCACAGGATTCTTCAAGGTGAGACCTTTGAGTTGTATTGTTTCGTTTACCATAATAACTTGTTTATATTCATTACAGGACCTTCTTTACAAACACATACGTTGCCTTCGATGGTGTTTTCCACGCAGCAAAGACAAGCGCCGAGACCGCAAGCCATGAGGTTTTCCAAAGACACCTCGCAGTCGATGTTATTCTCTCTCGCGATCTTTGTGACAGCCATCATCATTGGCTTAGGACCGCAGGTATAAATCATGTCGAATTGCTTTTCTTTCCAGATAGAATGCTGTGTCACGAAACCCTCTTCGCCGAGGCTGCCGTCGTTGGTAGTGATATAAACCTTACCGACCGACTCGAATTCCTCTAGCATTATCAAGTCGTTCTTCGAGCGACCGCCGAGCAAGAATATAGGCTCTACTCCATTCTCTTTCAGCATCTTTCCTAGATAATAAAGCGGAGCGATGCCGATGCCGCCACCTACTAAGATGACGTTCTTGTTTTTATCTTCAGGCATGGTAAAACCATTTCCAAGAGGATAAATGATATTCAAGGTGTCGCCTATTTCAGTGTCGGAGATTTTGTTTGTTCCCTCTCCCACTCTTTGCACCAACAATGTTATCGTGCGATTTGTGTAATCCACGTCATGAATTGATATTGGACGGCGGAGATAAGTATGTTGAGCATCATCGACGCGCACCTGCACGAACTGACCTGCTTTTATCTCTTCGAGAGGCTCGTCACATTGTAGCAAGAGGAATGTCGATCTCTCCCATTCTTTTTTTTCTATCAAGCGAAAGTCTGCGATTTTCTTCATGGCTTTTACAAAAAAAGGTCGTCAAAGCGACGACCATTAAATTATTATTTAAGGTTATTTTGTTTCTTCTGCGTTTTCAGTTTCTGGAGTTTCTTCAACGGTGAAGTCCAAGAGACCTTTGTCGTTGAGGAGTTGGTACCATTGAAACACCTTTTTCATATCAGATTGATAAACTGAATCTTCGTCGTATTCTGGGAGTACCAATTCAAATTTTTCTTTAAGCTCTACTGGAGAAACCTTCTTAGGGTCGAAGCCGATATTGTCGCCCAATTTTTCATGAATGCTGAAGAACACTTCTTTAAGAGGTTTATCGTCGCCAGTTGTAAAAATACTGATCTCTTCCAAAGAGCTTATTTTATCGTTTGCGAAAGCAGGAGTGCGTTTTCCATCGAGCAATGACTCAACAACCAATTTTCCTGTTCCTTGACCTGAAACCAAGAATAATCCTGGTTTGCCAGAGATAGCTACTACTTTACTTAAATCCATTTCTATTTTGTTAGATAATTAATTTTTTGATTATAATTACTCCGCAAAGATAAGAAAAAGTCTAAAGTCGGGAGACGAAAGGTGAAAGATTTTTTCAATTCGTTATTGGGTTAAGGTTTTTTCTTAGGTCCCTTAAGTTCCTCATGTCCCTTATTTTCTGTCATCGATAATCCGCAATGTTTCCTTTATTGTTTTAAGATAAGCTTCTTCTACAGGCGACAAAGTGTTACTCTGATATTTGCGATATTCCGACATTGCCTTTTCCAATGCCTTTTCATTACTTATGCTTCCCGCATCGTAAAGAATCTGTCTGTCGCCGGTTGTCAGCAATCTGTCCAACAAATTGATGTAATCTTTCATATACATAGGTTTATGCTCCATCGCATTTATTTCCGCCAAGTCAAAATAACCAGATACGAGATTTTTTAATATCATCAGTTCTTTTTCATTGAGATAGTTTTTCGCTATTCCAATATCTTTGAAAGAAGGCAAATCACCTGCAAATGATGTGAGTCCCATGAATGGTTTTTCAGAATCTGCTCGTTTAAAAATGAGTTCGGCAGCGGTATGACCATGCACAGCGTAATGCAGTTTATTTTGGACAATCTTGTAAAACAGTATCGACTCCTCGCTGTTTGGTTGGAAGTCGATGCTTGTTGAATAAAGGTCTAGGACTTGGCGAAAAATCACCTTTTCAGACGAGCGAATATCCCTGATTCTATCGACAAGTTCTCTCCAATAGTTACCGCCGGCATTACCTTTTAGACGTTCGTCATCCATTGTAAAACCTTTGATCATATATTCTTTCAGACGCTGTGTCGCCCAAATGCGAAACTTCGTTGCAATTGACGATTTAATGCGATATCCTAAAGATATTATCATATCAAGGTTATAGAAAGGAATCTCTCTGCAAACATCTCTTTTACCTTCTTTCCGAACCTGTCGGAATTTCCGACAAGTTGAGACCTCGGATAGTTCTCCTTCTTCGTAAATGTTCTTGATATGCTCAACAATATTGGTTCTGGAAGATTGATATAATTCAACCAATTGCTGCTGAGACAGCCAAACAGTTTCATCTTGCAGATTAACATTGATTTTTGTATTACCATCCTCCGACTGATAGATGATAATATCGCCATTGTGATTTTTAATATTTTTCATAAATTTTTGGTATTAGTTTATAAAAGATTTCCTCCTGCAAATCTACAACATCACCGCACCACTTGTCAAGTTTTTTCGAGTTAAAAATCAGGATTTGGAGAATATTTTTTCAAATGTTAATGAAAGTGCGAAGAATATCTTAATTATTGTTAAGACGACAGTCAACAGACAACGGTCAACAGACTTTGGGTTTGAGCTTTGAGCTGTGAGCTGTGAGTTGTGAGCTTTGGGTTTAATTTGATTTACAGTTGATTTTTTAGGATGTCGAACGTTTGTTCCGTTGTGAATATGAGTAAGTGGGATTTGCTTCATTATTTATATAACAAACCAAGCGTGCAGCTATCTACGACATGGTTTCGTCGTGCAGGGGCGATGAGGGCGTGAGTCTTTCATATCCTTCCGATTGGGCTGGCGACACTGTTCATGTTTATTTGGCTTTTGTGTCGGAGAGCGGTTCTTTGGTCTCCGACTCGGTGTATGTCGGCGAGAAGGTTATTGGCTGATACTGTGATGACTTCTTTTATCAGTCGGTGGATGTCATGTCCGCCGACTGATTTTTTTTGTGGCTATTTATTGACTTAAGAAGAACATCTCTCAATACATTCTGTTTTCATTAACTTTAACGTATCAAATATCTTAAGTTTTAATACGAGTTTGAAAAAAAGGTTTAGGTATCTCTTTATTTCCAAACTAATTTATAAATAATTTCCTTATCTGCAGGCAACCATTCAACATCATCAAGTTCATAAGGATTCAACCAACGAGCAGATGTATGTTCTCGTAATTCTATTTCACCGGAAACAATATTACACAAATAACAATGCATAGTCAAATGAAAAGAAGGATAATCATAGTTTGTTGTACAAATGAATTTTTCTATGGAAATATCAATCCCTAATTCTTCTTGGATTTCACGCTTTAATGCCACTTCGTGACTTTCACCAATTTCAATTTTTCCACCTGGAAATTCCCATAATCCCTCAAATTCTCCATATCCACGTTGAGTGGTGAAATAAGTGTCATCTTTATATATAATGGCTGCTACGACTTCTATTGATTTCATAACTAAATTGCTTTTAGATATTTTGCCATTGCAGGTTCATGTAGTTCCCAAGTAACATTCATTGGAAAATCTTCGTGTGATGAAATATACTTAACTAATCCGAAACAATGGAATGGAAGTGTGTTTCCAAATCCATCTTTCTTTTCTTCACGTACAAAAAGTATGATATTATTTTTTGTTTGTGATTGTTCCGTATATCGACGACCTCCTTTGTTGTTATGTGAATCGGTATTTTGTGATTGCCAGTGGAAATATCTTTCATTGATAAGATAATCGTTATACTGTGTGGATGGAGAGAAGTCTTTTTCAGATTTGTTAAGTGTGACAAATAACAATGTTGCATTATGTTCTTGAAGATTGAATACACCAGATGCTGCGCCCTGCATTTTGACATCGGCAGTTTGTCGACCAACTAAAGTAAAAACTTCTTCACGGGTATAACAACCATACAATTCTAATCCAGGAATAATATCTGTTCCAATAGGTTTTGTTTTTATTTCCAAATGTTCTAGCAGATAAGAAACTATTTCTGAGATTTCTTGTTTAAAACAGAAATATTGTGGATCGTGAATTAACTCTAAAGCTTCGTTGATTGAGTTGAATTCTGTTTTACCGATTCTATCTTGATATAAAGCATAATAAAGCATTAATGCGTATGTTTTATTCGCCTCTAACAAATGAACTGGTTCACCATCAATAAAATCTTTAATAAAGTTAAGGTATGATGTCGTATTATGATGTATCAGGTTTGCCATGCCTCTTTCTAGACGTTTGGATACTGTATCAATTGCATACGACACTCGTCCAGCTGAACGTTTGAGTGACGACCAACAATTTGAACCTTGATAAATAATGCGAATATCTTGCCCGTTATTTTCAAGGAATTGTGAAAGAGTTGGTGTTGTGTGGTAAGATCCTATTTCTCTGATTAAGCGAGTCTTGTTATAAATGGCACTTTGGATATTGTCAAGGATGTATTGTCGTGCTTTTTTCTCCATCACAATGCTGCATCCTAATGGCAAAAATGAGAAACCATCCTTAATCTGCTTTTGAATATTTTTTTCGGGTTGTAATGTTAGTGCACGAAAACGACTAGCAAAATCATATTTTTTATTAGCTTGTGCTACAAAATCAAGTACAGTAAGTTCAGTTTTACCAGCAGATAATCTTAGACCACGACCTAATTGCTGTAAAAATATAGTCAAGCTTTCTGTCGGACGTAAAAATAATACGGTGTCAACTTCTGGTATATCCACGCCCTCATTAAAAATATCAACTACACAAAGATAATGTAAGGTCCCATCTCGAAGATCTCTTGCCAATTGTTTTCGTTTTTCATCAGACGTCTCAGATGTCAAACTTTGTGCATTAAAACCATATTTTCTTAATTGTTCTGCCATAAAATCTGCATGTCGTTTATTTACACAAAAACATAATGCTCTACAAGCATACTCATCTGCAAGATATTTATGTAGTGCCTTAACAATAAGTTGTGAACGCGCTATTGAACAAAGTTTGTCGGCAAGAAGATTTGTTATATATTTTTGTCCATTCCACAAGTTATCATCGCTTAGATCGGTATCATCAGACACACATAAATATTGGAATGGAGTTAGTAAACCTGCTTGTAATGCTTGAGGTAAACGTATTTCCGCACTGATACGACCACCGAAATCAGGTCGTAAATCACGTCCATCCATACGTTCTGGAGTCGCAGTTAATCCTATCAAAAGTTGTGGATTAAAATGTTCAAACAGTTTGCGATAACTGTCAGCTTGACTATGATGTGCCTCATCAATGACAATATAGTCGTAATAGTCGGAATCAAGTTGCTTAAAGAAATCATCAAAACGAGAGTTGAACATCGAAATAGATACAAAAAGGTGCTCATAATCACTAGCATCTTTCGGACGATTATTTCCAACCCAAAGCGTTCCAAAATTTGCATCTTGCAGAACACTACGATATGTGTTTAGTGACTGTTGTAAAATCTCTTCACGATGTGCAGTGAAAAGGATTCTTGCTCTTGAATGTGTGCGAACAAATTCCTGATAGTCAAATGCTGAAATAACCGTTTTACCTGTACCAGTCGCTGCAACGATCAAATTTTTATAGTTGCCTTTATTGTCGCGTTCAACACGTAGTTTGTCGAGTATCTGTTTTTGATGCGGGAGCAAAGTGTAATGGTGAAATACCAACTCCGATGTTTCTGAATAAAATGTATTGCGATGAATTTCCTTCTTAAATTTATCTATACCGCCAATACGAAAATCTTCAAAGTTTGGACTATTCCAATACATCTCGAATGTTGCCAAAGCAGTTTTGATGATATGTGGATTTTCTATGTTAGTTACGCGTATATTCCATTCCAAGCCATCTGTCTGGGCAGATTTTGAAAGATTTGACGAACCAATGTAAGCCGTATTCATTCCAGAGTTGCGGACAAAAATATAAGACTTTGCATGTAAGCGTTCTATATCAGTATTGTATGAGATTCTTATCTCTGCATTTGGTAACGCTGATAATTGTTCAATAGCTTTGGCTTGCGTAGCACCACAGTATGTAGTTGTAATAATTCGTAAGCGTGTCCCTTTTCTACTGCAAAACTTTTTTAGATCATCAAGTAAAATACGAACTCCTGATACTTTAAGAAATGAGACAATAAGACAAATTTCATCTGCGCTGGTAATCTCACGACGAATTTCCTCCCCAAGTGATAACGCACTATTTCCACCCGTAAAAAGATTGCTTACGCGAAACCCCGAAATTGGACGAATGGTTTGAGAGTTACTTTGAGTTTGCAATATTGCCTGCTGTTTATCCATTACTTCTGCAAGCATGTCTGCTGATTTAGTTATCTGTTTGTCATCAAGCAAACCTGCATTAATCATAATGCGATTAATAAGATTAACTCGATCTTGATATTCTTCAATATCTTCAAGTTTCTGACGTATTGCATTAGCAAGGTAATCTGCTAACATTTGTGGAGATTCAGCATTGTCTATCGGATGTTTAACACATACGAGACTATATTGTTCAGCTTGTTGTATTTTGTTTTCGATTTCCCTGTTTATAATATGTTCGTATATTCCTTTTTCAAGCATAGATTAGTCAAATTCTTATTGGTAAAATTTTATTAACAATAAACTCTGTTGATAACTATAAGTATGCGCAAATGTACCAAAAAAATAATATCATTAACAATATTAAAATGCATTTCACTTTAGATTATTTATCACGTATTTCGTTAAAACATTATAGGCAATATATCATAGATTCACCATCCACAAGCAACAAAAGATAGCTCAGATTCATATGTTGTTTCTGGCATTACAATGTCACTTCAACAATCTCAGTAATCAAATTTATTCCTAATCATTTTGTCGCACGCTATATCTTCATACAATCACGTCTTAGACCTAAAGTCTGTTGTCTTAACAGAAATTAAGATATTCTTCACTCTTTCATTAACATTTGAAAAAATATTATCCAATTCCTGATTTTTAACTCAAAAAAACTTGACAAGAGGTGGTGTGATGTTGTAGATTTGCAGGAGGAAATCTTTTATAAACTAATACCAAAAATTTATGGCAAAAATAATAGTTAATGAAACCGAAATTACAGTCATTGAAATTGAGGAGAAAGATTACATCTCACTGACGGATATGGTAAAAGGCATCGAAAACGGTCTGTCACTGATAGAAAAGTGGTTGCGTAACAAAAATACCATTGAGTTCTTAGGTATTTGGGAGGGAATGTATAACCCTGATTTTAATTCCCCCGAATTCGAGGGAATTAAAAATATGGCAATTCAACAGATGTCTGTTTTGGAAAAAATCGAAAGTAGAAAACTTTTGAAATGAAGTATGCGAATATAAGAAAGAGGGACCTAAGGGACATGAGGGTTCGAAGGGAGATAAGGATGATGAAAGTCTAAAGTCTAAAGATAAAAGGCTAATGCTAACAGCAAATGTCCATCTCCTCTGTCCCTCCAAGCCCTTTGGCGACTTTGGTTCCTTAATAAAAATGTCAAGACTAATAAAAATATCAGATGTCGTATTGAAAAATATTTTATATCTTCGCAAACAAAAAAACTAAAAGTATGAAACAAGAATTAATCCCCGTACAAGATGAGATTGTCATTTACCAGTCTGAAGATGGCAATGTGAAAGTTGATGTGCTTTTTCAAGATGAAACTGTTTGGCTTACACAAGAACAAATGGCTTTGCTGTTTGGAAAAGGCAGGACAACAATAACAGAACATATAGCTAATATATTTTCTGAAGGAGAACTTCAAGAAGAGATGGTATGTCGGAAATTCCGACGTACCACTCAACATGGTGCTATTGAGGGGCTTCACCAAACAAAAGATGTTAAATTCTACAATCTCGACGTCATAATTTCTGTTGGCTATAGGGTAAAGTCACGTCAAGGTACGATGTTCCGAATCTGGGCGACACAACGGCTGCGCGATTATATCATAAGAGGATACGCTTTAAATGAAGAGCGTTTCAAGAAAGGGTCTTCCATGAACTATTTCAAAGAATTGATTGAAAAGATTCGTGATATTAGGACGGAAGAGAAAGTCTTCTACCAACAGATAAAAGACATTTATAAAACAAGTATCGACTACGACCCTTCTGATGAAATGACATTGCGGTTTTTCAAAGAGATACAGAATAAATTGTTATGGGCAGTCAGCGAAAAGACCGCGGCGGAATTGATTTATTACAGGGCTAACGCATCGTTGCCAATGATGGGACTTACATCAACGAGTAATGTCGCCAAAGTGAGAAAACAAGACATTTCGGTCGGTAAGAATTATCTTCAAGAAGATGAGATGATGGCACTGAAACTGATAGTAGAGCAATATCTGGCATACGCAGAGGCTCAGGCATTGGCGCATCGCCCTATGTATATGAAAGACTGGAAAGAACGATTAGATCTCATCCTTAAACTGAATGAAAGAAATGTTTTGGAAGGTCCAGGAAAAATATCTCATGAGTTGGCATTACAGAAAGCTGAGACTGAATATAATAGATTCAAAGAGATTGAAAAAGAAGAGGTCCATTTAGAAAGCATCAAAGAATTGGATAGAGACTTGAAGTCGTTAGAGGGACTTAAGGGGCATGAGGGACCTAAGGAACATAAGGGACATGAGGGTTCGAAGGGAGATAAGGATGATGAAAGGCTAAAGTCTAAAGTCTAAAGATAAAAGGCTAATGGCTAACAGCAAACTCCTCTGTGCCTTAAAAGCTAATTATCAATTATTATCAGCTTTCAATTTTCAACTTTCAACTGTTTCTCCGTTTCTTCCCACAGCCAGTGTCTCATCGGGTTGTCGTAGTGCTTTTTAGAAATCACTTTTGATTTGTTTCCTGAAAATAATTTAACATCGTTTTGGACGAAGTCTGTTGTCTGTTGTCCGTTGTCTGTTGACTTACAAAGCAATGCGTTAACTGCGGGAATTGCGCCTTGCTCAGGTGTCTTGCAAAACGGACGGAATAGAATGTCGGCAAGTGGATCGAACCATCTATGCATAGAAATCATATTGCTGTCAACAACTCCTGGGTCGGTGAGGTTGACGTGTCCGTTTTTGATTTTTTCGGATAATGTGAGCGATGATAAAAACAGAGCGTATTTCGCTTTTCCATACGTACCGAGTTGCGAGAATCGCTTCTTATCCAATTCAAAGAAATGTTCGTCAAGCTTTGAAACTCCGCGTGTTACAGAGACTGTATTGACAATATTGAATTCTTCTTCCATCAAAGGAATCATCAGTTTTGTAAGATATAAAGGTCCAATATAATTAACAGCCACCGTCGTCTCAAAACCGTCTTCGTTGACAGAGAAATCGCGACAGATAATTCCTGCGTTGTTAAGTAATTTATCAACTTTAAATCCTTGATTCTTAATATTATCAACAAAAGTCTTTATTGAAGAAAGCGAATTCAAATCTAATTCTAAGATGTTAATCTCAGAATGCGGAAATTGCTTTATCAGATTGTCTCTCTGCGTCTTGGCTTTATTCAGATTACGACATGCCATTATCACAGGCAAATCCTTTGACAACAACGACCTAACCGCAGCGAGTCCGATACTTCCCGTAGCTCCTGTGACAATTATTTGACTTTTCTCCATATAAAATTTATCAAAGGTTTTGGCAATATCGCAAGTAACGGCGGAAGATAGACGTTCATCGCTCCCGGCGCGACAATCATCTTCTTTCGGAACATCCCTCTAAGTGCTTTTCTCACAAGCCATTGAGGCGTACCTATAAATCCGATTTTAACGCCGAGTTTCAATAACCTAGGATTTAATTTATATAAAGGTGTCGCAATGGCGCCCGGACAAACTGTCGTCACTCCTACCCCATAATCTCTCATCTCATAATACAGTGACTTAGCGAAACTTTTAAGATAAGCCTTTGTAGCAGAATATGTTGTAATGCCAGGGAATGGAAGCCGTGCCGCCATTGAGGAGACTAATATTATACGACCGAATCCTCTTTTCTTCATCTCGTCACCGAAAAGACGGCACATCCTCGATGGCGTCATAACATGAAGATTCAGCATAAGTTCCATCTTCTTGTGATATTCGTCGTCTAACTCATGGAAGAAAAACATTCCTGCATTGTTAATCAATATATCAATAATAAGATTATTTTCCTTGCAATAATCAAATAGTTGTTGAGCAGCATCTTCTCTCGACAAATCTTGATAACGAGCAATTACATTAACGCCAAATCTATCTTTAAGATTTAGCGCAACATCTTTCAATTCTTTTTCCTGATTACTAACAATCAGAAGGTTACAACCTGCTTCAGCAAGATATTCTGCGTATAGAAGTCCCATTCCGGAACTTGCGCCAGTGATTAAAGCTGTAATATCACGTCCCTGCGATTGTTTTAATTTATCGATATGTTTTCTGAAAGATGTCATATCATTTGCCTTCCAATTTTTCTATCTCTTTTTTAAGTCGCTCCGGCATTTTATCTACGCAATGATGGCAACGCATATCTTCGCTATACATTCTCCCGATACAATAATTTGAATGTTTGCATGCGCTTCTCGTCACTTCGCCGCTTTGTAATTTGTTAACAAAATCGGTATCATTTATAAGAGCGCGTGCCATTTGGAAAGCAACGAAACCTGAATTAAGGACTTCTTCCATTTTATCTTTTGAAATCATTCCACCTACATAAATCAACGGAATGTTAAGATTCTCACGGAATTTCTTTGCTGTCTCAAGAAAATAAGCCTCTTTAAAAGGAATTGGAGGAATAATAAATCTGCCAGCGATTCTGAGTCCGAGTTTAAGCCACCAGAACTTCCACATATTCATGTAGTAAGCCATTGTCTTTATTGGCATTGCGCCACGCATCACTTCCATAGGAGCCTTGCTGACGAAACCCGCCGAAAGTACGATTGCATGAACGCCGAGTTTTTCCAACTCCTTGGCAATCAGTATCGCCTCATCGACTTGAATACCCTTTTTCATTCCATCGAACATATTGAGTTTC
Organism: Bacteroidales bacterium; assembly: GCA_017466405.1. GTDB lineage: Bacteria > Bacteroidota > Bacteroidia > Bacteroidales > F082 > Limimorpha. Next base: position 12,080 of record JAFTUF010000041.1, read on the forward strand.
ACCACGACAGCCATATCATCCAAAGCAGCGTCCATTACTTCTCTGATAACGAGTTTCATGAAACGCATTCTGTTTTCAAGATTACCGCCCCAGATGTCAGTACGATGATTTGTATATGGCGACAAAAACTGACTTATCAAATAACCATGACCCGCATGAATTTCAACGCAATCGAAGCCAGCTTCACGAGCAAGATTTACAGCTTTTCCAAAGTCTCTGACTGTGTCGAGAATCTCATATTCAGTCATTCCTCTCACAAAAGTTGGAGAATAAAGATTGAATCCAGAAGACGCACCCATCGGTTTGCATCCGCAAGTGCTACGATGCGTCATATTACCGCAATGACCGAGTTGAATTGATGCTTTAGCACCTTCATTATGAATGGCATCTGTGAGTTTTTTCAGTTCTGGGACAATCTCCTCGCGCATCCAGAGCTGCCCGTCAAAAGAGACGCCGCTACGATTTACAGAGGCGTAGGCTATTGTCGTCATCCCGATTCCGCCTCGCGCCACAGCAGTATGGTAATCGAAGAGTTTCTGCGACGGACGATTATCCTTGCACATATTTTCAAATGCAGCGGAACGTATCGTCCTGTTTCTTAATTCAATAGGGCCTACCTTACAAGGTGTGAAAATAATAGAGTTGGTTGTATTCATTGTTGTTTTAATATATAAAAGGTATTATTCTCTTAACTTTTTTAGTATCAAGTTCGTCGCCGAATTCTTTCTTATAATTGTCGTATATCTTAGCGGCGCGTGGAGCGAGATTCGCGAATGTCCACAACGCGAAGACCGCGCCGGAGAGCGACCATGTCAGAACAGCGAAACCGCACCACTCGACGAACTCGCCGAAATAATTGGCAGAAGTCACATATCTGAACATTCCTTTTTTAGGAAGGTAATGTTTAGTGTCGCCATGTTTACGTAAGTGTCTGATAATGTAGTCAGAATGAATGTTTATAATCATACCAGCGAAAAATATCAAAGTTCCGATTATAAACTGAGGAGTTGTAAGCCAAGAAATGGAATACATATCTTCAGGAGAGATATAGAAAATCCATCCGCCTTGCATCAATGCATTCAAGACATTGAAAATCACGCCCATCAAAACTACAGACAATGGCATCACGCTTTTTCCTCTCATCAAAAACGGAAATATAAACGAGCGTTGAAAATAATGTATCTCAAACAAAATCAAAAAGATAAGACAAACCACATTGCTACTTCTTTCAGACAACAGAGCAAGTATAATCATCACTATAAAAACCGGTGATTCCATCAAAACCCAACCTAATTTATTTGGTATTGACGGTCCCCATTTTTTATTGTAAAAAACGCCATAGCCTGCAGTGACGAAATATAAAGCGATGAAAACTATCACCGCTATTATTGTCATTATCAGAAGAAATATGTTAAAATTTTCTAACATCTTAATTAAATGATTGCAAATCAGTCAGTCTTTTATAAACTCCATTTTTAGCGATAAGTTCATCGTGCTTTCCTTGTTCAACGATATTTCCTTTAGCAAGAACGACTATATCATCTGCATTTTGAATTGTTGAAAGTCGGTGAGCAATCACGATAGAAGTCCTGTTACTCATCACTTTAGCAAGAGCATCCTGAACTAATTTTTCTGATTCAGTATCTAAAGAAGATGTCGCTTCGTCGAGAATTAAAATCGGAGGATTTTTCAAAACAGCGCGGGCAATACTCAAACGCTGCCTTTGACCGCCAGAGAGATTCATACCTCTGTCGCCGATATATGTGTCGTAACCATTTTCGAGATTCATGATGAAATCGTGAGCGTTAGCGACTTTGGCAGCTTCTATAACTTCTTCACGTGTAGCGTTTTCCATTCCGAAAGCGATGTTATTATGAACAGTGTCGTTAAACAAAATGCTCTCCTGACTGACGATTCCCATCAATCCGCGGATGTCGTTAATCTTGAAATCTCTAATATCTGTGCCGTCAATTGTAATGCTGCCTTCGCAGACATCATAGAAACGCGGCAACAAATCCACCATCGTCGATTTTCCACCGCCGCTCTCTCCTACCAATGCTATCATCTTACCTTTTTCTACGGTTAAGTTAATATTTTTTAACACATCATCTTTACCGTAACGGAAGACAACATTGTTATATTTGATAGAGTCTTTAAATTCATCAATATTTTTAGCATCAGTTTTCTCATGTATAACTTCATCAGCGTCAAGGATTTCAAAGACGCGTTCTGCAGATGCCATACCTTTTTGGAGATTATAAAATCCGTGAGAGAACGATTTTGCAGGAGGAATAATCTGCGAGAAGACAACTATATAAGCTATAAAATTAGCAGCAGTGATCGTTGTGTCGCCTGATAAAATCAAAGTCGAGCCGAACCAAAGAACCACGGAAATCACTATCGCTGAGAGCAATTCGCTCATAGGAGAACTGAGGTCTCTTTTTCTGTGAACAAATCTTAACAATTTTGAATATCCTTCGTTTTGTTCTGCGAATTTCTCATTTGTATAATCTATTGCATTGAAAGCCTTTACGATACGTAAGCCCGAAATCGTCTCTTCAATATTAGCAATAATATTTGCGAGACGAGTCTGACCTTCTTTAGAGTCTTTCTTTAACGATTTTCCAATCTTACCTATTATGATACCGCCGATTGGCAGAACACATAGCACAAACAAAGTGAGTTGCCAACTGACGCCGAGCATATAAGCGAAGTAGGCTATTATGGTTATCGGCGACTTGATAAATACATCCAGATAATTCATAATAGACACTTCAATCTCTTGTAAATCAGTAGTTATCCTTGCGATTATGTCGCCTTTTTTATGTTTGCTATAGAATGACAATGGAAGTACCAATATTTTGTTATAAACAGCTGCTCGAAAATCCTTTATCGAGTTGACTCTCACCGACGCCATGTAAAAACTCGCCATATAAGTCGTGAGATTTCTCAAGAAGAATGCAAATACCAACAAAGCACAAATAAATATCAAAGCTGTCGATTGTCCTTTGTTGATGATTATCGAGCTGATATAATAATTCATCGTTTCGATAAGAACGTCAGAACTTAAAGAAAATTCTGGTCTCACCGTGATAAGATTATTTGGATTAAACAAAAGATTGAGAAATGGAACGACCATTGAGAATGAGAACAATGAGAATATCGTAGAAAGAATAACGAAAACGATATTCAAAGCGACACTGCCCCAATAAGGTTTCACGAATCCAAGAACTCTATTAAACTTACTGATTTTCATTTAATAAAAATTTAAAGGGGAACTTTCATCCCCCTATTAACTATTTAATTATTGAATTATTCAAAACTATAACCCGTATAATTCTCCGGTGTAATGACATGCATTTCTGCTTTGACAGCATCGCTGACAGGCAACTCGTCAATAAATTTATCTATCGATTCGCGAGTGACTTTTTCATTGGTACGAGTCAAACCTTTTAACAATTCGTATGCACCTTCAACTTCTTCACGGCGAAGAATTGTCTGGATTGCTTCAGCCACAACAGCGTAATTATTAAGAAGGTCGGCACTGAGTTTTTCTTCGTTAAGAATAAGTTTATCAAGACCTTTCAAGAGCGAACTGATAGCAATCATAGTATGAGCCAAAGGCACGCCGACGTTTCTTGTCACTGTTGAATCGGTAAGGTCGCGTTGCATGCGGCTGATAGGAAGTTTTGCGCTGAGATGTTCGAAAATTGCGTTTGCGAGACCGAGGTTGCCTTCAGCGTTTTCAAAGTCGATAGGATTGACTTTATGAGGCATTGCCGATGAACCAACTTCGCCAGCTTTGATTTTTTGTTTGAAGTATTCCATTGAAACATATTGCCATACGTCGCGAGCAAGGTCAATGAGAATTGTATTGATACGTTTTACAGCATCGAAATAAGCAGCCATAAAGTCGTAATGTTCAATCTGAGTTGTTGTTTGAAGACGTGTAAGTCCTAAATTATTATTGATATAATTGTTAGTGAACTTCTTCCATTCAATTTGAGGATAAGCTATTTTATGAGCGTTCATATTACCTGTCGCGCCGCCGAATTTAGCGCAGAAAGGAATGTTTTTCAAAGCATTAAGCTGATTATCCAAACGTTCAACGAAAACATAAATCTCTTTGCCGAGGTGAGTTGGACTTGCAGGCTGTCCGTGAGTATGAGCCAACATAGGAACATCTTTCCATTCTTTAGCCATCTCGAAGAGTTTGTTTCTGAGGTCGTTCATTGCAGGCAAGAAGATATTTGCGTTAGCGTCTCTCAAAGTTAGAGGCACTGCCACGTTATTAATATCTTGTGATGTCAAACCGAAGTGGATAAACTCTTTAAATTTTTTAAGATTCAATTCATCGAAGCGGCGTTTCAAGAAATATTCAACCGCCTTCACATCATGATTTGTAACCTTTTCTATATCTTTGATTTCTTGAGCATTCTCGACTGTAAAGTCGTTATAGAAAGAACGTAATGTCTCAAAATATTTATGATCGAAGTCAGCGAGTTGAGGCAAAGGAAGTTCGCATAAAGCTATAAAATATTCAACTTCAACCTTAACACGATAACGAATCAGTGCGAATTCTGAAAAATATTCGTCAAGACCGGCAGCTTTTGAACGGTATCTACCATCAACCGGAGAAATTGCTGTAAGAGAATTTAATGTCATAACTCATTATTTTATGTAAAACGCAAAGATAAAAAAAAGTCAACAGACAACAGACAACAGACAACAGTTTTTTTTCAATATTTCTAAGTCTCCCAAGCATATAATTTAACACTTTTATTATTTAATTTTATAAAATCAATATTAGACAGATATTTTTCAATATTATCAATATTAAAATTACAAGATTTAGAATATACCGTTAGATAATCACTATTTGTGTCTGACAATATCATCACGCCTTCTTTTTCGTCGAAAAATTCTATTTTCAATCTCTTTCTACAAAATAAACTCTTGAACAATATATACATACAATCATCTTTCTTGATTATTTTTGATGAAAATTTCTTTAGCAATTTGTTTCTATCTTCTTTTATGCCAACATAAAGTGACTCAAGATTATCTTTATAACCGATTGAAAAATAAAGGAATACTTCAACAAAACACATTTCACGACGGCTGTAAGTCTTGGCGACTTGATACCATTTTCCCAACAATTGGGAATTAACAATTGATTTCATGATTAAATAAATTTAGGTTAATGAATATGGTTCACCTATTCAGGCAAACATTTTTTAAATAAAGTCATCGATTATTTTCGAGGAGAGCCTCCTCATACTTCACGCTGCAAATATACAAACAAGTAAATTCAAAAGTCAAGAGGTTTTGTAGTATTTTTCACGGATTTAACATTTCATTTACTATCATTCACTATAATTTTAAGATTTACGTTAATAAAAATTAAGGGGATTTTGAGTTATAAATTGTTCAAAAAAATACCTTAATTAATTATCCTTTTAACGAAAAAAATAAGTAAATTCGCAGTTCGGTATTTTTCCCGTTCTTTAGTGAATAATTTATAATTAAAAACATATTATCATGAATTACGATGTTATAGTAATAGGCAGTGGACCAGGCGGTTACGTTGCTGCTATCAGAGCTTCACAATTAGGCAAAAAAGTTGCTGTAGTTGAAAAATCAGAAATTGGCGGAACATGTTTGAACTGGGGTTGTATTCCTACAAAAGCTCTTTTGAAGAGCGCTCAGGTTTACACATATATGAAACATGCTGAGAATTACGGAATCAATGTAGAAGGCGAAGTCAAAGCCGACATGGAAGCCGTCGTTCGTCGCAGCCGTGGCGTTGCAGAAGGCATGAGCAAAGGCGTTCAATATCTTTTCAAGAAAAACAACGTTGAACTCATTGCAGGTTTCGGTTCACTCACATCAGACAAGAAAGTTAAAGTGGTTGACGCTGAAGGTAATGAAAACATCTACGAAGCAGAACACATAATACTTGCAACAGGTTGCAGAGTTCGTCAGTTGCCAGCTCTTCCTATCGACGGCGAAAGAATCATCAGCTACCGTCAAGCTTTGGTATTAGACAAATTGCCAGAAACAATGTTGGTTGTAGGTTCAGGCGCTATAGGTTCTGAATTCGCATTCTTCTTCACATCAATGGGCGTTAAAGTCACATTGGTAGAATTCATGCCAAACATATTACCTGTTGAAGATGAAGAAGTTTCAAAACAAGTAGAACGCTGCTTCAAGAAATTGAAGATGACTGTTATGACAGAAGCTTCTGTAACAAACGTTGACACAACAGGTGAAAAATGCGTCTGCACAATTGAAACTAAAAAAGGACCTAAAGTCGTTGAAGCTGACATTGTTCTCTCAGCAGTCGGCGTTCAGACAAACCTCGAAAACCTCGGCCTTGAAGAACTCGGCATCGCTAACGAAAGAGGTAAAATCATCGTTGACGACTATTACAGAACAAATGTTGAAGGCGTTTATGCTATCGGCGACATCGTTCACGGACCAGCATTGGCACACAAAGCATCACACGAAGCTATTATCTGCGTAGAGAAATTCTGCGGCTTAGAACCAGAAAAATTGAATTACAACAATATACCAGGTTGTACGTACATCACTCCAGAAGTTGCATCAGTAGGTCTCACCGAAGCAAAAGCTATAGCAGCAGGCTATGAAGTGAAAGTCGGTAAATTCCCATTCACAGCATCAGGAAAAGCTTCAGCAGCAGGCAATAAGGACGGATTTATCAAAGTCGTCTTCAACGCTGCTAACGACGAATGGCTCGGCTGCCACATGGTTGGCGACAACGTAACAGAAATGGTTGCAACAGCAGTTCTCGGACGCGAGTTAGGAGCTAAAGGCCGCGACATCATCAACACCATCTTCCCTCACCCAACAATGTCGGAAGCTATGATGGAAGCAGCAGCCGCAGCTCACGGCGAAGTGGTACACCTTTAATTCAATTGACAATTAACAATTGACAGTTGACAATTAAAATTTGTAGAGACGTATCAACAATACCATAGAATAGACAAATGTTGATGCGTCTCTTAAAAAACGTGTCAATGTTTCATACAATAAACAGAACATTGATGCGTCTCAAAAATTGAATAATATCAATCATATAAAGAATATGACAATGACTGTTGTCCGTTGTCTGTTGTCTGTTGACTAAATTAATATGGAAATAATAAAAACTTCGATTGAAGGACTTTTAATAATAAAACCTGACGTTTTCAAGGACGAAAGAGGATATTTTTTTGAATCATACAACAAGGAACGTTTTGCAAAAGAAGGACTTGTAATGAACTTCGTACAAGACAATGAGTCGAAGTCGAGCAAGGGCGTTTTGAGAGGTTTGCATTTTCAGAAGCCTCCTTTTGCACAAGGCAAACTCGTCAGAGTTGTAAAAGGTTCTGTGATGGACGTAGCCGTTGACCTTAGAAAGAACTCCCCTACTTACGGAAAATGGGAATCGAGGATTTTAAGTGAAGATAACAAGGAAATGTTCTGGATACCAGAAGGTTTCGCTCACGGATTCGTCACTTTGGAAGATAACACCGTCTTTACTTATAAATGTACAAACGTCTATAACAAAGAGTCGGAAGGCAGCATTCTTTGGAACGATCCAGATATCGATATAAATTGGAATATTGACAATCCAATCCTATCAGAGAAAGACAAGATTTCTCCTTTATTCAAAAACTTTGAAACACCTTTTATATAAAGCAATAACATGAAAAACACAAAGATTCTCTTTATAATTGCAGCAGCATCTCTAATCGTGATGATTATCGCTGCCTTTACAATGAGTATTATAGCAATAAACACAGCCAACAAAAGACCTGTTTCTTTGGAACAGATTGTAGTTCAAAGCAACGACATAGAATTTTGCGACGACATATATTTTGCAGATGAAAGAGTTCCTCTCGAGATGTTCAATATCAGAGAACGTTATGAAAGAGAGTTGCTTTCCAACACATATTTTCATAGTAACACTATGGTTTTATTAAAACGCTCAAAGCGTTGGTTTCCAGTGATTGAACCTATCTTAAAACAATATAACGTCCCAGACGATTTCAAATATCTCTGCGTTATCGAAAGCTATTTAAGCAATGTTGTCTCTCCTGCAGGCGCAGCAGGATTCTGGCAGTTCATGAAAGGTACAGCCGAAGAATACGGATTGAAAATAAACAAAGAGGTTGATATGCGCTATAACGTTGAGTTAGAGACAGAAGCAGCATGTAAATATTTTCTCAAAGCATACGAAAGATTCGGCAGCTGGACATTGGTTGCAGCAGCATATAACGCCGGTTCATCAAGAGTTGCTAAATTCATGAAAGAACAAGGCGCTACTTCTTATTACGACCTTCTAATGGCTGAAGAAACAGAACGTTACGTATTCAGAATATTAGCAATCAAAACAATTTTCGAGAATCCAGAAAAATATGGAATATACGTAAGCGACAAATTATCTTACGAACCTTATAAATATGACATTGTCAAAGTTAACAAAAGCGTAGAAAACTGGGCTGAATTTGCTAAAGATCACGACATAACATACAAACTTCTAAAAGTATTTAACCCTTGGCTAAGAAGTAACTCTTTGAAAGTCAAGAAAGGTGAAGTATATGAGATAAAAATCCCAAAGAAACCTTTCAACCTAACTCATGGTCACGTCATGAATCTAATCGGCGACGAAGATTTTTTACTAAACGATTCCATTTCACAAGAAGATACTGAATATCAAGATGAACTCGATTGATAAGAATATTTTTTCCGAAGAAGAATTTTTAGAAATTTACGGAGCTAAAGAGAATAATCTCAAAGACATAAGTCTGAAAATTCCACGCGACAAACTCGTCGTCATCACTGGATTAAGCGGCAGCGGTAAGTCGTCATTAGCTTTCGAGACCATCTATGCTGAAGGTCAAAGAAGATATATGGAATCGATGTCGTCATACGCACGTCAATTCATCGGCAATATGGAACGTCCTCAAGTTGACGACATTAAAGGTTTAAGTCCCGTTATATCTATCGAGCAGAAATCCGTAAATAAAAATCCGCGTTCTACAGTAGGAACAATTACGGAAATATATGATTATCTAAGACTTCTATACGCAAGAGTCGCAGAACCTTTCTCTTACAATACAGGAGAAAAAATGGTTCGTTACTCAGAAGAACAAATCTGCGACATAATAATAAAATCATATAAAAACAAAAGAATCAATATCTTAGCACCTGTAGTCAGAGGACGTAAAGGTCATTACAGAGAATTATTTGAAAACGTACGTCAGCAAGGATTCTTGAAAGTACGCATCGATCGCGAGTTAAGAGAGCTTAGCTACGGAATGCAAGTCGATCGTTATAAAGTGCATGATATTGAAATTGTTATAGACAGACTTCTTGTTGGCGAAGATAAAAGCAGAATCAACAAAGCTGTCGAGTTAGCATTCAAACATGGCAAAGGACTGCTGTTCGTTTTGGAAGAAGGACTAAGCGACGTCCGTTATTTCAGCAGACTTCTCATGTGTCCTACAACTGGGCTTTCATATCAAGATCCAGAACCTAACTCATTCTCTTTCAACTCGCCATACGGTGCTTGTCCGAAATGTAACGGTCTGGGAGAAGTCACTGTTATCGACATGAACAAAATTATTCCCGATATGGAAAAGAGTCTTAGAAAAGGCGGACTCGCTCCTATCGGAGAATACAAAAACTCATGGATTTTCAATCAGTTGGAGACATTAGGACTTCATTACGGCTTCGACTTAGACACACCTTTAAAAGAATTATCTGAAGAAGCATTAAGCGCAATTCTGTATGGAACGAATGAGGCATTCACCGTAACCAAAGAATTGTATGGAACAATGTCAACTTTCAGCACGACATTCAACGGAATAATCAGTTTCATTCAAAGTCAGAACGACGAAAACGCTTCCACAACGATAAAACGCTGGGCCGCAAGTTTCATGAATGAGACACAATGTCCTGAATGTCACGGAGCTCGCTTGAAAAAAGAGTCTTTATATTTCAAAATCAATGACAAAAACATCGCTGAGTTAGCAGAGATGGACATCGTTAATTTAGCGAAGTGGTTTGAAGAACTGCCTGCTCATCTTAATAAAAAACAAAAAGAAATCGCCACCGATATCTTATCCGAGATAAAGAAACGCATTGATTTTCTTCTGAATGTAGGCATCGATTACTTAAACCTCAATCGTCCCGCAAAAAGTTTATCTGGCGGCGAAGCACAACGAATCCGCCTTGCAACTCAAATCGGATCATTACTCACCGGCATCCTTTACATCTTAGACGAACCAAGTATCGGTTTGCATCAGCGCGATAATCAACGACTTATACAGTCTTTAAAAGAATTGAGAGACGTCGGGAACTCCATCATCGTTGTTGAACACGACAAAGACACGATGTTAGCTTCAGATTATATCGTCGATATTGGACCTGCCGCCGGCAAACACGGAGGCGAGATTACTTTTGAAGGAACTCCAAAAGACGTGAAGAAAGGCAAGAGTCTCACCTGCGACTATCTTAACGGCAAGAAAAAGATAGAAGTACCTAAGAAAAGACGCAAAGCTCGCAATGATGAGTTCCTTATTTTAAAAGGCGCTAAGGGACACAATCTCAAGAATGTAACGTTGAAACTACCTTTGGGAGTTATGGTATGTGTCACCGGTGTTTCTGGTTCAGGAAAATCGAGTCTTATAAACGAGACCCTCTACCCTATCCTAAGCAAACACTTCTACCGTTCTCTCAAAGAACCACTTGAATATAAATCTATTGAAGGTCTTGAACATATCGACAAAGTTATCGAGATAGATCAAGCACCGATTGGAAGAACGCCGCGTTCCAACCCAGCGACATACACTAAAGTATTCGACGACATAAGAAAACTTTTCGGTGAATTGCCCGAATCGAAGATCAGAGGTTATAAAGCAGGAAGATTCTCTTTCAACGTAAAAGGCGGTAGATGTGAGACTTGCTGTGGCGCAGGAGTGCGTGTCATTGAGATGAACTTCCTACCCGACGTACAAGTCGTCTGCGAGACATGTCAGGGAAAACGCTACAACAGAGAGACTTTGGAAGTTCGTTATAAGGGAAAATCTATCAATGATGTTTTAAACCTGACTATAAGCGAGGCTCTTACATTCTTCGAAAACATACCGAGCATAACACAGAAGATAAAGACTTTGGAAGATGTAGGATTAGGTTATCTCACTTTAGGACAAGCATCTACAACATTGTCAGGCGGCGAGGCTCAACGCGTCAAGTTAGCGGCTGAACTATCAAAACGCGACACCGGCAAAACGCTTTATATCTTAGACGAACCTACGACAGGACTTCATTTTGAAGACATAAAAGTCTTGATGGAAGTACTTAACAAATTGGTTGACAAGGGCAACACCGTCCTTATCATCGAACATAATCTTGATGTGATAAAATTAGCCGATTATATCATCGATGTCGGTCCTGACGGCGGCGACAAAGGCGGAACCATCATCAGCGAAGGAACGCCAGAACAAATCGTGAAAAAAGGAATCGGTTTTACAGCTAAGTTTCTGAAAGAAGAACTGGATTGAAACTGAGAGATTATAGGAATTGGGTATAATAGATTGGCATACAAGTAGTATTACCATCTCTCCTGTAATCTTTGGTATAAAGCAATATCCTGTCATTTACACGTGATGAAAATTTCTCACAAAAGACATCTAACGACTTATGTGTCTTATATCCAGACGATTTTACTTCTATAGGAATTACCTTTGCTCCTTTAGATAATATAAAGTCTATTTCATAATTGTGATTCTTGGTATGTTGAAAGGTGTGGTAAAATAATTCATGTCCGGCAGACCTTAACATTTGTGCCACAACGTTTTCAAAAATATATCCCAAATTAGTTTCTAATTTATCCGCCAATAATTTTTGATATATAACATTCTCCGTAAAATCTTTATCCCAAAACGCTAATGTCACAAATAATCCGGTATCTGCTAGATACATCTTATATTTAGTTTTATCAGATGTTAATGACAATCCTACACTCGGATCTGATGAATGGTACGAGATATTTACTATCATACTCTCTCTCAATGTTTCTAACAAATCCTGTATTTTTTTCTGTTTAACATTATTTATGATTGTTGTTGTCTGATAGCGAGATGCATTTTTGCTCAACTCCGATGGTATAGCCCAAAATAAAGAACGTAATTTATTTGAAGGGTCCAATTTATGCAAGTCATCCGCATATAGATTTAAAATACGACGTTTAACAACATCTACTTTCTGCAAGTTATTTGTTTCAATATATTCATTTACAGCCTGTGGCATTCCTCCGACAAGCATATACAAACGGAAATTTCTCATCAGATGCCTATTTGTTGCATCGCCTAGAGGTTCCATCTTTTCAAACATCTGTTTTAATAATGTCAAAGTAGAATTGTCACCTAACGCCAATCTAAATTCCTCGTAATCCATAGGATACATCTGTACACGTTCTTCTTCGCTTGGAATGACTATATTCCTCACATTTTGTTTTATACCAATCAGAGAACCTGTCTCAATATAATCATAACGACCGTCTTGCACAAGATATTTAATTGCCTGACGTACATTGGGACACAATTGCACTTCATCAAATATAATTACCGATTTCCTTTCAATCAACACAACATTATAAATAAGTTGCAATCTCATGAAAAAATAATTCAGATCATACAAATTTGTCTCTATTATATCTTTAGTTTCGGGATTAAGATTTGCAAAATCTATAAAAATATACGATTGATACTCTCTTTCCGCGAAATGCTTGACCACTGTTGATTTTCCAACACGACGTGCACCTTCAATAAGCAATGCTGTTTTTCCTGCAGATTCTTTTTTCCAGTTCAGCATCTTTTTATAAATCTTACGCTCAAATACTCTTCTATTCATAACTACAAAATAATGTTGCAAAAATACATTTTTAACATTACAAAACAAACAAAAATACCGCTCTCCGCAAAATTTATTTTGTTAAAAATACCGCTCTCCGCAAAATTTATTTTGTTAAAAATACCGCTCTCCGCAAAATTTATACATATACCATGAGCGATTCAAGTTCTTCGACATCTTTTAACGTCTTGTTACCGGCATTAAAGACGTAACGCACAAACAAACGGAAAGCTGAGTATTTTGTCTCTCCCCAATCTCTTTGGTAATAATTCGGACCTATGTCAAAACTATATATATATTTTTTTTGATAAAATCGTAGGAGGAAGAAAAGCTATTTAATAATCACCTCAACCTGATATTATCGCCAACATGAAGTATTGTATTCTCATCCATGTCGTTCATTTTGAAGATGGATTTTAATTTCACGGCGTAAAGACGAGATACGTGCGACAGTGTCTCTCCTTTTTGTATGGTGTGATATTTATAACGGCGCATTGCCTTGTTTTTCTTAGGTTCTATATAAATTATCTCATTATCTTTCAAGGTCGTTCGCTTGCCAAGATTATTGTATTTTATAATCTGATAATCATAAATTCCAAGCATATCGGCAAGTTCATACACAGTCTCACCTTCTCTTGCATATATGAATTTCACTTTATTATTTTCGCGGATATAACGTTCGTCAGTAGTCTTTCCAACAACTTCAGCGTCAGTGATTTTATAAGGAGTATAAATGAGATTGTTATCAGCCTTCTGCTTTTTATCTTTAGTCTTTTGACTCTTTTCTTTCTTATACTTAAACTTACCTTTCACGACCATCTGGTCATATTGTGTAAGGTTATAATCCTCAATATGTTTTATCAAGATATTGGCATATACAGGCAGAGTCGCATAACCTGCTTTTTTCAATCCTTTTGCCCAGCCTTTATAGTCGGTGATTTTCAAGTCGAATAGAAAAGCATAACGCTGACCTTGAGAAAGAAAAATAGAATGATCTCTATAAGAATCTTCAGGAGAATCATAAACCCGGAAACATTCTCCTTTCTCATCATCGTCGTGATAGGTGCGTTTTCCAGTCCAATCTTTATGACATTTTATTCCGAAATGATTATTGGATTTTTTCGCCAACTCGCTGTTTCCATTACCTGATTCTATCAGTCCTTGTGCGAGAGTTATAGATGCCGGTATCTTATATTCCTGCATCTCTCTCATAGCGACATCTTTATATTTTTCAATATAATCCAAAGCTGCTTTAGACTTATTTTGCGCAAAAACAACGATATTCCACGACAGCATGAATATCATAAATACAAAATTTCTAAAGCCTTTAAATTCCATCAATATTTTTTTTTGTAAAATTACAAAATAAACGCAAACAATTGCTAAATATTTTTTCTTATTAATACAAGGTGCATAAAATCTTTTTTCTTACTTTTGTAGAAATTAAGATTATTGAATATGGATTATACCATTATTAAGAAATACTTTCCCGAAATTACTGAAAATCAACTATTACAATATCAAAAGTTATTACCTCTTTACGAAGATTGGAATAGCAAGATTAACGTCATTTCGCGTAAAGACATGGATAGTTTTTACGAACATCATGTCTTGCATTCATTGGCAATCGCCAAATATTTCCCATTATTACCGGGAATGAAAGTGATGGACGTCGGCACTGGCGGCGGTTTCCCGGGAATTCCGTTGGCTATTATGTTTCCTCAGACTTCATTCTTACTCGTCGATAGCATAGGCAAAAAAATCAAGGTCGTTCAAGCTGTCGCTGAATCTTTAGGATTACAGAATGTCACTGCAATACAAGAACGCGTCGAGAAGGTAAAAGACAAATTCGATGTCATAACAAGTCGTGCTGTGACACGTTTGCCGGAGATAGCCGGTTGGGTTGGAAATAAGTTACGCATCCACAACGACATAGAAGCTGGCGGCATCTTATATCTAAAAGGCGGCGACATCGAACAAGAGTTACGCGATGTTCCTAAGAACTGGAAACGTAAATCCACATCCATAACCAAATGGTATGCAGAGCCTTATTTCGTAGAAAAATATGTAGTTCATTTATATTAAAATTTAAAAAATCAACTTATGAGAAAGTTCTTATTATCGTTATTGATTGTCGTAGCATTCGGCATCAATGCATTTGCCCAAATGGCAATGCCAACTCCAATGGACCCTAACGTAAGATACGGAAAATTGGACAACGGCTTGACGTATTACATCCGTCACAATGAAAAACCAGACAACAGAGCTGACTTCTACATCGCTCAAAAAGTAGGTTCTGTTCTTGAAGAAGAAAACCAACGCGGTTTAGCTCACTTCCTCGAACACATGGCATTCAACGGAACAACAAACCTTCCTGGAATGACATTGAGAAACTACCTCCAAAGCAGAGGTATCAAATTCGGTGAGAACCTCAACGCTTACACAGCCATCGACCAAACAGTCTATATGGTGACAGAAGTTCCAACAGACCTCCCTGGTTTAGTTGACACTTGCTTGCTCATCCTCCACGACTGGTCAAGCTTCATCGCTCTTGAAGAAGAAGAAATCGACAACGAACGCGGCGTTATCCTTGAAGAAGAACGCACAACAGGCGGTGCTAACAGACGCGTCATGGAACAAATCCTTCCTAAGATGTACCCTGGCAGCCCTTACGGCGAACGCCTCCCTATCGGAACAAAAGAAGTCATCGCTAACTTCTCATACCAAGATATTCGCGACTACTATCACAAATGGTATCGTCCTGACCTCCAAGGTATCATCATCGTCGGTGACGTCGATGTTGACGCTATCGAAGCTCGTATCAAAGAAATGTTCGCCGACATTCCTGCTCCTGTAAATCCAGCAACAAGAACACAATTCATGATTGACGACAACGTTGAACCTATCGTAGCTGTAGCTTCTGACCCAGAACAAACATCTTATCAAATCATGATGTTCAACAAACACGAAGCAACACCAGACTCACTCAAAAACGACGTCAACTATTGGATGGCTGAATATATCCTTTCTTTGATTTCAGACATGCAAATCAACAGATTACAAGAATTAGTACAAAAACCTAATCCTCCTTTCGTTTATGGTTACAGCTACTATGGTGATTACTATGTAGCTCCAACAAAAGAAGCTTGGACAAGCGTTGCTGTAGCTAAAGACGTTGAAGGTATCGACGAAGCTATCACAGCAATCGTTGCAGAAAACAAACGTATGCAACAATACGGTTTCACAGCATCAGAATATGAAAGAGCAAAAGCCGACTTCATGAAATCTATCGAAAGCGCATACAACGAAAGAAACAATACTGAAAACAGCAAACTCGTCGATGCTTGCTTGAACCACTTCTTAAGCAACGAACCAATGATGGGCATCGAAACAGAATATATGCTCTATCAACAAATTATGCCTAACCTCCCATTAGAAGCTATCAATGCTTTCGCATCACAGCTCATCACAAACGACAACCTCGTCATTACATTGACAGCTCCTCAGAAAGAAGGCGAAACACTTCCAACAGAAGAAGAATTGTTAGCTATGTATAACAAAGCCAATGCTATGGAAGTAGAACCATACGAAGAAGAAGTATTCGACGGTCCAATAGTAGCAGAACTTCCTAAACCAGGTAAAATCAAGAAAGAAGCTGTTAACGAAACATTCGGAACAACAGAATGGACACTCAGCAACGGCATGAAAGTCATATACAAACAAACAACTTTCAAAGACGACGAAATCAGAATGAGCGCTTATAGCCCAGGCGGTTTGACAGCTCTTCCACAAGACGATCCTTACACACTCCAAAACTTAGGCGACATCATCACATTAGGCGGCGTTGGCGAATTCAGCGCAATCGACCTTCCTAAAGTTCTCGCTGGTAAGAAAGTAAGCGTAACACCTCAAATCGGAACTTATTCAGAAGGTATGACAGGTTACTGCTCACCTAAAGACTTGGAAACAATGATGCAACTTATCTATTTGTATTTCACAGCTCCACGCGCAGATCAGGAAGCTTACGAATCAACAATGGAACGTACAAAAGCTATGTTGAAAAACATGGAATTAAACCCAATGATTACATTCTCAGACTCATTGACAAAAATATTGTACAACGACCACCCATTGAGATTAAGAATGAAAGTTGAAGACTACGACAAAGTTGATTACGCTAAAGCAATGGAAATGTATGAAGATCGTTTCGCAGATCCTAACAACTTCACATTCACATTCGTAGGTAACATCGATGTAGAAACATTCAAACCTCTCGTAGAACAATATTTAGCTTCTTTGAAGAAAAACAAACGTAAAGAAGACTGGAAAGACGTCGGTCTTAGCGTCGCTGAAGGAAACCACGTAGCTCATTTCACAAAAGAAATGCAAGATCCTAAGACATCTGTCTATATGATTTACAACGGCGAAATGGAATATAATCTTTATAACCAAGTTTATATGTCAGTTCTTTCTGACATCATGGACATCGTTTATACAAAGACAATCCGTGAGGAACAAGGCGGAACATACGGCGTTGGCGTTATGGGTTATGTAGATAACAAACCAACAGATAACTACATGTTCTACATCGCTTTCGATACAAACGACGAAGTTTATGCAACATTGATGGACATCGCTAAGGCAGGTCTTAACGATATAGTAACAAACGGTCCACGTCAAGAAGACCTCGACAAAGTATTGGGCAACAAACTCAAGAAAAGACAAGAACAACTTCAAGAAAACGGATTCTGGACAAATGTCATCACATCTGAAGTAAGAGACAACATCGACGTATTGACAGATTATGAAAACATCATCAATGGCGTTACTGTCGAATCAGTTGCTGAATTCGCAAAACAAATCTTGAACGGTAACTTGAAAGAAATAGTTCAACTTCCAGCTAAATAAATTGAAAACTTAAAGTTGAAAGTTGAAAGTTGTAGAGACGTACCAATGTAACATAAAAGCAAACACATTGATGCGTCTCTATAGTTAGATTGAATTAATAATTTAAAACAATATCATCATGACACAAAAGATTCAAACATTACGCGACTCGGCAGCGATGAGATGGATTGCCTTGTTGCTTTTGGCATTTGCGATGTTCTGTTCATATATCTTTATGGACATCTTATCGCCTATCAAAGACCTCATGCAATCGACAAGAGGTTGGGATTCCACAGCATTCGGAACAATGCAAGGTTCTGAGACATTCTTGAACGTATTCGTATTCTTCCTCATCTTCGCAGGTATCATCCTCGACAAGATGGGTGTTCGTTTCACAGCAGTATTGTCGGGCGCTGTTATGCTCGTCGGCGCTGTCATCAAATGGTACGCTGTATCAGGCAGTTTCATTGGCAGCGGCATGGAAAGATGGTTCACAGAAAACCTCAACTACATTCCATTATTTGACGAATTAGGCGTTTCACCATTCTACAGAGGCATGCCTGCTTCAGCAAAGGTCGCAGCTATCGGCTTCATGATTTTCGGTTGCGGCGTTGAGATGGCTGGTATCACCGTTTCCCGCGGTATCGTAAAATGGTTCAAAGGTCGTGAAATGGCTTTGGCAATGGGTTCAGAAATGGCATTGGCACGTCTCGGCGTCGCTACATGTATGATCTTCTCCCCTATGTTCGCTAACTTAGGCGACAAAGTTGATGTCTCTCGTTCAGTAGCTTTCGGCGTTGTATTGTTATGTATCGCTCTCATCATGTTCATCGTTTATTTCTTCATGGATAAGAAATTAGATGCACAGACAGGCGAAGCAGAAGAAAAAGACGACCCATTCAAAGTCAGCGACATCGGCAAGATCTTATCAAGCTGGGGATTCTGGTTGGTTGCTCTTCTCTGCGTTCTTTATTATTCAGCAATCTTCCCATTCCAAAAATACGCTGTTAACATGTTGCAATGTAACCTTACATTCACAGAACCTACAGAATTCTGGGCATCTAACGCAGTTACAATTATTCAATACGTGATTATGTTGGTTGTTGCAGCTGGTTCATTCGCAAGCAACTTCTCAAAGAACAAAGGCATGAAATATGGTTTAATGGCACTCGCTATCGTCGCTTTGATAGTTTATTGCTATATGGGTTACATGCGCGGTTCAGCAGCTTCAGTATTCGCAGTATTCCCATTGTTGGCTGTCGCCATCACTCCTATCCTCGGCAACTATGTTGACCACAAAGGAAAAGCAGCTTCAATGTTGATGATTGGTTCATTATTGCTCATCGTATGCCACCTCACCTTCGCTTTCATTTTACCTATGTTTAAAGGACAAGCTGTCGGCGGTATCATCGTAGCATACGTAACAATCTTAGTATTAGGTGCATCATTCTCATTAGTACCTGCAGCATTATGGCCAAGCGTTCCAAAATTAGTTGACGCTAAAGTTATCGGTTCAGCATATTCATTGATATTCTGGATTCAAAACATCGGATTATGGTTATTCCCAATGTTAATCGGTAAGATTTTGGACAAGACAAATCCTGGCGTGACAAACCCAGTAGAACAAAACTACACATGGGCTTTGGTTATGTTAGCATGTTTAGGCATTGCAGCTCTCATCATCGGAGTTATCTTGAAGAGAGTCGATGCTAAGAAACATTTAGGTTTGGAATTGCCAAACATCACAGAAGAATAAGACGCTGATATCACAATAAAAAAAACGGGTGAAATTTGATTCTACCCGTTTTTTGTTTGAAATGTATTATAAGTAATAATATGAATAAATGCTATAAAACAAAAAAACTCGCTCATCGCGAGTCTTATTTTGTGGAAACTACTGGGGTCGAACCAGTGACCTCCTGCTTGTAAGGCAGGCGCTCTAAACCAACTGAGCTAAGCTTCCATTAAGTTCAAGAACCTGTTTCCTTGTGTTTTGCGAGTGCAAAGGTACAAAATTATTTCAAACGCACAACACTTTTTTCAAAAAAAATTAAATATTTTTTAATCTATAAAAATCAAGTAATTACATCCGTAAAACATATCTTCTAAGATTTCTCATCAAGTTATTTCTCACAAAATGTCTAAGAAAATCTCTCAATATTTAACGTAAGTTCGATATAAGGAACTATCATATAAACAAGCAACCATCTTCATCAGATGAGTTTCAACCCTGAAAGGGTGACAGATAATAGGCAGGTGATGGAGCGTTAGCGGAATCCCTGCTCAAAATGTACCAAGACCAATCAGAGCGCTGTAGGCGCGACAGAACAACCAGCACCCATTGATTTTCAATTTTCGACTTCGCAACTTCAAACTAAGTTCTGTCGTCCCTACGGGACTTGGATAATGGAATGCTCTTGTATAGCAGGCGTTCCGTTCCACTTCACACCTACCTGCTGTCTTACGTCCTTACAGGACTATCTGTTGTCGGATGACATAACGTTTTGTTCTTATTGTTAGCACTTTGAAGATAAAAAAATCGTTATGTTATTTATTTTTAATGAATTACTATATATCGAACTCACGTTATTTACTATTTTCATTTTTATCGCTTCTGCATATGAATAAAAAAATAGGTCGTAACTAATTACAACCTATTTCTTGCATTAACACTTTAGCGAATTACACTAGATAAATCAGCAACCCCGCTGGGAATCGAACCCAGATCTAAGGAACCGGAATCCTTTATTCTATCCGTTGAACTACGGAGCCGTTTGCAACTGACAATTAACAATTATCAGTGTTTATTGTCAGTTGTCAATAATCGGCAAAGATAAGAATTATTTCTTATCTGACAATGTTAATACGTTTTGTTATAATGCCGTTTTCTGTTGTGATACGAACTAAATAAACTCCATCATTGTATTGAGAAAGGTTGATGATTGCATTGTCATCACCGACATTATTATCATAAACAATTTGTCCTAAAGCATTGATTATAGAGATATGAGTCATGTCTTTAGACTCGATATTTAACTGAGCGACTGCAGGATTAGGATAAATCTTTACATCATCGATTTCGTTTTCTTCAACCGAAGTACCATCAATCTTTGCGGTTTGAGGGCAAGCCATAAAATAATGTTCATAGTCCTTCTCACCTGCATAAACCACTCTCAATGTATATTCGTCGTCGTTTTGAGCCTCATTGTCAATATAAACCTCTTCAGTAACAAGTTCCGACAAGAGTTCGTCGTTGCGATATAGAACTGCACCAATAACTTCTGTTATCACAGGTTCTTCGTGCATTTCGACGTAAGCACGAATTTGCCATGTGTAAGCAGGCATTGAGAGCATAGCAAAGTCCATCCATCCGTAGCCTTCATAATAAATCCAGCGACCGTTTGAGTCACCTTGGTCGGCGCAGGCAGCAGCAGGCTGTTGTCCGTTATAATTCGTAATGACGACCCAAACATTCTGACTTCCGCTTACTTCCACGGATGTACTCAATGCAATTTCCATATAATCTTGAGAACCTGTTGTTGAAAACTCTTGACTATATAATAAGGTGCCAGGTTCCGAAGAGCCACCTTCATAAATGAAAACCTCGCCGTTGAACGCCTCGCAGTCGTAGATAGATACCTTTGTGATAGATTGTCCTGCATAATTTGCCACATCTGAAGCAGGAAACATCACAGCCCACTTAAACGACTCGAAGGTAACGCCGTCGAAAGTGAGACCTACCGGCATAGAGAAATTACCGTCATCATAATGAAGCCAATTGCCTTCTTTAGAATCTTTAGCATCTTTATAAACTGCAGGTAAGGTCCAACTAAGGACACCTACATTATTAATCATACCAGCTGTGAAATTTGTAGCCCCGGCGTACAAGTCACAGCTTTTCTTTGTCCATACATAATCAGCACTTTCTCCTGAGCCATTAGCGAAGACTGGTATAACGGTAGTCTTATATTCCTGTCCGTCAACGAGGTTTTCATGTTGATAGAATAAAGTTGTCAGTTCTTCAGCAACCAATTCGCCATCAAGATAAACCTGATACGATGAAGCATCGTTGAGTTCGTCCCACATCGCCCATCCTGTTGGTGAGACATATAAGTTATTGACAGTTTGTGCATTAAGCGACACCATCGCAAACATACACATAATAATAAAAGTAAATGTTTTTCTCATAGTTTAATTAAGTTAAATAATAATACAAAGATAATAAAAGTCTAAAGTCGAATGATTAAAGTCTAAAGTTTTTTTTGACAACTATCGACTTTTCTTAATACCTATTAATATAATATTCATATTTTCATTAAGATTACGTTAAAAAGAGATAAAATCGAGATTTTTCTTTATGATGAACTTGACAAAGCGACAAAGACTATTGTAAATTTGCAACAAAAATAAATAACAATTTAGAGAAAGTTCCGTACATACGCCATTATGTTTTATTGAAAAAAATCATTAATTTTTGTTTTTGATTTGTTACAAAATAATTAACTTTGTCGCAGATAAACAAAACATAATTTTAATGATATAAAAGGTTTGAAATAGACATATTGAAGTAAGTGTTTGCTTATTGCGAGTGATATTCTGAAAATCGCCAAATTAAAATGAATGACCACCGCTGCATTAAGTAAGGCTTCGCACTTTGTGCGGACTTTCTTATTTGCGTGGTCGTGGGCGTTTGGCGATGCCCCAGAATAACGAGTAAGATTGTTTCGCACTTTTTTTATTGTCTAAAATCTAATAAGGAACAACGCCATGACCACTGACGAAATCAAAAACCATATTACCATCTCAGAAGAAACAGAACGTGACAAGACCGCTTACGAAAGCAGTGAAGAAATATTCGGAAGGATAACATATTTAGAGACAGAGATTTGTGAAGCCATGTTTGAATTCAAGACCAAGTTTATGTAATATGGAAGAAATCGCCGAAACTGAAATCAAAGAATTTATTTCAATAATAATTGAAAAGAAGAGGCAGCAGTTAAAAGAATACAACCTCCTCACCCACTCCATATTTCATGAGATGTTCGGCGATTCTGCAGGATTTGAAGGAAGTGATGATAAGAAGAAACAGAATTATTCCGAGATTATTAAATCTATCAACAAGCAGAAAGAGCTGATAGAAAGGTCGATTGAGTTATTAAAAGTCGCTGAGTCTCCGAGTCTCCGAGTCACCAAGTAATTATGGAATTCAGGGACTCGTTTCTGAGGTTTAAAAATAATATTAAAATTTATTTTGGATTTTAGAATAAAACTAATTACTTTTGTCGCAAGTAATGAAAAGAGAAATATTATGAAGTAGAATTTTGAAATAGACATAATGAAGTAAGTGTTTACTTATTGCCAGTGATGTTCGGAAAATCGCCAAAATGAAGAAATAGTCACTACTGCAATAGGAGATGCTTCGCACCATGAGTGCGGACTTTCTTATTTGTGTGACTATAGGCGTTTGGCGATGCCTCCGAATATCAAATAAGGAAGGTTCGCACTTTTTTTATTGTGGGTAGTTGTATAGAAAAACAAATCTATGTATTATGGAAAAAAGATTTTTACTTGCTTTTTTGCTCATCATCCTTGCAGCTGGATGTAGCAGAAATCCGTCTCGGCAAAGCAGTGGTAGAGAAAATGTTGAGACAAAAGAAACACTAGAATTAGTTGAAAAAACGGATGTGGAAAATCCAGTAGTTAAACCCACACTCAAAGTCAAACCTGTAGTAAATATCTACATTGAGAATTCTGGTAGTATGAATGGATTTATAAATAAAACGTCCGAATATCAGGATGCTATTCAAAATATGGTAGTATGGTTAGAATACTATTACGATACCGATAATATCAAACTACATTATATCAACGAGCGTGTCATTCTTAAAGAAAAACCAGTAAGTATACCTTTACCAGACTTTGCACAACAAATGCTGTCTCCTGTAGAATTTAAATCAAATGGTAATGGCGCATCAACTAATCTTAATAGTATAATAGCGATGATATTAGATCGTACTGACGATAATACAATATCTATATTGTTATCAGATAACATTTATTCTATTTCGGGTTCACAAACAGCACCTGTGTTGTTAGCTGAATGTAAAAATAAAACATTACAGGCTTTCTTGGGAAAAAGCAAGGAACTGAATATGCAACATCAACAAGCTTTATCCACAACAATCATTCAACTACATTCTCAATTTAGTGGTAATTATTGGGATTATAAACATCCTACTGGAAAAGCATCTCAACAGTTGAATTGTAAGAGACCTTATTATATGTGTGTTATTGGAGTTAATGATTTGATTTCTGATTTTAACAACAAATTTAATGTCAATGAAATGAATGGTTACAGAAACAAATACACATTAACAGACATGGAAGAGTTGAATCCTAAATATGGTGTGCTAGTAAACACATATAAGACAGGTAGATTTAGGAAAGTAAATGACACAACAATAAGAGAAGCTTCATTAGATGGACGTAAAAACATTTTTGCCTTGGCGATAGCTGTTGATTTGAGTGAAATACCTCTGAATGATGATGAAAAATGTGATACACGTTTATTTGAAGCAACAGAAGATTATGATATAGAGGAAATTATAAAGATAGATGATGCAACAATATCTCCAGTTGATATGCAAGTGACCAAGAATTGCACACACATAATAAAGGTTTCTACATCAAATAAAACTATTCCTGGTTTTACATTAAAAATGAAAAGATTGTTGCCAAATTGGGTGGAAAATACATCATCTGTAGATGATACAAAAATAGGAACTGATACTGAAGAACAAAAACGGACATTTGGTTTAGCATACTTCGTCAATGGAATAAAAGAAGCATACGACAAAGGAGCTGATAATTATTTTGAAATTAACATTACAGTAAACAAATAAAAATAAGATTATGATACAAGATTTTATTGCAAACATTTACGAACTATGGGGAGCCGCTTATTTTGAAGGTTTCTCTGATGATATGTACAATATCAACGCCTATTTACCTATATTTTTATGGATGATTATTTCCATAATTGTTGTAAGTGTAACATATTATTACATAATAAATCATTCGAGATTAAATCGGTGGTATTGGTGGGGATTATTTAATTTGGTCACATCGTTGTTGAATTTTGGGATAGCATGGGGAGCATCTCATGGAAAATTATTGGATTTATATAATAGTCAAAATATGGATTTCCCATATTCTGCGATGATAGAATTTTTCCCATTTGCAGTTATCTGCTTTTGCTGGACATTCGTACTATATTTTGTCTTCTCTATGGTTATAAAATGGGGAAGTAAAAACTGTAAACATTCACCGTTTTTGTAATTAAAAAAAGTAAAGATATGAGTAAAGTTTATGTATTTGGAATAGGAGGAACGGGTTCTCGTGTATTGAGATCCTTAACTTTGTTATTAGCATCAGGTGTTGATTGTGGTAACGACACAATAGTTCCCATAATTATTGATCCAGATGCTTCTGGCGGTGATTTGACAAGAACTGTCTCTCTGATGAGATGTTATAGTGATATAAGAAAACAACTTGTTTTTGATGGAACAAGTCAAAATGAGTTTTTTAAAACGGAGATAGATCAAGTTGTTCCCGGTTTCCAGTTGCCGTTAGATAATAAAGTACAAACATTGAAATTTCAAGATTATATGGGAGTAAGTTCTATGACTTCTAATAATCAATGCTTGATGTCAATGTTGTTCTCCGATAAAAACCTGAGTGCAAATATGAACGTCGGTTTTAAAGGGAATCCAAATATTGGTTCTGTTGTTTTAAATCAGTTTTCTCAATCAGAGGATTTCAAAGCATTTGCGAACAACTTTCAACAAGGCGATAGAATATTTATTATTAGTTCTATATTTGGAGGAACAGGAGCTAGCGGTTTTCCATTGTTACTTAAAACATTACGTAGCAATACAAACATTCCAAATTTTGCTTTAATCAACAATGCCATAATAGGTGGAATAACTGTTTTGCCTTATTTTAATGTAAAACAGGATAATAGCAGTGAAATTGATTCAACCACTTTCATATCAAAAACAAAGTCGGCATTGGCTTATTATGACAAAAATATAAGCGGCAACAATTCTATAGATGCACTATATTATGTGGCGGATGATATCAATAATGCTTATGATAACCATGAAGGTGGAGGAAATCAAAAGAATGATGCACATATGGTTGAGCTTATTTCAGCCTTAGCTATAATAGATTTCGTTAATAATATTAACAACAGAATAAATCCAACAATACATAAAGAATTTGGAATTAAAGATTTGCAAAATGGGGCTAATGATGTAATTCTTTCAGATTTTGCAAAAGGAACCGAAGATATAATTAAAGATTCTTTGATAAGTATGTTCCTTTTTGCAAAATACAACAATAATTGTTTGGAAAAACAATACGAACACCAGCCATGGGCAATAGACAGAAAACTGGATAGAGCGTTCTTTAGAGGCAGTTTCTACAAAAATATAGAAATGATTCAGACTGATTTCTTCGCTTGGTTAGGGGAATTATCATCTAATAAAAGAAAACTTACCATGTTTGAATTAGGTGATGACTGTGAATTGTTTAAATCAGTTAAAGATTATTCTCCCAAAAAGAGCTTTGGATTCACAAAAAATTATGCGTTGATTGACAAATGCCTTAATAAACAAGTCCAAAGCGGAACGAATAAGGAACAATTATACATAAACCTATTCTATAGTGCTTTAAAAGAAGTCGTATCACTAAAATTCTAAAGTTATGTCTAAAGTTTTCAGATTACATCAGGATAATAATACATTGATTGATTGGCAGCAATCACAACCATATAGCACCAATGTTATAAATCAGATAAAAGACCCTAATGGAGCTACTTCAAGAAATGAAATCACTTCAATACCATCACCATTCGCAAGAATAGACCTGGTAAAAAGTGCGTTTAAAGAAGTGAATATGTTAGGTCTTGACGGTAATACAATTTACCATAAAATGGTGTCAGATAGTTTGGACATTGGGCAAATATTCTTTAATTATCCAAAATTTAAGAATCTTGTAAATGTTGTTTTTTGGGATAAGACTAACGATTTACAAGCTTTAAAGCAATCGACAATAACATCTCATAGAGTTGTTGGAGAAACACTTGAGATGTATATGCAACAAGATGGCAGTACATATAATTTCAATAATATGCAAAGAATATATATGCTGCAATACATTGGACCTCAATGCAAGATAAATGATATTATTGGTGCGACATCTCCATGCACATTGTTTTTTAGTTCCGCAAATGATTTATCAAGAATCTCAAATTACATATCCTTTGATGGTAATGACAAACCATTTGACAACCAATATCAACCTTTATATAAACGTGATATTGAATATGTCAAATATTTATGTGCTTTAAGAGCATCTTATCCAATGTTTGCTGTTGAATTTTCAGAAGTCAATGAATATATAAATCTTACAATAAATAAATTAGGACAAGATATAAATAATCAGGGATTTATTAATCAAATTAGCACTTTTGATACTAGTACAATAAATAATTATACCAAACTAGTTGTTAATAACAATAACATTGATGTAATAAATGGCATAACATTATGTGAAGTGCCAAAAGTTCATGTAAAAAGTGATTTTGAGATTAATTCCACGATATTTGCAGGTGAACAAAAGCCGTTAGTTTTACCGGTTGAAAAAGGCAATCAATATTCTTCGTTGACTTATACATCTACAGTTTGGAATCCAAACAATTCAGCCCCGTATTTTGACGGCAATCCGTTGGCAAGAAGGACTTTGCCTTCCACAAGTGACGCTCATCCATATCTCACAATTAGCGATTTCTTAGAAGATAACATCATTAAGATGCCTTATCGTATGAATGAAAAGGATTATTATGATGGTGGCTTTAACGCAATTAGTGATGAAAATGAATCATATTTATTGCCATTGAAGAAATTATTTTTTGATTTCTTTACGGTCGACGAGTTATTAGGGACTCTTCCTAACGGACAAAAGATGTTCGAGTTTAGAAGTAATGCAGGAGGTATTACTGTAATTTTACGAATTCCTATTCAGAAGAACTATTGTGTTGAGTATAAAAGGATTTATTTGAACAATAGTATTGCAGATATTTCAAAGAACTTAGGTGGTGTTATAATCAAGAAATTTGGTCTTGGTATTTTGCCACCCGTTAAGACAGATAATGAACTTTCATATTACAGAATAGCGTTATTTGATAAAGGTGATAACAATATTACCTTAACACCATGCATGGGAAAAGATTCTGTTGCTGCTATCAATGTTGTTCATACTCCCAAAACAAATAAAACATCTGGCGTGGAATCATACATCATTGATAAACATTCTTTTGATAGGATTGAAGTATCAGTTGGTTCAAATATGGCAGTTTTGGTTCCTATTTTAAGATCTGCGGTTGGAAATAGGAAATTTACTATTGCCATTGACTTTGGAACTACTAACACTCATATAGAGTACAGTAAAGACAATAATCCATCTTCTTCATTCTATATCAATACAAATGATATTCAAATCTCAAGATTACATATTGATTATACAGACATTGATATTGATACGTCATTCGACAGATATTTTATTCCTTCTGTAATTGACGGAGTCGAGTATGGTTATCCAATGAGAACTGTTCTTGCCGAAAGCAATTCAATTAGTTATAATAAACCGGTGTATTCAATGGCTCATGCTCATGTTCCATTTAAATATGAGAAAGAAGCTTGTTCAAGATATTATTCTATTAAGACTAACTTAAAATGGTCTAACGAAGAAAGGAAAAGGGTTGAATTATATATAGAAAATATTGTTATATTGTTAAGGAACAAAGTTTTGTTAAATGATGGAGACTTATCAAAGACCCAAATTAAATGGTTTTACCCGACAAGTATGGTGCAGTATCAGATTGATGGACTGAAGAGAATATGGTGTGACCTATACAAAAAATATTTTGGTAGTGATGTTCAGAATGTTATTGGAATTCCAGAATCGATAGCACCTTACAAATATTACAAAACTACACAAGGAGCTCAGTCTAGCGTATTAACAATTGATATTGGAGGTGAAACCAGTGATGTATTTGTAGTTGAAGATTCAAAAGCAAAAATGATGTCATCTTTCCGTTTTGCGTCAAACGCAATTTTTGGAGATGCATTCGGATATAATTCTGATAATAATGGTTTCGTATTAGGGTATCTTGATAAATTCAAAACTATACTTAATGATAATGGATTAAACACATTATCAAATGCTCTTGATGATATTGTAGTTCAGAAAAAATCATCTGACATAGTTGCATTTTTTTATGCTTTATCCAATAATAAAGAGGTCAAGAAGAAGAATATCACAGCATTGGATTTTCAAGATAAATTATCCAATGACGATTGTTTGAAATATGTGTTTGTGATGTTCTATACTTCCTTGCTGTATTTTATCGCAAAAGAAATGAAATCAAAGGGACTTAGAATGCCATTGACGATAGCTTTTAGCGGAAACGGTTCAAATTCTATAAAGATTCTCTCCAATGATACTGTAACATTAAAGAAATATGCACAGATGATATTTGAAGATGTGTATGAAGAAAAATATGCAAAGGGAGAAATGTTAGATGTAATTTGTGAAGAAAACCCTAAAACCGCAACGTGTAAAGGTGGAATTCTAACAAACAACGATGATGTTGACTTTGATACAGATGAATTAAAATACAATTTGTTAGGAATCAATGCTGTTGATACTATTGACAGTTTTAAGTATAGTGATGTTGACAATAATATCATAAATAAGGTTGTAAATCAAGTGGAATCGATGATTGACTATGCCTTGTCTCCTGATAAAATCAAATTTTATATAAAATATTTTGGAGTTAATCAAGGTAAGTCAAATTCCATCAGCGAATTGACAAAAATTAAACTTCATGAATATGCAAAATCAGCATTAGATGCAAGAAAAGAAGAACTCAAAACATGGAATGCTGATGAAACTTGCAGCTTAGAAGAAACATTGTTCTTCTATCCTATAATCGGTATGTTAAACAATCTTGCAAGAGAAATAACAAAATAATGAGTATGAGAAAAGTAATAATATGTATGTTGATGGTTTTTGTTTCCATAACAACAATATCTTGTGGTAAAATTAGTCGAAAGGATAAAGTAACACATCCTTCGGAACAATTAAAACAAAAATCAAGAAAATCAGAGTCTGGTAATAACCATTTCCTATTGTGGAGCGCATTGATTATTTCTTTGTTTGCTAATGCTGGTTATACCTATGTTTTGTATAACAAAACAAAAGAACGTACAGAATCTAGATTACAGAGGTTGAGGAATAATGTCGATAAGTTGGAAAATGATTTTATTTTAGAAAAATCACAACAACATGCAAGAGAAACCACTCGTAATGGCAGTTCTACTCGATACACATTGATAGACGGCGATATAAACTTAATTGTTGACAGAGTACTTGAATGCATAAACATTGACAAAACCCATGAAAATACTTATGATGATGTGGGTAAAAATCCACCGCAACCCAAAACGATAAAGAAATTATATGCCGAAGCAGCTAACAAAGATAATGAGTTTTTTAGAAAGGTTACAGAATATCAAAGTGAAGACACAATTTATGTTTTGTCATTGATAGATGATAACCGTGCTGAATTTGTTATATGTGATAGCGCCAAAAGCACCATTATAGGTTGTGAGGATTATTTAAGGAATGTTTGCGATATTATAGGTAGCGGACGCAATATTGAAAATTGTGAACCGGGTATCGCCCAAAAAACAAGCGATGGTTCTTGGAAGGTTATCGAAAAAGCTAATGTAAAATTCGTGTAAAATGGGACACTATTTAATAATAGGAATCATCGTTTTGCTAATTATTGGAGTTCAGATATACTTCTTTAGCAAAACATCAAAAGAGATAAGAAAATTCTCTAACATTTTT
This sequence comes from Bacteroidales bacterium, assembly GCA_017466405.1. Classification (GTDB taxonomy): domain Bacteria; phylum Bacteroidota; class Bacteroidia; order Bacteroidales; family F082; genus Limimorpha. The sequence continues at coordinate 42,869 of JAFTUF010000041.1, forward strand.
CCTAAATCAACAGACAACTTGTATGCTCATGATTCGGAAATTTATGTAAGAGATTATGAAAATAAGATAGATTACGATATAGATGATAAACTTGATAAATATATCAAGAAACATGATTCAGTTTTTGAAAGAATAATATCGAGCTTAAATACTTATTTGCGAAAAAATAAAGGCGCTGCAAGCGACTATCATCTTATGAAAGATATAGTTGAAAGAAACTGTGATGCCAAAGAAAATGAAATAGATACTCAAATTCCGACTCCATTATATACAGGTTTGATGGGAACTGTTTTAGGAATCATTGTCGGTGTTGCATTCTTACTTTTTAGTGGTGGATTGTCAGCTTTGTTGGATAGCAATTATGATTTGATCAATAGCACAACAAATGTAAATGAGATTGTAGGCAGAGAATCTGCACAAGATATTAAAGATGAACATATAATCATCATTAAAGAAGGTGAATTGATAGATTCTGAACATAAAGCTAGCAAATTGATTGATTATGCGAAGAGAAATAATACCGAAATAAAATTAAAGTCAGATAATTCTGGAAGTAAAGGTGTTTCAGCTTTATTGAGTGGTATTGCATTAGCAATGATAGCTAGTTTTGTTGGGATTTTGCTTACTACAATAGCGTCATATCGTTTTAAAGGAGCAAAAAGCAAGGAAGAAGAAGGCAAAGATAAATTCTTAAGTTGGATTCAATCGGAATTGTTGCCGCAATTATCATCCGATGTTTCAGGTACCCTCGTGAAAATGGGGCAGAATCTCAGAGATTTTAACACTACATTCTCTGAAAATACAAAAGAACTCAGTGCAACATTAGACAAGGTAAATGAATCGTACAGAGGTCAAGCTGAAGTACTTCAGTCAATAAAAGAATTGAGAATAAATGAAATAGCCACTGCAAACATCACTATTTATGATAAGTTAAAAGATAGTACTCAAGAATTAGGAGATGTAACACAACATATTTCAGAATATTCAGAGCAGTTGTCAAAACTTGGAAAGTATCTAAAGAATTCTGAAAAATATCTGATTCAAGTTAAAGAACTTAACGAGAAACTTGATGAAGGTGAAGAAAGAATGAAAATGATAGAACGACTTGGACAATTCTTTGAGACTGAATTACAACAAATTCAAAATAGAAAGTCGGAAATGACAAAGGCTGTCGGTATTGTTGATGATGCATTACAAGAAGCTTTAATAAAGATGCAGGAAAATGTCGGCAGACAATTCAATGAACTTGAAAAATCATCTGCTATACAACAAGACATTCTGCAAGAAAAACTTAAAGAAACGACTGCACTTGTTGATGAACTGAAAAATCTCACAGCAGTTAAAGCAAGTTTGGATAAAATTGAGAAATCAACTGAAAAAACATCGAATGAGCAAAATAAACGTTTGGACACACTTATATCATCAATAAATATATTAACGTCTGAAATCAAGAAAGGTAATTCTGTAAATATAGGATTTAATAGCGGTGGTGCTCCCGTAGTAACTAAAAAAATGCCTAAATGGGCAAAAGTGCTGTTAATAATAGGCGGCTCTTTAGTAAGTCTTACTTGCTTGATAATAATATCTGTTATAGTTCTAAAAGTCCTAAAAGATATAAATATTATTTAATATGAAAAAGAATAAAAAAGAATCATTCTTTTGGACAAGCTATTCAGATTTGATGACCAGTATGTTTTTTATAATGCTGGTGTTGTTTGTTGTTACAGTAGCCTTGCTTCACAAGGAAATGGTCAAGATTGGTGAGGAAAGAGAGGCAATGCGTATTGAGAGAGATATTACGCAGGCACAACTTGATAAGATAAAAGAAATTCAGGAGGCAACACAAACCATTGATACCACATACTTTAGATTCGATAAAAATTTTAATAGACATACGTTGAGAAACATAACAGTCTCTTTTAATAGATCTAGTTCTAACATAAACGACATTCCTCAAGATGTTAGGAATACTTTAGCCGAAGCAGGAAAAGCAATAAGAGAATCTTTGTTAGAAGCACAAAATAAAACTCCGGAAGCAAAATTTTTACTGATAATTGAAGGTCAAACATCAAACGATGGTTATGTTGCTAATTACGAGCTCAGTTATAGCAGAGCCCTAAGTCTTGTGAAATTCTGGTCAAGTCAAAAGATTTATTTTGACGAAGCAGGTGGTATACATAATTGTGAAGTTATTATTTCAGGTAGCGGAAGGTCTAGTCAATTTAGAGAATTGCCTGATAACAAATATAATACTAAAAATCAAAGATTTGTAATTCATATCATTCCAAAGCCGGGAGAAATAAAATGATAAAGAAACTGATATTATGCATTTGCGTACTAGTGCTTTTCTTTTCTTGTGTAAGAAGACGAGAAGGAGTACATAACTCCAATTCAAGAAATCATTATGCTCAAGAACGAGTTAGAACAAGTAGTAATAGACACAAACCGGTGAGAACACAAGAAACCAGTCCGATTCAACCTGTAAATAGGGCGGATAACAAAATATTAAATGGTTCTCAGATATTTGAAAAATACAACCCTGCAGTTTTTATGATTTTTACTTCTGACGGGTGGAACGATTATCAAGGTTCTGGCTTCTTTGTCACGTCATCTGGAATTGGTGTTAGCAATTATCATGTTTTTGAAGGTACGACAGTCGGGTATGAAACAATTAAATTATCAAATGGACAAACATATAAAATAAGAAATGTCATCGCTAAGAGTAAAGATGATGATTTCATTGTGTTTCAGGTAGAATCTAAAGGAGTTTCGTTTAAATATATACCTATGGGAATAAAGAATCCAAAAGTAGGCGAAAAAGTCTATACAATAGGCAGTCCGTTAGGTTTGGAAAACACATTCTCGTCAGGAGAAATTTCACAGTTGAGAGAGGATAATTTAATTCAAATCAATGCTCCTATAGATCATGGCAGTAGTGGTGGTGCACTTATAAATGAATATGGAGAAGTCATTGGCATTACTACAGCAGGCATAGGAAGTTCAGGAGCAAACCTAAATTTTGCAGTTGATATTGATGTTGTGAGACCGTATGTGAGATGAAAAAGTTTAGAAATCCTTGAACTAATATTAATATTTATATATCAATGAAGATTCTAAATAATAACCTATTATGAAAACATTTCTCAAAATATTAGCATTCGCTATCTCTATCCCATTGTTTATTTCGGCAACTCCAATAGATTCACAAGATACTGAGACTTACACTATCTATAAAATTTATGAAAAGATTGAACTCGACAATGGTTCAAAAGTCATTGATAGTTGGGGCAATGTCGAAGATGCAAAAGCCGTTTTGGTTCCAACTGAAATAGACCGCGGAAGATATAGTATCGAAATTACACGCATCAGCAGTAACTTGTATCAGATATGCGGAACATCGCTCTATATTGAAACAAAATACTGCTATGAATACGCTACGAGAGAAGAGGTGCTTTTAAACATCACATCTACTTTCGGATATGACCTCGGAGAAGTGATTTTCTTTGATTGAAGTTCTAAAAAAAATATGATGGAATGGCACATTGCCAAAAAGTTATAATATCAATACATTTTTTCGAGAAAAATTATTTCAATGTGATTAAATTGCACGTAAATTCCGATTGTAACAAACAAAAAAAGCACTAACATATTCGTGTTATATTAGTGCTTATTCGTGGATAAAATCCATTAGGGGGTGGAGCTGGAGGGAGTCGAACCCTCGTCCAAACAAGGAACACCCATGCTTTCTACATGCTTATTTTGTTGTTGTTTTTCGAATCATGCAAGGAAACAAACACCCTAAACATAACCTTATCTCCTAAACTTCGCTATGCGGCCGGAGCTTCCGCATCGCTATCCCGAAATTGATGAGCACCTCGTACCCGGACCGGAATCAGGAAAGTCCATCCGCGAGATGTCCCGTTCATCCACCTTGTGGACGAATTAAGCTTCAATCTACTGTGCTTCGATTAAGCAGCGAGAGCGTAGTTATTTTCGCCAATTAATTTTTCGCAGCCAAGATTTATGAGCTTCACTGCAAGGCTCAGCATGCTTACATGACCATTCTACAAGCTGTCAAAACCGGTCAACCCCAGATTTCAATGAACAAATCTATGTCAACGGACAACAGACAACTGTCAACAGACTTCGTCCATACAATACAACCCAATGACATTTTTGGAATTGCAAAGGTACACTTTTTTTGATTACCCTTGATATTTAACAAGTATTATTTTTTATTGTTTTATGAACTTGTTCGTTGAATAGTTTTAACCACAGATTACACTGATTATCACTGATTCAATTTTTTATAACTGTCTACGAATTGACACAAATTGGCACGAATTACATGTTACAGATTTGTGTTTCATTAGTGAGATTAGTGGTCAGAACTAATTCATTAGCGGCTGCACATATTTCCTCACATCGTCTCCACCGATTTTGTTTCCGCATAAAATTACAAGTCTTTCTATGACATTATGCAGTTCGCGGATGTTACCTGTCCAGCGATATTTTTGCAGTTCTTCTATCGCATCTTGTGTAAAGACAGGGACTTGTTTTCCCATCTCTGATGAAATATTCTCGACAAAATAATTTATCAACTCTGGAATGTCGTCCAACCTATCGCGTAACGGCGGCACATTGATAATTATCACACTCAGACGATGATATAGGTCTTCCCTGAAGTTACCTTTCTGTATCTCTTCTTTGAGATTCTTATTCGTGGCAGCTATGATTCTCACATTGACATTTATCTCGCTCTCTCCTCCTACCCTCGTTATCTTGTTTTCTTGTAATGCTCTCAACACCTTAGCCTGAGCCGAGAGACTCATATCGCCTATCTCATCTAAAAACAGAGTCCCGTTATTGGCGAGTTCAAAGTCGCCTTTTTTCATCTTAATCGCTGAAGTGAACGAGCCTTTCTCATGACCAAACAACTGACTTTCTATCAACTCCGATGGTATCGCAGCACAGTTAACTTCTATGAAAGGTGCGTAGGAACGATTGCTCATCTCATGAAGACGACGTGCAACGAGTTCTTTTCCAGTGCCATTCTCGCCTTCTATAAGAACTCTGGCATTCGTCGGCGCTACCTTATCTATAATATCTAGAACCTCATTCATCGCAGCAGAACTTCCAATCATCTCATACTTGCGACTGACGACTTTCTTCAAGGCTTTCGTCTCCGACATAAGTTTTGATTTGTCGAGAGCATTACGCAAAGTAATGAGCATTCTGTTTAAATCCGGCGGTTTAGAAATATAATCGAAGGCACCTTTTTTTATTGCCTCAACGGCGGTCTCTATAGTGCCATGACCAGAAATCATTATTATCGGTGCTTCGCTAATCTTCTTTGCTTCCTCAAGAAACTCTATGCCGTCCATCTGAGGCATTTTGATGTCGCACAATATCGCATCATATTCATTTTCTTTTACTAAAGGAAGTGCTTCAATAGCAGATGAAGCGTCATCAACTTGATATTGTTCGTGTTCTAAAATCTCACGCAGTATGCGTCGGATAGCAGCTTCGTCGTCAATTACTAAAATCTTTGCCATAATCAATATTTTGGAGTGAGACGCATTTTCTTTGACTTGTAATTAATAATAGCCTGATATTTCTTCATCAAGTCGCCGCCAAGGACACCGTCGATAGGTGGAAGTTTTATCATAGCGTACGAATTGTTGATATTCGACAAATCCATTGCTACAGCCTGATAATTATTTATCTTTAAATCACCAAAACTTAATTCTTTTATGGTGAATATAAAACTTGAAATATCAGTTCCACCTATTCCAGCAGAGAGTCCTTCTTTCTCGGAAAACTCGGTATCATCAGCAAACGTCAATATTCTTTCTTTGTCGAAGACAGTCCTCGAAGCTCCGGTATCTACGACAAAACGAGCTTTCTTATTATTTATCAGACCTTCCGCAACGAGATGAAATCCATCACCCTCGATGTTTATAATATTAATAGGTATTTCTATGTAGCGACGCATAAACAATTTACAATTGACAGTTTACAATTAACAATTAAATAAATCAGAATCTATCTGAGACGTATCAATTACATATTGTTTATAATTAATGGTGTAATTGGTGCGTCTCTACCTAATTAAAAGTTCGGTTTCAAGGCATATTTATGATAGAACTCTTCTATTATCGCGACGGCTTCTTCCACAGTGTCAACGACATGGAAAATATCAAAATCGCTTTCGCTTACCATTCCTTCTTCGAGCAGGGTGTTTTTAAACCAGTCGTTGATAGGTTGCCAATATTCCTTTCCGACCATGATAATAGGGAAAGATACGAGTTTGTGAGTCTGTATCAACGTTATAGCTTCGAAGAGTTCGTCCAATGTACCGAAGCCTCCAGGGAACGCGATGAATCCTTGGGCGTAGCGCATAAACATAGTCTTTCTTACATAGAAGAAGTCGAAGTTGATGCTTTTATCGGCGTCGATGAAGTCGTTAGGACGTTGTTCATGAGGAAGGACAATGTTGAGACCTACGCTTTTTCCGCCTCCAAAGTGAGCTCCTTTATTACCGGCTTCCATAATTCCAGGACCGCCGCCGGTGATGATACCGAAGCCTTTTTTCACCAAGAGGTATGCGGTCTCTTCTGCCATCTTATAATATTTATTGTCTGGTTTTGTACGTGCCGAACCAAATATCGCCACGCAAGGTCCTATCTTAGAGAGAGTTTCATAACCAGTGACAAATTCTGACATTATTTTAAACACTGACCATGAGTCTTGCGACTTGATTTCTGTCCAGTTCTTTTCTTCAAAAGCTTCTCTTATTTTAGATTCGTCGATGTTCATTGCATACGATTTTAATGTAATTTACAAAGATAACAATTTATCACGAAAAATATTACAAGAAAACAGAATTAAAATTGTTTTATGGCACGACATTCCTTCGCATTATAAACAGCAATGCTAAGATAAGAATTATAATCTTTAGTGTTTTGAGTAAAAAAGGCCCCACATTTTAATTTGTTTGCGAGAACATATTGAATATTATCCTCCATATCATCTTCTTCCATAAGCATCGATCTGTTGATATCATCTTTGGTAAAATCAATAATATCAACCTTAGCAAGGATATTACCTACATAATCTTTTATCTGATTCTTGTTTATTTTATGATGCTGAAAAATAGATACAAATTGAGCAATACTCAAAGAAGAGACATAAATCTTTTTACCAATTAATGATGTAAGATAATTCCAGCATCTTCTTTCATCTTCATACTTTTTATCATTCGAGTATGCTCCTACTAGTATATTGGTATCAATAAAAATATGGTTTTGGTTCGATTTCATCATAATATTATACTTCTATACCTCTCTAATTCCTGTTCATTAAAAAGTTCCATATAATTCCAAGCCCATACCTTCAAAGCCAAATCTGTAACACGTTCTTTCTTCAACTCAGCTTTCTGAAGAAGAAGATTTATCATCTCCTCCTGTAATTTCTTTTCTTGTGTGCTCATGACCATTCCTCCTTATGCGCGTTATTGTAGTCTATTATCGGTTTGAAATATTCATATTCTTCTTCAGTGAGAAGATCTAAATTGTTCATCGACCATCTTATTAAAGCTCGATTAATAACATCTGATTTTTTTGTGCCTGTTTTCTTGAGTAGCACCTCTATAGCCTCATCGACTAACTCTTTCGATTTTTTAATTTCTTCTTTAGTTGCCATAAATTTAATTTTTGCCTTGTGTTGCAAATGTAAACATAATAAATCATTTACGAAACATATAACAATAATATTTTTGCAACAAATTTGATTTTTCTAAATTATTACAGAAATATGATGTTTTTGTCTTAAAATTAATTAACAATTAGCACCAAACAAAAAAAGGAGCGTCAAGCTCCTTTCTCCTTAATCATAACATCGATGGCCCCGACGCCGAATTTCATTATCGATGCCATTCTGTTGCTTGTATTATCATAATGTTTCAACTCCTCGATGATGGCGTTCTTCAAAACTCCGTTGCCTACACCGTGAATGAATGTCACCTTGTCGTATTCATTGGCGATGGCACTTTCCAACATCTTCTTGAAATAATTTATCTGTGTCCTGAAAATATCGTTGCTCGACATTCCGAGAATATTATCCACCAGCTCTCCGATATGAAGATCCACTATTGCCTCACCTGGCGCTGTCTGATGGCGGTCGATGGCTGTTTTCTCTTTAACGAGTTTCTGATTAGCAACGACTTTCTTATTATCTTCTTTCATCAATTTTGTAAAATCGACATCCGTTCCTTTAAGAGCGATGACACTCGACAATTTTATCATCACGGCTTTCTCGCCAAGAACACCCGACTCGACATAGCTGCCGTCTTTAAAGAAACGACTACTTCTCAAAGAAAAAGGCGCATGCAAAGGATGATATACAAAGTCGGCTTCTTCTTGAGTGAGAAGAACCTGGATATAACCTTCGCACCAATATTCGATATCATCGCGGGAGATTGACTCTATCACGACCTTAGAATGAGGAGCGACGCTGCCATAATCGACGTTGATATATTTCTCTTCTTCCTTGATATTGAAGCTATATAAAGTATCTGCCTCAGTATGATTTATGAGAACCACGTCGAGCAGACCTGTCAGAAGCCACTGCTGATCTTGAGGCACGAAGGCAAGATATAATCCTTCTTCTTCGGCATTACGTCCAAAACGACGCAAAGTGCTCTTACGCGCAGCTTCGTTTTCTTTTTCTTCAATAATCTGTTTCTGCTGTATCTCTTTCTGAACATTGTCAACGACTTGCTGTCTTCTGTCAGGTTGTGAACGGAAATCCAAGACCAAGTCGCTCATCAAAACAGGAATATCAAAACCATCTTCTATCGTCACCTCTACCATTCTGGTATCAATAATTTTCTTCACCACGCCACCGCCTGTAGCGTTAAGAAAATTCACTTTATCACCTACTTGAAACTTTTCCATTGTTTTAAAATTTATATTGCAAAGATAAGAAAAGTCTAAAGTCGAAAGATGAAAGACAAAAGATTTTTAGGGAATACATCTAAAAAAATTCTTTCATATTTTCAGTTTATTCATAGTGGTTTTTATTAACTTTGCGAAACAATTTAAATTGAGGATATGACGAAGGAAATATTTATAGATTTGTTAAGGAATGCTGTTGTCAATGAATTTGAAAAACACATAAGTACTGATAATGGAGAATGGATTGTAAAAGGTTTTATAGACATATACAAAAACATCTACACGATTTCATCTGACACCAAAGTAATCTCCAAAATCATTGAGCTCTATATCTTTCCTAAGATCTTGGAATTTGCAAATAAAAACAATTTAGAAATTGAATTAACCAAAGAACAGAATTTTTATCCTGACATAACATTTAAAGATAACGAAGGAAACCTTTTCGCTGTTGATTTGAAAAGCAGTTACAGAAAAAACGAAAGTCACATCAACGGCATGACATTGGGCGCATTCACTGGATATTTTCGCGACAGAAATAGTTTAAAAAACATAACTCACCCCTACAACGATTATAAAGCTCATATCGTCCTTGGCGTCATTTACGATTCTGTATTGGATATAGATGAAAGGAAATCTTATTCTATAGAACAATTATCAGATATAACTTCTGTGATTAGAAATTTTCAGTTTTTTGTTCAAGAAAAATGGAAAATTGCTACGGACAGACCAGGCAGTGGCAACACGAAAAATATAGGTTCTGTCAGTAACATCAATGATTTGATAAACGGCAAAGGTGTATTCGCAGAGTTGGGAGAAGACATTTTTAATGATTATTGGATGTACTATTTAACCACGGATATGGCAAAAATGGCTGAACTTCCCAAACCATTCTACAGAAACATTACCGAATATAAGCAATTCAAAAACATAGAATAAATGGATTCCCAACTTTCATTGTTTGCAGAAGTTATTCCAACTAAAGCTAAGTTTCCCTCCACACGATATCAGGGCAGCAAACTGAAATTCGTCGACTGGATTTGGCAATGTATAAAAGATATTCCTTTTTATACGATGTTAGATGCCTTTGGAGGAACCGGATGTATTTCCTTTAAAATGAAAGAAGAAGGGAAAAAAGTAACCTACAACGACATTCTTCCTTTTAACCATATTATCGGGAAAGCCTTAATCGAAAACAATAGTACGTTGTTATCAGATTATGATATCGAAAACATTTTAAGAATTCATAAGGATATATCATATCCTGACTTTATCGAAAAAACTTTCAAAGACATTTACTATACTGACGAAGAGAACCATTGGCTTGACATTGTGACAACCAATATTAAGTTTATGGACGATGAATACAAACAGGCAATAGCCTATTTCGCACTGTTTCAATCATGTATTATAAAACGACCATATAATTTATTTCACAGAAAGAATTTATATGTTCGGATGCAAGATGTAAAAAGAAGCTTTGGCAATAAAAAGACATGGGACACTCCATTTGAAACGCATTTCCGTAAATTTGTTCAAGAAGCAAATTCAGCTGTTTTCAGCAACAATGGGTCATGTGTTTCGATAAATCAGAATGTATTCGACATCAATCAGAAGTTCGATTTGATTTATATTGACACACCATATATCAATAGCGACGGAATTGGAATCGATTATGCTGACTTTTATCATTTTTTAGACGGACTTACAAACTACGACACATGGAGCTCTCAGATTGATTATAGCAGCAAACATCTACGATTAAAGAGAACCCCCAATGATTGGAATAATTCTGAAACTATTTACAATGCTTTTGAAAATTTATTCGGTAAATTTTCAGATTCCATCTTGGTTATCTCTTATCGTTCAAATGGAATCCCGACAATTGAAGAACTTACTGATATGTTAAAGAAAAACGGAAAAGACGTTAAAATTTATCAAAGTTCCGAAATAAAATACGTATTAAGCAACAAACAATCTAATGAAGTTTTAATTGTAGCTCAGTAATCCTATGAATCGTCGTTTCAATAGTTATAACTCTTATTTTGTAAAGAATTTCGGAGGCAGAGTGCAGAAGATAAGCATCGACGCCGGCTTCAGCTGTCCTAACCGTGATGGCAAGATAAGCACCGGCGGTTGTTCTTTCTGCCGTAACGATGCCTTCAATCCTTCATATTGTCGTCCCGAAAAAAGCATCCGTCAGCAGATTGAAGAAGGCATTGAGTTTCATCAGAGACGTTATCGCCGCGCAAAAAAATATCTCGCTTACTTCCAGCCTTACAGCAACACATATAAAGGTGTAAATGAGTTAGAAAAAATTTACAGACAAGCTCTCGAAGTAGAAGGCGTCATCGGCATCGTAGTCGGGACACGCCCTGATTGCATAGACGAAGATAAATTATCTTTGTTAAAGGAAATTAACAAATCACATTATGTGATGATGGAATATGGAGTAGAGTCGGTATATAACGAGACATTAAAAAGAATTAATCGAGGTCACGATTTCGAGACTGCCAAGAAAGCGATACATCTCACTCACGAATACGGACTGCCTTGCGGAGCTCATTTCATCTTCGGACTGCCAGGAGAATCAAGAGAGATGATGATAAAGTCAGCCGACATAATATCAGAGCTTCCTCTCACGACAGTAAAATTTCATCAGCTGCAGATATTCAAAGACACACTTATGGCAGAAGAATATCTCAACAAACCAGAAGCGTTTCATCTTTTTACATTAGAAGATTATATCGAGTTCGTGATTGACTTCACCGAACGACTGAATCCGGATTTCGTCATAGAACGTTTCGCCGGTGAGGTTCCGCCTCGCTTCCTTATTTCAGAGCCTTGGATGAATCTTCGTTACGACGAAGTGCTTAATCTCATTGAAAAAAGAATGAAAGAACGAAAAAGTTTTCAGGGAAAACTTTTTAGGAGAGCGGGAGCGGGAATGGGAACGGGAGCGGGAGCGGGATTTGAGGACGGGATTATTTAATTCTATTACTTACTTTTTTAACTATACTTATTAATATCTTGATTATTCTTGTGCAATCTTTTATTAATGAATCTGCTTCTGTCTCTGTTATATAAGAACTATCTTTGAGTAATTTCAGCCAAAATTCTGTTTCACTGGCTTCTTTCAAGGCAATATTGACTTTACTAAGATAATCAGCATCTGATTGAGGATATTTTGATTCATATAAATTGGCACCAATACTCGTTCCTGACTTCAATATCTGTTTGGATATTACATCATCTTTATTTGAGAATCGCAGACTTCTATACAGAGCTACAATTCTTTTAGCAAAATCAAAAGTCAAATCATGAATTCTCATAGACTGCTTCTCTTCTTCAGAAGCGAAAATATTTTTTGTGTTCATATATTTAAATTTTTGGTTAATAACAAAACATTCTAATTCGTTCCCATCTCCCATTCCCCACTCTAACCCGCTCTCATCACCCATCCCCGTTCCCAACACCCGTCCCCGCTCTCATCACCCGTCCCCGCTCTCAACTCCCGTTCCCAACATCTGTCTCTGCCATTCAAAAAGCGCCACTGCGGCTGCATGACTTACGTTCAATGAGCGTGTCGGTCCTGGAACTGGAATATATACAATCTTATCGCATTGCCTAAGAATCTCCTCTCTTATGCCACGACTTTCGTTTCCTACCACAAAAGCGACATCTCTCGGCAAATCGCAGTCGTAGATACACTCAGCATCGTCGGAGGTCTCGATAGCGACAATCTTCTTTTCGCCGACAATCTTCCTCAAATCATCGTCTTCTGTATAATACCATTTTATGTTATCCTTACTGCTTGCAGCGGCTTTCTTCACTTTAGAAAGACTATGCGTAGGTGCGACACCGAGGAAACACATCTCCGAAGCCCCGATATTATCTGCCAAACGAATCATTGAACCCATATTGTCGGGAGTCAGCAGATGGTCGGCGATGACGATAGGCTTAGGGATATTATCATAAATCTTCTCAGGATGAGTTTCTTTAAACAGATCGTTAGATTTTATATACATGGCAAAATTTATTTACCTGCAAATTTAATATTAATATGTAAACAAAAAAGCGACCTTAATTAAAAGATCGCTTTTTAAATCTATCAGACACCGACTGTTGTCCGTTGTCTGTTGTCATCTTATTTAGCAACAACAACACGTTGTAATGATTCTTGACCTGCGTTGTCAACGATGTTGAAGAAGTAAACTCCGTTTTCGTATGAGCTCATATCAACAATATTGTTATCGTTTTTAACAACGTTCACCAATTGACCAACTGAGTTGTAAACTGCGATGTAGTCGATGTTTTCACCTTCTACCATAACAGCGCCTGTTGTTGGGTTAGGATATACGTTATAAGCGTTGCTTAACACTTCGTTAACATTACCGCCAGTGATTGTGAGTGTAAGAGGAATCTCAATTGTTGGGTTTGCCGGGTCGTTTGTAACGAATTTAACCACTGATTCATAAACGCCTTCATCGAGACCGATAGAGCTGAGGGTTAATGTGATTTCATCTGATGCACCAATTGCCAATGTTCCGTTTGTCTTGCTTAATGTTGCGTAGCCTGCTGGCACAGGAGCGCCTTGGCAAAGCATTGCGAGACACCAGTTACCGTAGTCGCTGCCAGCGTCTTCTGTGATTGAACGGAATGCGCCATTGTTTTGACGATATAAATCACCTTGACCTTGAACAGCCTGTGCTCCGTCTAAGTTCATCGCAATACCATTGACAGCTGCTGTTACTTCAATTGCTACATAAACATCAAAGCCTGTCAAAGCAACTGGTTCGTCAAATTCAACTAAAGTATAGTCGTTGTATGTAATAGCGTCTTGAGAAATTGTTTTCTCTGCTAAGATTTCTCCTGGCATACCATTGACACCTTGACCGTAGATACGGAAAATAACGTCAGTACCTGGTTCTAAGATTGGCAATATTTCATCTTGATTATTATTGTTAATCCATTCAAAGAAAGCGTACATAGCGTGAGTGATGTAAGTGCCTGTCACAGCGTTGCCGTATGCTGTTGCTGGGAACAGAGCTGCCATTTCGAATGTGACAGGGCTTGTTGAGTTCCATCCTAAACCTTTTGGATTGTTGATAGCATCAGAAGCGTATGAGATAGGATTTTGTTGGTTTCCGCCAGGGCCTACTCCGTAGTCAACCCATGCTGAATATTCAGCGATTGAAGTACCAGTATTTTCGATGTTGATATCGACTTCTGTCATTTCTACGTCTTGAGGAAGTCCTTCTGCAATTTCATTTGGAGTGATGACTAATGCAGCAGCTGTTTCGCCACCTATTCTAGAAAACTTGACGTTATCTAAGTAGAACTCTGATGTAGCAGCGTCTTTTGGAGGATAGAATCCCATAGCGTCGAGTTGACGGTTGCTGCCTGTACCTTGAACGCCCAAGCTCCATTGCCATTCATTGACTTTCACTTCTGAAGCGTCTGGTGCTGTGTAATAAAATTGAGCGAGGTCAGCGTCAGTGTTGACAACGAGACGGAAGTGCATCCATTCGTCATAAACACATTCAAATTGTTCGTCGATATTAGCACCTACGGCATGACCTTCGCCTGGAGCTGGTGTTTGATAGTCAGCCATGTGAAGGTGAGCTTCCATTGCCCATTCTGAGTCGATAGATTCGAATTTGTGAAGTGCGTTGAAATAGCCGTTCTTTCCTTCTGGAATCAAAATGTCTAATTCAATTTCATAAACGCCTGCTTGTACGCCGCCGAGGTCTAACACTTGGTCGTTACCGAAAGTTAAATGTGCACATTTGTTTCCGTCATATTCTGCTATGACGCCGTCTTCTGCAGAACCTGGATAATATGACCAAGTGGTCCACCAGTTGTTACCTAATGCATTTGCTCCTTGAGCAAGTTTGTCACCAACAGTGTAAGCTGAGAAATCGTCTTCGATTAAGACAACAGCTTCGTCTTGAGCCTTTACGTTGCCAGCAAATAAAAACAAGGCAACTAACACAAGTAAAGATACTTTTTTCATTTTTGATTTGTTTAAAATAATGATTAATTATAGTTTAATTTATACTTTGCAAATATAGCACATTTATGGAAACCCCAGCATATAAAAGCAAACAAAAAAAGCGACCTTAAAAAAGATCGCTTTTTATCTTTAGTCTTTCGACTTTAGCCTCTAGTCATTATTTAGCAACAACAACGCGTTGTAATGATTCTTGACCTGCATTGTCAACGATGTTGAAGAAGTAAACTCCGTTTTCGTATGAGCTCATATCAACAACATTTGTTTCGTTTTTAACAACGTTTACTAATTGACCAACTGAGTTGTAAACTGCGATGTAGTCGATGTTTTCACCTTCTACCATAACAGCACCTGTTGTTGGGTTAGGATATACGTTGTATGTATTGCTTAATACTTCGTTAACATTGTCACCATCAACTACGAGTGTGAGAGGAATTTCAACTGTTGGGTTAGCTGGGTCGTTTGTAACGAATTTAACAGCTGCTTCGTATGTTTCGCCAGCATCAAGACCGATTGTGCTTAAGTTAACTGTAACTTCATCTGAGCCACCGATTGGCAAAGAACCGTATGTTTTGTTCAATGTTGCATAGCCACCTTCTACTGGAGTACCTTCGCAGAGCATTGCAAGGCACCAGTTACCATTGTTAGCACCCATATCTTCATTAAGTGATGAGTATGCGCCACCATTTTGACGGATTAAGTCACCATAACCCATAACTGCTTGACCTGAACCATCTAAGTTCATGATACAACCACCAACAGCTGCTGTCATTTCAACTGCAACATATACATCATAACCTGTCAATGCTACTGGTTCGTCA
This sequence comes from Bacteroidales bacterium, assembly GCA_017466405.1. Taxonomy (GTDB): domain Bacteria; phylum Bacteroidota; class Bacteroidia; order Bacteroidales; family F082; genus Limimorpha. The sequence continues at coordinate 58,657 of JAFTUF010000041.1, forward strand.
AATTCAACTAATGTATATTGATCCCAGATGATTTCATTTTGAGAGATAGTTTTTTCAGCTAAAACTCTACCTGGGTTACCATTACGGCCTTGTTCATAAATACGGAAGATAATATCTGTACCTGGTTCAAATGTTGGTGATGGTTCTTGAGTTGTTTGATCAACCCATTGGAAGAATGCGTACATAGCTCCTGTGATGTATGTACCCATGACTGAGTTACCGTAAGATGTAGCTGGATATAAAGCTGCCAATTCAAAGTTGATAGCTTGTTCTGCAGTCCATGTGATTAAAGATGGATTTTGAACAGGATCAACAGCGTAAGAAATGATTTCTTCAGGACCGTTAGCTGAACCCACACCGTAGTCAACCCATGCTGAGTAGTCACCGATTGATGTACCTTCGTTTTCAATGCTGATAGTTACAGATGCCATATCGTCAGCAGCAACTGTTTCGTTGATTTCACCTGGATTGAATACTAATTCAGCAGCTGTTTCACCACCGATTCTTGTGCATTTGAAGTTGTCGAGGTAGTATTCTGAACCTGCATCTGGAGGGAAGAAGTCCATAGCGTCTAATTCACGACCTACTGTGTTTTCACCGAAGCTGTCTAAGCTCCATTGCCATTCGCAAACCTTTACTTCATCGTTACCTGGAGTTGAGTAGTAATATTGAGCAAGGTCAGCGTCTGTGTCAACGTGGAGACGGAAGTGCATCCATTCATCATAGATAGCAGCAACATCACCTGTACCATTGCTACCAGCGTGAACTGTACCATGACCTGGAGCGTATGTGCTGTTTTGTCCGTCGTTTGTCATGTGTAAATAAGCTTGCATAGCCCATTTTGAATTACCACCGTTGAATTTGTGAAGAATGTTGAAATAACCATGGCTTCCATTAGGAACCAAAATATCAAATTCAAGGTCATAAACACCTGATTGTGCACCACCGAGCATAAGAACTTGGTCGTTACCTTCTGTTAAATGAGCACATTTGTTACCATTTAAGTCAACGATAACACCGTCTTCGTCAGAACCTGGAGCATTTGACCATGTTGTCCACCAATCTATACCAGCTGCTACAGCCCCTTGTGCGAGCTTGTTACCAACTGTGTAAGCTTCGAAGTCGTCATCAATCAAAACTTCAACTTCGTCTTGAGCTTTTACTACGTTGCCAATGAATAAGAACATAGCAACTAACATAAGTAAAGAATACTTTTTCATAATGTTAAATTTTAATAATACATTTAATTAATAGTCTATTTTACAGAACGCAAATATAATGGATTTTTTTATCTTAAGTAATATTTTTTCAAAAAATTTTATCTATCAAAACAATTATTATTTTTGCAAAAATATGTAGGGACGTATCGCATACGTCCGGTAAAAGGGAAAATGAAAAATTACGAACATATATTCTTCGATCTCGACAATACGCTGTGGGATTTCGACAAGAGTTCCATCTTGGCGTTCGATAAGATTTTTGATTTATTTCATCTTACAGATTACGGCATTCCAAGTGCGAAAGAGTTTCATAAGACTTATTTCACTTATAACAATCAGCTCTGGGAACAATATCGTCAAGGAAAGATTGATAAGGATTTTCTGAAAATTGAGCGTTTTAGATTGCCTTTGAAAGATTACGGCATCTATGACGAGAATCTCGCTCACGAATTAGGTGAGAGTTATACCGACTACGCGGCTCGTTTGGTGGCTTTAGTACCTAACACAATGGAAATCCTTACTTATCTCAAAAACAAAGGTTACAAGCTACACCTTATTACTAATGGATTTCTTGAAGTTCAGACCATCAAGATGCAGGCTTCCGGCCTAGATAAATTTATTGACGTTTCCATCATCTCTGAAGAAGTAGGTTTCAAGAAACCCGACCACAGAATCTTCTATAAAGCAATTGAGAAAGTAGGAGGTTCAATAGATAACAGCGTCATGATTGGCGATGATTTGTCTGTTGACATTCTTCCTGCCAAGGAAATCGGTATGTTTCATATCTATTTTAACAGAAAACAAATCCCGCATAATGAGACATTAGATTGTGAGATAAAAGACCTTATTGAAATAAAGAATTATATTTAAAAATGAGAATCTGAAAAAAAGTTAGAATTTTATCAGATAACAAACAGTCCTGTAAGGACGTAAGACAACAGGCAGGTGTGAAGTGAAACGGAACGCCTGCTAAACAAGAGCATCCCATCATCCTAGTCCCGTAGGGACGAGAGAACTGTCGCGCCTACAGCGCTCTGATTGGTCTTGGTTCATTTTAAGCAGGGATTCCGCTAACGCTCCATCGCCTGCCTATTTTCTGCCACCCTTTCAGGGTTAATTTTCATCTAATGAAGATTATTGCTTTATTACTTGATAGTCCCTTATATCGAACTCACGATATTTAAATATTTCTCAGTTTTTCAGATTTTATCAAAAATGAGCCAGCACGCTAATCTTACCTCTGACCTTGTCGCCTATTTTCACATTGACTTTAGCGTCTAATGGAAGGAAGAAATCGACGCGAGAACCGAAGCGTATCAATCCGAACTCCTCTCCTACTTTAGCAGTAGCGCCTTTATCGACATTGCATATTATACGTCGCGCCATCACACCGGCAATCTGACGGAACAAGACTTCTCTTCCTTGCTCGTCTTTAACAACCAAAGTGTTGCGTTCGTTCAACTCAGACGACTTAGGATTTATGGCAAACAATTTCTTGCCTGGATGATATTTATAATAACTCACGATGCCATTGATAGGAAACCAATTGACGTGAACATTATAAGCTGACATAAAAATTGATATTTGTATTCTCTTATCGTGAAAATATTCTTTTTCCTCGACTTCTTCTATCACAACGACTTCGCCGTCAGCTGCCGACACTATAGCGTCTTTTTCTATAGTTGTCGTTCTGTTGGTCGGCACTCTGAAGAACGTGATACTCCATATAAATATAGCGAGAGGAATGAGACAGATTAACAATTGGAGCCACAGCAGTTTAGGCACAAAGAAAAAAATCAACGCTACTATTATTACAGCGATAACAAACACTGTAGAGATGACTCCGTAACCTTTTTTATGAATGTACATGATTTTGTCGAATTAAATTAATAATAGGTAAATGAAGACGAACGGCATCGCCATGAACGTAGCGTCGAAGCGGTCTAATATCCCACCATGACCAGGAATGATGTTACCAGAATCTTTCACTCCTGCATATCTCTTCATCATAGACTCCGTCAGGTCGCCGAGCGTACCGAAAAGCACAACGCCTAATGCGAGGAAAAGAACCTGAAGTTCGCTGATAAGATTATCGAAGAAAAATACGTTCAATACAAAACGATTGATAAAATATGCGAACAACATTGTAAACACAGCGCCGCCGATACTGCCTTCGATGGTTTTCTTAGGAGATATTCTTGGACATAACTTATGACGTCCTATCGCGCTTCCTGTGAGATAAGCGAAAATGTCGTTGACCCAAATCAAGATGGATGCGAATATCAGAAGAATCCAGCCGTTATCGGTTCCTATAAGATTCTCATTATAGAACTGCATCATGATTCCGCATGGCAAAGCGACGAAAATCATCGAGAGCCACGACGCTCCTACCACACTGACGTAATCGTGTTTCTTGGAGAACAATGCAATCAATAATGGTATATTGAAAAATATAGGAGCGATATAAATACCACTTTCGATAGAATCTGAATTCATTGAGAAAATCGTGAGAAAGACATACAACATCACAGAGCAGCATCCCACAATATTTTTCAAAGGTTTATTCTCGCCGTGAGGGAAAAGGTTGGCAATCTCAGAAGAACCTATCATCACCACACACAAAAGCATCAAGGCAGCTGTATATTTACCTAATATAATACTTCCAATAACAACTATCACAAACAAGGCACCAAAGACAGTCCTCTTCCAAAAATTACCCATTTTTATACTTAAATGATTATAAATAAATAATTTTGCAAATATAATAAAAAGACTAAAGTCTATAGTCTAAAGTCTAAAGTTTTTTTCAAATAATTCTTATATTCTCAATTTCTCATTTTTTCAGTTTCTCAGTTTTTCAGTTTCTCAGATTCTAACAAGACGTATGCGATACGTCTCTACGAAAGAGCAGTTATCAAAACTTCACAGCTATTCCAAGTCCGTAATTTGTAGTTATAGGTTGTATTTCAACGTTTGTGACATTACCTATTTTCTCATTGAATTTAACGACGCCTCTACCTATGAAATATCCTAATGCTGCGCCCACTATCACGTCGGAAGCCCAGTGTTCCTTGCTAATCACACGTCCGACAGAAGTCGCTGTCGCTAATGAATATGAGACTATCCCGACCCAAGTCTTATCAGGATAGAAACCTGCCACCGTCGATGCCAAGGCAAAGGCTCGCATCGAATGACCAGAAGCAAACGACGTACTTTCAAAAGTCGCGAAAGGACCTAACCATTGTTGGGAGTTGGGGACGGGATTTGGGGACGGGGTGTCGAATGGGGAGTTGGGGACGGGAGTTGGGCGCATGCGGCAGGTCAAGACTTTGATTCCAGCGGAAGCGACTTCGGCATAGATAAAACTCTGCAATGCCGCCAACGACACATTCCTCAACCTACAATCTTTATTTATTGCGCTGATGGCGTAAGTCAATGCTATTGACGGAACTATGAATAGTTCTTCTCCAAAAACATCAGAATATTGAGAAATCGTATTCGATTGAGAATCTGTGAATGTTTTGTTGACATAATTGTAAATTTCATCATCGTAAATAAAAGATAAAGTCGCTGCAGCAGCTACTCCTCCGAAGACAGTCCAATCTTTCCAGTCGTAATGCAAAGGCTGAGCGAGAACCGTCAATCCTGAATTCCAATATGATTTAAGATACGACTTGCTCAATAAGGTTTCACACTTTGAGTTTGACTCTGACTTTGTACTTTGTGCCAAAGACAGCTGACCACCGACAACCGTCAACAGAAATAATATGAGGAAAAACCTTTTCATCAATTCATAATTCTTAATTCATAATTCATAATTGATGAGACGCAGCAATTACGTTACGTATTGTTAAATTTCATCGGTGTAATTGATACGTCTCTACTGGAGGACACATTCAATGTGTCCGTACATTGTTAATTCTTTTTCGCCATATCCCAAAGCTCATTCATCTCATCCAAGCTCATGTCAACGAGCGATTTTCCCATCTCGCGAGCCTTCTCCTCGACGAAGTTAAAACGGCTTCTGAATTTCTTGTTAGCGATTTCGAGAGCGTCCATCGGATTGACTTTTATGAAACGAGAGTAATTGACAAGAGTAAACATAAGGTCTCCAAATTCTTCCGTTACTCGTTCCTTGCTTCCCGTTCCAGCTCCCATATTATCAACTTCTTCTTTCAACTCACCTATCTCCTCCTCGACCTTTTCCCAAACCTGTTCCTTATTTTCCCAGTCGAATCCTACGCCAGATGCTTTCTCTTGCATGCGATAAGCCTTCACCAAGTCAGGCAGGGCGTTAGGAACTCCTCCGAGAACGCTTCTGTTATGTTCTTTCGTAAGTTTTATCTTCTCCCAATTGTCGGCAACTTCTTCTGCGTTTTTCACCGAAGTGTCGCCAAAAACATGAGGATGACGAATTATCAATTTTTCGCAAATTCCATTTATAACATCGTCGATGGTGAAGAGATTTCTGTCTTCCGCGATACGGGAATAAAAAACGATATGCATTATAATATCACCAAGTTCTTTCTTAACATCTTGATAATCTTCATCGACAATCGCCTGACTCAACTCAAACACTTCTTCAATAGTAAGATGGCGCAGACTCTCGATAGTCTGTTTTCTATCCCAAGGACACTCCACGCGAAGTCGGTCCATAATATCCAATAATCTTTGGAAAGCTTCTAAACTTTTGTTCATGTAATTTTATTTTTATGCAAAGATAGTTATTTTTGGCTATCAGACGTCAGCAATTAGTTTCTAAATAATTATAAACAGTATTCAACTATATCAACGAGTTATGATAATGTAAATAATTATCTAAAAAAACTTGTAAATTAGAAATAAAAACACCAAATTTGCAGGATAATTGCAGTTCTATCGTCAACGACACTAAACCATAGAGCTCTCTTATAGTTACAAAAATTATTAGCATAAAAAAACTTTAAAAATTAATCCGTATGAAAAAATCAATTACAAAATTGTGTACCGTTTTATTGATGTTCTCAGCAATAATCTTAAGTAGCTGTAATCCAAGAGACAAAGAATTAGAATGGCACGTAATAGTCACAAACGACACTAATGAAGAACTTTACGTCGAGCCGGAAAGCGACGACACAGGCTTTGCTGTAACTATTTATCCAACATATTCCTACTCAATGATTAACCAAAGAATTTATAGAGAAAGAAATCAAGACACACCAAGCGAAGAAAGCATCGTTCACCTATTGGAACTATGGAACATTTATCGTTTGGTTGATGGTGAAAAACAATATTTGCCAAGAAACTATTACAATTCTTCCTCCGACTTTGAAATGTCAATCACAGAGGAAAGATTTTGGGACAACGTTAATCTGATAGATTATAGATTGAACGTAACAGAAGAAATGTTTGAAGAATAACATCATAACATCTAATCTGCAAACGACTATTTCTTAAACACAATATGAAAAGACACAATTATTTTTTGGTAATTTTGTGCTTCCTCCTTATTAATATACTTACAATTTCGGAAGCAGCTGCCGGCAACAAAAAAGAAGGCGGCAACAGCACATTCTCCATCGATTCTTTGATGAAAAACGTAGAAGTCGATTTCAGACTCAATTATGGTTTTTATATGCACCATCATTACGAGATGGAAGGCTACAGAGCTCACTTCCCGATGTTTGAGCTTTCGTTGCAGAAACAGACCTACGGAAAATCATATTGGCAGTCGTGTTTCAATTATCCTGCTGTCGGCGTGACATTTTTCGCTTCCGGCATGGGTAATATTGATGTCTTAGGAAAAGCTTTCGCGCTTTATCCGTACATCTACTTCCCTTTCATCAAGAGCAAGACGACGAACTTCGGAATACGTTTCGGTCTGGGCTTAGGCTATCTCACCGAACATTACAACCACATCGAGAACCCATATAATATATGTATAGGCTCCTCGCTCAACGCCGCTGCCAGCATAACGTTCGACATCTCACATCATTTCTCCGACAGATTCAAGATGTCTATCTTCGGCGGACTTCAGCACTTCTCCAACGGCTGCACCTCGGAACCTAACAAAGGTACCAATGTGATAAAAGGCGGTATCAGCGCTGCTTACATGATTAACGAGCCTGTACCTTATATAAATCCTGCTCAACTTAAGGAAAAAACCACTCTCGAATATCTCAAAGAGTTCAGACCTGAATTATACGTCGGATTGTCGTACGGTTACAAGAGAATCGACTATCTTCAAAAGGACTACACTTCCGTGTATGACCTCGAGATATACGTCATGGAACAAATTGCACGACTCTTCAAGTTAGGTGTCGGCTTCGACTTGGTGTACGACAGCAACGACATTCTCCGCAACATCAGAAACGGCGTTGAATGGACCACTACTCAGATAATGAATCCTGGAGTTCATGTTGCGGGAGAGCTGCTTATGGGAAAGACATCGTTTATGTTCGTGGTAGGAAAACATCTCGGAGAATATATGCACACCAAAGAAAACTATCAACGACTTGGACTTAAGATAGAGTTCCTCAACCATTTCTACGGAAAAGTAACTCTCAACGTACATCAATGGCATATAGCAGATTATCTCGGTTTCGGCTTAGGTTTCAAATTATAATATTTAAGAAAAGTATCATGAAAAAGCATATATTAAAAAAACTTTCAATTTTCAGTTTCCAACTTTCAATTCTAGCATTATTGCTGTCATCATGCGAGCCTGCCCCTTGGACAAACGGCAAAGCTGTAACGGAGACGCGTTGGTTCGATGAGCCAATCAGCGCGATACATGTTTATCACGACATTGATGTCACTTTGATTGAAGCCGATACATTCAGAATCGAAATCACGACGGGCGAAAACCTTATGGAGAAAATCACAAGTAATGTAGAAGACGGCATTTTATATTTAAAGAACGAAAACATTCGCAACTGGATTAGAAGCTACGATTATCCTTTGGATGTAAAAGTCTATCACAACGGCATCACACGTATCAATTATGAGTCGTGGGGTGATTTGGTATCTGAGGGTTATATCAGTCAAGACACTATCGATCATTTTGATTTAGATGTAAAACACGGTTCTGGTCATATCGGCATCCACCTCAACTGCAAAACCTTAAACATAATATCACGCGACGGAACTGCCAAGATTGTCGTTAGCGGATCTTCAGACTATACCGACATCTACCACAATGCAAGAAACGACATTCAAACAATAGGATTAGAATCCAAAGACGCATCTGCTAAAGTATATTACGAAGGCTCTATCATTGTTAATTGCACAAACAAATTAGACGCTTTGATTGACAACTTCGGCAGCATCTACTACAACAGCAATGTAAGAGAACTTAACGACAGCATAACTTATAGCCCTGTTCCTAATTCAAGAGGTGTTATTGAACCTTACGATTTCTTCAATTGATACATTATAATTTATAGATAAATTTACAAATAGTTCGGTGATTTTTGCCAACTTTTTAATAAAAGAATTGTTAGTTTTGTATTATGAAAAACTACGTAATACACATACTAACATTCTTTTTTTTGATTGTTTTCTCACAGAACGATGTCGTTGCAGAAACAAAAAAAGACAAATCCTTCTCCATCGACTCTTTGATGAGAAACACCGAAATCGACTTTAGAACCAGCTATGGTTTTTACGCTCATCATCATTTCGAGATGAGTTCCTACTCGGCCCATTTTCCGATGTTCGAACTTTCATTACAGCAACAGACTTACGGGAAATCATCTTGGCAATCATACTTCAACTATCCAATCATAGGTTTTACAGCTTTCTACTCCGACTTAGGAAATATTGACATAATGGGAAAAGCCTACGCCATCTATCCTTTCATCAATTTTCCTTTCAACAAAAGTAAAGTCAACACCTTCGGACTCAGATTCGGTGTAGGTCTCGGATATATCACAGAGAAATTCGACCACGTCAGAAATTACCATAATATCTCTATAGGTAGCAATTTCAACGCAGCCATAAACCTGACACTCGAATACAAACGCCTTATCTCTGAAAGATTCAGAATCTCAGTCTTCGCAGGACTGACACATTTCTCCAACGGATGTTCCAACTATCCTAACAACGGAATCAACATCATCAATGCCGGAGCCGGCCTGACTTATCTCATAAACGAGCCTCAGAAATTCATCCCAAAGAAAATCAATACTGAAGATTATCTAAGAACAGTAGATCTCGATTATTATCTCGGAATGTCGTTCGGCATCAAAAGAATTGAATATGCTCAGAAAGAAAACATCGGTGTCTATCATCTTGACTTCTACATCATGGACAGAATCAGTAATTTGAGCAAGGTTGGAATTGGCTTAGATTTGGTTTATGACGCTACCGACAATATTTCAATAATAGACGATTACGACAATCAGAAGTTTACATTTATGGAAATGCTGAAACCTGGCATCAGCTTAACCTACGAACTTATGATGAGCGACGTCTCATTCCTTTTCAACTTCGGCTATCATCCTTACGGGCTCGACATGAGCTATGGACGCTGGTATCAGAAGATTGGAATGAAAGTCAATGTCGGAGAATACATCTACGGAAAAATCACACTTAACACACATTTCGGCGTCGCCGATTTCATTGGTTTCGGAATAGGAGTAAGATTATGAAAAGATTTATTATAATAGCGCTCATATTAATATCATGTGTTTCTTGCAAGAAAGCACCTCTGACAAACGGAGATATAGTGTCGAGAACTACAGAGCTATCCTCATTCAATACCATTAATATATATGACAATATTGACGTGAATCTAATCAAGTCCGATACCTTCAAAATAGAAATCACTACGGGCGATAATTTGATAGAAAACATCGTCTGCGAAGTTGCCGACAGCATTTTGACTTTAAGAAACGAAAACATTATGAATTGGATAAGAAGCTACGACTATCCTTTAAGTGCCAACATTTATTTCAAAGACGATATAAAGAAGATTTATTACGAATCGGTAGGACATTTAAAATCTGACGACTATATCTGTGACGACACGCTTTCAAATTTGACACTGACTTTGATGCAAGGCTCTGGCGACATTAACCTAAGATTCAACTGCCGTTCATTCAGTCTGTTCTCCAACGACAAATGTACAAATAAGATAAATCTGGAAGGAAAATCTTCTTATGGCACCATAAATCAGAGAGGATTAGGACCGATATATGCTGAAGAAATGTCATGCAGGAATTTATCAGTTCATTCCACCGATGTCAACGATATATACGTGAATTGTCGGGACAATCTCAGCGTTCAGATTTATCATAGCGGCAACGTATATTACAAAGGGCATCCGGAGATAAACTTGTATATTGCTCCGAATGCCCGAGGTAAACTTGTTTCAATTGACTCTGACTTTGACAATTGACTCTGACAACGACTAAATAATTGTCAATTATTAACTTCTATTGAGAAGACGTGGCAATTACATATTGTTTGTTTCTAAGGTGTAATTGAAACGTCTCTACAGATTTTCAACTTTCAATTTTCAACTTTCAATTTATCAATACGCTCTTGCGAATATCACGCGACGTTTTGAAGGTTGACCTGAATAGATGCATTTTCCATCTTCGAAGTCGTCGTCCAAAGGAATGCAGCGTATTGTAGCTTTTGTTTCTTCCTTAATCTTTTGTTCTGTCTCTGGAGTGCCGTCCCAGTGAGCATATACGAACATACTATTCTCGATTTGTTCTTTGAACTCTTCCCAAGTATCAGCTTTGACAGTTCTTGACTGACGGAAGTCGAGAGCTTTTTGGTAGATGTTATTTTGAATCTCGTCGAGGAGGTTTGTGATATAATCTTCGATATTATCTATTGTGATAGTATTCTTCTCGAGAGTATCGCGGCGAGCTATTTCCACCGAGTTATTTTCCACGTCGCGAGGACCTGCTGCTATACGTACCGGCACGCCTTTGAGTTCCCATTCAGCGAATTTGAATCCAGGCTTTTGAGTATCGCGGTCGTCGAACTTCACGCGCATTCTTCTGTTTTCGAGGCGTTTCTTAAGTTCGTTGCAGTAGTTAGCCACTGTTTCTCTTTGTTCGTCTGTTTTATAGATAGGGACGATAACCACTTCTATAGGAGCGATTTTTGGAGGAAGCACGAGGCCGTTGTCGTCGGAGTGAGCCATAATGAGAGCACCCATCAAACGAGTTGAGACGCCCCATGAGGTAGCCCATACATATTCCAATTTATTTTCCTTGTTCAAGAATTTCACGTCGAAAGCCTTAGCGAAGTTCTGAGCCAAGAAGTGAGAGGTACCAGCTTGCAGAGCCTTACCATCTTGCATCATAGCCTCGATACAGAATGTCTCTTCAGCGCCGGCGAAGCGTTCGTTAGCAGATTTGATACCGCGGATGACAGGGAGAGCCATATATTTCTCAGCGAACTCTGAATAAACATCAAGCATCTTTCTTGCTTCAGCCATAGCCTCTTCTTTTGTAGCGTGAGCTGTGTGACCTTCTTGCCAGAGGAACTCAGCGGTACGGAGGAACAAACGAGTACGCATTTCCCAACGCACCACGTTAGCCCATTGATTAACCAATATAGGGAGGTCTCTGTAACTCTTAATCCAGTTGCGATATGTATCCCAAATGATTGTTTCTGAAGTAGGACGTACTATAAGTTCTTCTTCGAGTTTTGCTTCAGGGTCAACGACGACTCCCGAGCCGTTGGGATTATTCTTAAGACGGTAGTGAGTCACAACAGCGCATTCTTTAGCGAAGCCTTCAACGTGGCTTGCTTCTTTGCTGAAGAAACTCTTTGGAATGAACAAGGGGAAATAAGCGTTGACGTGACCTGTGTCTTTAAACATTTTGTCGAGAGCGTCGTGCATGAACTCCCAAATTGCATATCCGTAAGGTTTGATAACCATACAACCTCTAACAGCAGAATTTTCTGCCAAGTCAGCTTTAGTTACAAGATCATTATACCACTGGGAATAATTTTCTTGACGAGATGTTAATTCTTTTGCCATCGTTATTTTGGTATAGTATTTGTATATTTTTACGCATGCAAAAATAAAAAAAAATTGCATGTATTCATAACTTTAAATAGTATAAAAATGAACCGATTTAAATTTTTTATCATTGCTGCGATTGCGCTGCTAACATCTTGCTCAACAAGCAACAACGTTATTAAAGACGATGCATACTATTCTCCTTTCGACAAAGAAAGCCAATCAAACAAAGAGTTAGTTGTATCAAACAATGGAACCTTCAACACCGCAATGATAAGCAGCAACTCACAATACGACTACCAATCGTATTACAGTGAAGACGCGACACAAGAATCAAAAGCTGAACCTCTATACGAAAAGACAGAAACCGTCACCGACACCAACGGCGTCGTTTACACAAGCACAGAGATTTATTATGACGAGAACTATCTCGGAAAGAACTCCGGAGGATATCCAGAAGATAACTACGACTATTATTACGACGATGATGAAGAAAGCGGCTACTACGACGGAGGTAACACCAGCATTTACTTCGGCATAGGATTCCCTTACGGTGTTTATGCAGGCTTCGGCTATGGATACCCTTACTATTATTCATCGTATTATAATTGGTATTATGACTGGTGGTGGACTCCTTATTACTATAGTCCGTTCTATTATCCATACTATTATTATCCTTATTATCCAATTTATCCTTCGTATCCTCCTTATAACCCAGGAGGTCATCATCCTCATCCAGGAGGTGGCGGTTTAAATCCAAATGGACCAAGACCTGGCGGAGGCGGATTACACGTAGCTAACAACAGCAACCGCCCATCGTCGGCAGGACTGAATGTCACAAGCAATAGAAACGGAAATGTCACTCCATCAGCAGCGTCAAGACCTACAAGTGCTGCAAGAGCCGAGAACAGACCTACAAGTTCATCAAGACCTTCAAGCAGTTCTATCAGCACAACAACACCTCGCATGACAGCTAACGAAAGAGTATCCAATGCTCAAAACAGATATAACAGACCTTCAAGTACAAGCAGCAGCAGTTCCGTAAGACCATCGTCATCATCAGACCGTAAGACTTATACTCCTGCTAACAGCAACAGACAGGTTCGTTCAAGTTCAGAATATGTAAGACCTAATTCAAGTTCTTCATCAGAAAGAAACAACAATTCAATCAATGTAAGAAGCAACAACACCAACAACAGAAGCTCATCCAACATCAACAGATCGAGCAGCAACAGCAGCCAAAGAAGCAGTTCGAGCATCAGCCGACCAAGCAGCGGCTCAACAAGAAGCAGCGGAAGCTTTAACAGCGGAGGCTCAAGAGGTGGCAGCATCGGCGGTGGCGGCGGTGCAAGAGTTGGTGGCGCAAGAAGATAAAGACAAAAACCAACAATTATGAAAAAGTTATTTTTGATATTATTAGCAATTGTGCCTTTCTGCATCCAAGCCCAGAACATCAATGATGTCTATAGTGTCTCGACATCATACTACCAAGGCACAGCAAAGAGCATGGCAATGGGCAATGCAATGGGTGCCGTTGGTCAGGATTTCTCCTCCATCAGCATCAACCCTGCTGGCTTGGGACTATTCAGAAAACCAACATTTACGTTCACGCCTTCTATAATAACGACTTACACAAAGTCAGAGTTGAACGGTGAACTAGCGACAGAATCAAAAGCGAAACTGTCGGTAAACAATTTCGGTTATGTAGGCATTAACAACAAAGAAAAGAATGTGGTTAACTGGGCATTCGGAATGAATAGAACCAACAACTATAACAACAGTATCTATGTTAACGCCTATAACGGAGACAATTCTCTAATAGATGCCTATCTGTGGGAAATAGCAGAAAACAACATCCTTAACAATGTTGAATTAGAGCAATACTCCCCCACTTACATTTATCCTTTATGGGAAACATATCTCATCAACTTAGAAAGCGACGGAGGTTTGTCATCACCTGTTCCTATGGGTGGATTAAGACAACTTAAAGGCGTCAACTCATGGGGCGGCACTAACGAATGGACTGTAACATCAAGCGTCAACTTCAACGACAGAATCTTTTTAGGCTTTTCTATTAACATGCCTTACGTATATAACAGAAAAGTAAGCGACTACAAAGAAGATTTCTCAACAGAAACGTATAATAACTACTGGCTGCAAGAAGAAGTGATGTCAACCACAGGTTGGGGTGTCAACGGAAAAGTCGGCATCATTGCATATCCAGCACGTTGGATTCGTCTCGGCGCTTCGGTCCACACTCCTACATTATACGAACTAACCGACAGCTGGAGAACAGAAACCATTGCCAATTTGGATGAATATAGAATTTACGAAAGTTTTGTTGTACCAACATCCTACTTCAGATATTCTATGATGACACCTTGGAGACTCAACGGCAGCGCTGCCTTGATTTTCGGCAACTACGGAATGTTGACAGCCGACTATGAATACGTAGATTACAGACAGATAATGTTAGCAGCCGATGAATATGACTACACTATGTACAATCAAGGTATCAGAAACACATTCAGCCCAACGATGAATCTTAGAATCGGTACCGAATGGCGTTATCAGAACTATTGCTTCAGAGGCGGTTACGCATTCTATGGAAGTCCATACGGAATAACAGAAACGGATTATAGAAGAAATGCATTTTCCTGCGGCATCGGCTACACACAACATTTCCTAACAATAGATTTCGCTTACGTATATACACTTCAAAATCACAACTATAATTTATATTCACAATACACAAGCTATTACGACATCGCTCCTAACTTAATAGTGGATGAAAGAACCAATATGCATAACTTGGTCGTTTCATTAAAATTCCGGTTAAATTAAAAACGAGCATACAAAAAAATAGAGGCATCTTTTCAGGTGCCTCTATTTATATTGAGTAATTTAAAATCAATTGTTGTTGTACATACCAACGATATCCTCATCTATCAAGATACGTCCGCAATATTCACAAACGATGATTTTCTTGTGCATACGGATGTCTAATTGGTGCTGTGGTGGGATTTTGTTGAAGCAACCGCCACAAGCGTCACGTTCAATCTTAACAACTGCCAAACCGTTACGTGCATTTTTTCTGATGCGTTTGTATGCTGTAAGAAGACGCTCTTCAATAAGTTGTTCACTTTCTTTTGAACGAGCGATGAGTTCTTCTTCTTCTTTTTCTGTTTCTTCAACTATTGAAGAGAGTTCGCTTTTCTTAAGTTCTAAATCGCCTTTACGTTCTTCAAGACGTGCTTTAGTGTCTTCCAAAGAAACTTTGAGCATCTCTGATTTCTTTGTACAATCGTTGATACGTTTTTCGCAAAGTTGAATATCCAATGACTGATATTCGATTTCCTTTGTCAATGATTCATATTCGCGATTGTTACGAACGTTGTTTTGTTGTTCTTCATATTTCTTGATAAGAGCAGTAGCTTCTTTAATCTTGTTTTTATAGTCGGCTATGTCTTTTGCAAATTTATCTAACTCTTCATTATACTTTTCGATACGAGTCTCCATACCAGCGATTTCGTCTTCAAGGTCTTGAACTTCAAGAGGCAATTCACCACGGATGATACGTATTTTGTCTATCTTTGAATCTACTTGTTGCAAGGTATATAATTCAATGAGTTTTCTTTCAACAGTGATTTCTACTTGTTCTTCAGTTTCGTTAGTCTTGAATTTATTTTCTTCCATATATTTAAAATTTAATATTATACAAAGTAATGAACCGAGTTAGTTTGCACTCTCGACATTTGGACTGCAAATTTAGGATTTTTTTTGAGAATAATATCAGCAAATAATTGTTTTGTATATTGTTCTGTCTCAAAATGTCCGGCATCAATTATAAGTAATTCATTGTCAGCGTCGAAAAATTCATGATATTTAACATCAGCTGTTATATAAGCGTCTGCTTTATAGCGTTTTGCATCATTTATCAGGAATGAGCCAGAGCCTCCGCATATTGCAACAGTCTTGATATTCTTATTCAAAAACTCAGAATGACGCAAAGCTCCCGTTCCTAATTTTTCCTTAATCATATTTAAGAAATCATATTCCGACATCTCATTTTCGAGACAGCCTATCATCCCGCTCCCGACTTGAAGGTCAGTATCATTGGATTTAAACGCATCTGCAGGTCGAAGTATCTGCAAGTTTTTAAGACCAATCGTATCAGCAAAAATCTTATTCACTCCCAAATAACTGTTGTCGAGATTAGTATGCATCGCTGCTATAGAGATGTCATTCTTTATAGCCTTAGAGATAATTCTTCCCATTGTGCTATCCGTAAGAATATTTTTCAAGCCTCTAAAAATAAGCGGATGATGACTTATTATCAGATGAAACGAATTCTCTATGGCCTCATCAACGACCTTTTCAGTAACATCAATCGTAAGCAAAACCTTATCGACCAATGCGTTTCCGTCACCAATCAAAAGCCCCGAATTATCGTAACTCTCCTGCCATTGCAAAGGGGCGACATCGGTTATATAACTCAAAATTTCTGAAACTTTATACATCTGTGAAATTTTTCGCTAAGATACGATTTTTTATCGTTTTATGATTTGTTTTAATAAAAATAATTTGTACATTTGTTGAGTTTTAATGTTATGAGGAAGTTATTGTTACCCATATCTATGCTTTATTACATTGTCTTGTTTATAAGACATAAGCTATTCGATTGGGGACTATTGAAATCAAAGAGTTACGACACACCCAATATATGCGTCGGAAACTTGAATTTGGGAGGAACAGGCAAAACACCTCATATCGAATATTTAATCGACCTTCTCTCTGACGAATATAAAGTTGCCGTCTTAAGCCGCGGCTACGGAAGAAAGAGCAAAGGCTACCTGTTAGCCAACGACAGCCATTCTCACAAGGACATTGGCGATGAGCCTCTTCAATATTTCAAGAAATTTGACAATATAAAAGTCGCCGTCGATGAAAATCGCTGTGAAGGTATGGAGAAACTTCTTCAAGAAGAAAACCCACCACAAGTGATTCTCCTAGACGACGCATATCAGCATAGAAAGATTAAGCCAGGACTGAACATCCTGCTCACCGATTACTATAATCTTTACAGCACAAACAATCTCGTGCCTGCTGGTATTTTGAGAGATATTAAGAAAGCTGCTAACAGAGCTGACATCATTGTGGTAACAAAATCTCCTAACGTCATAACTCCGTATTACAGGAATGACGTAGAAAACTCTTTGAAGCCTCTCCCTCACCAAAAGGTCTTCTACTCATACATAGAATATCAAGATTTCAAACCTTTTAGCAAAGCTAGTTTCGACACCGACATCAAAGAAACCAAAACAGCATTGCTTTTATGCGGAATAGCTAACACATATTCACTAGAAGACTTCCTGAAAAGAAAATATAATACAATTTCTAAAATTCAATTCAGCGACCATCACGACTTCACAGAGAAGGACATAGATATGGTGATTGAGAAATATAACGACATCATCGGAAAAAACAAAGTCATCATCACTACTGAAAAAGATGCGATGCGTTTGATTAACTCATCATTTATCAATAAGTTTGACAACATACCAGTTTTCACCTTACCTATCAGAATCAAATTCCATAAGGATGATGATATAAACTTCAACAACGAAATTCTTAATTATGTCAGAAAGAATTCACTAAACGACTAAAAGCAAACTAAATCACTAAACAACCATGTCTGAAGAAAAGAAGATTTATTTCATCACCGACTTGCATTTAGGAGTTCCTACTCTCGAAGACTCACACCAAAGAGAACTCAAACTAATACGTTTCTTAGATTCCATAAAAGATGAAACAGAGACGCTCTTCCTCATGGGCGACCTCTTCGACTTCTGGTTTGAATATAAGACAGTCGTGCCTCTAGGCTACACACGACTTCTAGGCAGACTCGCTCAATTTGTCGATGAGGGGATTCCTGTTCATCTCTTCGCCGGCAACCACGACTTATGGACATTCGACTATCTTCAGAAGGAAATCGGAATACAACTGCATCGTGAACCGATGATAATGACATTGAAAGACAAGAAATTCCTTCTCGTCCACGGCGACGGAAGAGGTCCTGGCGACAATGGATATAAGTTTTTGAAAAAGGTATTTGAATGTAAGTTCAACCAATTTCTCTTCAAATGGATTCATCCAGATTTGGGAATAGGCCTTGCTTTAAAATGGTCGCATAATCACAGGGTCAAGAAATTAAAGAAAGAAGCTGAAAGCAATTATTATTCTGTCGTTGAAGAAACTCGACTCTACAAATACGCGCAGGAATGCGTCAAAGAAAATACCGAGATAGAATATTTCGTATTTGGTCATCAGCATAAACCGATGCAATATAAAGTCGATAACGGCGCAACCGTCACCGTCGTAGGAAACTGGATAAGAGATTTCACATACGCGGTTTTTGATGGTAATAAAATTGAATTATTAACATTTAAAGAATAATAGGATTAAAATAAATACGTTTAATTAACTAAATGCACAAAGACTGTTGACTGTTGTCCGTTGTCTGTTGTCATTTCTTAAGAAACATTAAGTTAAAAATCAAATATAGAAAAAACATGGAAATCACAAATTCGTACATCAAAGAAAACGAAAATCGTTTTTTGGAAGAGTTATTCGGTTTAATCCGTATTCCTTCAATCAGTTCACAAACAGAGCATAAAGGCGACATGATTAAATGCGCTGAATATTGGAGAGACAGCATCTTAGCAGCAGGCGCTGACAAGGCTGAAGTTATGCCAACAGACGGCAACCCTGTAGTTTATGGAGAGAAAATCATCGACCCAAAACTTCCTACAGTCTTAGTTTATGGCCACTATGATGTTATGCCTGTCGATCCAATCGAATTATGGAACACCGACCCATTTGAACCAGTCATCAAAGACGGCAAAATCTGGGCTCGCGGCGCTAATGACGACAAAGGTCAGGCTTTCATGCACGCCAAAGCATTCGAGACAATGGTAAAGACAAACACCTTGCCTTGCAACGTAAAATTCATGATTGAAGGCGAAGAAGAAATCGGTTCAGGCAGCCTCGCAAAATGGATTGTCACAAACAAAGACTTAGTCAAAGCTGACATCATCTTAGTATCCGACACCAGCATGATCGACCACGACACTCCTTCTATCACAACAGGATTGCGCGGCTTGTCATATTGGGAAGTTGAAGTAACAGGACCTAACGCCGACCTTCACTCAGGTTTGTTCGGCGGCGCAGTAGCAAATCCTATCAATACCTTATGCGAGATGGTTGCTAAGGTCATGGACGAAAACAACCACATCACCATCCCAGGATTCTACGACGACGTCATCGAGGCTTCAGCAGAAGAACGCGAACTGCTCAACATGGCTCCATATAGCGAAGAAGAATATAAAGCTGGCGTCGGCGTGAAAACATTACGCGGCGAAAACGGCTACACCACAATCGAGAGAGTCGGTATCCGTCCAACATTCGACCTCTGCGGCATCTGGGGCGGCTACACAGGAGAAGGCGCTAAGACAGTCCTTCCTTCAAAAGCTTACGCAAAGATTTCATGCCGTTTAGTTCCTAACCAAGACAACGAAAAGATTTCAGCATCATTCAAAGAATATTTTGAAAGCGTAGCTCCTGAATATGTAGATGTTAAAGTCACTCCATTACACGGTGGACAAGCTTACGGCTGTCCAATCGACTTGCCAGCATACAAGGCAGCAGAAGCAGCATACATGGACACATACGGCAAACGTCCTATCCCAATGAAGAGCGGCGGCAGTATTCCAATCATCTCAGAATTTGAAAAAGTCCTCGGCATCAAATCAATCTTGATGGGCTTCGGTTTAGGTTCTGATGCCATCCACTCACCTAACGAAAACTACAGAGTTGACCACTTCTTCAAAGGAATAGAAACCATCATCGCTTTCTATCAACACTTTGCAAAGATGTGATTCTAGGTCAACAGACAACGGGCAACAGTCAACAGACTTTGTTCACATATAAAAAGAGACCGTCTAACGACAAAAGTTAGGCGGTTTCTTTTTGTTACATTTATTCTGCTACCAAAAAACATACCCCTGTGCAAAAATACACATTGTTATCGGACAGTAATAATTTTAAATTTAGATAACTAAATTTATTACTTAAGCGATATTCTTAGAAAAGTTTAACACCCAAATGAATTAGGAAAGAAACTGCATCTGTAGCAGAAACTCCAGAATAGTAACTATAGTAGAAATAAGATGATGTCGTTAACTCTCCAAACAAATATATTCTGTTAGGAAATTTACCGCCCAAACGGACACTTATTCCTGTTGCATCCCAACCTGGAAGTAAATTGAGCCCACCGCCAAGCATGATTCCTGATTCATTTCTAAACCTGAACATAGCCCAAGCACCAAATGTGGTGGCAAAATCGTATGAGTCAAGTCCCGCAGACAAGTATGGTCCGATTGCAAACACATTTCCCATTGGAAAAATAAGGTCAAGACCGAGTGTTCCTGAAAGTGTCAAGTAATAATCAGATCCCCATTCGTTCATAATACCACTACCTAAACCGGCATTGATACCAAAGAAAATTTTATTGTTTTTCTTTATTGCATTTTGAGGTTTAATCAAAGGTTTTGTTTCGATGTTGGTATTGTTAGATTGTATGGAATATCCTTAGATAAATCTTTAATAACTGCATTTAAGGTTTCTATTTTAAAGTTTTTGTTTTTCAGCGCTAGTTTCAAATCTTTTTTATATTTGGTTGTGGTTCTGATTTTTCGCATTATTTCATCATTTTAGTATGTTCTTCTCATAATCCTCATAATCTTCAAACAGCTGACCTCCCCCTTCTTCAAGTTCCCGCATTGCTTCCAATGTATCATCACTCAGCGACACATCTTCGCTCATAGTTTTGAAAATCCCAGAAGAAACAAGTAAATCTATAGCCTTTCTTGCCACTTCGCTCTTAGCATCATATTCGAATGTTATTGTTGCCATAATAATCCAATTTTAATTATTGATTCTATTTGCAAAGTTAAACAAATAAAATCATATCGTGTTGCTTTCATCAAATAAAATAATCGTTTTGTTTTTGGTCAACAGTTCACAAAATACAACGTAGAGACGCCATAGTATGACGTCTCTATATGTTTATCATAAGTTCTCAATATCTTCTTTCGTCAATCCTGTGACATCTGAAATAAATTCCACACTTGATCCTACAGACTTAAGATTTTTCACTATATTTTTCATAGTTTCTTCTCGACCTTTCTTTATCCCTTTCTTCAAACCTTTCTCCAAACCTTCTCGCATTCCTTCTTTTCTTCCCATAGCTCTGCCTTCAAGCATGCCTTCTCCGCGAGACGTGTAAATGTTATCTTTCAATATCACCGTGTTATCCAAATGACGATAATACGCCGAAAGCTCATCCTTGCTCATCAACGCCAACTCTAATTTCTTTCTTGCTTCTTCCAAACCTGGAGCGGTAGATTCATTCGTTATATCGCCTGTGCCGAGATAATATATCCATTCTTCTAATGGAGTCTGTGGCTCACCTTTGAAGTCGTTAACCTTCAAAATGTAATATTCCGGATACAACTCACTCACGACATCGACATTGAATTTTTGACGTTGAAACGGACTGAGATTTAAAACCTCGCCCGTATTGACTCCCAAGAACTCAGTCTTGCCTTGATACAGATAATCCTTACCTTGACCTAAATCAAAATAAACGATATTGACGCTGTAAATCTTCTTGATGTTCTGGTAGCCTTCTCCTCTGTTAATATATTCCGTCACTAACTTAGATACTCCAAATAACATCCTCTGGAAATAAGCGTACTCATCATTATTCTGCACCTCGATGATAAACAACTCGCCTTTGCTGTTCTCTGCAAGAATATCGACTCTATTATACTTATCGAACTCGTCTTCTTGGTTACTCTCGCTTTCCAAGAGTCTGTTGATAGTGATTTTCTCTTTGAATAAAGTTGTCAGAAGACCTTCCAACACTGCGTAGTTGGCTTTATCACGAAGCATACGCTTCATAGCCCAATCGAATCTAATGTATTTTTCCGTTTTCATAAAGTTTGAGTTTTATTAGTTTTGCAAATATAATAAAAAGTCGAAAGATTAATGACTAAAGATGAAAGATTTTTTGAAACTGAAAATTGAAAATTGAAAACCTGAAAATGCTTTAGACATTTGTCTTTCGACTTTAGTCATTTTTTCTCAGGTTCTGAGGTTTTCAGTTTTTCAGATTCAAAAAAAAGAGTTGCCATTTTTCACAGCAACTCTCCTTATCTTTAGACCTTAGTCTTTCGTCAATCATTCATAAATATTTCTGATTGAAGTTCCGTTGTTGAAGTTTTCAATACCTTGTTCTAAGAACTTCACGAAAGCGTCTTTATCGAGGTTGTAAGAACGTGGTTCAACCAAGACCTCACCATTATGTCCCATGAGGCAGTAATATGGTTGAGCGTTTGCTTCGAACTTAGAAATTTGGAATGTAGAATTTTTGCTACCGATAGAAGTTTTCTTCTTCTTACCTTTAGAATTTACCATCCATTCATCTTCTGGAAGAGTGGTCTTATCATCAACGTAAAGAGCAATAATTACATAGTCGTTGCGTAACATTTCGAGAACGCGTGGGTCGCTCCAAACGTTAGCCTCCATTTCGCGGCAGTTGACACAACCGTGACCTGTAAAGTCGATATAGATAGGTTTGTTTTGAGCCTTAGCACAAGCTAAACCTTGTTCGTAATCGAAATAACCTTTAAGTCCGTGAGGCAAGTGTAAGAAGTCAGCATATTTAGGTTCTTCGCACAAGACTGAAGTCACTTTTTTATCGACTTGTTCTGTTTGAAGAGAGATGTTAGACATCTTAGCATCTACGTAGTTAATAACCTTATCTGAGTTTTCTTGGTTGATACGTTTGAGGTCGAAGTCCATTGTTTGTTGTGGTGGCAAGTAACCTGACAAAGCTTTAAGAGGAGCACCCCACATACCAGGAATCATATATACTACGAAAGTGAAAACTATGATACAGAGGACGAGACGGAACACTGAAAGATGTTGTACGTCTGAGTCGTGAGCGAATTTGATTTTTCCTAAGAGGTAGAGACCTAACAATGTGAATACCACGATCCAGATTGCGAGATAAACTTCGCGGTCTAAGAGACCCCAGTGGTATGTTTGGTCAGCGACGCTTAAGAATTTGAAACCAAGAGCGATTTCGACGAAACCGAGAACGACTTTCACAGAGTTGAGCCAGCCGCCGCTCTTAGGCATGTTTTGTAACAATGATGGGAAGAGAGCGCATAATGCGAATGGAAGACCGAATGTCATAGCAAAGACCAACATTGTAAGAATTGGAGCCCAGAATTCGCCTGATAATGATTGGATAAGTGCTGTTCCCACGATAGGACCTGTACAAGCGAAAGAAACGAGAACGAGTGTCAATGCCATGAAGAACACGCCGCCAAGACCTTTACTGCTGCTTTGTTTGCTGTCGCTCTTGTTAACCCATGAACTTGGTAATGTAAGTTCAAATGCTCCAAAGAATGAAGCTGCGAACACCATAAATATCAAGAAGAATATGATATTAATCCATGATGTTGAAATCCAGTTGAAAATACTTGCTGTAGAATCTTCTCCACCACCAAATCTAGCGATCAAAATGAGAGCTGCAATTGGAAGTGTGTAAAGGACAACGATGAAAACATAATACATGATAGCTTTAAAACGACCAACTGCCTTACTTTCATCGCCATGCAAGAAGAATGACACTGTCATAGGGATCATTGGGAAAACACATGGAGTCATAAGAGCTGCCAAGCCCCAGATAACAGCACCCAACAACATACCTAAGAGACCACCACCTTTACTTCCTGCTGCATCTGCTTTTGTTGTTTCTTCAACCACTACAGGTTCTCCTAATTGAAACTCAAAGTCGTATGTAAGTTGAACACATTGCTCTTTGCATGATTGTCCGCTGATAACACCAGCAACTGTTGCTGTTTTGTCTAACAACTTCACTCTTTGTGTAAAGACAGCTTCTTTTTCAAAGAAATGTTCATCGATTTCAAAAATGTCGCTGTAATGAATGGTTGCTTTTGGTTCTGTAACGCCACCAATACGTTCAATTCCCAAAGTGTCGGTGAATTCAAAATAGAGTGGCATTGGTCCTCCGAATGGAGTGTACTGTGAATAAAGATGCCAACCATCTTCAATTTCTGCTTTGAATACGAGATTGTATTCATTGTTACCTAATTTCTCAGTTTCGACAGACCATTGAACAGGCTCAACCATCTGAGCTTTTGCTACGAATGGAAGCATCAAAACTAATAAAGTGATGAGTTTAAAAACTTTTTTCATGATTAGTTTATTGATTTATAATTATTACTAAACTTATTTTCATCTCATAAAAAAACGCGCAAATTTAAGAAAAAAACTTTAACTCTCTAAAGCACATTGAAAAATAACTTTCGTAGTATCTGTTATTTTAACCTTATCGTTAATCCTATATCCTACAACACATAAAATCAAGAAATTAGAATCTTCCATAATCCACACATTCTGTTTCTGATAAGTTGAAAATCCCATATCATTGAAAAAATCGCTGAGCAATTTGGAACCTTTCATTCCTAAAGGCTTGAACTTATCGCCTTTCTTCCAATGTCTCAATTTAATTGGAAACTTAATTTTCTCAAAATCCAATTGTATCGCCACCGACGGGTCTTTTATCAACCTGAAATCTACACCTTTATTAATGATGGAAAATCTGAGAATCTGAGAATCTGAGAATCTGAGAATCTGAGATCCTGAAATCAAAATATCCTCATCTTCATTCTTATTTTCAAAAATCTCTATCTTATCTTTCTGAACCGACGCTACATATTGTGGATAGAGTCTGCTGTATGTTGTCTGTTGTCTGTTGTCAGTCGAAGACGAATAAAAAACAACTCCCGATTTTCCATTTCTCATCGCTTCACACATCGAAATGCTCTGCTCATAATTGAAACCAAACATCCTCACCCATTCAAAAAGCAATTGTCTTCCGTTTTCATTCTGGAGGAAATGCTTGTTTTCTATACACCTATAATCTTCTTTAACAAATTCTATCTGCGATAATTTCTCTTTAATGAGACTTCTATATAATTCATTTTCAGAAGTGAGACAATCGATGGAAAACTTCAGACTTTGACGCGCGTTGTTCTTCATATCGTCAAACAAAGGCATCATCTGGTTTCTAATCTTATTTCTCAGATATACATTCTCCTGATTGGTATAATCTTCAACCCATTGTATTGCATTGTCTTTTGCAAAAGTCTCTATTTGTTTTCTGCTCGACCAAAGTAAAGGACGGATGTAAAAGTCGTTTTGAACTTTCATTCCTTTGAGACCTTTTATTCCGGAGCCACGAAGGAAATTTATGAAGAAGGTTTCTATCTGGTCGTCGCCATGATGAGCAAGAGCGACTTTTGTAAAACCGTGATTTTCTTTCAACTCCTTAAACCAAGAATAACGCAGTTCACGAGCTGCCATCTCGATTGACAAGGAGTTTTCCTTAGCATATAATTCCGTATCAAAATGTTTTACAAATAATGGAATATTATTTTCCTCCGCAAACTTCCTTACAAAATTCTCATCACGATTTGAATCTTCTCCTCTAAGATGAAAATTACAATGAGCGAAAGCTAAATTGGACGTATGCGATAAGGACGTATGCGATACGTCCCTACAGGTTTCAAAATCTTGGCGACTCGGTGACTCGGTAACTCGGTGACTTATAAGACTTGGACTTTGACTATTGACCGTGGACGATGTCTGTTGTCTGTTGTCTGTTGTCTGTTGTCTGTATAAAATCAAAAGTTTCGCAAGCACCATAGAGTCGATTCCGCCACTTAGTGCCAACAAAATCTTATCTCCTCTTTCAATGAGATTATGTTTCTCGACAAAACTCTTAAATTCCTTTAACATAATCATTTGCTCATGAAATAAACGATGAGGAATCCGATACTCAGACCTACAGCTCCGCACAAGAAATAAATCAACATTTTTCTTGGTGTAAGTCCTTCTTCTTCCAGAACTTTATCCACTTTATTCTTCACCACATCCCCTACCCTGACAGTTTCATAATTCTCAGGAAGACTTATTTCTTCTTCATTGAAAATAACATCGGAGTCTTTTACAGGCTTAGCTCTTTTTTCAAAATTATAATCGAGGCAATAATTATCTTCAAGAATGAATCTTACGGAAGTGGAAGAAGACTGTTGACCGTTGTCTGTTGTCTGTTGACCTCCAACTATCATCGCTCTTTTTCCTTCATTCTGCTTTAACAGTACTTCTGTATCATCTATGGTGATATATGCTACGCAGTCTCCAAGTCTCCGAGTCTCCGAGTCTCCGAGTTCGTGAGAACCGAAAAATAAAACCAACAGAGAAATTGCCAGAGAACTCATATCTTCGTGGAGTTGGATTATGAAGTCGCCGTTTTCGAGTTGGAATATTTTAAATTCCACATCAGGCGCGAAGGAATTAGGATAGAGCTTAATCCAATCTTTTAAAAGTTCTTTGATGTCGTTCACGGACGTATGCGATACGTCCCTACTTATTAATATGTAATCCATCATTTTTTATTTTGGTTTTTGTTTCTTCTTTTATCAACAGAGAAACCGAAGCCGCCTATTTTTTCTCCGAGTGTATAATATTTTCCGTGAGAATAAGTGATGAGATCAGCTTGATTCAATTGGAATTGACCTGTACTTGGGTCGAAAAATCTTGTATCGCCGTTGACAGCAACCACCTTCGCGATGAACATATCGTGAGAACCGAGTTCTTTCACTTCAACCACCTGACATTCTATATTAAGCGGCGACTCAGCTATTAGAGGAGCCTTCACTATCTGAGCTTGTTCTGGAGTGAGATGCATCTCCTTGAATTTATTATAGTCTTTTCCTGAGCGTACTCCGCACCAGTCGGTAGCTCGAGCGAGCGATTCTGTCGTGACATTGATAACAAACTCTTTAGTACGCATTATGATAGGATGCGAAAAGCGCTCTTTTCTAAGAGAGACGTAGCACATCGGAGGGTCGGAGCATATCGTTCCTGTCCATGCTGCCGTCACAATATTATAATTCTCAGGGCTATCGCCACAACTCACCATAACCACTGGCAAAGGATACAACATTGTACCCGGTTTGAAAGGCATCTTCATTTTCCAACAAATTTAAATTGCAAAGTTAGTAAAAGTCTAAAGTCGAATGACAAAAGAGGAAAGATTTTTTCGACCTCCGTAGAGACGCGTCAACAACACCTACTAACATAAAAGAGAGGTTGTTGACACGTCTAGTCTTTGATGACAACAGACAACAGACATTGTCCACGGAGGGTGTTTTTGTGTTGTAATTCATTCCCATATATCATTGAGAGAGCGTACCTACAATTCTCACACCGACCACTAATCGACACTAAGAAACACGAATAACAAGCCGTTTTTGAGTTGAAAACTGACAACTGAAAATTGAAAATCTTAAAATCCTTTAAACTTTTGTCTTTCGGCTTTAGTCAATAATTTTCAGTTTCTGAGGTTTTCAGTTTCTCAGTCTCAAAAAAAATGATTTTTGTTTTGTGTAATTAAAAGTTTGTGTGTATTTTTGTAGAATGAATAAGATTTTATTGGAAGTAAAAGGTTTGACTTACAGCAATTCGCAAAGCGGAGCGTACGCCTTGATTCTTAACAAGAAAGGCGACAAGCTGCATTTACCTATTATTATTGGCGAGGCGGAAGCACAGTCTATCGCAATCGCATTGGAAGGTCACAAGATCATACGCCCTCTAACACACGATTTATTCAAGACTTTCGCCACCACTTTCGACATTGATATTAAAGAAGTCGTGATAAACAGATTTAAGGAAGGCTTGTTTTATTCGGAGCTTCACTGCTTAAAAGAAGGCGAACTAACAATAATTGACGCTCGTCCTTCCGACGCCATAGCTCTCGCTGTCAGATTCAAATGTCCTATATACACTTATTCACAGGTTTTAGAAGAAGCTGGAATTAACATTGACTCGGACTTCGACACTGACACTGACTTGGATTCAGAACATGAAGATTTCGATGCTGATATCATGATCGAAAGTGACTTCTCGCGTTACAGTCTCAGCGAGCTAAAATCGCTTCTCGAAGAATCTATTGAGAGAGAAGATTATAACATGGCTTCCATCCTGAGAGACGAAATCAACAGCAGAAAAGAAATGCTATAAACAATTGAAACGAACTTAAAAATGAAACAATATTTAGATTTATTACAACATATTCTTGACGATGGTTTCCAGAAAGGCGACAGGACAGGCACTGGAACGATAAGCGTTTTCGGACATCAGATGCGTTTCAACCTCAACGATGGTTTTCCTCTACTGACAACGAAAAAAGTCCACCTTCGTTCTATCATCCACGAGTTACTTTGGCTTATCAGCGGCGACACCAACATCAAATATCTTCACGATAACAAAGTGAGTATCTGGGACGAATGGGCTGACGACAAGGGCGACCTTGGTCCTGTTTACGGAGCTCAATGGAGAAACTGGAACAACGAAGGCATCGACCAAATAGCTGATGTCATCGACTCTATCAAGAACAATCCTAACAGTCGCCGCCATATAGTGACAGCATGGAATCCGAGCGTATTGCCTGATGAGAGGTCAAAAGACTTTGCAGCAAACGTTGCAGCCGGTAAAGCAGCGCTGCCTCCTTGCCACGCATTTTTCCAGTTCTATGTAGCAGACAACAAATTATCATGTCAACTCTATCAAAGAAGCGCCGACGTTTTCCTCGGTGTTCCTTTCAATATTGCATCGTATTCTCTGTTAACTATGATGATTGCCCAAGTCTGCGGACTCGAACTCGGCGACTTCGTTCATACCTTCGGGGACGTTCATATTTACAATAACCACATCGAGCAGGTGAAGCTACAACTCAGCAGAGAGCCGCGTCCTCTTCCAACAATGCGACTCAACCCAGAGATAAAAAGCATCTTCGACTTCAAATATGAAGACTTCAAATTAGAAAATTATAATCCTTACGATGCCATCAAGGCTGATGTATCAATATAAAAATTAAGAATAACAAATAATAATTACTTATATGAAACCAAAAATATCTATAGTAGTTGCGATGGCTAAAAACAGAGCTATCGGTAAAAATGGTCAGTTGTTATGGCATATCTCCAACGACCTCAAACATTTCAAGAAAGTGACATCAGGAAAATGCGTTGTCATGGGACACAACACCTACGTCTCATTGCCAGGACAAAAAGCATTGCCTAACAGACGTAACATCATCATCTCCGACCGTCTCGACTCGGCACCTGAAGGTTTTGAACTCGCCACATCAATCCAAAAAGCGATGAAGATGGTTGAAAACGAAAACGAGATTTTCATCATGGGCGGCGGTATGATTTACGAACAGTTCCTTGACAAAGCCGACAGCTTATATCTCACAAGAGTCGAGAAAGACTTTGAAGCAGACACCTACTTCCCTATCATCAACTTCGACGAATGGGAATTAACAGAATTAGAAGTCATCGACGACGACCCACAAATCGACTGTTCATACAGATTCGAGACATGGGAGAAGAAATAAAATTGAAAGTTGAAAATTTGTAGAGACGTCACTCCTGTGGCGTCTTTTTTTGTAACATATACCATCATTCCACACAACAAAAAAAATCCGGGCCTCATACGAAGTCCGGATTTTTTATTTGTCAACGTCAACTGTCAGTGTCAACAGTCAACCTTCAGTGTCAATTGTCAAATCAGTGAGCAATCGAGATACGTTTTGTTGTTGTGTATTCTGCTGTTTGAACTTGAATCATATATACGCCTGATTCCAATTCGCTTGTGTTGAGTTCAACGAAGTCAGCATCTACTGATGATTCATAAACTTTTTGACCCATCATATTGAAGATTGCCACATTCTTGATAGCGACAGCTTCTACAGCGACTTTATCGTCAGCTGGGTTAGGATATACGCCGATTTGATCAGCAGCATGATCTTCTACACCTGTTTCTGAATAGAAAATCTTAACGTAGTATTCTAAGCTGTTATATTTTGCTTGAGCAGGAGCTGACAAGCAGTCTGTTTCTTGATAGTAAGCAATAACTTGATAGCAATACCAGTTATCGTATGTCAAGCCGCTATTGTCTGTATAGTCAGTCTTATTAGCGCCGAGGATCTTTATTCTTGTCCATTCGGCTTCATCGACTTTCTTTCTCATGATATAGTAACCGCTGAGGCCGTCTGCTTCAGGAGCAACCCATGAGATATGAGGTTTCAAGTTTGCTGAGAGACCGATTTCTAAGTCTGTTGCAGGGTCGCAACCTTCTGTCAACACGCCGCAAGCTTCGTTTGTTCTTTCTGAGTTACCGCCTTCGCACAATGCTGATACTTGGTAGCAGTGACCGCCAAATGGAATATCTTCGTCGATGAATGATGCTTCTTCTGTGAGAGCGATAAGGATACCATCGCGATATACGTTATATCCGTAATATGGTTCAGAACTTGCTGCGTTCCATGTTAATTTCAACTGACCGTCAGCAACTGATGATACCAAATTTGAAGGAGCGTCGCATTGAGCATCTCCGCCACAGTTGTTATTTGCTGTGAAGAATACGCCTTCTTGCATTTCTTCTGAAGAACCGTCAAAGTTAAACACTGTCTCGCCATTAGCGTTTTTGATTAACATAGTAAGATCGTATTCAGGTTGGTTTTCACCTGGAGCTTGCCATGCGAATTGCAACTTACCGAATGGAGCCATCACTGGGATTGTATTCAATGAAGCGTTTGTTGTTGTGATGTATTCGAATCTGTAACCTGTTTCGTCATATACAGAGACATGAGCGCCTCTCATGCCTTGGAATGCTGATGATTTGATAATGAGCGACCATTCGCAAGTTGGGCCTACATTGACTTTCTCTACTACTGCCAACTCGCCGTATGCTCCGTTAGACACTGCGCATATTGTATAGTCGAAGTAGCTGAAGCAAGGAACATTTTCATCGACGAATGTCATTGATTGGCCAACAGCTGGATTTTCTATCTCAGCGATAACTTTGCCGTTTCTTTCGACAACAATCATATCGATGCTTGAAAGTGTTGAGTTGCTGATTGATTTAGAAGGGTTAACCCATGACAATGTTGCTGAAAGAGCGTTGTTGTCAGCTGGAACAACTGTGAAGTTTGTTGGAGCTTGAGCAGCGTTTTCATATACTGGACGTGGCATGAGGTTGAAGATAGACTGAACTTGGCTTACTGAATATTCGATAGCGTTTGGTGCAAAGTAACCGTCACCTGAACCGCCCCAACCGTAGTTGAAGTGATACAATTGGTTTTCATCGTAACCGTCGCAAACGAAAGCGTGGCAGCCGTTTGTAGCACAACCGCTGTAGTAAACAGGGCGACGCATATCTATAGCACTCTTCAAATTTTCCATCCACACAGTGTAGTTACCAAAGTTTATCACTTGACTTGGAGCATAATCGAAATATGCTTGTGCAGCTGCTGGAACGTCTGTCGAGTGAGCGCCACTACCGGTACCGTGATGGTCATACATCATATCAACAGCAACACCGCAGTGATAGCTGATTGTAGCGATAGCATCAATTTGTTCAACTGGTGATGAAGAGTCGATGTGGTCAACCATATTTTCCCAGTCGTATGTTGTTGCTCCAAAGTTGACTGTTTGTTGTGGATATGAATAGCTATAACATTCTGTACAGTAAGGAGTATAAGTATGAGAACCTGTTCCTTGTACTGGGTAATCCCAATATGCCATAATCTGTGCTAAAGCTGTTGCTACACAACCTACTACTGCATGACCATTTGAAGCCCAGTTTGCTGGTTGATCTGGACAGAACTTGTTATATGGCCATGATTGATTCCATCTTGTTGTACATAATGGTTCAACGCTTTGACCTCTCATTGCTGGTTTTGTTTTACCTGTTGCTTCCAAAGATTTCCATTCTGAAGCGATGTTCATTGTTGCTGCAATGTTATTGTCTTTTGCGTAAGAGATTGATTCTTTGTAAATCTCCATCATAAATCCTACACCTGGAACGATGTTATTTGCATCGAAAGCACCGTTTTCAGAATAACCGAGGATTGGGCGTGTTACATCGTCTGCTGAAACAATAATGAAACCATTGTTAGAAACATTGAAAATGTAGAAACATGGTTCACCTGATTCTGAAGTCTCTGTGTAAACTAACTCCAAGACATTTGATTTCTGTACGAAGTTGGCTGATACGAATTTCTGTCCTAATTCCTTTGCAAAATTAGCATCTACAGGATTAGCAAAAAGCGAGTTGAATGCCAACAAAACAACTGCTAAAAGAAATGATTTTTTCATCTGTAAACTTTTTTGATTATAATTATTCAATTTTAAATTTAGTCCGCAAATTTAATAAAAAAATTCGTTGATTCCACGACAAAATAATGAAAAAATTGGTTTAAGTTACAAAGACACTTTGTTGCTTAATTGCTGAGGTTATTCTATTGTATATTTATTTTTTGATTGCGCGAATTTAGAAAAAAATATTATCCCTATCAAGAATTAAATCAATAAAAAAAAGACGCGTACATTTTTCATCATGCACGCGTCATTGTCAATTTATGTTTATGTCATTATAGACTTAAAATTCTCTGTGTCATCTCGCCTCTTCTTGAAACGACTTTAAGCATATAAACGCCTTTTTCCATATCTGTCATATCCAATATGTATTCGTCGCTTTCAACATTTTGTTCAAAGACTTTCTGTCCCATCATATTGAATAAAGTAACGCTCATCATATCTTCAGCGTTGATGTTCAAGAGTCCGTTTGTTGGATTAGGGAATACCTTAGCATCGATGGCGTTTTCTTGTATCGCAGTGATGTTTATCATTACATAATCGACTTCCATATCTGAAGTAACAGCTGGCAAGGACTCGCATGAGCTGTTATAAGCTGTGACTTGATAGTAGTAAGTTCCTGCTTCTGCCACGTCAAAATATTGATTTTCTGTAGCTGCCACTGTAGCGACTTCTTCATAGTCTTCGCCGTCAGCGCTTCTATATACCTTATAAGATTGTGGTTCGCCTTTCTTATCCCAAGAAATCAAAGCGCCGCACTCACCGTTCATAAATTCGTATGAGCCATTGAGGTTTTCAGGAGCCTGGCAATTTTCACAGCTGTTGCTACCTTCGAAAATTGTTCCTGCGTCAAGGTTTGTTGTTGAACCAGAGAATTCATATACTGTCTCATTCTTCTGATTCTTAAGTTTCAATGTCAAAGAAGAGAGAGGCATCTTAGGATCTGTCCATTCTATTGAGAAGTTGCCTTCTGGAATTGCTATCGACATATTGACAGGTGACGAATTGTCGACTGTTATCTCTTTAAAGACAACGCCTTGAGAATCTTTAAACTTCATAAATGCACCGTTCCATCCTTGGAAGCTTGTTGTTGTGCTGACGAGTTTCCAGTCGCATGTTGGACCGTAAGCAAGAACTGTCTGTCCGTAACGACCGATAACACCGTTCTTAACAGCGTATGTTTCATAGCTGTATGCGTTATAGCTATCGACTTCGTCTTCAAATGTCAAGACTTCTCCGGCAGCTACATTATCTTTTGAGAATACTTCAACGCCATTTCTTCTGACGACGATTTTATCTACTGAGCCAAGCTCTTCTTCTGTAACAGAAAGTTCAGGTACTGTCACTGTAACGATTCCTTTATGAGAATATACTGTGTTAGCCTGTGTTTCAATAGCTGGTGATTGTGGCATGCAGTTATAAGCATAGTCAGGAATCATGTCGAAGATAGCGTTTTGTCCGTCATTGAAATACATATTTTGATAATATACTGTTGGATTCAATGCGTCTATTGCGAAGTTACCGTTGCCATTGCCTGACCATCCCCAGTTGAAGTGGAAGTAACGATTTTCTGTATAACCGTCGCAAACGAAAGCGTGGCCGCCACTTGCTTCGCTATGTCCTGCATAAAACGCTGGGAATCCTTGGTCGAAGTTGGCAATCAACAAATCTTCCCATTCTGTCTTAGAGAACATATCTCTGTATTTGAGACTCATCTGGTCTGTGTATAAGAAGTGTGATGTCATAGCTTCTGGAACGTCAGAAGAGAAAGCTCCACTGCCATCGTAGGCATAACCCATATTGATAGAAACACCGCAGTGATACATCAATATAGCAACTGCGTGAATCTGTTCCTGAGGTGATGAAGTGTAAAGACGTACAGGCATGTTATCCCAATCGTAAGATTCACCAAAAGTAACCGATTGTTCCGGAAATCCAGGTGGAATGTATGAGTGTTCACCTTGACCTGCTTCTGGATAGTTCCAAAATTTCATAACCATTGCCATAGCATCTGCTGCACAG
Organism: Bacteroidales bacterium; assembly: GCA_017466405.1. Lineage (GTDB taxonomy): Bacteria > Bacteroidota > Bacteroidia > Bacteroidales > F082 > Limimorpha. The sequence goes on from JAFTUF010000041.1 coordinate 93,252, forward strand.
CCTACGTAAGCACGACCGCCAGGACCGCCAGCTGCTGTTGGACAATAAAGATTGTAAGGATAATCTTGATTCCATAACAAATCAATCAATGGCTCGACCGACTTACGAAGTCCGTTTTCTGTAACGATACCTCTTTGTCTGACGAGATTCCATTCGTCTATGATTTCCTGCTCAGCCTCGAGATTCTCATCAATAGCAACAGTGATTTGGTTTTTGTAGTGTGTCAAATAATAATCCAAACCTGAAGGAAGGTTGTTCATGTCGATAGCACTTTCATCAGAATATGCTAAGATAGGTTTTGCTCTGTCGTCGGCTGAGACCAATACGAAGCCTTTGTCGTCGATGTTGAAAACATAAACACAAGCAACACCATTGTCATTGCTGATAGTAGCGACATGTTTTGTGTTCTTGAAATTTCTGAGAGATTCCATATTGACTCTCACGAACTTCTCTCCTATCGACTTTGCTGTTGCAAGATCTACTGGAGCTGCAAAAATTTGTCCTAACGATAATAAGAGGACAAATGTCAATAATAAACTTTTTTTCATCATTTTAAATTATTAATCTGTTAATATTACTTTTCTTGTTATAGTTTCGTCAGCAGTTTTAATCTTCACGAAATACAAGCCTTCGTTGAAGTCTGACATATCAAGCTCACAGAAATCGGCATCGACTGATATTGTCGTAAGGCTTTGTCCAATGACATTGAATATTTCAACTTGAGAGATATTATTTGATTCTATCATTATCTTTCCATCTGATGGATTCGGATATATCGAAACTTTTTCCGTATCGGTTTCGGTTTCATAAACATCAAGAGAACAATCATTGTCGTATGTCAAGAAGATACCGGTCTGCATCTCGCCTTCCGATTCGTATAAGACATTTCCTTCTAAGTCTTTGATTGTAAACGACACTTCATCGCAGGTGTAATATTCCTCACTGTACCAGCATTTGTTCCAAACGAAATTCAATTCATTTTTAAGAAGCGAAACCGTATCTACGAGTGATGCGCCATCTTCCAAAGTAACTATCGCGATTCTCTCATCTTCATTAAATATTGAGATGCTACCGCCTTTCCATCCGTCGCCGCCTTCGTCGTTAAGTTCAAATATCAAATCACATTTATTTCCAATGAGATGCGATTTATACGCTATCGGACTATTTCCATTTACGTTATTGGAGAAGACAGAATATTCGTAAAGACCTTCTTCAACGATATCTGTAAACGTCATTGTTTCACCAGCTTGAACATCGGTGAATGTCGCTATTGTAACAAAATCGCGGCGTAAGAAAACAGTATCTATTGATGTCAAGTCGCTGCCCGACAAGTCTTTCGTTGGATTAACCCAAGATATTGTGACGCCGGTGTTATCTTCTAATTCTGTGATATTGAATTCTGTCACCTCATCAGGGCGAGAGAAATATTCGTTGGTACGAGGATAAAGGTCGAAGATAGCAGCCGTCCATGTGTTAAAGGCATATTTTGTTGTATTGAGAGCACCTATTGCACAATAAGCGTCGTCGCGTCCGCCCCAGCCCCAGTTGAAATGGAACATATCGTTTTCATCGTAGCCGTCGCAGACGAAAGCATGACCGCCGGCACCTTCATCATCTTGACCTGAATAATAAAGAGGGCGACCATTGCCGAGTTCTTCTTTGAGAGCCTCAATCCATTCCTGATGACTGAAATCCCATTCATATTCAACCCAGCCGTAGTTATATCCAAAGTATTGATTCATTGCACTTGGCACGTCTTCAGAATATGCACCGCTGCCTTCTGGGCTGTACATCATATCAACAGAAACGCCGCAATGATATTGCAACAAAGCCACGTCATAAATATCTTCTTCTGAACTTAAAGAATCGAGGAATATTGGCATTCTTTCAAAATTATAATGAGTCTCTCCGAAATTGACTTCCTGCATCGGATAGGTATAAGTCTGATCATACATATAGCAAAATGGCACGTATGAGTGCGAGCCCTCACCTTGTGAAGGATATTTCCAGTAGTTGATAACCTGTGACATAGCCGTAGCGACGCAGCCAGCATAGACGTGACCACCAGGACCTGCAGTGTCTTCTGGACAAAGAGCGTTGTACGGATAATTCTGGTTCCATGTAGAAGGAAGAAGAGGCAACACGAAGTCAGAGTCTCTTGCATCTGTGATGCGACCTTTTGTCTCGAGGAGTCTCCATTCCTTAGCGATATCGTCTGTCATCGCAATATTTTTTTCTCTAATGTATTCAATCTCATCTTGGTAAGAAGAAAGCATAAACTTCAGACCGTCAGCCATGTTTTCGACATCGAAGCTTCCTTTGGTGGAATATGCCAAAATAGGTTTAACTCTCGCTTCTGCCGAGACCACGACGAAGCCGCCACCATCGACGTTAAAGACATGGAGACAATCGTTTCCGTCTTTGGAAATAAAGGTATGAGAATGACTAAGGTTTATTGAATTTCTCTGCTCAGCGAGAGAAGCACTTTCTTTCATAAATATTTCACCCATTTTCGATGCTCTTTCGAGACTGACATTCTGGGCGTAAACATTTGTAACTAATAACATTAGCAATGCCGTTGTAAGTAAAGATATTTTTTTCATAACACAATATTTAAGTTTGTAAAGATATGAAAAAATATTTTACCTAAAAGGAAGTTTTTTTGGGAAAAGTTGCTAAGATGCTAAGTTACTAAGTCTCTCAGCAACTTAGCAACTCAGCAACTTAGTTTCTACTTCACCCACTTCCCGCTCTCGTTCCCGCTCCCGCTCCCGTTTCCCGCTCTAAGCTCCCAAACGTAAGTTCCGCTCTGCATCTTAACAAACATAATTACGATATATATGCTATTCCATACAAGGGAACGTTGAGCATTTTACCATTATCTTGGAATGGCAGCGGAGAAGTCTTTATTGCCTTAGAAGGTTTATATTTTTCACAGAATAAGGTGAAACTCTTAGCATGTAGATTCTCTCCTGATTTGACTTCAATAGGAATTATTTCACCTTCTTTCTGAATTACAAAATCGACTTCAGAAGTACTTCTCTCGTTTGTCCAATATCCGATATAATCACATCCAATTGTTGTTAGTTCTTGCATCACATATTGTTCCGCCAACGCTCCTTTGAATTCTGTCAATATTTTGTTTTCTTCTAATAAAGACTTTTCGTCCAAACCCATTGAGGCTGTCAGCAGACCAACATCAACCATAAAAAGCTTAAACACCTGCATATCATGGTATGATTTTAGCGGCATTTGAGGAACCTTTACCCTATGAAGCTTTAGCACTAGTCCACAGTTATATAACCACATAATTGCTGGTTCAAAATCTTTTGCTCTAGCGCCTTCTCTTAAAATATTATAAACAAATTTTTTATTCTCTTTGCTTAACTGAGCCGGCAAACTGTCCCAAACCATATTTAGTCGTGGAATTTGTTGCAAAGGAACATGTTTGGAGAAATCACTGGAATAGGATTGCAAAATTTCCGTTTGTTTTTCTCTAATCAATCTATAATCATGATTATCAATCCATATCTGAACCACTTCTGGCATTCCTCCGACAAACAAATATGTTCTGAGTAATGTCATAAGTTCTTCATGAAAAACCTTTACCAAATCCCATTCTTGCCGTATTATACTCTGCAGAAGCATCTCCTTATTGCTTGCTTTAAGAAATTCTCCAAATGACAAAGGATATAAATCGACAAAACTCACTTTTCCTACTGGAAACGATTGATTTTCGCGAATAGAGATTCCTAATAAAGAACCTGCTGCAACAACTGAATATTGAGGAGCGTCTTCGTAGAAATATTTCAGAGACGTGACACCACCATCAACTGCTTGAATCTCATCAAAAATAATCAGAGTTTCTTCCGGAACAATAATTTTTCCGTAATACAATTGCAATGTACTTATTATTCTGCTGACATTAAAATCGTTCTGAAACAAATTTCTAAAACGTGGTTCATTTTCAAAGTTGATATATATTACGTCTTTATAATATAACCGACCAAATTCTTTCATCAACCAAGTCTTTCCCGTTTGTCGTGCACCTTTTAATATTAAAGGTTTTCTTCCTTGACTGTTTTTCCACTGAATCAATTTCTGCAACGCATCTCTTTGCATAAGCCACGATTTTTACGTTGCAAAGATAATATTTTTTTAACAAAAAAACTTAATATCTTGATAAAAGTGTAATCAAAACGCATTTTTATCTTGATAAAAGTGTAATCAAAACGCATTTTTATCAAGATAAAAACAGTCGTCATATAAATCTAAAAACAAAAAAAGTCCAGAAACCTCTCTTCAAGATTTTGGACTTCTTTATTTAAAAACGTGGTCAAAGTCTGTTGTCTGTTGTCTGTTTGACACCAAAAAAAGGAGCCCTGTTCGCACAGCAGCTCCCATAACTTTTAGCCTTTAGTCATATTTTCTCAGGTTCTCAGATTCTCAATTTCTCAGTTTCTACTTCACCCACTTCCCGCTCTCCAAAATCCCGCTCTCCAAAATCCCGCTCTCGTTCCCGCTCCCGCTCCCGTTTCCCGCTCTAAGCACCCAAATGTATGTTCCCGAGCTCCATTTCGAGGCGTCTATTGAAGTTACTTCATCTGTTATTATTTGTTGATGGACTTTTCTTCCTTGCATGTCATATACAGTTAAAACTGCATTACGCAAGCCTGTTCTCACATTCATAACATCTCCGCCGGGATTAGGATAAGCCACAGCGAGTTTTAAACCGTGAGCGTGAGCTTCTTCGATGTTAACAAATGCCGATGCAGGGAATTTGGTAATAAACGACCATGATTTATCTCCGCCCAAACTTTGACCAGTACCTACAAGCAACAAATCTTCCTCTTTTGTTGACACTATGGAATTTACAACCGTATGTATTCCATCATTATCTGAAGTGTAATACACACTCGATATAGTTTCAAAATTAGAATCCAGATGCTCTATCACGACCCACGAATCAGTGTTATGATATAAGCCATCAACATCCATATTATAAACAAAAATCAATGAACCGTACTCTTTTAGAACGATTGCATTGTTAAAAGCTTGGTAATCATACTGATTTTGTTCACCTCTTCGTATATGTTTGATTATAGGTAATATTTCCTCAGAATCATTCAGGTTGTCATCTATTTCGTATAATACGCAATCATACTTACCACCATTACCACCCTCGTGATATCTTGCAGCTAAATAAAGCATATCACTACTACTTCTAACTACTGAAATATAATCAACAGCACCTCCATAATCTGGATGCTCTGTACTATGATGGCGTATTGGTTTTATATTAACAAGATTAAATTCCTTATCCATATACATTGCCTCACCACCTGTACCATAACCATTTATGCCATCTACCTGATATAAGATATAATGTAAATCCGTTTCACTCATGCAATTTCTTCTGTAAGTAAAAGTGTTTATGCCGGCTTTCGGATATTCAAAACCTTTCATTTGTAGCATTTCACCTTCAAAATTCATCTTGAAAAAAAATAATGAATCATGTTCTGCTTGATTTGGAATATGAAAAGTTGGACATTTGAAGAAAGCGCCTACAATATCTCCGGCATTATCGATAAAAGATGTGAACAGATACAGGCGTCCACAATTTTCGTTCGGCATATAATCCCACGACGGGTCGAATCCGTAATTTTCTGTGGTGTCAATAGGAATATAATGTTCGTAACTTTCAACAATATTAAGTTCATCGTCCAATTTATACAATCCTAAAATTGCATTAGCTGGAGGATTGTCGATGTTCATAAAATAATTTTCCGATAATTTTTCATGGTCAGGACTATAAGTCATCAATGCAAACAACTCTCCATTCTCGTTCTCAAGAATCTGATTATATGACACAGAACAATATGCGGGACGGAAATAATTGTTTCTTGCCAGCTCAACACCATCGGCAGAAATTTTCATCAAACCAGGATGAGGCACACTTGCATGACTTGGTATGTTAAAGTTTAAAGGCGTATTCACTACGATACTGCCATCTTGTAATTCTATAGCATCAATTAAATTTCTGTGATAAGGATACTCGAGACTACTATCAGTTTTGAACTCCCATTCTTGAGAAGAAACATTATTAACTCCGCATAGGAGCAAAACGGATAAAATTGTAAGTAAAAAAACTTTGCGTGTCATATAATTTAAGGCGGGTTCTATTTATTATTAATTTTCCTACATCAATGGGCAGAACCCATTTTCCCACGTCTGTAGTTTGATTTATTTCTTTAAAAATAACTCTCGATAAATGCTATATTCATCGAGATATACGTTTTATGAACTTG
>JAFTUF010000042.1 GCA_017466405.1 Bacteroidales bacterium
ACTAATGTTATTATGTATTTTTTCATATTTTTTTCTTTTTGAAAAGTCAACGGACAACGGTCAACGGTCAACAGTCCTTGGGTATGCATTTTGGACGAAGTCTGTTGTCTGTTGTCTGTTGACTGTTGTCATTTATAAAATAATCTTTTGTGTCTTAACTCCATTTTCGTTAACAATTCTTACCACGTATGCTGCGCTGTTGAACTCGCTGACGTTGATTCTGTTGTTAGCGCTTTCAATTTCGCTTGTATAGACAACTCTACCCATCATATCGATGATTTGTACTGAGCCTTCAACATTGAAGATGAGGTCTTCACCTGAAACGTATGCAAAGTTACTGTTGTCTGTTGGCTCTTGGCTGTTGACTTCTAACTTAATGATAAATCTGTTATAGTTGTCGTTGCTTGTTGCTGTGAAGTGGTAGTCTTCAACCAATAAGTTTGTCTCGATTCCTGTGAAGCGGTCAATTAATGTGAGGGTTTCAAATTTGCCATTAGGTTGAGCAGAGATTGTATAGTTACCCATTTTAGTTGCGTTGAAAGCAACGTCTATCATAGTTACATCGCTGTCGAAGTTAGCGATACCGTAGCGGATGTCGTTTTTGACAACGAACACTGTTGCTATGTCTTTGTTGAAGTTTTCCAATTTATTGAAGCCTTCATTTTCAGCGCCGCTTAAACTGATGATAAGGTTATCGCATCCTTCAGCGCCAGTAGCAATAAGGTTGATGCTTTCGCTATTGCTTCTCATAGATGCTGCTGTTTCTTGGTATGTCATCTTAGGAGCTTCGTCTGTTGTCTTTACGAAGAATGCGTCACCGACTTTGATTGTTCCTGCTGTTTTATAGACATAGGCACTACCTGCTGCTGCTTCTCCATCTTCATCATAATCATCGCCAACATTTAATACCGCGAAACCACTAACCATATTTGTAACTTTTACATTATTCCAATCCATATCGAATGCGAATGGGTTGCCGAGGAGATGGAAGTTTGCAAGATCTCCATTGTCGGCGTTTTCGGTATATGTCACATTCCATGTATGAGATTGTTCGCTGTTGATAGTACCGCTGAATGTTGCAGATTCTGCTGATTCGTATGAAGTCAAATAACCACTACCGTTAACGAATGAGGTCTCGAACGTTCCTTCTTTAGCACCACCATGTACTATGTTATCGTTGCCATTATCTTCTTCGCTATCATTTTCATCGTTACCAGTTTTATGGTTTACCCATTCGCCACCAGCTTGTGAGCCGTCGAACTTATACAAGTCATAATCACTTCCATTAACTGTAGTGAAGTTGCTGATAGAAGCGTTAGTGAATGGAGATGATATGAATTGCCATCCGTCTTGGTTATCGTTTGACCAAACTGTAGGATTGATAATATCCATATTGAATTTACCCACTAAGCTGCTGTTGTTTTGACGAAGCTGAGCGCCATCATTTAAGACTAATTTGCTAACATTTGTGTTTGTTACATTGTCGGCTGTCAATGAACCATTGATTGTCAATGAACCGCTTGTATTAATTGTGACATTACCAAATGTTAATGATTCTTCTGTTCCAATTGTAGCATTAGCGTTGATACATATATCTTCACCTTCTTCTGGAAGACCATCTCTCCAGTTTTCTGCAGCGCTCAAATTACCGTCAACTTCGAAGATATTGTAGTCTCTTGTTACTATTTCTGACCAGTTGATTTGGTCTTCAGCCTTAGCAACGCCAAATTGATAATCGCCATTGTTTAAATTAGCCCAGTCTGTATATTTGAAATAAGCAACGCTATTGTCAGCAACAAAATATTGCATTCCTAAATCTGTGATTTCTTCACCTTCTTTAAGATATACATGATATTGTCCTGGAGATGCATCAACATAAACATCTATTGATTCTAATGTAGCATTGAAAGGTGTAACTTCAAATATGTATGTATTATCTGGAATTAATAACATATCGGTAGGTTCTGTTGTTTCATTGTTTAATATTGTAACAGTACCTGTATATGAATTGTGATATTCCTTTTCAACATTAACAGCGTAGGTGCCGTTGTATAATTTCAATGATGTATTTGTAACTGTTTCGCCATTTGGCATTTCTATTGTCTCGAATACTTGACCTAATGCGTTTGTTGTGAATGTATATACTATTCCATCTCCATCATATTCATTTTCGAATTCGTCTTCTGTACATGTCAATGTTACTGTAGCGCCTTCAAGACGATGATAATAGTCATTGCTGTAGATTATTGATTTAAAATAACCGAAGCCAGTTACCTTAACATTGACAGCTTCTGAAACATTTGATTCACCTATTGCATAAACAGCTTGAACAGAGATCTCGTAGCCAGGATTCATATTGTATGAAAGTTTCATTGAGTTGGCTGCTATCTCGTATGAAGTCTCTGTGATTAATTCTGCATTTAATTGTGTTGTGCCAAGATATACGTTATATCCTGTAGCTCCCATATCATCCCAGCTGATGGTTGTTGAACCGTATGTCATGCTCAATGTAGGAACAATCTGCACTGGATTAGCTGCTATGCCTGTTGGAACTGGCAATGTTGTTACGAATGACCATACTTCGCCTTCCAAGACTGTCTCACCTTTTTTAACATTGACTTGCCAGTAATATTCAGTAGCGTTGTTTAAGTTTTCTGTTTGGTATGTGCCGCCTGTACCTTCTGTTGCTAACCATTCTGTCATAGCATTCAAATCATTCTCTGATGTACCCATTAAGACTTGGTAATATTCTGGAGTACCATTATAGTTCCATGACAATGTTGGATTTGCAAGGTTTGTTGCTCCGTTTGCAGGTGACATATATTTTGTATTCAATACAGATGCTGTTGTGAAAGATTGAATTGAAACAGTTCCATCGCCACCGTAATGAATTCTTTCACCAACAGAGTTTTTGACATCTACTATCCAGTAGTATGTTGTGCTTGGTTCAAAATCTCGCATTTCAATCTCCATTTCTTCAGCACCATTTGTCTGCAACCAATTGCTTTGGGAATTAGTACCATTCCAATACTGGAAAGTTTCGTCGAAAACAACATCTTCATCCTCAGGGTCTGCTGCACTGAACAAGAATCTGTACTCTGTTGTGTTATCTGCGAATTGCCATTTGATAACATTGCTGTTTACGTTTGTAGCGCCGTTAGCTGGAGAAATAGGTGTTACGTTGTCTGGGCGACTTGCAACTGTGAATGAATACTCTGTACCTGTTGTTACGCCAGCACCGTTTTGGGTATTGACTTGCCATGTGTGGCCGCCTGCTGCCAAGCCACTGGTTTGGTAAGAATCTGATATTTTTGTACCTATGTTTGTCCAATCTACTTTAACAACACCATCAATGAGAAGTTGTTGTTGTTCTGTGTCTGCTCCGAATGTCCATGACAATACAGGGTTGATTAAGCCTTCAGCATTGTTTTCAGGACTTACGTTGGTTATTGCGCCTGGAGCTGCAAATTCTTTTGTTGTGAATTTGTAAACCTTGCTTGTTGTTTCGCCATTATCGTTTTTAGCGACAACTTTCCATAAATAAACAGTATTTGGTTTTAAGAGGCTTGTTTGGTAAGAAATGCTGCCGTTACCTTTTGTCCAGTCTTGAACAATTGCAAATTCTCCTTCACCTTCAGACATTTGAATTTGATATTGGTCTGCACTGCCAAGAGTGAAGTTTAAGCTTGGGTTGAAGATACCTGTAGCATTATCTTCAGGAGTATTTAAAGTTACTGTTGGAGGTGTAGGTACGGAAGGACCTGCAGGAGTGAAAGTAAATTGAATTTGAGGAGTATGAGCATGCAAAGAACCATAAATTGTAGCGGTAACAGGGTTTGCACTATTACCAGTTTTATATGCGCATCTTCTCTCTTCACTATTTGCATCTATGGGGGTAAATGAGTCAAAATATGTATACTCTATATAAGAATCTTGGTTATCCCACACACTAACCAATATATTTTTGCCATCATATGTGTATGGATTGTCAAGAGTAATGGTTAACCATCCTATACCGCTAAACGTCATTGTACCTTCGAAAAGCAGATCGTTAGCAGATGGTTTTATCATAGTTGTAGATGTAAAATTAGTCAGTTCAGTACTAGAAAGATATACTTTAATTTTGGTACGTGAAAAAGGAAAAGCATTATCACTCTTATTAACTTTGAATGAGATACCTGTAATAGAAGCTCCTTCATCCATATTTAATTCCTCTTTCAAATAAAGAAACTGACTATAACTTCTTGAGTTATAAGTTCTGATAGGAGCATAATCTGTGGTACTGGAAGAATATTTTTCAGGGTCACCACTAATCACCACTGTTTCTTGTGCCATCACATTCATAGGTATCAAACCACCGAGGATGCACATCAAAATTAATAGGATAAATTTTTTTTCATAATAAAATGTTAAATAATTAATGAATTTTGTTAATTTTCATTGTAGAAACAAAAAACCATCACACCGCAAAAAAAATGCGGAATGATAGTGTTTATTGGCAGTTTCAAAAAGTTATAAAATAGTGTTAGCAGTATGTCTTCCAGCTCGGAAAAACGGGTGCAAAATTAGAAACATTTTTTAAGAATGTCAAGATGTTAAGGTAAAAAAAACTCGTTTTTTTTTAATTGGTCAATAGCCGTTAGGAATGCGGGAGGTGGGGACGGGAAATGGAGTTTGCTATGTCTGTGCTTGGAGTGTCCGTGTCAAAGTCCGAGTCAGTGTCAAAGTCCGAGTCAGTGTCAAAGTCCGAGCCATTTTTCTTATCTTTGCATTCTAAGATGATAATACAATATGATAACGCCAGAGAAATTAAACAATCTTAACGAGGGTACTATGATGGAGACTCTCGGTATAGAATATCTTGAAGTCAAGGAGGGTTATGTTTATGCCCGTATGTTTGTGAAAAAGTCGTTGTCGCAGCCGTATGGCATGCTGCATGGCGGAGCGAGTATGGCGCTTGCTGAGAGCATTGGCGGCGTGGGATCCTCGTGTTATGTGGATATGAAGACTCACGTGATAGTGGGGATGCAGTTTACTGCTAACCATGTCAAGTCGGCTAAAGTAGGTACATACGTCTATGCCACGGCGACAATCATACATAGAGGACGACAGACACACGTCTGGAATATCGATATCAAAAACGAAGATGACGAGATGGTCTCAACATGCCGTTTGACGAATTTTGTGTTTCCGAAATAAAGAGATTAACTTAGTGTACTAAGTGTACTAAGTGTACTAAGTGTGCTAAGTGTACTAAGTGTGCTAAGTGTACTAAGTGTACTAAGTGTATTAAGTGTGCTAAGTGTACTAAGTGTGCTAAGTGTGCTAAGTAACTCAGCATACTCAGTATCTCAGCATACTCAGTAACTCAGCATACTCAGTATCTCAGCATACTCAGCATACTCAGCATACTCAGTATCTCAGTATCTCAGCATACTCAGCATACTCAGTATCTCAGTATCTCACTTACATCTCCACCACCAACTTCAAATTAATCTGTCGTGGAGTGAGATAGTTTGGCACGGCATATTGTATGTTATAAACGTCGGTGACCCACATATAGGAACTGACGTTGCTTATTCCCAAAAGGTTGAATATCTCAAGGCTGAGCCAGCAGTTTCTTACGTAGCTGAGCGGGTTGTTTCTCTTGAAGCTGCTCTTCTCGCTTATGAGCTGTTTGCTGAATCCGATGTCGATTCTTCTGTAAGCCGACATTCTCATTTTTTGTTGGTAGCGTTCGTCGTAAGGAGCGCCGAATGGCATTCCTGTTCCAAAGACGAGTTTCAAGTTGACCTTGAACGATGGCACGTAAGGCAGATAGTCTTGGAAGAAAAGCGAGAAATTGATTCTCTGGTCTGACGGACGCGGTATCCCTTTGATGATGGTGTCGCTCACATACTCAGCTCCCTTGTTGACATCGGTCTGCGAAAGAATGCTGCCAGTAGGGGAGAGATAATACTTGATGTTTTCCGTAGATTTCATAACCGACAGACTTGCCCAGCTCTCAATTCCTTTGACGAACTCACCGTTGATACGTACGTCCATACCTGCTGCATAACCTGTCGCTTTTTGGTCGGCGAAATATCTAATCCTGATGTTATCCACTTCGTATGGGATAATGTCTTTCAGATACTTATAATATAATTCCGAAGTGAGGACGAAAGGTCTGTCCCATGCCATGAAGTTATATTCGTGAGTGAGGACAAGTTGATATGATTTTTGTGAAGTGGCGTCGTCGGGACTGACAAGGCTGCCGTCGAACATACGCAGCTCGCGATAGAAAGGAGGCTGCACATAAACGCCGCCTGCCAATCGGAAGAGCATGTCGTTGTTCCAGCTTGGCTTATAAGCTACACCTGCACGTGGACTTACATATACCTCGTTGTTATATCCCCAATAGTTGGCGCGAAGTCCCACAGAGAAAGTGAGTATGTCGGCGCTCTTGGTGTTGAAAGTCCACTCGCTGAGCGCGAATCCGTCAATATTGTTGATGCGTAACTCGTTATGTCCTTTCGAGAGATAGTTTATATTGAAGAGCGGATGAGGCGGGTTAGGACTGCCTATGGAATCTGCTGGATGAGGGAGGCTGTAGCCTGCCGAGTCTATCATTTCCCACTCGTTGATGATGTCGTCGAAATATTGATGCTGATAGCGGGCTCCCCATTTCAAGGTGAATATGTCGTTTTTATATGCACCCTTATGGTCGATGTTAAAGACCTGCGAGTAGAAGTCGTTACGTGCATGTTCCACGTATGTTCCAACACCTTGGTTAGAGATGACGTTGCCGCTTTGCTCGCTGCCGGGGTTCGTCTCGAGCTGTCCAATCCAATACTGTCCTTGTATGTCGTAGTTTTCCGACTCCATAGCCGAGTATGTGGAAGCGATGAGCTTGAGGTTTAAGTCCTTGTTGGGGCTATAATTAAGTGTGACAGCACCGAGTCCTGTATTGTAGTTGCTTGTCTCTTTTCCGTCGAAATATATTGTGAGACGATGAGACATCTGTATGTTGCCGAAGTCGGTCTCACGTGTTTCAGGCACCATGGTGTAGTTGTTTCTCGAATAATATCCGAAGGCTGATACTTCCCATTTAGGAGAGATGTTGTATGACAAGATGCCTTGTACGTCGGTGAAGTTAGGCTGATAGATGCCTTTGGTCTCCATATTACCGAGTATGTATTTGTTGTTTTTATATCGTGCTCCCACGAGATATGACAGTCTGTGGTGTAATGTTGTTCCTTCTACATGAGCTTCTGCTCCGAGCATGCTTAAGGTGAGGGATGCTGCTGGCAGCAGAGGTTTTTTATAAGTGATGTCGAGTGCCGAAGAGAGTTTGTCGCCGTATTCTGCCGAGAAGCCGCCTGCCGAGAAATCGATATTGGATACGAGTCGAGGGTTGATGACACTCATGCCTTCTTGTTCGCCGGAGCCGACGAGGAAAGGTTTGTAGATCTCTATTCCGTTGATGTAAATGAGGTTCTCGTCGAAGTTGCCGCCGCGTACGTTATATTGGGAACTAAGTTCGTTGGTGGAGGAGACTCCAGGGAGTGTCTTCACTAAGTCTTCTACGCCGCCCGCGCCGCTGCCAGGAACGAAACTTATCTCGCGGGCGTCGAGGCGTGTGATGGTGGCAGAGTTGATCTGACGGTCGGAGATGACAGCCTCCGGAAGCGTCATCGACATCGATTTCATGACGATGTCAAGCTTGCGTTCTTCGCCTTTCTTTAGCTTGACATTCTTCTTCACCTGCTCGTAACCGATAAAGGAGAACACCACCTCTAACTCAGTCTCTGATGGAAGAGCTAACTCATACTGTCCGCGGTTGTTTGATGAGGTCCCGTAGGCAGTACCCATCACAGCGATATTGACAAGTTCAATCACATTGCCATTGTTGTCGATGATCTTGCCATATATCATGGCATCGCTTTTATTCTGACCGAAAAGCAAAACAGGAATCATCAATAATAATAACAATGTGTATCTTAATTTCATCAATAAATATTTTATGATATAACTGATTTTGTTTTAAAATATTATTTATGTCAATTGTTAATTGTCAATTGAAAAAAAAAGTCGTCAAAAAAGACGACTTTTTTTATGGTGTTTTGAAGTTATTACCAACGGTTCAAATGACCTTCCATTGAAGAGTCCATAATAGCTTGGTAAATACCTTTCTTGTTGATTGTACGCAAACCTGCAGCTGAAACTTTTAATACAATCCATTCATCCCATTCAGGAACGTAGAAACGTTTGATTTGCAAGTTAGGTTTGAAAGTTCTCTTTGTCTTTCTGTTTGAGTGAGAAACATTATTACCGGTAATAACCTTTTTACCTGTGATTTGACAAACTTTTGACATGATTCTTAATATTTTATATGTTATTATATTCGCCTAAAAATTGAGGTGCAAATTAACGACTTTTTTTTGAAATACGCAAGCGTTTTAGAAAAAAAAGTTTAATACTTATTTAATCTCTAAACTTTAGAATTTCAAAATCTCAAAAGTTTCTGAATTTCTGAGATTATGAGTTTCGAATTGTCAAAGTCACCCTCTCTTTTTTTTGATGTTTTTTCTATCATATTATGTCAGTTTTTTTTATTTTTGCAAAAAACGTAAGCTATGCAAAATATACCAATGGTTGACCTTGTAGGTCAATATAATAAGATAAAGCCGGAGGTGGATTCCGCTATCCAAGAGATATTATCTACGGCTGCTTTTATCAATGGTCCTTACGTGAAGAAATTTCAGGAGGATCTCCAACAATATCTCAATGTAAAACACGTGATTCCTTGCGCTAACGGCACCGATGCTCTTCAGGTGGCAATGATGGCTCTCAACCTTCAACCTGGCGATGAGGTCATAACGACAACTTTCACTTTCATCGCTACCGCTGAGGTCATCGCGCTGCTGCGACTGAAACCCGTTCTTGTCGATATTGAAAAGGATTCGTACAACATCGACCCGGCAGCTGTGGAACGCGCCATAACTCCTAAGACAAAAGCCATTGTGCCGGTACATATCTTCGGACAATGTGCCAATATGGAAGCTATCATGGATATTGCACGTCGTCATAACCTTTATGTGGTGGAAGACAACGCCCAGGCTATTGGTGCCGACTATACCTTCAGCGATGGCTCGGTGAAAAAGTCGGGTACTATAGGAACTATAGGTTGTACATCTTTCTTCCCATCCAAGAACCTCGGCTGCTTCGGCGACGGCGGCGCTTTATTCACTAACGACGACAGCCTCGCAGAACAAATCCGCGTAGTGGTAAACCACGGCATGAAAGTACGTTATTATCACGACTATGTGGGCGTCAACTCTCGTCTTGATTCTATACAGGCTGCTGTCTTAGACATAAAACTGAAACATCTCGACGATTATATCAAAGCTCGTCAATATGCAGCTGCCTATTACGACAAGGCTTTCTCTGTGACAGATAAAATAATAACTCCAAAGAAATCAAGCTTCACCACTCACGTATATCATCAGTATGTGATGGTGCTGAACGGAGTGAACAGAGACGAACTCATGAAGCATCTGCAGTCGAAAGGAATAGCATGCGCGATTTATTATCCTGTGCCTCTTCACGAACAAAAGGCATATCAGGATCCTCGCTATAAGAAAGGCGACTTCCCGGTGAGCGAATATCTCTGCGAAAACGTCATCGCTCTTCCGATGCATACTGAGTTCACCGACGAGCAACTCAATTACGTCACATCAACAATATTAGAATTTATCGGTTGAATTTAAATATTATCGAAGATGAAAATATTAGTTACAGGAGGCACCGGTTATATAGGATCTCATACAGTAATAGAACTACAGAACAAAGGTTATGAGGTCGTTATCGTTGATGCCTTGTTTAATTCACGCATAGAGACATTAGATGCAATAGAGAAGATCTCCGGTGTCCGTCCGGAATTTGAGTCGTTCGACCTTTCTGATCAAAGACTCACCGATGATTTCTTTGCACGACATAATGACATAAGTGGCATTATACATTTCGCAGCGCATAAGGCTGTTGGTGAATCGGTGAACCAGCCGATAAAATATTATCGCAACAATTTAGACTCATTGATGAACATCATAGAATGCATGAGCAAATACCGTATATCTAATCTGGTGTTTTCTTCTTCATGTACTGTCTATGGTCAGCCCGACGCTGAGCATCTGCCTGTCTCGGAGAAGGCTCCTATCAAGAAGGCAGAGAGCCCGTATGGTAACACCAAACAGATTGCAGAAGAGATAATAAGTGAGTCGATAGCGGCATATCCGGGACTCCGTGCCATCGCGCTGAGATATTTCAACCCTGTAGGAGCGCACGACAGCGCGATGATAGGGGAGCTTCCTTTAGGAGTGCCAAACAACCTGATGCCTTATATCACACAGACAGGCTACGGAATAAGAGAATGCCTTAAGGTTTATGGCAACGATTATCAGACACCTGACGGAACACCGATACGCGACTACATTCATATAATGGATTTAGCTAAAGCTCATGTCGTAGCTGTCGAGAGAATGATTAATGAAAAGATGAAAAACGATTTCGAGATATTCAATCTCGGAACCGGTACAGGATATTCTGTGCTGGATGTCATACGTTCATTCGAGAAAGTGTCTGGCGTCAAATTGAATTACGAGATTGTTGGCAGAAGAGCTGGCGACATAGAAAAGGTTTGGGCTGATCCTACTTATTCTAATAATGAGTTAGGATGGAAGGCTGAACGTGGCTTAGATGAGATGACACTCTCGGCATGGAAATGGGAAAAGGCATACAGAGGCATCACTAGCATGGACGAATCAACAACTTCTGCAAAATAACATATTCGTTGACACGTATCAATTCGCGTCAACGATTCAATATAGAACAAAAAAAATCCGATTCATTTCTGAACCGGATTTTTTCATTTTTATGTTTTATCTTATTAATAGAATAAGAGGCTGTTATCTTCAATCTTAACTTCGTCTTTCAATGCTGAGTAAGCAGCACCGTTAAGGATTTGGTTAGTGTATTTTGAACGTTGTTCTTTGATGATGTTTGTATAGTCTGTTGTTGTTGCAGGTGTTTCTTTAACAACTTTAACAACGTAGAGACCGTTACCACCAACGATAGGTTCTGATACTTCACCTTCTTTCATTCCGACTACTGTACCGATGACTTTGTCTTCAACGCCGAAGTTACCGAAACCACGACCTTCGAATGTTACGTCAACAGTTGTCTTTTCACCTTTTAAGTTGTCGATCATCTTTTGATAGTCTGTACCGTATGCTTTAGCTTGTTCTGCTAACATAGCGCCTTTCTTTTCTTTCTTGATAACGAACTCATAGCGTTCAGCGATTTTTTCTTCTGGAATGAATCCTTCAGGAACTGATTCGGTAAGAACAGCGATGACATACATATCGTCTAAGTCGAAGATTGATGACATGTCGCCAACTTTTGTGTTTTCGTCGAATGCCCAACGAACTATTTGGCGTGGGTTGCTGATACCTGTGATATAATTTGAAGTTGATCTCAAAGTAGGATAGGTGCGTTTGTTGAGACCTTGTTCTTCAACTGCTTTATTGAATTCTTCAGCTGTTGTGTTTTCTGTGACGAATCTGTTAGCTTCAGCGAATACGTTTTGATATGTTGCTGTGCTTGCTGTTATTTCGTGTGCTACGACAGCGATACGAGCTTTTGGAGTAGCTTCGTTACGACCTGTAACTTTGATGATATGGAAACCGAATGGAGTTTCAACCATACCTACTGTACCAACTTTGTTATTTTGTACGAATTCGTTGAATGTGTAAACCATCATGCCGTCTGTAAACCAGCCGAGGTCGCCGTTGTTTGTTTGAGCGCTTGGGTCGTCTGAGAATTCTTTAGCGAGGCTTTCGATTTTTGAGTTGTCTTTCTTGATAACTTTGAAGAGGCTGTCGGCGAGAGCTTGAGCTTCTTCTTTAGTACGTGTTTCTGTGCTACGTAATGCGTTAGCATAACTTATCAAGATGTGTGAAGCCATCAAAGAGTCTGAGCGGCTTTGCATGTCTAACAATCTTGCTACGTTATAGTAACCGTCGTTTTCGTAAGGACCGTAAACGAAACCGGCTTCATTGTTTTGGTCGAAGATAGCTGCTTCTAATTCAGCTGGGACGTCTTTTCTTGATTTCCATGCGCTGTCGTATGGAAGGTCAGAGTTAGCGTTGACGAAGTTAGCTGCGTTTGTGATAGCTGCGAAGTCTTCTTTGAGGTCGGCTACATAATTCTTTGAATAGTCGATGTCGGCTTGTGAAGGTTTGATGTCGAATACGATATATTCAATGCCGCGTGTAGCGTCTGTTTGGTATTTGTTCTTGTTTTCGTTGTAGAATTTCTTGTTGTCAGCGTCGTTAACAACTACTGTTGAGTCAGCTATTGTAGTGTAACGTACAGCATAGACTTCAGCAGATGTCTTGTCGTTCTTATCTGAATAGTAACGAGCTGCGATTTTTTCAGGTAAATAGAAACTCTTCTTGAGAAGGTTGTCGTATTTTGTGTTTAATCTGTCTTCTTTGATAGCGCGTTCAAAGTTGAGCCAGTTGTTCTTCATCTCTGGAGTGAGAGTTTGGAAATCTCTGATGTAAGTAGCGACGAGTTCTTTGTTGAAACTGCCGTCAGCGTTTGTGAAGCTTTGAACTACGTATTGATTAGGGTTTTCACCTAAGAATTGGTCATATAACTCTTCTGAAGAAACTGCGAGACCGAGGTCTTTGTATTCTCCCTTCATGATGACGTCTCTAATCATTTGTTCTAATGTGTTGGCATGAATGCTGTAGTTTTGTTCTGTTGTGATAGAACCACCGTTGTTAGCTTTCATGTTCTCAAGATTCATATTGACTAAGTTGCTATAATCTTGATAAGTGATTTTCTCATTGCCAACTGTAGCTACATTTCTTTCTTGTCCTCTGTTAGAACTTTGTAAAAGGTCGCCTAATACGAATGCTAAAAGTGCAAGACCTACGATAGCGACTAACAGTCCGTAATGCTTTCTAATGTTTCCAATTGCTGCCATAATTATGCTATTATTTTAATTTATTTATTCCTAATTAAGCCTTAATATTTTAAGTTTGCAAATTTACAAAACCATTCGATATATTCGACATTTTTATGAAAAAATAATTTGCAGTCCTAAAAATATTATATCGTCTTTATAACTTATTGATTATTCTTTATTTCTACTTCCTCTAACTTGGTGTCGGTTGCTTTTATTATTTTAAATATGTAGTTTCCTATTGTAATTTCTTCTCCTATTTCAGGGATGCTTTCGTGATAATGAATGATATAACCTGCCAACGTCTCATAGTCGTCCGATTCAGGGAAGTTGAACTTGTAGTTTTTGTTGAGATAATCTATCTCTAATCTTGCGGAGAAGATATGGTCATTGGCGTTGATGGTCTGCTCTACGTTTTCTTCAACATCGAACTCGTCTTCTATCTCACCGAAGATTTCTTCAATCAAATCTTCAATGCTGATGATACCTGATGTTCCTCCGAACTCATCAACCACAACAGCGATGCTTTGTCTTTTTTTCGACAGACGTTTCAACAACTCCTGAGCCGAATATGTCTCGGGATAAAATTCAATAGGACGTACCTTGGAACGTAAGTCTTTTGTCTTTGTCAAGACATCGTTGATGTGAATGTAGCCAATGATGTTGTCGATATTATTTTCAAAAACGAGCAGCTTGGAATGTTTTGTTTCTTCAAAGACAGCCTTCACTTCCTCAATCTTATCCTCGATGTCGATAGCCTGTATCTCTGTGCGAGGCACCATACATTCTCTCAGTTTGACGTTGTGAAATTCTATCGCGTTTTGGAACAGCTCTATTCCTTGCTGTATGTCTTCGTCTTCATCTTCAGGATTGGCATACTCCTTAATATAATCGTTTAAATCGACGGTGTTGAGTTTGTAATCTTCGTGAGGTATATCGACGCGGAGTATGTATTTTATGACTAATTCCGATATGCTGATAAATATAAGGATGATAGGGTAGAGTATTATGAAAAGTGTCATCGCAGGGACGGCGAATATTCTCATACTTTTGTTAGGATTGATGCCGAATATTATCTTAGGAAGGAACTCTCCTGTGATGAGGACAAGTAAGGTAGAAAGTAATGTCTGACATAAGAGGACAACGAAGTCGTTGTTGATGACATCAGGTAATATATTGGCGATTATTGGTTCGAGTATTCTTGCGATGGCGATACCATATACTACGTTTGCGATATTGTTGCAAAGCAGTAGGCATCCGATAAATTGAGACTGGTTTCTGAAGAATTTGTTTATGATTTTTGCAGAGAATTTGTTTTTCTTGAAGTCCAATTCCAACTGCAAACGGTTTGTACTGAGGAATGCTATCTCCATACCGGAGAACATGGCAGAGCACATCAATGATATTATGACTATGTAAATGTCGTTCATTTTTTATTGATTATTTATTCTTCGTCCTCTATTTCGAGGGTTGCTCTCATGCCGTGAATAACTCTTTGCGAGAAGTCTTCGTTGGCGTTGAGGCTGTCGCCGAAGACAACTTTATCTGGACTCGTTATCTTGACGGCATTGCGTGTATATATCGTTTTTGTCTTTTGATTCCAATATAATGTTTCTGTAAACAAGGTTTCTTGCGACTCTAAGTTTTCCACCACTACGCTGTCTTTTATGAAGATGAGTTCTTCTTTGTCGTAGCGTATTCCGTAGTCGCCTCTTATTTTGGAGGTCGGTGTGCTGTCTTTTTCATAGATGTAAGCGGTGAATCCTTTGGGAAATTCCAGCACCGCGCTGTCGCCTTCGACGCTGTGCATCACAGGAGCCATAAGCTTTGCCTGAACAAAACCGGAGTCGCTTCTTGTGATGGTCACGTCGTAAGCCAAAACACCATTAATAGTATCGGTGTCTATAAATTCTTTGACTTTATCAAGTGAGTTTTCACAAGAAAACAACACCATAACCATATAGGCTATGATGTTGATTTCTATAAATATTTTCAAAAGCTTTTTCAAGAGTTGAATTTCTTATTGCTTAGCAGCTCTTACTTTTGTTGTTTCTTTGATCCAGCATCCGTCGAGAGTGTATTCTTGACCTTCTTCAAATCCGTTGAAGAAAATGCTTT
Source organism: Bacteroidales bacterium (assembly GCA_017466405.1). GTDB lineage: Bacteria > Bacteroidota > Bacteroidia > Bacteroidales > F082 > Limimorpha. The sequence goes on from JAFTUF010000042.1 coordinate 15,128, forward strand.
CCACTGTTGGGAAGTAGTGTGAATAAGCGTTGATGAGTTCGTTAGCTTTGCTTGCTATTGAAGGATCGACTGACTTAGCTTTTTCAAATTGATCTACTGCTGCCCAGAAAGCTGTCTTTGAATAGAAGTCACCAGAGCCACAGTCTTTAGCACTTGCTGCATATAACTGACCTATGATGATGAAAGGCTCGCCGTTGGTCTTGTCCAAAGCGTAAGCTTTTCTTGCATAGTCGCGACCTAACTCATAGTTCTTGTTCATGTTCATGATTTGAGCGAGATAGATGTATGATTGGTGTGCCCAGTCTGTGTTTTCGCTCTTTGTTGCTTGTTGGAGATAATTTGTTGCTTGAGTGTAGTCTTTGTCGGCGAGATATTTTTTACCGATGAGATAAGCTGATTCTGGAGATGGGTTGATTTTATGTAAGTTGACAGCTACAGCGAGGTATAACTCTGTGTTGTCGCAGCCTCTCTTTTCGAGAACTTCAGCGATTTTTGTCAATAATTCAGCGTCGTTAGGATTAGCGTTGAATTTAGGTTGGTAGATACGAACCAAGTCTTCGCAGTTTGCGTAAGGCTGAACAGCAACGTCCAAATTGCCTTTTGTTGCATTGAAGTTATTGAGCAATTTCTCGTTAGCAGCTTCTGTATATCTCTTGATGTTGAAATCAACGATTTCCATGAGGCGGCTGTATTCGTCGAGGATTGTTGATTCTTCTAACTTGCCATTCTTCACCATTGTGATGACTGCGTTGAAATATGAATCGACGAAAGCATAGTTGCTGTTGTTGCCGTCCATGTCGATAGCTTGTTTGAGAGCGTTATAAGCTTCTTCGTAACGTTGAGGTGCCCATGTCAGAAGGTCAAGACCTTTACGTCCCATGATGTTACCTACTTGTGAACCGTTCTTGCCGTTTGGGAAGTATTGAGCTCTCTTGTCGTAAATCATGACGAGAGTGTCAACGTATTTGTCTTTCAAAGCTTCGTCTTTTGTTGTTCTGATGAATGCGTAAGTCATGATTTTAACACCGTCCAAATAAGTGTTTTGTCTGAAATCAGGACAGTTGAGGAAAATGTTTCTCCATGATGTAATCATCTGTGGATTGATGTTTTTTGGGTTGTACTTGGCTTGTTCCCATTGTTTGATATACTCACGATAGAGTGAATAATCTGTTTCGCAATCTACTTGTGCTTTTGCAACGCCATTTCCCAAAAGGAAAAATGCTAAACCTAAAAATAGTAAATTCTTAATTCTCATTTTAATTTTTTTGTTTTATTGATTAGTTACCTATTTATATCTTTTCTTGACGAACCATCTGTCGTAAATCGACATGCTGACGGAGATGTTGAAATAGCCTTCTTTCACGAGATTGTTTTTTGTAGTTCCTAAAGAACCTACTTCGAGAGCTACGTTAAACGATGACAACGAACGTGGTATTGGTAATCCGAGTCCTAATGTCACTCCGTATCTGTTTATCGATTGACCGTAGATATTGTAATATGTCTGGTCGAAGTGGAAACCTGCGCGATAGGTTATTTTCTTATAATATTTTGAAATTGATGTCGATTCTGGTTTGTAAGAAGCACCGACGGCTACGTTCCATGAGTTTTGCAAGGAGTCGTTGACGCCGTTCATCTCGAAGCCTTTCCATCCAGCCCAGTTGAAGTCGGCTCCAACGAGCCAGCCTCTGCCTCTGTCGATGGTAATGCCGAATCCATAACCGTGAGGTATATTGATACTTACGTTCTGATCTTCTTTGTATAACAGTGTGTCTATAGGCGACTCTGTCATATTTCCATAACCTTTAAACATATTTCTGATGAAGAGGTCTCTTTTCGAAGCCAACTTAGTGCCTTGTGAGTAAGTGAAACCTAATGTGATGTCGCAGTTTTTTATAGGAAGTCTGTATATTAAACCGTAGTCTAATTTAAAATCGCTGACTCTCATGTCGATAGAGCGTCTTCCGTTGAGGTAATATGAAGAATCAGGATAATAGATTGTTGTGTTGTCGATTAATGTTCCGAATATATAGGATGCCGTGACACCTATCGATAAGTCTTTTGTAATTTTGAGACCGTTAGCGAAGAATACTCTGTTGAGTCCGCCCTCGCCTTGGAAGGCTACGTTATATGTTCCTAAATCGTGATGTTCGGTAATGACATTATATTCTCTGTTGCTGTAAGGCATTATTCCCAAGCCTATCTTCCATCTTTTTGTCGCGCTCATTCCCACGCTGGCATAATCGAAGGAGGCGTTGGAGCCGCTTTCTGTCATGGTGTTTGTTGAGAAAGATGCTGTCTTGATGTAGAAGCCTGCGTCAAACAGAAAAGAGAGTGTGTCGAGACTTGCGTAAGATGCTGGGTTGTTTGGATTTAAAAGAGCTCTGTCGTTCATGGCGTTGGAAATGCCGCCCATTCCTTTTAAGGCTGTATTGGGACTTCCTGAGAAGATGTCGCCTAAGCCAAATCTGGAATAAGGTGAACTTAAATCCGATTGTCCGTACGCATTAATACTAATCAAAGAGATGATTAGGCACAACAGAAAATATTTTATGTTTGTGTACTTCATTGATAATTAAGAATATATCTTAAACCGTTAAATATAAAATTTGCGTCTGCAAATATGCAATTTTTTAACTTATTTTCAAAGAAAATATTGTCTCCTCCTATAATAAAAACATTTAAATTTTTATAATTGTTTGAATATAATTTTATAAATCCCTCAATTTCAAGACTTATAGCCATTAAAACTCCCGATTGCAAGCATTCTTCCGTCGATTCGCAGATAATCTTTAAATCGTCTTTCGTTGCTGTGCATAAAGGAAGTTTGTTAGTATAATCGTTCATCGACTTGAAACGCAGTCTTATTCCTGGACTTATCGGTCCGCAATGATAAATGTTGTCGGATGTGATGATGTCGTAGGTGATGCAGGTTCCGATGTCGATGATGAGATTGTTTTCGTTTGGTTTTATCGACATGGCTCCGGCAACTGCTGCTATCCTGTCGCTGCCTATTTGCTTCTTATTAGCGTACGGAATATCAAAGGGTAGGGGAGATAATCCTGAAAGTGTGACGACTTCTATCTCTTTCAACTGCTCGAGACATTCTTCTACTTTTCCTCCCACCGACGATAAAATACCTTTTTTTATCTTATGATGTCGTATGATAATTTCTTTTAAATCATTACTATAAGGATCGAAAACACCCGTCTCTATGATGATGTCATCGTCGAATACTGCGTATTTCGCTCTTGTATTACCTATGTCGATGGTTAATATCTTATTCATTATTTTTTTTCTTGCAAAGATACTGATAATGAATGAAAAGAAAAATATTTTCAAAAAAAATAATTTTTTTGTGAAAGTAATGAAAATTGTTGTATCTTTGCACTCGCAAAACAACGGAGGTACCATAGCTCAGTTGGTAGAGCAATGGACTGAAAATCCATGTGTCGCTAGTTCGAATCTCGCTGGTACCACGTTAAAACGCTGACCAATCGGTCAGCGTTTTTTTTTATCTATATGTCTAAAATGCTAAATCTCTATAATTCCAAAAATTAACGGCTCAGTCTGGAAAGTAGGTGGAGTTGTAAAAAAAGTTAAGCAAATAAAGTAGTCAATCTGAAGATAAAGAAAGGGATGTCGCAGATGCCACGGAACTGGCTTCTGAAAGCCTTAATTTTGGCGTTGAAACTTTCGGCAG
>JAFTUF010000043.1 GCA_017466405.1 Bacteroidales bacterium
ACGCAAGATAACCGTCATGCAGAAAAGCAAACTCATCGCAGTCTGCGTCAATCCGACTTCGCCCAACGGCATCGTCTTAGATTCCGAGAAACTATGCAAGACATTATCAGAAGCGATAAAACTCCCGGTTTACGATTTGAAGAAAGTGTGATAATTACTTTACAATGACTTGATTATCTTGTCAATCTGTTAGTTACGTCTGTTGCCGAAGTCATTGTTCAATGTCAGAAGTAACTTGAAGAAAATTTTGTAACGACGTTTCGAGGGTGAAATAAAAATAATATCTTGTGAAATTCTTGGAAAGGATGTATATTTGCTCTTCGTAAAAAATAGGATATATGGAATTTAACGATTTTATACTTACTGTCAACTCATCCAGCGTAATTATCTTATTAGTATTAGCTTTAATTCTGCTTACCGCGACTCGTTTTCGTGGAGAGCACGCATACGCTGCTGCTATCATCGTATTCCCTAACGTCCCTGTTTATCTATATAATACAAGCGTGATGCTTGCTTGGCACAAGCTCTCGCTTTTTTTATTTCCTATCACCAACGTCAATCTACTACTGATGCCTCTGTTATGGTTGTTTGCCAAAAAGAGTTTCGACGACTCCTTTAAATTAAAGCCCATACATATTCTCCATCTGTTGCCGATGTTGATATGCTTAGGATTAGGTCTCTCCATGACACCTGAAGAACGTTTAGCTTCAATACAATACGAGATGACAGGCGACACCACTTTCATAAACGATGTCAATTCTATTTTTGTATTCTTACAAATGGTCATTTATTTCGCCGTCATTTTCCGTTTTCTGCATCGTACCAAAAAAGCTATCGGCGACACTCTCTCCGATGCCGAATGGATACAGAAAAGTTGGATTCCAGTATTTGAATATCTCTTCGCGGCATTATTCGTTATTGTGATGGTTTGCTTCTTCATCTGGCCTGTCACAGGAACATGGCTTATCCAGATATTGAATGTCGTTGCTATGTTTTATTTGGTATATAATCTCATCGCTCACCCTGCGATGCCGATAAAAGAAATCCCGACGGGTATTACCACTAATGATATAACAGAAACTACCAACACAGAAACTCCATCAACACAGATTATCGACGAGCAGCAGATGAAAGAAATTTGCGAGAATGCTTCTCATTATATGGAAGAGTCTAAAGCTTATTTACGTCCTGATATTTCGTTAGCTATGTTTGCAAAAGAGATTAACATCTCTCAACGTAAGCTCTCGCAAGCCATCAATGGTTATTTGCAATGTAATTTTTTTGAGTTCGTCAACAGGATGCGTATAGAGGAAGCAAAGCATCTTATGCAAAAATTAGACACCTCCAACTTAAATATCGACAGCATCTATGCCGATTGCGGATTCCGTTCACGTTCCTCTTTTTATATGGTTTTTAAAAAAATGACAGGAAAAACCCCACTTTCTTGGTTAGAAAACAGATAAATCAGTCCAAACATCCGATTCTTGTACTGATTTAAGCCTAAAATATTTTCAACGAGTTTCGTCTTTTCATACTTTTGCATTACGTAAAAAAGCAAGGCAACGGAAAAAAAGAGTCGCCAACTTCTTTACTATTGAAAAAATATATTATATTTGCGATATAGTTAAGGAAGTGCGAGCTTCATTCTCTGAAAGCGAATCTGGTAAATTTACAGGACGAGAATAAGCAGACTCTTCACGCCGATAGTTGTATGTTAATCTCAGCTATGAGACTGATCGTATATGCCTGACGCGTGGCCGTTGCTTGTTTTTAGTCCGAGGGTTTTACCAGAACCTGCTTTCATAAAACAAGTGGATGGACCACGCTTTTTTATACGGTGAATTAACTTAATGTACAACTAAACTAAATTAACTATGAAGAAAAAATTAATGCTAATTGCAGCTGTCTTGCTTCTCGGACTAACTAATGTGAAAGCTCAAGACGTATTTAACAAAGGTGCTATCGCTGTAAACGCTAACATCGGATTAAGTAATTACAGCTATGGCTATGGACTACTCAACTCAAGTGTCGGACTCCCTCCTATTTCAGCATCCTTCGATGTAGGCGTTGTTGACGGACTGATAGCCGATCGTGCCAGCGTCGGCGTTGGCGGTTATGCCGGTCTTTCCACTTATTCCTACAAGTATTACGATTATTACAAAGAAAGCATGACTCGTATGTGCTTCGGCGTGAGAGGTACATTCCATTTCCAGCTGACAGAAAAACTTGACACGTATGCAGGTCTCATGCTCGGATTATATACCTATAGTTATAAGTATAGTTACAACCCTGATTACGACTATTACAGTGGCTATAACACAAGAAACAATTCCTCTGATTTAGCATTCTCATCTTTCATCGGCGCTCGTTGGTACATTAGCAAAAACTTCGGATTTAACGCTGAATTGGGATACGGCTTCACTTACATCTCAGCTGGTTTAACCTTCAGACTTAAGTAATTATGAAAAAGATAATAACAATAATGTTGCTTCTCTTGATGGGAAACAGCATTGAGTTAGATGCTCAGAATATAGTCAACCGCATTGCGAGAAGAGCAGAAAGAGCCGCTGTCAACGCGGTAGAACGTAATGTAAGCAAGAAAGTTGAAAAAGCTGTTGATAAAGCCGTTGACGAGGCTTTCGAAGAAGTCGAAAAAGAAGTCGAAAAAGAAGTCGAGAAAGCGGAAAAAGAAATAGAAGAAACCGCTAAGGAAGTTGAAGCCGCTATAGAAGAGGCAGAGGCTGTTCAAGAAGAAATTGAAAAAGAAGAAGAGACAGTCTTCAAAGACGCTGTCGATTTCGACGAATACGACTTCTCTATCGACTATGAACTCGTCGCCGATCCTTTCTTCGGTTATAAAAAAGGCGTGAAACTAACATTCGCCGACTTAGATAAAAAAGGCAAGCCTACAGCTCATACCATGAATGAGATTACCAAACTTGAAGGCGAAGCTCCTTTCAACTGCACCGTAGAATATACAGTAACACTTCTCGATGACAAGAAAAACTCTCTCGGCATCATGCCAATGGTACAGACTTATAGCATCAGAAACGGCATCGTAACATTCGACGAAAATTCCTTCGCAGGACAGATGATGCAAGGCATGGATGTGAAAATCTCCGGCACCTTGTTCCGTCTCCCTTCTAACGCCAAAGTGGGCGACACATTCGAAGATTATTCCATCTTATTAAACATGGGCGGCATCAAAAGTACTGCTCACGTGACTAACATCAGAGTGACAGCGGAAGAGACACTCACCATCGACGGCGTCGATATAGAATGTGTGGAGGTAGAAAATCATACTTCTACAAAAGCCATAGGCATCAAATCGGAAGGAACTCAGAAGATATGGTACGGCAGAGGCTACGGTGCTGTCAGAACTGAAACCTACGACAAAAAAGGAAAAATACTGACAACAAACGCACTTGTGGAGATTGACTAATAGCTATTGACTGTTGGCTATTGGCTAAAATTAAATATTAACTAACTTAAAAAAATTATTACTATGAAAAAGTTTATTCATTTTTTAGGATTCACGATCTTATCGCTTTCTATGACGATTTTCTTAACATCATGTCCTGGACCAGACGACCCAACAAATCCATGGTGGCCAGGTCAAAACCCTGATGACCCTTCAAATCCTTCAAGCGACCCAACACAATTCAGTGGAAGTATCGATGTCAATACAACATGGCCTGACCTCGGTCTCCCTGTTGACTATGTAGTAAGCGGCCGTATGTATGTTGAAGGTAACGCTTTATTAACTATCGAACCAGGCGTGACTATTATGTTCGATGGCAACGACGGTGGTTTGGTGGTTCAAGAAAACGCCGGTATCAGCATGGTAGGTACACCCGACAAACCTATCGTATTCACTGGTCCTACCAACAATCCTAACAACGGTTCTTGGGAACTTATTGAAATTCAATCTACACGTAATGACAACCGTTTGGAATATGTTCAATTCTTAAGAGGTGGATCACACGATTACTGGAGCGAAAGTTCTGTAGTATGGATTCCAGGTAAAGTACACATGAACAACTGTCTTATTGACGGTAGTCTTAAAAACGGACTTACAGTATCTGGCGATTTTTATAGCTTTAATAACAATACCATTAAAAATTGTCCGAACTATCCTTTGTATATTAGATCGAATGACGCTTTGTATTCAATGGGTAGCAATAACACTTATGTCGCTAATAATAAAAACATGATTTATGTTAACAATTCCTCTGTTGACCTTGATGATCATGTTACATTAAAGAGAATGTCTGTTCCTTATTATTTCCCTAATGGTTATGATTTGTATGGTGCATTCAAATATACTATCGAACCAGGTGTGACAATGTTGATTGGAAGCGCACAAGATATGAATATTGATGAAGAAACAACATTCATCGCTGATGGTACTATTGATGCTCCTATAATTATCCGCGGTTTGGAAGATGAGCCTGGTTACTGGAATGGTATTCAATATGGCAGCCAGAAAGCAGCTTCGGTAATGAATTACGTAAACGTATCAGGCGGTGGTTATAATGATGATTGGTATAACAGATTCAATTTAATGATTGAAAATGATTCTCGTCTAACAATTACAAATTGTGTTATCAGCAATAGCCAATATTATGGAATAGAATTAAATAGTCCTTCTGTAATGGAAAGAATAACACACAGCAATGTTGTTTTCCTAAACAACCAAGCCGGTAATGTCTATTTTGATTACGGCGGTGAATACAATGGCGTTACTTACGAAGGTGGACAAGTAATACCACAACTACCATAAAATTCAATTCATGACTTTAATTCGGAGGGGTGAAAAAATCCCTCCGGATTTTTTTACAATGCATAATTCATAATTCATAATGCATAATGTAGAATTGAGAATTAATTATCAAAGTAATTATGAATTAAACTTTAGACTTAAAAAATTCAATTTTCAATTCGATTGAGACACATCAATGTTTGTTAATTTTCAATGGCGTAATGTGTCATATCTCTACCATAATTTTCAATATTGCGAGACGATAGTTTTGGAGTGAGTTTGTTGGGTAAGATCGATAAGATTTATCTTGGAAATATACATCAGGCTATTTCACAAAAATTTCTTAAATTTGCCATTCACATTATTCCTTAAAAACTATGCAACTGAGAAAACTCATAGATTCACCATGCGGACTGCGTTTCATCTTAGATGAACTCTGTACCCATTCCTCATATTCAAGAAAACTCTTGTTGGAAAGCACGATGATGCACGACAGAGAATCAATAGAGAAATCATATTCCGTGTTGAAAGAGTTTTATCATGTCGTTGAAAATGACGATAATAAGAATGCAATTCAGACTTTGCAGTTCAAACTATGTAAGCTGAAAGACATCAATAATACCATCTCACGTCTCAGTTCCTCGACAGTCATCGACGACATCGAACTTTATGAAGTGAAAAGTCTCGCGATACTCTCCGCCGACGTTAAAAATATTTTAGAAAAGTTAAATATTATTAACGTCATCGAAATACCGACACTCGATGATGTCGTCAAGATTTTAGATCCAGACGGACTTCGCATCGCTACCTTCTATATCTATGATTCATATTCCGAAGAACTCGCTGTCTTACGTAAGAAGTTGAAAGAAAAGGATTTCTATCAGGAAGAGATTTACAACAAGGTGATGGAAGTTGAAGACGCGATAAGAGCGAAACTCTCGGAAGCATTGAAGCCATTTGTACATGATTTATGTGAAGCTTTGAACGCATTGGCAGATGTAGATCTGAATCTCGCTAAGGCATTGCAGATGAAAGAACTCGGACTCTGTTTTCCGACGATTTCCAACGACAATGTCGCCACTTACAAAGGAATATTTCATCCGGAAGTTAAAAATATTTTAGACAAAGAGAAAAGAGAATATCAGAAAGTCGATATACAATTCGGCATGAAGCCGGTCATCATTATGGGAGCCAATATGGGAGGCAAGACAATAGTTCTCAAGACTTTGGCTATGAGTCAATATCTACTGCAATTCGGTTTTGGAATACCAGCAGATTCAGCCGAGATGATGATTTACGACGAGATGTTCTGTCTCACCACCGATGATCAATCCTTGAACAAAGGACTCTCTTCATTCGCGGCAGAGATGAAAAACATCGACGCAGTCATCAAAGCATCGCATGACGACAAAAAAATACTCGCTCTCATCGACGAGCCAGCACGCAGCACAAATCCAACAGAAGGCACAGCCTTAGTCTCGTCCTTAGTGAAGCTGCTACAAGACAAAGCCATGAGCCTTATCATCGTGACGCATTATAACATAAAGACATACAACAACAAATGTCTTCGTGTGAAAGGACTTGAAAACGGCAAGATGAACTATGAGTTAGTCGAGACCCACGAAGGCGAAGTTCCACATGAAGCACTCAACATAGCAGAAAGTCTCGGCGTCGCCCCGCAATGGATTTCAATGGCGAAGGAGATTCTGGAAGAGGGGAGATGATTTTGACATAAGGAAATATGCAAATTTTGTGAATCTACAATAATTGATAATAATATGGATAAAGATCTAATCATAAATAATACTTTGGGAGCTACTGATGATTATAATCTTTTGGTGAATAATATATCAGTTCTTTGGAACAATGCCAAGGAAAAAGCCATTACTGCTGTAAACACAGAGTTATTAGAGGCAAATTGGCGAACAGGTCAATATATTGTAGAATTTGAACAAGGCGGAAAAGCAAGAGCGGAATATGGCAAACAGTTGCTTGTAAAGCTTTCGAAAGATCTGACACGATTAAATGGTAAAGGATTTAATCGTTCCAACTTAACATATATGAGGAAATTATACCTTGCATTTCCAAAATGTGGGACGCTGTCCCACAAATTGACATGGAGTCATTATTATGAAATTCTAAAGTGTGAAGATACTTTGGAGATGCAATTTTACATGAAGCAATGTATCAATGAAGGCTGGAATGTACGCGAACTGAAACGTCAGATGAAAAGTTGTCTTTTTCAACGACTTGCATTAAGTACAGATAAAGAAGGCGTGTTGCTTTTGGCTAATGAAGGACATCAGGTGATGAAACCTCAAGATATTATCAGAGATCCATTTGTGCTTGAGTTTACAGGTCTTCCGCAAAAGAAAAGATATAAGGAAAATGAATTGGAGTCCGCATTAAAAGCCAACATGGAACAGTTCCTATTGGAATTAGGAAGAGGATTTGCATTCATAGGTCGTCAATATCAGATGCATATTGGAAGTCGTGTTTTTAAGGTCGATATGGTTTTCTATCATTGTATTCTCAAGTGTTATGTACTTATAGATTTGAAACGTGCGGAAATAAAGCATAACGACATCGGGCAGATGAATCTTTATCTGAATTATTTCCAAACAGAAGTATGTCAGCCTGATGATAATCCACCGATAGGTATTGTACTTGGGGCGCGAAAAGATGAATTGTTGATGGAATATGCCTTGCAAGGAATCACGAATCAGTTGTTTGCAGCAAAATACCAATTATATCTTCCTAAACGCGAAGAATTACAAGCCCAATTAGATTTGCTTCTTGGTAATGACATTTAATTCTCCTCATGCAGGATTTCAATGGCGAAAGAGATTCTGGAAGAGGGAAGATGATGTTAGTTGCATTTTAGCGAAATAGAAACAGACTTTTTTTACACTTTAGCGAAATAAAAAATGTATTAATTTGCATTTTAGCGAAATAAAATTATATCTTTGCATTGTGTTTTAAAATGTTACGCTATTATGACAACTGAGAAGAAAATACTTCAGGTAATTACAGAGCAAAAAGAATATATTAAAGAATTTAAAACCGAAAAATTAGTCAGTAGAAAGGAAGAAAATCTTTTTGAATTTGACAGTTCGTTGGCGCAGGTTGTTATAGGAGTTCGTAGAAGTGGAAAATCAACGATATGTCATAAAGTCAATCACATTCTTGTTTGTTTTTATATGTGTGATTGACGCGTCTCTACAAAACTTTCAACTTTCAATTTTCAGTTCTAAATTTATGCTATTCCGAACAGCTCTATTTCGAATATCAGTGTCGAGCCGCCTGGGATGCCTGGTTGCGAATAATTGCCGTAAGCCATCTCTGCAGGGAGATATATCTCCCATTTGTCGCCGATACACATCTGCTGCATCGCGATGATCCAGCCGTCTATCAACTCGTTAAGACGGAATGCG
>JAFTUF010000003.1 GCA_017466405.1 Bacteroidales bacterium
GTGTTTACCAATTCAAAATAGTCGTATATGGCATTTGGCAGCAACAACTTCAATGGATCTTCTATCTTCTCTTTACTCTTTTTCATAACACAATAATACTACTTTTTCTCATATATCCCCACCGATAATTACGACTGAGCCAAATTAACGCGCCAATTGCAAATTTTCATTGCAACTGACGCGCCTTATAGGACACATTCAATGTGTCTACAGGGGGACATAATTATGCATTATGCATTATGAATTATGAATTGTCAAAAGTTAACCCAGAATCTCTCCCAGAAGCTCTGTTCCATTTCTTTCCAGGTTTGTGCTGTGGCTGCTTCAAAGTCAGCAGTGTATCTGTTCATTAATTTCTGTGCTTCTTCCTTCTTGCCTTCTTCTAACAACGCCATTACTTCTTTCTCCAAAGCTGGAATTTCTTTCATGGCTTTTTCTTCATATCTCAAAACATTGTCGATGACAGTCTTCTTGGTGCTGCCCCATTGGATCTGTGCTAATTTGTTAGCCTTACGATAACGCCATAAGATTGTCTCTTCGTTATAGTTGCCGTGACCGCATTCGTCGAAGCATGATGGTAATTGTGTTGAGCCTGTGAAGATTGGTATTCTTGGACTTTGACCTGGATTCTCTACGCCGTACCATAAGATGCCGCCTATTTCGTTAGGCATCCAGTCGCGGAGCTGGGCTACGAAAGAATATGAACACCATGAGACTGATACTGTTCTTTGTGAGTTGACGATACCAGGAGCAATGAAGTTCAATGTGTTGATGTCGTTGCCGCCCATCCATGGATTTGCTATCGGACTTACGATAGTGTCGCCTTTTCTGTTGACCATCTTCAAGTTACGTGTCATGTCTAACTCTGTTCCTTCGTAGGTGCTTCTTAATAATTCCATCACCTTACGAACATCGACTTTCTCGTCAGGTTTTACTGAGAAAGGAAGGTCTTCGTCGTCCATGCTTAATCCTAATGATGGTGCTAAAGCGTTGAGGATAAACCATTCGCGTTCGCGGAAGTTCTTGCCGTTAGAATAGTCGTTGCCAAAAACTTTATACCATACGAATTCGCTTTCGCCGTCCCATAAACCGTGTTTCTTAGCTACTTTCTCGATATTGTCGGAGCACATAAAGTTGTCGGGGTCGTTTCTGTTTAAATATTTAATTCTTGGGATGTTAGCAGAAACGCTGACTTCGCCGTCAGGGACTCTTTGTGCTGCCCAGATGGCACCTTTTTTCTTCTTGCCTTCGCCCATGATTTCGAGGCACCATACCTCTTTGGTGTCGGCGATGGTGATACATTCACCGCCGTCGCCATAGCCGTATTCTTTTGTCAATTCATCGATGAGTCTGATGGCGTCTCTTGCGTTGTCGCAGCGTTGAAGAACGATACGTTCCAATTCTTCAATCAAGAACATACCTTCTGGGTTGACGAGTGTGTCAGGACCTGAGAACGTTGTCTCTCCAATAGCCAATTGTTTCTCGTTCAAGCAAGGATATGCTGTGTTGAGATATGAATATGTATATGCTGCTTCAGGAATTTCGCCTGCCACTTCCAAGCCTTTGCTGTCGTAAGGGTCTTGTGTGTGCATGCTGCCTCTATAGACTTTGTGCATCGCGCCTTTTTCGTGTTCTTGAGCTTTCTCCCAACGAACCCATGTGCGATACCAGCTGTCGCAGGTGTGTGATGTCATGACGGAACCATCGGTAGAAGCGTCTTTGCCTACCATGATACTTGTACAACTTGCTCCTTCAAAATCTTGCGATTCTGCGTCTTGTGCATAAATGTTGACTGATAGCATCAACATTGCCAATAATGATAAAATTGATAATCTTGTTTTCATGATATTATTATTTAAAGAAACTAAAATTTACTTTTCCGTATCTGCGTTGCTCCACAAAACGCGGATGATCTTTGAAGTCGAGGAATTTGTTATGCTCAACGACGAACATCCCGTCTTCTTTAAGCAAGTCGTTGTCCAAGACTAATTTCACTAATAAATCGTAATGTTCGCTATCGTATGGAGGGTCGGCGAAGATGAGGTCGTATTTCATCTTATGCATAGGAATGAAACGGAACACGTCGGAACGTATTGCGAGAAGTTCCTCCATATTGAGTTTCGTGGCTGTGTCGCGGATGAATTTGATACAGTTGTTGTTCTCATCGACGGCAGTGACTCTCTGGCAGCCGCGTGATACCAACTCGTAGGAGATATTGCCTGTTCCTGCAAAAAGGTCTAAGGCAACAATATCTTCAAAGTCGAAGTGATTTTCCAAAATGTTAAAAAGACTTTCCTTCGCCATGTCTGTTGTAGGGCGAACAGGAAGGTTGCTTGGCGCAGTGATTTGTCGCCTTTGATGTTTTCCTCTTATTATTCGCATAATGCTGAACTATATAAAACGTGATGATAATAATAAGGTATAGAACTTAATTCTTCTGCGTAATTTAAGTCGTTGTTACGTTTGACGAATCTTATGTTTCTGATGTAACGCGAACATAATTCCACTACCGGCGACTTCTCTTCTATGAGACCCATGAAATAGAGTGGAGTTGTTTCGTTGTCAATCTTCAATTGCTCGAAGGTAAACAATATGAAATATAGGAAGTCTTCTTTGGTGTTAAAGTTAAAATAATTATGAAAAACGAGTTCCGATTTGTTAATTATTGTTAACTCGTAAGAATTGTTTTTCACATTGACGAAGACTCTCATCTCTTGAGTGCGTTCGGAAAATTCTTTTAATATGTTATCGATTAAGACGCTTGAAGAATGACGCAGCTTTATGTCGAGCGTCGTTTTTGAAAGATAATCCTCGATATCGTTTTCTATGGCGTAAACGTTATTTATCCTGCAAGACGATAATGTGTCGAAACGAGTGTTTTTCTCTTTTCTTAGATTAAGTATGTCGAGATATTTATCTTTGTCTTCTTCTTGAAAATATTCAGCTGGAAAGAATGTGTTTTCGTTATTGTCGATGATTAAGTTGACGTTAGCGAATTGTTCAAGTTTCCAGTTTTCTTTTTCTTGAAGTTCATCGAGCAATACATTTAAAGAGATATTTTTTTCTGAATATGTATAATGTTTGAGGCTGACGAACTTTTGTTCTTCTATGTCGAATATGACAATAGAAAGACCATCCAACGAGTGTTGAATGGTCAATTTATGATTTTGTTTTGATAAGTCTATCTCAGCTGACGCTTGGATATAAGGTTGTAGGAAAGATGTCATTTCAAATCATTAGAGATTTTCCCAGTTACCGTCTATAGAAGCTTCGTCCATTGAACCGACCTTAAGACCTGCGTATTTATTGATTGCTTCTTGTTGAGCTGCAGTGTTTCTGATTCTTTGTGGGTCGAGGCCGTTCAAATAAGTTTTGTAAGGAGCTTTGACTTCAAATACAGGAACGTTCATACCACCGCGAACGATATAACCAGCTTTGATTTCGAATTCTTGGTTATTTGTGTAAGGGATGTAACGTAAGTTTTCAACTTTGAAGTTTGTTCTGTTCTTGAACAATGAGTCAGCAACTTTAACATAACCAACTGTATCGTTGATAGTTTTGGTAAATGTTGTATCGTTAGGGTCTGCTACGATGTTAACGATTGGCAACTCACCTGTGCGGATAAATTCAATCAAAGAGTCGAAGTTTGCTGTGTATCTGTTGTAGTTCTGTTTGAACAAGACTTGTGAGCTTCTGATGTCTTTAAGGTTTTGAACTACTTTGGCTTCGCGTTCTGACTTGTTGTTTTCAAAAACAACAGGTTGTCTGATGCTGTCATAAACTTTGTATGCCAAGAAGATTGCTATAAGCACTAATACGACGTTGATAATTGCTAATTTTTTATTCATGATTTAAATCTTTTTTTTCGATGGGCAAATTTACTATTTTTTTCAATAGGAGCAATTTTTTTTATCAATTTTTTATAAAATCAATTAATCCTTAATTTATTTGCCGTAACATTCAACATTATAGCCAAGTTGTCTTAAAGGCTCAGCTATCATTTCCAATTCTTTGAGGCTTATTTTTTCCAGATTTTTCTCGGGTGTTTCTCTTTCGATGGCGTAAATCATGGTTTTTCTTGGAGCGATTTTCTTGATATGTTCATACCATAATTTCAGTTCTTCATTGCTAGTATTGTCGATTCTCACGCCATTATGTTCTCCTCTAAGAAAACAAGTCTGCACCACGAGTTCACCTTTATATTGTTGGAGTAATTCAATATATTTTTCCAAGTCGAAATCGACGTTTGGTTTGTTGATGGCTCTGATGGTGTCGTATGTTCCTCCGTCAATCTTGATGATATTATTATCGACTTTAGAGATGGCGTCGAAGATTTCTTTCTTATGAAGCATGGTCCCGTTTGTCAGCACGCTTATCTTGGCGTTTGGGATATATTTGTCGCGCAGTCGTATGGTGATGTCGATTATCTCGACGAAGTCGGGGTGGAGAGTAGGCTCGCCATTACCTGAGAAGGTGATGCTGTCGGGTTCTTCATCGGTGCCTTTCAGTTCTATCAGTCGTTCTTCTAATGTCTTCTCGAAGACTTCTTTTTTAGGAAGGCGGCCAATATTTTTCTTCTCAGGATTCCAGCCGCATTCGCAGTAGATGCAGTCGAACGAACATATCTTGCCAATTTCAGGCATAAGGTTTATCCCTAACGACTTGCCTAGACGACGGCTTGTGATGGGACCGAAAACTAAACTTTCAAACAATATCGACATGACAATAATTTTTTTGCAAATATAAAAAAAAGGAGTCGCGTTATGATAACACGACTCCAAAAAACTATTAAAATATTACTTCATTAGTGAAGTTTAGGAATTAGTTGTTCTTTTTCTTTAGTGCGTATGCTACCCCCATACCTGCAAGTAATAATAAACCGGAACCTATTGGAGCTGGTTCATTTGAAGTTGAACCGAATTCAGGCAATCTTGGAGTAATTCCTGAGATTCCAGATTGATTACTTTCAGTTCTGCTATAATCGCTATAGGTTGAAGTGAAGAAACCATCAGACTGTGCATTTGCTCCTAACCCTAATGTTATTACTATTGCGAATGTTGCTAATAACTTTTTCATTTTTTCCTTTCTTTTTTGAGGTCAACCGACAACTGATTTTTACGTCTAGGTCTGTTGACTGCTGACATTTTGATTAATCTATTAAAATCTTTTGTACTTTAACATCATTTTCTTCTATCATACGAACGATGTAAATACCGTTTGAGAAGTTATCCATAGGGATATTAGTAGAACCGTTTACGTTGTATGCTGCTACTGGGCGACCTTGGATGTCGTAGATTTCTACAACAGCATTGTCGGAAGTGCTGCTGATGAACAACTCGTTCTTATAGATATAAACGAAGTCGTCATTGTCGGAATTCATTTCTGATTTCGAAGTAAGCTTAAGAACGAAACGTTCTGGGTTGTCGTTCGACTTTGCCATGAATGTATAGTCTTCGAAGAGCATGTTTGTTTCTTCGCCTGTCAAGCGGTCGACGAGGATGACTCTTGCGAAATCGCTATTTTCAGCGTCGATGCTGATTGTGTATTGACCCATTGTCTTTGCTTCGAATGAGAATGGAATTTCTTCAACGTCGTTGCTCATTGTTGCTACAGCGTAGTTCTTGCCTTCTACTGGAACGTAAACCATAGGAACCTCAGTGTTGCGGTGGTTGATCTTTGTAAGACCTAAGCCTTCGTTGAATGAAACGTAAGCTATATCACTGTATTTTGAGTTAGAGACATTGATAGCTAATGAACCGTTGGATTCTCCTTTTGATCTGCTTTGAGCAGCTTTCTTGTTAATTGCTAATTGACCTTCTCCTCCAACTTGTATAAGGACGCCTTGGAAAGCTTTGATTGTACCTGTATTATCGTTTGCTACCCATGTACCACCGCCTTCAAGAACATAGAAACCTTGAGCTAAAGAAGTGTGTCTCAAATGAGCAAATGTGATGTCGTGAGAGAATGGGTTGCCGATAAGGTAGAAACCTGCAAGATCGCCGGCTTCAGCTGTTGTAGAAACACTCATGGTATGAGATTCTTCTGTGTTCAAACTTACCGTGTATGTTGCTTCTGTTTTAGCAGCAGCATTTGCATAGAGATAACCTGTTGTTGGTTGCAACTTAGTACCAAATTCAGCATTAACTTCATTTTCGTTTTTATAATTTATCCATTCTTCTTCAATTTTTGATTCATCATAACGATATAAGGCGTATGCAGATTCTGTTGTTATCAAACCAGAATTTGCAATATCTACTGAAGAAGGAACTGCTATGGTGTACCAATCATTTTCTAAATTATCATCGCCATTGTTGGTGTAGACTTTTTTAACAACAACGTTATCTACGGCTATTTCATTGTAGATTTGACCTTCGCCTGTTACATCAACGCGAGTGATGTTGTTTGTACCTACAGCAAGTAAATTAAGAGTAGCGCTTACTTCGACAGCACCTTCAATTTTACCTGTAGTGTTGACTGTAACGACAGGAGCGTCATAGCTTGCATCTTTATAAGCATCGAATGCAAATGCTTTAGAACCATCATTGTTAGCTTTAATGCTTGTGTTACCTGTTATATTTACGTTACCGCTATTGTTTGAAAGTACGTATGAATCTCCGTATTTTTCTACCCATTTGTCCAAGTTAGTACCGTCTAATGTCATATCTTCAACAGTGAGGTTAGCATAGTTTTGGATTAACATATAATAATAACCATTATAATCTTCATCAACATTTAAGGTGCCGTTTTTAAGAGTAACCGTATTACCTTTCAAGATTTGGAATCCATTTGATTCAGTTCCTGTTGAACCTACAGGACCATCTGCGAAGGTATAAGTGAAACCGCCGAAGTCGATAGTAACGTTTTTGTTGATGACAACGCCTGAACCTTCAGCATTTTTACGAAGGGTAATTGTTTGACCTGCAGTTGCTGCATCTACTGCTGCAGCGAGAGTTTCATACTTGGTCTCGCCAATTTGGGCTACATACGATTTTGTTAAGAAATCAATTTTTATAGGTTCAGCAATAGTTCCTAAAAACTTGTTGGTTTCAAAAGTAATGCTATTAACTTCTAAAAATTCTAACTCTTCTCCATTTTCATGGTCATATAATTTGAAAGTAACGACATCGTTATCTTTACCTGCTATAGTCATTTGGTTTGCGTAGAATCTTTCTTCATTGATAGTGTATGTGAAATCTGTTTTACTGCTGCCAACGACCTTGTCGCCTATAAAAGCTCCAAGTTCAAGTTTATCGTTTTTTTGTTCTACACCGTCGATTAAAACTACAGCTGTAAGTGTCATGTTGTAATCGTAATCGCCAATCTCAGGTATGAAATGATCTGGAGCTATGAAGTTAACATTGTAAGGAGCACGCAGGGTACCAAAAACATCGGCGTTGAAAGAGATTGTATTATCAACGAATTCGTTGCCGTCTGCATCCGATAATACATAATTAGAGTGTTCAGTCTTATTGCTATGGTCATAAACTTTTAAAGTATATTCTTCGCCTGATTTGCCTCTAAAAGTAGTCAGTGCTGTATACTTACCATAACCATAGTCCTTTGTCATTGTTGTTGCACGACATACGCCATTGCAAAACACTCCGAGTTCGAGATTGTCTCTGTATTCTTCTACTCCTTCAAATGAAACAGTAGTGGCGATTGTCATAGACTGGTTATAAACAGTTGGATCAACAGAAACTGGAGTATAATAATTATTCTGTCCGAATGACACTGAACAAAGCAACATTAAGAATGTGATAAATGTTAGTCTTTTTTTCATCTGTTTGATTTAATTTTTATGAGTTTTGATTTTATTTAGGCTTTGAGCCTTGAGTTATGAGCTGTGGCACTTCGACAGGCTCAGTGCTCACAACTCATAGCTCACTGCTCTAAGCAATTATGCATTATGCATTATGAATTATGCATTATGAATTATGCATTATGAATTATGCATTATGAATTATGCATTATGAATTATGAATTACTTCACTACCAATCTGCAGTTTCTTGAATTGCCATCGATAGTGACTCTAATTACATATATACCTGCTGTTTCAAGAGCATCGATAGAATCGACATTGCTGTATTCGGCAACCTTAACACCGAGAGCGTTGAATACTTCAACCTTATCGCATGTTGCTTCAAGATTGATTTCTCTGTCGGTTGTTGTTGGGTTAGGATAGATATTGATGTCGCTCAATGTAGCTTCTTCAATATTCAAGATACCTAAGTTGAACATATAAGGTTCGTCGATTGAGCCTAATACTGCGTCGTTGGAGTAGTTGATTCTGTTGTTGAGTTCATAAACTGTTCCGTAGTTGACATCATAGTATTTGAATGTTAACTCTTGAACGTCTTCTCCATTGATTGTTAGGAATAAGATATATTGGTCTAATTCTTCAACATATACAGGGCGTGCGCTGCCGCGGCATTCACCGTTAGCGAAAGCTGCAATTTCGTAGTTGTCGTTTACGAGTTCGCCGTCGATGCTCAACATTGCTACTACAGTCATGTTGTTTGCAAACTTATTAGCATTTGATTTCCAGAATTTATTTTCTGAAACAGCATCCGACTTAGCAGATCTGCTGCTGCCTGCAGAATAAACGAATGATGTTGCATTTGCTGATTTGTACATATAGCCTTGTCCTGGAGTCAACTCTGTTAAATCGCCAATCCATTTACCAAGATCTGAATCATAGAATGATGTTTTATCTAATGTCTTGATAACATCATCATTAGCTGCTGTGGTGTGATTTGCGAGAGCCTCGTTGATGTCGAGTGTTTCATACAATGGATATGAGATCCAGTTCCAGCCAGCGCCTAAAGAAATTGTTGTTTCTTCGCGGTCCACGACATTGCCTGAGATTTCTATTGTTACACCTTCAGTTGCAGAAGTGTTAATCATGTACATTTGTTTTGTTGAAAGGTTGAAATCGCCTATCCAAGCAGATGTTCCGTTACCGAGGTCTTGGTATGAAGAACTGTTGTTGTTGAATTTACCTTTGATTTGTACACCATTAGTTCCGAGAGCGTTTTGTACTTTTTCGAGGCCTGTTTCATCTGAGAGGTCGATGTATGATGAGAACCAGTTCCAGCCGTATGCGAGAGCTATCTCTTGAGTGCCTGATGTCATTATTACACTATATGTGCCGTCTTCGTTAGGGACAAATTCGAAGCCTTCAGCTAAGAGAGTTGTATTTGTACCATTTACTGCAGTTTCTGTGAATGTGCCGCCAGTGATAAGTTCACCAGTAAGTTTTTCTGTATCGTTACAGCCAATCTTTGTGTTAAATGTACCGCCTGTTACTGAGAACTCAGCATTGTAATGTACATTTGAGTCTGATACATTTCCAACAAATACAGAAGATGCATCTCTGCCGTTAGGAGCAAATTCACCTCCTGTTATAGATAATTTAGCTGTATTGTCAACAGATTGTACCCATAATTGACCGTCGAATGTACCGCCGTTGATAGTCATATCGCCCTTCCACAAACGTACTGAACGATAAGCAGGAGTTGATATTGTACCACCATTGATTGTTGATGAACCGCTATATTGGAAGATAGCGCAAATCATGTGAGTAGCGAAAGCTTGTTCACCAAGATGTTCAATAGTACCGTTTTCAACTACGAGAGTACCTTCATTACGTACAGTATATGAACCCCAGCCAAAGGTTGGTTCGCCATTGCTTGTGTCTTTAAAGCTTATCTTACCATTGCCTGTAATAGTAAGGTTACCTTTGTTGCTAATCATCTGATATGATTCTGTACATTCTTTCTCTTGGCTGATTGTATAATCTGCTAAATCTAATGTAACAACTTTATCAGCTGCAACTGTTATACCTTCTGTAAGAACTATGTCTTTAAGAACTTTGATTTTATCACCATCTTGTGCTGCTTCGAAAGCTTTTTGCAATGATTCATATTTGTTGCCACCTTCAATTTGAGCTACATAAACTTTATCAACTACTTTGTATTTACCTTCTTCGTAAACAACTTTCTTATCTTGGTTAAGATTGTAATTGATTGTCAAATCTTCAGTTGTTGTTGCAAGTGTAGCTGCATCTGAAGTGAAGTTGATAGTACCATTATTAGTTAACGTACCAGTAATATTAACTGTACCTGCATTGTTCATAGTACCATTAGCTGAAATATTGAAACTTTGTGTTGTTTCGAATGTTGATGCAGCATCAATATTCATGATACCGTAACCTTCAAGTTTACTTGCAGCTTGACCGACACCCATACCGTTGTGGTTGTTAACAATAAGTTTTGCTCCGTTTACGAGGCTTATTGTAGCTGTAGCAGTGCCGTTTTCTGTTTCTGAAGCTGGACGACCTGCGATACCGAAGCCATTCTTAACAGTAAGATTTGCACCTTCATCTAAAGTGATAGTTCCTCTGTCGATGAGGTAATCAAGTACGATTGTTGAGTTCTTGATAACCAATGTACCGTCGTATTTGTTATCGGTTTCTTTTTCACGGCCTGAAACGTGGATACCCAATCCGCTGTTTGCGTTAGCTGAAGCTGAAGTGAGGTTTGCACCGTAGAATGTAAGAGTTGCATCACCTTCACCGCCACGACCTACAAAGAACCAGTCTTTGCTCCAGTCAACTGTTGCAGTACCTGTGATAGTAACGTTTTTGCCATAGAGAGAAGCGTTCATTGCGATAGCTGGATCGCCTTGTTTCCATAACAATTCAATTGTTTCACCGTCTTGAGCTGCGGTTACTGCATCAGCGAGGGATTTATATTTAGTCTCACCTATTTTAGCAACTGGTAACATAAAGTCTTCAGCTTCGTATGTGTAATTTGTTACACTATATACGTTTTCATTGTCTACCAATGCGCTTGCTGCTGCATCTGAACCTTTAGAGTTATCTACGATAGCTAATTCTAATTTAACTTCGATATTAGGATTTGCATCAAGAATTTCTGGTGTTAAGTAAAGAGCACATTTGAAGTCTTCTACGCTTGAGCAGATATAATCATATTTCTGACCCATTCCTACGCCTAGCATAACAGGGTAACGTACACCTTCTTCAATTGTCATTCCATCTACAGGAACTTTAACCCAACCGAAAGTACCATAGTGACCTGCGAGGTAGCATCCGTCAGCTGTGAAGCTGTCGTTTTCTATACCTGTGAAAGTGATAACGAAATCACCGTACCATTCAGCGTATGGGCTGTTTGTCATATCATCTGCGTCTTGGTCAGCGAGGAACTGCATTACGAATGAGAGAGGCATGTCTGCCGTATTATCACCGTTGCCATAAACCATATAATCGCCAGCTGCAATTGTAGCCATTCCTAAGTTATTCACTGTTGCTGTAGGTTTTGCGCCGACAACGTAATTGTTGTTTAAGTCAGGGAGAGCAGCGTAGCCGTCAGCGCAGAAGTTAGTATTAGCGCCTTCAGCGGCATTGTTCTCTGGGTTGAACATATAGAATGTACCACCCTTGACAATGATAGATGCCTTATCTGCAGCTCTCATGTCGTCAATACAGTTCAACGTCATGTAATTTCCATCGTTATTAGGACCTGCACTCTGGAAGTAACCGCCAAGAATTGTAGCAGTACCATTTGTTACAGAGACAACAGATGAATCATCGCTGTAGAAGTTGCCGTTTTCAATTACAAGGTTGCCGGAATAACCGTCGGTTGTGCCTGCGGTTCTATGACCAACGATGATGGCATAAGCCCATGATTCACCTTCAGGGCTGGCATCAATTTTACCTTCACCAGTGATTGTTAAGCCGTCGCATACCCAGAATGCACTCTTTGAAGTTGTGTTATCCCAGTTGTCACTCAACTTAATAGTCTTACCATTCATGTTGAGGGTAATCA
Organism: Bacteroidales bacterium; assembly: GCA_017466405.1. GTDB lineage: Bacteria > Bacteroidota > Bacteroidia > Bacteroidales > F082 > Limimorpha. The sequence continues at coordinate 11,848 of JAFTUF010000003.1, forward strand.
TTCTTGGGCTAGCAGAATTGAAGAATGTAACCATATCATCAAGCACGATATCATTAATGAGAACGATTTCATCACCGTCTTGAGCTGCGTTTTCAGCATCTTGGAGTGATGTATATGCTGTTTCACCGATCTTAGCAACTTTTGCTTTAACAACACCGTATTTGCCGTCTTCGGTTTCTTCTATATCATAACCTTCAGCAACAACACTTCCAAATGTAAATCCCACTGAAGCTGAGTAGTCAACAATAACATCTGTTTCTGGATTGAAGTTTGTAAAGGTACCGCCGCTTACTGTCATGTTTATATCATAATTAGACTGACCAGCAATTGCATGTTGAGCAGGGAATAATGTCCATACAATATTACCGTGCTCAGGGTCTGCTGCAAAATCATAAGTACCGCCTTTTATTTCAACAGTTGCACCGAATCCTGACCATACAGCGCCAGAGCCTGTATAAACATCGCTTTCTTCTACAGAATCTTTGAATGTACCATCGTTTACTGTTACTTTTGCATTTGAATGAAGAGCCATGATACATGTACCGCCGTTGTGAGAAATAAATTCACCATCATTAACTGTAACTTCTCCACGAGTTTGGATACCTCCGTTACCGTTGATAAATTTACCACCATAGACTGTAAGCTTAGATGTGTTATCAACATCTATACAGTAAGCCATTCCAGTCCATCCGCCAGATACATTGGTGTAATTGCAATCTATTGTACCTTCTCCTGTGATAGTAAGAATAGCGTTGTTTTTAAGTGAGATAAGTCCCCAAACATCATCGTTATTTGTAAGGACATCTGTGCATTTATCAGAGATAGTATATGTTCCGAGGTTGAGGGTTAAAGTCTTGCCTGATATTGTGATAGGCTCTTTTAAGTCAACGTTCTTAAGAACTACGATTTCATTGTCGTCTTGTGCTGCATCGAATGCATCCTTTAGGCTAAAGTAGATAGCATCTTCAATCTGCGCAACGGCATCTGTTGGAGTGATAGGTTTACCATTTGCTGTTGCTGTAACATTCTCAACGGAGACTTCAGTCATTGTACTTGCTTCGCCATTACCTGCGATATAACCCATATAATAGTCACTGTTAGAAGTAATCTCTACATTTGATGCAGAAATATTCTCCAATCTGTTTCCATCCTGTAACAGACCTGCAATAGCAGCTGCGCCACCGTATGCTGACCAAATGTCAACACCCGATACAGAACTGTTTGTGATTGGTGTGCCATTCTCGCCTGCGTATCCAATGATACCACCACCGCACCAGTAGTGACATTTTATATAACTGCCATCATTAGCTGTAACTTTACATTTATCAATATCTGGATAGCCATGACCAACGATACCGCCAACGTAACCGTAGCCTTCAACGTAAACATTACCTATAACCTCAATGCCAGCAACGACTGAGTTACCGCCAGCATTAGCAATGACACCAGCAACATAGCTACCGCCATGGCCGTTTGTTGTATTTGATGAAACATTTACATTATTGAATTTTATATTCTTGACTGTAGGAGTGCAATCCTCGGCATAGCTACCCACGCGAGCAAAGAAACCAAGGTGGTCACCATCGGCATTGATGTAAAGATTTGAAATGGTAGGTATTGTTCCATCGGCTTTCTCGCCATAGAATGTACCAAGGAAGTTCTGATGGTCACCTACTGAATTCTTACCTATAGGCTCCCAGTTTTCGCCGGCAAGGTCAATGTCAGCTGTAAGTTTAACATACTTGCCCTTGTACTGGTGACTGCCATCCTGAGTGTAAGTGTTAACATCGTCGCGGAAAGCTTTGAGCTGTGCTAGGTTACTGATAGTGTATGGATTATCAGCAGTACCTTCGCCAGGCAATATTGGAAGTGCATCAATAGCAGCCTGAGCCTCTGCACTCAAAGTATTGTTTGTGAATGTAGATGCAGTAGGAGCATTAGTTTCACTAAACACGAGATTATTGATTGTGTTTTCAGTGATAGTAGCTGTAGCTCCGTTGTAAACCTTGAATCTTTCTGTACCGAAGTTGTTGCCGGTAACGGTAGACTTCGCAGAGTTGGCAAGATTTACTTTACCTGTAGTAATAGTGTTGTTAGTGAACTGCTCATTGCTACGCATTGTGATAGCGTATGCACCATCGGCAGTGTTGAAGGTATTATTTTTTACAACGATGCTAGTTCTTTCGTCCTCGTAGTAAACAGCGTAGCCCTTTGTATCGTTGAAAGTACAGCCGTCAATGGTAACGCCGTTTGCACCAGGAAGAACTGCATACTGACCACCGTTGAAAGTTACGTTGCTGATAGTACCAGACTGGAGACCGATACCACCTACCAAACCATCGGCAATATTGATGGTAAGATCTTTGACGGTCAAGTTCTGTGCATCGTAGAACAGATAGTTACCGTTGCCAGCAGACTCGATGCTATTGACAGTTAATGTGTGGCCGTTACCGTCGATGGTAACACCGTTGATGTTGAGTGTGATGAGTGTACCGTCGCCAATGGTAAGATCCTCGGCGAACATAATCCACTTGTCAACAGTTACGTCACTAAGAATTTCAACTGTACCAGCAGTAGTTGTTCTTGCTCCGCCTGTTACGGCTGCAGCTGCCTTGATAGCATCCTGTACGCTAGTATCGTAAGCAAGGATCTTACCTGTGTTATCTGTAACTGCTGCATATATCTTATTGATTTCGTCTGGGCCGTTGAGAACAACATCACCGCCACTAACTTTTTTGCCGTCAACCCAAAGTTCTACTTTAGCTGGCATGTTATCGATAGTAGGATCTGTTGTCCATTCCATAGTCCAGTATTCGTCTGTATTTGAAGCTGCGTCCAACTTAAGATTCCATGTGACATTTACATCGCCATCGATGATACCGCCTACATTGTTGAGGCTTGTTGTACCCATGACATCGCCATTTGCATCAAGCACCTTGATTACAAAGCTTTCTCTAGCATTGCCCCAAACTTCACCCCAAATAGCCTCTTTTCTAGTATAACCTGTGAAGTCATTGCCTTTAGAAACAATCCATACTATTTCTCCATCAACTGTAACGACTGTGTTAGATCCTTCCATCGAATCCCATTGTGAGTTGAACCACATAGCGCCTTTTTCAGGATCTGTACAACTGTTCATTACAACGTCGATAGACTTGACAGAGCCACTGTTGATTTCAACTGCACCTTCTGGTGCATCAGCTGTGCCAGCGTAGTTGAAAGAACAACCTGAGAAAGTGATGTCAAGTTCATGGTTAGCACCGTTTTCGCTATAGCAGTTTACAGCACGGTCGGTATAAGTGAATGTACAGTTTGTTACTGTTACATTGCTTGAGCCGTATGTCCAGAAACTGTGTTCAACGCCATTAGCATTAAATGCACAACCTTCGAAAGTAGTAGGTGCATATAAGAAACGCAAACCGTTGATGTTACAGTTTTTGTAGGTTACTTTACTACTGTGGTAGAGACCGTAATAGTTCTCGGTTTTGCCATTTATTGTAAGATTTTCAAAGTGAACTGTGGAACCCATCATTTCTTGAGAGCCCTTCTCCACCCAGTCGGTAAGAGAAGTGTTTGCTTTATCGAGGGCTGTGAATGTAAGTTCTTTATTTGCAAATCCTGGTAAAGTGTAATTGCCGGTTTTGATGATAGTGATTGTTGCACCGCTTTCAGCTGCAGCAACAGCATCAGCGAGAGAAGCATATTCTGTTTCGCCAATCTTAGCTACAGGGGCTGCGGGCTCGATAGATCCACTTACGTATGCTGTTCCGTAGGTGTTGTTTTTAGTGTCCAAAATTTCAGAAACCTGAGCGTATGTGGTGGTTGTATTCAACTGACGCAAGAATACCTGACCCTCGGCTGTATTACCAGTAATATTCAACGTAGCATTGCCAACGTTGCCATTCTCTGCCAAGCAAAGAACACCATAACCTGCACCGATACCAGTGAAGGTGTTGCCTGTTATAGTTATTGAAGCGACTGTGCTTGAGTTGGTGTGGATACCACGCTCACAATTCTCAAACTTACATGCAGTTACAGTAAGGCTTGATGCACGATTCTGGTGTACACCATAACGTCCGCTCAAATTCTGCCAAGTACATTCTGTAAATACAGCAGTCTCAGCATTCTCGCTATTGCTAACACCCCAAGGACTTACTGCTGTACCTATAAATGTACATTTGGTAAACGTAATATTCTTTGCAAATATCTGAAGTTCACCACTTGTATAGGCGTTTGAAGTATCGTCATCCTCGAACTTGAAGGTGACGCCAGTGACATTGACAGTCTCAACAGGGTCTGTAATGTTTACATTAGTTGCACCAATGAAGAACTGTGCAGTCTTATTGTTTTGGTAGCTGCGTTCGCTATCCTTAAGTATGACAACAGTTCCCTCTTCAGTACCGTCGTAGCTGCCGTTCGCATTTGCTCTGATAAGTTCATTGAACTCAGCATAGGTGTATTGGTTACTTGGAACTACTGTAACGTTATTAGCTGTTATGCCTTCAGGAATTACGAGAATTACTCCCTTAGGTAATGTAACTTCCTCTTCTGTGCTATAAAGCAATGTTACTGTAGAACCTGATGTTGCAACTGCAGCAGCTTGTGCCACTGTAATGTAGATTTTATTATCTACTAAAACGCCGCAGGCACCATTGTCGTTTTTACATGTTGGAGCAACGTCTGATGTAACAGTTGTTCCGTTAGGATCACCATCTAAATCCAATTCAAACACACCTGTGTCTGAATATGTATTGCCCTCAAGAACTACGCTTTCACCGTATGTGAGAACGATAGCTGGTTTTGAACTTTCACCTCCAAGAGCAGAAAAGACAGTGTTCTTTACTGTAAGATTAGTATTTTTTGCTTTGTCCTCTGCATACATCTTGATACCACGGTAGTCGTCAAAAATACAATCATCAACTGTTGCATTTACATTACCGTATGCCCAGAGACTGTATTTATCGTGTGAACGGTAGAATGTACATTCTGTATATGTTACTATGCCAGATGAAGCGTATGCTCCGTTGGCAAATACACAGTTTGTATATGTAACTTTTGTAACGTCATAAACACCGAATGCTACGTTCATGAAACCAGCATTATCAATGAAACCACCTTGAGACTTGCTGAGTTTTAAGTCTTCAAATGCAACTTCCTTGCCTGTTGCTGTGATATAACCCTGAACATCGAGATAAATCTCAGCGTCGGTATCTTTACCAACAAAGTTTATAGAAGAGTAACTGCCTGAGAACGCAGTGTTCAATGTTACCTTGTCATAAATCTCAACAGTTACATCGCCTGTCATGCTGTTTGCTGCAGTGAGAGCGGCTGAGAGAGTTTCATACTCATTATTGCCGATTTTCACAGGAGCAATATAGTTGCCATAGAGACCTTCTGTGCTAAGACCAGTATCGTTAAGTTGAACCTTAACTTTACCTGTAGGAGCTGTTGGCATTGTACCATTTGTTTCATATTCTGAAGTACCGATAGCGCACCAGAGACCGTCGGTGTTCTTTGCAGTCATAGTGTTGGTACCGTTGAAAACTAAAGAATAATTTGCAGAAGCATTACGAGCTACTACAGGGATAAATGCGTCAATTTTACAATCTTTAATCGTAGTGGTTGATTCGTATGCTGCATCTACTCTGATACCATATTTTGTGTCGAGAGCATCAATCTCCACATTATCAACCAAAACACCTTGTGCACTGCTAAGTGACATACCGCGGCCAGCGTTAGTTACTTTACAGTTTTGTACTGTAATATTCCAACCTGCAGTGTTTTGCAATAAAGAATGTACATTACTTGCTGTACAATTTTTTATAACAAGATTGTTTGCAGATTTCACAGTTACAGGAACATCGTTGCTGCTTGCACCGGAACCTTCAAATGTACAATCTTGAATTGTTATGTTGTTTGGATAGTAATTGGTTTCAGTGGAAACAATGAATTGATCAACATCGTCTGTTGGTTTGCAATTGAAGTTCTTTACAACTAAAGTACTTGGAGCATCCTTGCCGGCACGAGCAACAATTGTGATACCACCAGTAAACTCTTTGTTATTACCGTTAAGAACAAAACTCTTATCAGCTGTTTGTGTGAAAGAAACTTTTTCTGCACAATCTGTTTGAAGAATAATTTCTTCACCATTTTGAACTGCGTCGATAGCTGCTTGGAGAGATGCATATTTTGTAGTTCCTATTTGAGCTACAGCATTGCTATATTCATATACATCATTGGCGTTAATGCTTTTAATTTCAGCATCACCTTCTTGTACGTTAGCTGCTGTTGTTTTGATAGTTGCATCTGTAAGTCCTTCACCACTGTCAAGAAGAATGTCAGCTCCACCTGTAGGAGTGCCTGTGAATGTTGTTTTTTCAACTAATAAAATAGTTCTACCACCTTCAACTGAAGAAAGAACGCGAACAGGAATTTGGTCTGCTGCTACATCAGCACCGCAGTTGGTAAATGTACATTCATTAATGGTGACTGTTTGTGTACCTGCTGCCTTGTGGTTAAGATTGACAGCCTTGTTCAAGTTAGAAAATGCTACTTTTGTCAAAGTGATAGCACCATCAGCGTTAGAATAAACAGCTTCTTTGATAACGCCTTCAAATGCGCAGTCTGTCATGCTAATGTTCAATGTGCCTGTAGTGCCACTAATGAACACCTTACCCATATTATCGCAGTTTTCGAACACGAGATTAACAGTGTGTTCTGTTGCTTTAGTACCCCATGCGCCACAGCCATCAAGATACTTAACAGTTAATGTCATGTCGGCTGCGATGTCATTACCTCCGTTAGGATCTGTATTGCCAAGGTCGAAATCACGTTCTGTATCACCTGACACGTATGCATCATTACCATAAACTGTAAGTGTATTTGTTACAGGAGCGTGTTGAAGTGAACCAACGTTAGCATCTGGTTTACAATAAAGAATAGCATTTGCCTGACCAGCTACAGCTTCAACTGCTGCTTGAAGTGTTTCATAGTAATTTGTACCATCTGTTACTGTATTTTCGCCAAACATTGCACTATAGTTGTTCTCATTTAATGATGAAGGGAGAACTATATGTTCTGCAAAAGGTTGAGCGATAGTTACGTTATCAGCTGTATATCCATTGCTATTTAAAGTAACACCCATTGGCAATACAACTTCTTCTGTAGTGTCGTAGAGCAATGTTACTGTTTCACCGGCTTTAACTTCTTTTGCAGCTTGTGCCACTGTAGTGTAGATTTTATTATCTACTAAAACGCCGCAGGCTGCATTGCTGTTGCTACGGTCAACAACTTTCATTGTGGAAGCTATGTTGTTGCCTTCTGCATCTTGTGCTATGAAAGTAACACCTTCGCAGTTGGCGTCAGTACCTGAGTCTAATTCTATATGAGCTGTAGTATTGTTATAGGTGTTGCCAATCAAAGTGATAGATTGTGCATAACCAACAGCTACAGCAGGTTTTTCTGTTACGTTTTCTGTGAAAGTTGCGTTTTCTACTGTCAAAGTAGATGTGACAGATTCTTCGTCTTCTGAGTAAACTTTGATACCTTTTTTGCTATCGACAGTACCGCCGGTAACAGTTACGAGAGCATCGTCATAAACCCACAAACCGTATTCTGAGCTATTTTGGAATGTACAAGCTGTGTAAGTTGCTGTACCGCCACTTGTACAAGCTCCATTTTCAAAAGTACAATTTGTATAAGTTGCCACTCCACCTTGGAGAGAGAAGTAGTTACCCATGTGGCCGGAGTTGCCAGACCATGCTGGATTAGCTTTTGCCAAAGTCAAGTCTGTGAAAGCAACTGTCTTGCCATGAGCTGCTAAATAGTCGCCGCCAGCAGTTTGGTTTACTGTGAGTTTAGCTCCTTCAGCCTTTCCTACGAAGCTGATAGAAGTGAAACTGCCGCCATTGAGTTCCATTCCGTCGGTAAACACACCTTCGCCATAAATCTCAACAGTTACATCGCCTGTCATGCTGTTTGCTGCAGTGAGAGCATCAGCTAAGGTAGCATATTCTGTTTCACCAATCTTGGCTACTGCAGGAGCAGCAAATGTAAATTGTACGCATGGGACATTTTTACTACACGTAGCTTTTTCAATGGCTGAACTTGTTGGATCATAGATAGTACCTGGGTTATCTTCTGATATAAAATTTGATTTATAAATACACCTATAGTATCCATCATGTTTATACGTATCAAAACATTTGAAATCATCAGCCTCGTATCCATTACCACCATTGTTTGAACTGATTTCAGATTCACCTGTATTATCAACTACACAGAGTAGAATATTTTCACCAGTGTATTCAAAAGGTGAGTCTAATGTAATGCTATTCCATGCATCACCTAAAAAAGAAACAGTACCACTAAACACTATATCAGTAGTGTTCAACTGCTTCATTTTGTTGTTTTCATTGTTATATTGTAATTTACTATCGGAAGTATTTACCATATAAATCGTAAGACTACGATCAAAATAGAACTTAGCATCACTATCAGCTTGAAATGCGATACTTGTAATTATTCCGCCTTCTGACATACCTATCTCATCAGCCAAATAATACTGCTGCGAAATAGAATAGTCAAAATTATTATGAATTGGGACATTAGTTGATATAGCAGAACTATGTGCTCCTACTGTTCCATCAATGGTAACATTTTGGCCATAAAGCCCACATTTTACCCCCGTTGCGAAAAATAGAACGAGAGACATCATTAGTAGAAATTTCTTTCTCATTTTCTAAAATTTTTTAAGTGGTTAATTTAAAATATAATTATTATAAAATCTAGTATTTATTGACAATTTGAAATAATGAGTGCTATATGATTCTTCCCATCCAACCCAACTCGCAAAGGTAAATATTTTTTTGAAAAAAAACTTAATTATTTTTAAGATTGTTAATATTTTTTTAGGTCAAAGTTCATAGTCAAAGTCAAAGTCAAAGTCAGTTTACATAAAAATTTTTCATTATCTTTGCGAAAATTTGCAGCCATGACGTACGAACAGATTTTGAAGGATATTAACAATAGGGTGTTTTACCCTATATATTTTCTGATGGGCGAGGAGCCTTTCTTTATCGATAACATCAGCGATGAGTTGGAGAATAAAATCCTCGACGAGGCAGAACGTTCCTTCAACCAGATCGTGATTTATGGCGCCGACATCACAGCTAAAGATATAATGACGCAGGCTCGCGCCTTCCCTATGATGGGCGACCGCCTCGTGGTGATAGTAAAAGAGGCTCAAAGCGTGAAAGACATAGATAGCCTCGGAGAGTATATAGATAAACTGCCTCCTACGACGATACTCGTCATCAACTATAAATACAAAAAACTCGACAAACGTAAGGCGCTGGCAAAATATATCGACAAACATGGCGTACTCTTCGAGTCGAAGAAACTGTACGACAACAATATCCCCGACTGGATTATAAAATATCTCGCATCGAAGAAATATAACATCACGCCTAAAGCAGCTCAGATGCTCGCCGACTTCCTCGGCAACGACCTGCATAAGGTGAGAAACGAACTCGATAAGCTGATGGTTGCCGTGCCTCCAACAAAACGCATCGATGACGCCGATGTGGAATATAATATAGGTATCTCTAAAGACTTCAACGTCTTTGAACTTCAAAAAGCTTTAGGTTCTAAAGATTTTCTTAAGGCTTATCAGATAATAAATTACTTCGGCGATAATCCAAAAGATAACCCCATATTCATGACGATTACGGTTCTCTATGGCTATTATACCAAACTTCTGAAACTTCATTTCTCAAAAGATAAAAGCAAAAATAACATAGCTACTGTCCTTGGCGTGAATCTGTTTTTCGTCAACGACTATTTCGAGGCAGCACGTAACATCTCGTGGACAAAGTGTATGGAATGTATAGCTGTGCTTCGTGAATTCGACCTCAAGGCAAAAGGTTATAACAGCACCGATATTTCGGAGAAGGAATTATATAAGGAGATGTTGGTGAAGTTAAGTTGCTAAGTTGCTAAGTTGCTGAGTAGAGACGCGTCAATTTGACCCATTGTCCGTTGACTTTGTCAGCGAAGAGGTTGTCTTTATAGCCGTATTTCTCGATAAAACGAGGAACGAGGTCGAACAGACGTGCTGGGACGTCTGTTCGACCTCGTATTCCTAATTTCTGAGATTAATTCATTGCTTATTATTTTTAATCCAGTTGAATGCGTTGACGAAAGCTTCTATCCAAGGAGCCACTTCGTCGTTGTTTCTGTTTTCTGGATAATAAGGCCATTGCCATGGCAAGAAGGCTCTCTCGATGTGAGGCATCATGGCGAGGTGGCGTCCGTCGTTGGAGCAGATAGCTGCCACGTTCCAGTCGCTGCCGTTAGGGTTGCCAGGATACTTGTCGAAGCTGTAACTCATGGCGATGTTGTATTTGTCTTTATAATATGGGAAGTTGAACTTGCCTTCGCCGTGAGCGATCCATACGCCGAGACGACGTCCTTGCAATGACGACAACATGATGCTGTTGGTGTGGTTGACATCGACATTGACGAAGTTGGATTCAAACTTATGTGAGTCGTTGTGTAACATCACAGGATGTTCTTCGTGATCTGGATATACGAGCTTCAATGTCGTCATGAGCTGACATCCGTTACATACGCCTAAGCTGAGTGTATCTTTACGTGCGTAGAATTTCTCGATAGCAGTGCGTGCCTTAGGGTTGTAGAGAAGTGCGCCGGCCCAACCTTTAGCTGAGCCTAATACGTCGGAGTTGGAGAAGCCGCCTACGAAGACAATCATATTGACGTCGCTGAGGTCTTCTCTGCCGCTTGTCAAGTCGGTGGTGTGTATGTCTTTGACATCGAAACCTGCGAGGTATAAGGCGTAAGCCATCTCACGGTCGCCGTTTACACCTTTCTCTCTGATGATAGCAGCCTTGATGCCAGATGGTTCTCTTCTGTGCATATCGATGCCTAAGTCGGCAGCCTTGCCTGTGAAGCTTGAGCTGAAGTCGTAGCGTAAGTCTTGTTTCTTATAGTTTTCAAAACGTTCTGTTGCTTTGGCTTCACCGCTTTGTCTCTTGTCTAAAAGATATGAACTCTTATACCATACGTCGCGTAATGCGTCGATGTCTAAGCTGTATGACTCTTCATCTTTCTTAAGAGTGATTTCGCGTTTGTCTTGTGTCTTACCTATGACGACGAAATCGATATTGTTGTTGCTGAGGATTTCCTTAGCTTTATTGTCTTTGATTTGTAAGACGACAGCAGGTTGTTCGCTGAACGCTACTGATATAAGGTCGTTGTTCTTGAATTGTGACAAGTCGATGTCGAGACCGCCTTCGCAGTTGGAGAATGTCATTTCTAATAAGGTGGTAATTAAACCGCCGGCAGAGACATCGTGACCTGCAATGACGAGTTCTTGCTCGATGAGACTTTGTAATGTGTTGAAACAATTCTTGAAATATTCTGTGTCTTTTACGTCAGGGACGTTGTTGCCAATCTTATCTAACACCTGTGCCAAGCAGCTGCCTCCGAGTTGGAAGTCGTCTTTTGAGAAGTTGACATATATGAGTTCCGACTCGCTATCATTAGCGACGACAGGTTTCACGGCTTGACGTACGTTAGACACTTCGCCCACTGCTGTCACTATCACTGTACCAGGAGCCATCACTTTTTCTCCGTTAGGATATTTCTGTGTCATCGACAAGGAGTCTTTACCTGTTGGCACGTTGATGCCTAATGCGATACAGAAGTCGCTGAGAGCCTTGACGGCTTTGTAGAGACGTGTGTTCTCGCCCTCGTTCTTAGCAGGCCACATCCAGTTGGCACTTAATGAAACGCCTTTGAGGTTTTCTTCTATAGGAGCCCAGACGATGTTTGTCAACGACTCTGCTACTGCCAAGCGAGAGCCTTTTGCTGGGTCGGCGAGTGCTGTGACAGGTGAATGACCGAGAGCTGTACCTATACCTTTAACACCTTGATAGTCCAAAGCGCTAATACCTAAGTTATTGAGAGGAAGCTGTATTGGACCTGCGCATTGTTGTAATGCCACGCGTCCGGTAACAGAACGGTCAACTTTGTTTGTCAACCAATCTTTACAAGCGACGGCTTCGAGTTGAAGCACTTGTTCGAGATAATGGTTGAATTGTTCTTTCTTATAATCTATATCGTTGAAATGATAAGGTTTGTCGGTGTCGTAAAGCACTGTCTTAGGAGTGCTGCCGAAGAAGTCGGAGAGAGTGAGGTCGATGGCGTTGCTGCCATTTTCTCTTATGAAACGCAGACGCTCGTCCTTGGTAGCTTCACCTACTTGATAGTAAGGAGCGCGTTCTCTGAGAGCTGTCTGTTTGATTATCTCTGTATCTTCTTTCTTGACGAGGAGTCCCATTCTCTCTTGTGACTCGTTGCCTATTATTTCTTTATCTGATAATGTTGGGTCGCCGACTGGGAGTTCACCAACGTTGATGACGCCGCCGCTCTTGTCGATGAGTTCGGAGAGGCAGTTGAGGTGACCGCCGGCGCCGTGGTCGTGGATAGAACGTATCGGGTTCTCGCCGCATTCTGTCATGGCACGTACTACGTTAGCGACGCGTTTCTGCATCTCAGGGTTGGCACGTTGAACAGCGTTAAGCTCGATGGCGTTGCTATATTGTCCTGTATCGACACTCGATACTGCGCCGCCGCCCATACCGATGCGGTAGTTGTCGCCGCCTAAAACTATGATGAGGTCGCCTGGTTCTGGGTCTTCTTTGATGCTGTCATCTTTTCTTGCGAAGCCGATACCGCCAGCGAGCATGATGACTTTATCGTAGCCGAATTCTTTTCCTTCTTCTTGATGTTCGAAGGTGAGGAGACTACCGTTGATGAGAGGCTGACCGAATTTGTTACCGAAGTCGGATGCTCCGTTAGAAGCCTTGATGAGGATGTCGGCAGGAGTCTGGTATAACCATTGGCGTTCTTCGAAGCCTTCTTCCCATTCGCGTTTGCCTTCGGTGCGAGGATATGATGTCATATATACAGCGGTTCCTGCCAAAGGGATACTGCCTTTACCGCCGGCGAGACGGTCTCTGATTTCGCCGCCGCTACCTGTGGCTGCACCGTTGAAAGGCTCGACGGTAGTAGGGAAGTTGTGAGTCTCAGCCTTCAATGAGATGACAGTGTCGATGTCTTTCACCTGGAAATAATCGGCTTGATGCTGTGTCTTAGGAGCGAATTGTTCCACCTTAGGACCTAAGATAAAAGCAACGTTGTCTTTATATGCAGATACTAATCTGTTAGGATTTTCCTTTGATGTTTTCTTGATAAGAGCGAAGAGAGCGTCGGGCATCTCTTTACCGTCGATGACGAAAGTGCCGCCGAAGATTTTATGACGGCAGTGTTCCGAGTTCACTTGAGCGAAACCATATACTTCGCTGTCGGTGAGAGGACGGCCAATCTTTTCGCTTATGCCTTTGAGATATGAAATTTCTTCTTCGCTTAAGGCGAGACCTTCTTGGATATTATACGACTCAATGTCGTCGATGTTTTTGATAGGTTCAGGTTTGCGGTCGACGGAGAAGATATGTTGGTCTAAGTTATGATATTTCACCTGAAGCATAGGGTCGAAGTTGTTGTTGTCGGCTTCGACGCGGATGAACTCCTCGATGCGGCTTATTCCGCTGATGCCCATGTTTTGTGTTATCTCGACGGCGTTGGTGCTCCAAGGAGTGATCATTTCCTTGCGAGGTCCGAAGAAATAACCTTCAACTTTTGGGGTTAACAATTGTTTCGATTCGCCAAACAACCAAGACAATCTGGCTATGATTTCAGGATTAGAGATTAAACGTTCTTGACTTTCTATCGCAATGATATTGCGCTGTTTGTTTTCAAAAAATACTATCATAGTACGTATTAATAAATGTGCACATTATATTCTGTAGCGACTGCTTTATTATGTCAGTCTTACAATTTCGCAAAGGTAATAAAAATATGTTTTATAATATAAGGTGTAGAGAAAAAAACTTTTGGCTTTTAAACTAAGGCTTTAGAACCGGTTCAATGGTCTTAGTTCAACGTTTAAAGTTTTAAAAAATAATTTTTCTCGCACCTGTGATTTGTATCGAAAAAAATTGTACTTTTGCAGTCCGAAAAAATAGAAATTAATTTCAATTTAAATTTAAAGAATGTACGCAATTGTAGAAATCGCAGGGCAACAATTCAAAGTAAGCAAGGGAGATCAAATCTATTGCAATCGTTTGAATGGTGAAGTCGAAGGCACAATCACTTTCGACAAGGTGTTGTTGATCGAAAATGAAGGCAGCACAAGGGTAGGCACCCCCGTCCTCGAAGGTGCTAAAGTTGATGCTAAGATTGTTGAGCATCTCAGAGGTGACAAAGTTCTTGTTTTCAAAAAGAAAAGAAGAAAAGGTTATCAAACATTAAATGGTCATCGTCAAGATTTGACAAAGATCAGCATTGAAAATATCACTGAATAACAAACCCAAAAATTAATTAATTATGGCACATAAAAAAGGTGTTGGTAGTTCATCAAACGGTCGTGAATCCCAAAGTAAACGTTTGGGCGTAAAAGTTTTCGGTGGTCAAGCTGTTATCGCTGGTAACATTATCGTCCGTCAACGTGGTACAAAACACAATCCAGGTGAAAACGTAGGTTGCGGTAAAGACCATACTCTTTTCGCACTCACAGACGGTATCGTAGAATTCCGTAAAAGAAGAGACAATCGTTCTTACGTTTCAGTTATCCCAGTAGAAGCTGAAATCACAGAATAATCGTTACAAATAAAACGAAATAAAAAATCCCGAATCTCAATTGAAGTTCGGGATTTTTTTGTTGGGATTTGAGACGATTTTTTATAGTTCTCCTTTTATGAATAGTTGATAATTATTAGGATTGATAACATTATAGGTGTATTTAGGATAATTTTTGGTAAATGTATCCGTAAGTTTTGGATGTTTTGTGTTGCTCCATTTGAACTCGTAAGTGTTTAAAATTCCATCAATGTCCTCTATATAATCAATTTCCTGTTGTTGTTGAGTTCTCCAAAAATAACTTTTGCCATAAAATAAACTATATGTGTTGTGCTTTTTACGTTCACTGATAAGATAGTTCTCCCATAATGCACCAGTATCATTTCTTAGGTTAAGTTGTTTGAAATCACCTAAAATTGCATTTCTTACACCATTGTCATAGAAGTAGATTTTACGGCTTTTCTTTAATTCGTTACGTAAGTTTTTGCTGAAAGACCGTAAGTGAAAGATTACATACGATTTCTCTAATAAATCAATATAACGTTGAATAGTTTGAGAATTGAGACCGAGTAACTTGCCTAATTCATTGAATGAAACCTCACTTCCTATTTGTAAAGCTAATGCTTGAAGAAGTTGCTCGATTATCTCGGGCTTTCTAACATCTTGAAAAGCAAAAATATCTTTGTAGAGGTAACTGTTGGTAAGATTTGTTAACGTTTCTCGCTCTTCTCCTGGAAAATTCACCACATCAGGATATGAACCATAGATAATACGATGTTCCAATAATCTCTGTTCCTCTGTGCTACCGTGATTGTCTATTAGCTCTTCTGAAGAAAACGGAAACATATTGTATTCATATTTTCTTCCTGTAAGAGGTTCCGTTATAGAATCTGATAATTCCAAAGCGGAAGAACCAGTGACAATAATTTGTTTTTCAGGGAAATTGTCAACAATGAGTTTTAGTGTTAAACCAATATTTTTCACCCTTTGAGCCTCGTCTATAAATATGAGTTCGGCATTGGCGATGTCAGTCCCAAGCTGTGTTGAAGTGGGATTTGAAAGACGTTGCCTAATGTCTGGCTCATCGCAATTCCAAAATAACGCTTTCATTTTGGTGTCAGACATTAACATTTTTAATAATGTGGTCTTTCCGACTTGTCTTGGACCTGTGAGAACAATAATCTTTCCTCTAAATAAACGCTGTTCTATTATTTGTCGAAGTCTTCTGTCAATCATATAGGTAACTTTTGTATGGTTGCAAAGATATAATATTTTTCTGTTATAATGGAAAATTATTATAATATTTTTCCATTATGATATAAAATTATTAATTTTTTAACTATGCAATTTTAGAAATCATTATTTTTGTAGCAGCATGCGTTGAGAATTGGAGATTGGACAGAAACATAATTATTCATTATGAATTAAAAAATCTGTTGTCTGTTGTCTGTTGTCTGTTGTCTTTTTACTATCTTTGCATATAAAATATATTTTACCATGTTAGTAGTTTCATATATCAGAGAACATAAAGAAGAAGTTATCAAACGATTGAGTATTAAAAACTTTACTCGCTTTGAATTATTAGATGAAGTTCTGCAGTTAGACGATGAACGTCGTGCTGTACAACAACAAAACGATGAGGCTCTCGCCGAAGCTAATTCACTCGCTAAGAAAATTGGCGAGCTTTACAAACAAGGCAAAGCCGATGAAGCCAACGAACTGAAAAAGAGAAACACCGAACTTAAAGAATTGACAAAAACTCTCGCCGAACGCGCTGAAGAGATAAAGACTCAACTGCAAAACAAACTCGTTGAGATTCCTAACACTCCAAACCTCGAAGTGCCTTGCGGAAAGACAGCTGCCGACAACCTCATCGTCAGTCAAGAAGGCGAGATGCCACAGCTTCATAAAGACGCTGTTCCTCACTGGGATCTCTTAAACAAATATCAACTCGCCGACTTCGAACTCGGCAATAAAGTGACAGGCGCAGGCTTCCCATTCTATAAAGGCGCAGGCGCAAGATTACAACGCGCTCTCATCAATTTCTTCCTCGATGAAGCTATCGCAGCAGGTTATTACGAAATCCAACCTCCAATATTAGTCAACGAAGCATCAGCTTACGCAACAGGTCAACTTCCTGACAAAGAAGCTCAAATGTATGCCGTGCCATTGGACGGTATGTATCTCATCCCAACAGCAGAGGTGCCTGTGACAAATATCTTCCGCGATAAGATAGTTCAAGAGAATCAGCTTCCTTTGAAGAACGTGGCTTACTCAAACTGCTTCCGTCGTGAGGCTGGTTCATGGGGCAAGACAGTGCGCGGTCTCAACAGATTACATCAATTTGATAAAGTTGAAATAGTTGAAATAGCTCACCCTGACACTTCTTACGAGAGACTTGAAGCTATGAAAGAACACGTCGCTAACTTGTTACGCAAACTCGAACTTCCTTTCAGAGTGTTACGTCTCTGCGGTGGCGACATGAGCTTCACATCAGCAATGACATACGACTACGAAGTGTGGTCAGCAGCTCAAGAGTTGTGGCTTGAAGTAAGTTCTGTCTCCAACTTTGAGACATTCCAGGCTAACAGAATGAAACTCAGATTTAAAGATAAAGACGGTAACATCCGACTCGTTCATACTCTCAACGGCAGCGCCCTCGCATTGCCACGTATAGTAGCAGCTTTGTTGGAAAATAACCAGTGCGAAGAAGGAATCAGAGTTCCTAAGGCACTCCAAAAATATACAGGCTTTGAAATTATTAAGTAAATTAAGTATATTATTGATATTGTTCTCATTGATGGCTTGTAAAGAAACCGAGCCATCAATGAGGCGTATTAATGAGATGACAAAACAACTCGAGAGAATCGAGAAAAAACAAGTTAAAGCAGAAAAAGCTTTCAACGAGCTCGTCGAACAATGTATGGATTTTGACGAGTTTTTGAGAAACGAGAATAACCCAAAACCAGAGATGCAACTTGTTCGCGCTTATCTTCAACAATATGAAGACGAACGTGATAACATAACTGAAAACATAAAATACTCTACTTCACAAATCAGCGACCTTAAAGATGATTTGAAGGCTGGTCTTTATGACGAGACGCAGCGTGAAGAATATCTCAGCTCGGAAGAAAAAGCTGTCAATACTATAGAAGCGCAACTCGATTATTTCATCGACCGCTTCCAGAAACAGAGTGATTTTATTAAGGAAACTGAAAAACAATAAGATACGATGAAAAAGACCTTGCGATTGCTTTTCATTGTTATTGCCCTGATGTCGATGTCGAGTTCTTTGTTGTTAGCACAGGAACCGGTTCTTCCTAAGAGAGCAGTGAACAAAGATCAGTCAGCTCAGTCGCAACGTCAGATAGATGAGCAACTCGCTCGTTCTTTTTATAATAATAAGGAATATGACAAGGCAGCTGAGTTATATCAACAGCTGTATATTAATTACAGATACTATTATCATTTCTCCCAATATATTGAATGTCTGTTGTTTTTGGAACGATATGACGATGCTGAGAAAGATTTGAAGTCTTTTATCAGAAACGATAATTCCACCAATAAATGGAAGGCTCAGGTGAATCTGGCGTATGTTTATCAAAAAAACAGTTCCTCTGATAAGGTCGAGAAATATCTGAAGAAGCTCATCAATGAGTTGCCTGAAGATAAGAACGTATATTTGCAGGTCGCTAATATGCTGCGTTCCAAAGACTTCGATGAGTATGCAATAATGGTTTATGATAAAGGAGCTAATATTCCTTCAATGAATCATAAGTTTTTCATGGAGAAAGCTTTGGCGTATCAGTCGATGCTTAACTTTGAGAAGGCTACTGAGAATTATCTCCTTCAGCTTGAAACCGATCCAGATGACTACGAATTGATTAAGTCGCGACTTTCGTTTATGTTGAGATATGATGTTGACGGTTCTGTCGTCGATGATATGCGTATGGCTCTTTTGAAAAAGACACAGGAACGACCCGACGATGTCTTGTTTTCAGAATTATTGGTGTGGTTCGCTCTTCAGATGAAAGATTATGAGATAGCTCTTAATCAGGAGATTGCCTTGGATAGAAGATTTAACGACAGAGAATATGACATTAATTATCTCGCTATAATAGCACGCGACAACGAACAATACGACATCGCGCTCGCAGCCTACGATTATATCATCAAGAAATCTAAGGAAGGTGCTTTCTATCCTGAGGCTGTAGTGGGAAAGACAGAAGTAGAATATATCAAATCCTCTGATGTTGATGATAAGGATTTTTACGAATCTTTCGAGCAACGTATTATGAATGAATGTAATGAACTTGGAATATCAGATAAGACAATACCTTTATTAATAATACGTGCTGAGATTTTGACATTTAAGCTTAATGAGATAGAAACTGCTATTGAATTATTGAATGATAATTTGGATATAAATATCAATAGATACAACAAGTCGAAGCTGAAGATGTTGCTTGCTGATATTTATCTTTATAAGGACGAAGTCTGGGAAGCCACCTTATTATATAGTCAGGTTGACAAGTCGATGAAAGAGGAGCCGATAGGACATGAGGCGCGTTTTAAGAATGCTCAACTGCGTTATTTTATAGGTGAGTTCGATTGGTCGTTGGCTGTCTTAAATATTTTAAAATCAGCGACGTCGAAACTTATTGCCAACGATGCTATGTCGTTGTCGCTGCTCATCTCTGATAATTTAGAATACGACACTATCGCATTGCAGCGTCTTGCCAAAGCAGATTTTTATATGTACCAGAAGAAATACGAACTGGCAGAGAAGATGCTCGATTCGATAAATATCTATAATCCTAACGAGGTGAGTATGCCATATCTCTTGATACGTAAGGCACAGATTGCTTTAGATAGAGACGAGTATCAACTTGCTGACAGTCTTTATAAAAGAGTATATCAGGGATATTCAGATAGTTATATCGCTGATAAGGCATTATTGGAAAATGCAATATTATTGGAAAAATATTTAAACAATAAAGAAGCAGCGATGGAGTGTTACGCGAAACTCATCGATGAATATACAGCGAGCGTCTATGTGGCGCAAGCACGTAATGCTTATCGCAGACTGAGGGAGAATTGAAAGTTGAGAATTGGAAATTGAAAGTTGAAAATTGTAGAGACGCATCAATGATACCTTAAAAACAAATACACATTGATACGTCTCGATAAAATTGAAAATAAATATGGAACAGAATCAATCATATAATAATTTGGTAAGACCTAAGAAGGCTTTGGGTCAGCATTTTTTAACTGATTTGAACATTGCACGAAAGATTGTCGATGCTATGTCGGCTGACGTTAATGTTATTGTAGAAGTCGGTGCTGGAATGGGAGTCTTGACGCAATATATCATTGAGGATAATTTAGAGAAACTGCGTGTGGTTGAGATTGACACTGAATCTGTTGAATATCTCAAGAATGCTTATCCTCAGTTGGGCGACCATCTTGTTCATGGTGATTTTTTGAAAACCGATCTTAGTAAATTTGCTTCAGAGAAGATTGGCGTGATTGGTAATTTTCCATATAACATCAGCAGTCAGATTTTCTTTCAGGTTTTAAAATATAGAAACCAGGTTGATGAGGTCGTAGGTATGATTCAGAAAGAAGTTGCTGAGCGTATCGCTGCCGGACCAGGAAGCAAGACTTACGGGATATTGAGCGTTTTGTTACAAGCTTGGTATGATATTGAATATCTGTTTACTGTGCATGAGAATGTCTTCAATCCTCCTCCAAAAGTGAAGTCGGCTGTGATAAAAATGCGTCGTAATAATGTAACTCAATTAGATTGCGATGAGAAGACTTTCGTGATGGTTGTGAAGCAGTCGTTCAATCAAAGAAGAAAGACACTGAGAAATTCGTTGAGAAGTATGATACCTCAGGAAATCATTGCAAACGAAATCTTTAACAAACGACCAGAGCAGTTGTCGGTACAAGAATTTGTCGAGTTGACGAAGATGTTGGAGAAGTGAGAATTTTTAACATTTTTTAACTTTTTTATTTAATATATAAATCTTAAATTTGTCCCAGAATCGCTAATTGAAATTTGTATATGTAATCGTTTTATATGGAATCCCTTGATAGAGCATATAATGTTACAAGAACCTTTGTAGAATCAGTTCCTAAAAAAGAACGTAAGAGATATGGTCAATTCTTTACTTCCAGAAAAACAGCAGAATTTATGGCTTCTCTTTTTACGATAGATTATTCTAAGAATGAGCTTAGTTTGTTGGATGCAGGTGCTGGTACTGGTTTGTTGACCATTGCTTTGGTTGAGAGGTTGCGTAAAGATGGTTACAAAGGAAAAATCAAAGTGGTATGTTATGAGAATGATGCTTCGGTTCTGCCTGCTTTGATTGAAAATATGGAGAATATCAAAAATTGTTTTGATGTAATATATGATATAAGAATTGAGAATTACATATTGTCACAGCAATTTTCTGAAATGGACTTGTTTGGAAATCAGGTTGAAAAATATGATATGATAATAGGTAATCCTCCTTATAAAAAACTTGTCAAGGAAGCACCAGAAGCTAAGATAATGTCTGAAATTTGTTATGGATCACCGAATCTATATTTTCTATTTTGGGCAATGGGGATTCGTAATTTAAAGGATAATGAAGAGTTGGTGTATATTGTACCTCGATCGTGGACATCTGGAGCATATTTTGAACGTTTTAGAAAATTTTTATTCAATAATTGTGTTATAACCAACATTCATATTTTTGAGAGCAGGGATAAGGTTTTTGATGGTGATTCTATTTTGCAGGAAACTATAATTGTCAAGATAAGAAAAACTCGAAATAAACCTGAAAGTGTGGAAATATCATCTAGTGAAACTTCTGATTTTTATGATGTGAGAAGTTGTAGTGTTGATTATAATACAGTTGTATCTCAAAATAAGTATGTTTTCATTGTCACAAATGAAAAAGATGTTGAAATATTATCAAGAGTTAATAGTCAAACTAGTACATTGGAAACAGATAATCTTCGTATGCGTACAGGTATCATAGTTGATTTTCGAACAAGAGATGTTTTGAGGGATACAAGAGAGGATGGTTCTTATCCGATTTTTTATTCACATCATATAAAAGATGGACGTGTCTTTTGGCCTGTTGGTCGTGAAGCGGAATACATAGTTACGGATAAGAGTGGGTATTTACAAGAAAATACCGATTATCTTTTTGTAAAGAGGTTTACGTCAAAAGAGGAAAAACGTCGTTTGCAATGTGGTATTTATTTGAAAAGTGACCACAGTCAATATAAATATATCAGTACTCAGAATAAAATTAATTATATAAAATGTGAGAATCCAGAGTTGGCGTATGGATTGTTTGTTATCCTTAATTCTTCATTATATGATGCTTATTATAGAATTCTGAATGGTTCGACTCAGGTTAATTCGACAGAAATTAATTGTATGCCTGTTCCTCCTAAAGATTCTATTCATCAAATGGGGTTGGAACTTATAGGAATGGAATTGACAGAACAGAATTGTGATAAAATTATTGATAGATGGATAAGATAAAAAAGATAAGAGAACTTCTTGAAAAACTTGGTTTGCCTAAAAAGCAACAGACTGATATATGCGTGTTGACAATATTAAGTATGGGAGGTCTCAAGAAAAGGACCAAATGGGCAGAAACAACAAATGAATGGTTAAGGATACATGATATAATATCATTTGCGAATAATCACTATAATGTAAATTACGCTGAGAACTCGAGAGAAACATTTAGGAAGCAGGCATTGCATCATTTTAGAACGGCAGCTATAGTAGAAGATAACGCAATGGCTACGAATAGTCCAAATTATCGCTGGAGATTGACTGAAGAGTTTGTTGAAATTTTACGCAATATCAATGTGTCTAATTTGCCATTTGAAACTTTTAAGCAGAATCATGCAAGTTTGATAGATATTTATGCATCAAAAAAAGAGATGTGTAAATTGCCAGTAAAAATCAATGGAATTGATTATACATTTAGCAAAGGGGAACATAATCAATTACAAAAAGCGATAATAGAGGAGTTTGCACCACGTTTTGCTCCAGACGCAGAATGTCTTTATGTTGGTGATACTGTTCAGAAAGATCTTGTAAAACTTGAAAATCAACTTGAGGGATTAGGATTTGCAATTACTCTTCATGATAAAATGCCAGATGTGGTTTTATATAGGGAAGATAAAGATTGGATATATTTTATAGAGGCTGTAACGTCAGTTGGTCCAATGGATCCTAAACGTTTGCAAGAGATTACATCTATGACTAAGGATGTTACGGCAGGTAAGATTTTTGTAACTGCATTTCTTGACTTTAAGACATATAAAAGGTTTTCAGATCAACTTGCATGGGAAACTGAAATATGGATTGCTGAATTTCCTGACCACATGATTCATTTGAATGGAGATAAATTCTTAGGACCAAGATGATTTTTCCTTATCTCGCGTTCAATGAGACATCTTCCATTTTCTCGATAGATTTGTTAGCGGTGAAGAACGCCGCCACGCTTCCTATAATTGTGATTGTTATGAAAACAAGCGCTACATCCGCTAGCTCGAGCGCTACAGGATATGCCTCGATGATATAATTGCCTTCGCCATTGCCAAGTCGTATGATGCCGAAATGCTGTTGCACCAAAACCGCTGCTATTCCTAACAACAATCCTAATATTCCACCTACGACGGAAATCAAAAGACCTTCGTTGATGAAGATTTTCTTCACTAAATTATTGTCGCCACCCATAGCTTTGAGCAGGCTGATGTCTTTTCTCTTGTCGATTATCAGCATGCTGAGAGTTCCTATCACGTTGAAGGTCGCCATTATCAAGATAAACGTAAGTATGAGATAGACAGCGAGTTTTTCGGAACGCATCATCTTATATAAAGTCTCTTGCTGTTCGTATTGGTCCTGGACTTTAAAGTCGTCACCGAGAATATTTTTAATTTCTTTTTTAATTTTTCTTAACAGTCTGTTGTCTGTTGTCTGTTGTCCGTTGTCGTTCACAAACACCTCTACGTCTGTGGCGAGCCCCTGATAGCCCATTAGTTCTGAGAGCCATTCTACGGGGGCGAGCACGAGGCGTTCATCTATTTCCTGCTGAGTGGTGAAAACCTTTGTGACTAGAAGTTTTGAACTGCTGAAACTATTTTCGAGGCTGAAAGATGACGCGTTGCCGCGTTTCGGAACATAAACTTGTATGGAAGAATAAGGCTGATAAACATTGATTCCCAGATAATAAGCCATGCCGGCGCCAGGAATGCCGAAGTTAACATTGCCGCTGCTGACAGTAAACGTAGAGTCGTTTAAAATGGTTCCTCTCACACGAGAGATTTTGTTGTAGTCGTTGGGAACGCCTTTGATTTGACCAATCTGTTGTTTGTTGGAATTTTTAAAAAGAACATCTTCCGTTATCGTCGGAAAGACAAACTCCACTCCTTTGATGTCGCTGATTTTTTCTATGGGGAAATCTTCAAGTTTTATGGTCTTGCCTTTCACAGCGCTGATATTCAGGTCGGGCGACATCTGATGAATCATATCGGAGATGACTACATTGAAACCGTTGAATACCGACAAAACGAAAATCATCGCGAAAGTCGCCACGCAAACACTTATTATCGAAATCCATGTTACGATGTTAATAAGGTTGTGGCTTTTCTTCGCGAGTAGATAACGTTGCGCTATAAATGCCGGAAGTTTCAATTTAATTTACAATTTACGGTTTGAAGTCAAAAGTCTAAAGTCGAAAGTCAAAAGGATTTTTGTCATCACCTTTAGACATTAGTCTTTTGCCTTTAGTCTTTAAGCAGATGATCGATGTTCTCTATGTAATCCAAGGAGTCGTCTTCGAAGAATTGAAGTTCCGGGATTATTCTGAGTTGGTGTCTCACTCTGTCGCCCAACATTTTGCGTAATCCATATTTCATTCCGTTGACTTCCTCAACGACTTTTTTCTTTTCTTCTTGCTTAGGACCGAAGATGCTGAGATATACGCGAGCATACGACATGTCGGTTGTAACGTTGACTTTTGTAACAGAAATCATTACGTTACCTTTAGGTTTTATTTCTCTTTGAAAGATTTCGCTCAACTCTTTCATGAGGAGCTTTGATATTTTTTGCTGTCTCTTTGTTTCCATGCTGCAAAAGTAATAAAAAAAGTTCATAGTTAATAGTTTATAGTCCATAGTAGTTAATAAGTTTATAGTTAAAAGTTTATCATAATATCAATAAATATATTATGAACCACCAGCAGAATAAACTATTAAACTATTAACTTTTCCACTACTCTAAACTATGAACTATAAACTTTACACTTTATCTTTAGTATCCATAATTATCGTCACTGGTCCGTCGTTGATGAGGGCGACATCCATCATGGCGCCGAACTGTCCGCATTGTACAGGTCGTCCCGAGATGGTGGCGAGTCGTTTTAAGAAAGTCTCGTATAGTGGAATCGCTTTCTCTGGTCGTGCTGCCTTGATGAAACTCGGGCGGTTGCCTTTCTTCGTCATGGCATGAAGCGTAAACTGACTCACGACCAAAAACGCTCCTTCAATCTGGTTGATGTCTAAGTTCATGGCGTCGTTTTCGTCGGAGAAGATACGAAGCTTTGTCAGTTTGTTGCAAAGCCACTCCACATCTTCTTCATTGTCGGCGTCCTCAATACCCAACAAAATCAACATTCCTTTCCCTATCTTTGAAATGACTTCTCCGGCAATGCTTACCGAAGCCTCTGAAACTCTTTGTATAACGATTCTCATTCTATTCTTTTTTTATGAAGATAACTATAGATGCAAAGTTAACATTTATAATGATAATAGTGAATAAAAATGTTTCATATCTAACAGAAAAATGTTATCTTTGTAAGATAAAAACATAACTACTAATTACTAATTAAAATAACAACAAAATGAGAAAATCTATTTTTACAATCTTTGTTACAGTATCATTACTAGTAACACTATCGAGTATGCACAGTGGATTGTTGTCGAGGAACAAATACGAACCGTGCAGTGAGAACCAATACCAGGGCAATATGCTTATGATAGCTCAAGTTATGGAAGGGGACGATGTGCTTCTAAACTGTGAAGTTGCAGTCTTCGACTCTAACGAGGAATGCCGTGCCTCGGAGATGTCAATACCTAACGACAACGGTTATGTCTATCTCACCATTCAGGGTGAAGGTGAAGGCGAGCCATTACATTTCAGGGTCGTTTATGAAAGCGGCGACAGCATCAGAGACGTGCTAGCTGATGAAACGGTCGTATTTGTCAATGATGACGTGGTTGGCAGTTTACAGAATCCATTTGTCATCAATATTGATAAACCAGTGTCTGTTAATGACATTAAAGCAGACAAAAATGACGTTGACATTCTTTCTACTAACGATGGAATCTTGATTAGAACAATGAAAAGACAGAGCGTATCTGTATATAATATCATGGGTGTTTGTATGTTTCAACAAGAAGTCGAGGGTGAGTGCGTTGTTAACCTTCCTCAAGGAATATATATCGCCAATGGCAAAAAAATCATTGTTAAATAACTAAATAATAATAACTAAAATTACTAATATGAGAATATTTACTAAAAGAATAATGCTGCTATGTATGGCGGTTTTATTTATCTTCAATCTGGCGAAAGCCGAAGACTGGGACTGTGTTGTCGTGAATAATAAAATAAGTCCGGAGAAACCATACATAGAACTTGATATGAGATGGTTTGAATGGTACACGAGTAACTCGTGGATGGACTCTTGGGAGATAACTTTCAGCAATTATAACGACGAGTTTAACTTTACTGAAGGAGAAGACCTTTGCACTGGAAGCAGCGAATGGGCATCAAGTATTAGGGATGATAATGACACGTATAAAACATACTCATCAACGAATTTCTTTGTTGAACTTTGGAATCCTTATACTGAATTTGATGACAAATACTGCTATCGTGTCACTATCAGAATTCTTCCTAAATTCCCTATCGATAAAGATACAAAAATCATAGGTACTGTAAGTTGTAAATGGAGAGACAATCACGACGGTCCATACGACAACAGTTGCGATTTTAGTGCGAGTGTTGATGATAATTCTGTCTTTCAGTCATTGGGAGAAGTGACAAGAGATAGTTATAAAGTGAAATATAGTAACACAAATCTGTCAAATATCAGTGGCGTGTATCAAGGATATCAACGTAAGTTGGCTTTGTCCGTCGATGGCAGTACATCAAACTACATTATATCTGATGCATCGACATCGTATTCACAGAATGTATCAGTTGCAAGTAATACAAAGACATACGATGTTACTGAAATCATGGCTATAGAGAATAACAACTATTACCTTGGAGAGAAAACACATACTGTAAGTTTTATTAGTAAAAAAACAACGACACTCAAAGGTAGTACCTATCCAGATAATGTTACGACAGAATTCGATAAGTGGAATAAATTTATAAAAGTTAAGTGGACATATACCAGCACCAATCTATCCACTTCAGGTACATGGAAGATAATCAGAAAGAAAGTAGGAACGACAGAAGAGGTGACGGTTGCCAGCGGTATGAATTTCGGAACTGGCTCATACGTTGATTATGATGCATATTATGATACAAAATATACATATACAGTTGTCTTTATGCATACAGGATGGGAAGACGTGGTGTGTTCTGATTTGAGTGCTACTTCTAAAGAGGTTATCATCAAAAAGGATTTCGAGATAGCTTTAACTTGTACCAGCGAAGATGATAATATTCTTTTATCATGGAATCATGAGGCGTTGGGCGGCACTGGCAATTATTCGTATAAGGTACTTAGACGTTTAAATAGTGATACAGAATGGATTAAACTTAAAGAAGAGAATAACCTAAGTTCCAATGTGATGAAATATAGTTACAGAGATGCTGATATAGGTTCCTCATGTGACATAAATCATTACAAGATAGAAATGATAGCGTTGAACAACGAGACGTTCTATTCCAATGAGGTAGAAGCTAGGATAACGGGCACTACTTCTGTCACATCATTCTATGCAACTAAAGGTGATTATGCTGGAAATGTTAAACTTAGCTGGAGCGTGAATCAGGTAGGTGGCGATAAAACTAAATTCAAACTCTATCGTAAATTGTTAGACTCCGATTCCTCTGGCGACTGGAAAATAATTCACGAAACAGAAGGCGTCGCAAGTGTATATAATTATGACGACGTCACAACTAATACTGGACAATATTATAACTATAAACTGACAGTACTGACATCATGCGATGGAGAGTCTGACAGTGGAATGAATTATTATTCTGATGGCTTCAGCTTCGCTACAGGTGTCATATCGGGACGCGTTACCTATGGCACAGGAACTGCTGTAGAAGGTGTGAAGGTTTCTTTGGAAAAAGCCGATGAGGATGACAATAGCAACGAACAATTCTATTCTCTCGATATTAATAAAGTCGGTGGCGTGCTGACTGGTATTGATACAGAAACCGCTAAGACAATTTTTGGTAACAGTTTCTCAGTGCAGTCTTGGGTCAATCTTGACGTTGTCTATGACGCTGACAAAAACATTGATGAACCAGTCATCGCTCAAGTGCCTTATATGTTCAGATTTACAGCAAAGAAACAAGACCAAGACGTATTTAAATTGAACCTCAGTACTTATAATAACAACACAAATAAATACGAAAATCATCCGACTGATATTGAAATAGCTGCCAATAGTTTCTATCATCTGACAATGGCGTATGACCATAACGAGAAAAAAGTCGTTATCACTTCCGTTGATGAAGATAGGACAATGGTTACAGATTCAATAATGATGACTGACGCATTCGATGTTGAACAGTCTGTCGTTGACTTGTCTAAAATTGACGAAAGTCTGATAGAGCATTTCAGAGAGTTCGATGGAAAGAATGTAATAGCCTTTGCCGCTTGTATGGAAGACTCTACAGCTCATTATTATAAGGGTTATATTGATGAAATCAGGGTATGGAGCAAATTCTTGAGCACGAAAGATATAAACAGGAACTATGATCATTTGTTGGCTGGCTCCGAAAAAGACCTCAGGATATATTATCCTATCGACGAAGGCATAAACAATCAAAAGACAGCCTACGATTATTCAAAGACCGATGGCGTATCGAACTCGCTTCATGGTATTATCGTGACAGGCTCAGGCATTAAGAATTACATATCTCCATTGATGGGATTGCATTCATATACCGATGAAAACGGAAACTATACTATTCGAGGAATACCTTTCCGTGGAACAGGAACCAACTATAACATCATCCCTACTTTAGGTGTCCACGAATTTTCTCCTAATGCCGATAACCGTTTCGTATCGTCATCTTCACTTAATTTCAGCGGTGTTAACTTCAGCGACATCTCGAGTTTCCCTGTCAGTGGCGTGGCTTATTACAAGAATACCACATATCCAGTGGCAGGTGCTACCTTATATGTCGATGGTGTGATGGCTGTTAAAGATAACAAACCTGTCATAACTAATGCTAACGGAGAGTTCTTGTTAAGCGTTCCTATTGGCGACCACTATATCGAGATAAAACGTGATGCTCATACATTTGAAAATGGAGGACGTTATCCTGAAGATTCTGAAAATATTGGAACCAAGTTCACTTTCGATAGAGAAGTCAAGGACCTAACATTCTACGACAATACCACCGTGATGTTTGCCGGTCGTGTGAGCGGAGGTAAGATAGAACAGGCTAAGCCACTCGGATGCGGCGTCAGTAAAGCCAATATAGGTCAGGCTAAGATAACATTCTCGACTCCATATAAGATGAATGTGATAAAAGATACTGAAAGCGCAGGAGCGGTGAGATATATTACCAACCCAGATACATTGTATTATGTGTCAGACAGCGCTAGATATGTAAATTCACGCGCCTTCGCAGGAAATACCGACGAGACAGTGAGAAGCATCACTATCCTAACCGACCCTGTGACAGGCGAGTTCGCAGTGGAACTCCCACCTGTAGAATATAACGTCGATTCGGCGAGAATACTTACAAATAGCGAAATCTTATTTCCTGAATTGCCGACATTTATCAAAGCTTCTAATGAATTGTTAGATTATTGCGACACAGCGTCTGTTAAGGTGGTTTATTATGAATATGATACCACATATAATACTACATATATCGATGGCGTTCCCGTAGTTGATACTGTTGTTACTCAAGAAATGGAGACGTATTACGACGAGAGACGTTTTAACTATAATGCGTCCTTGTTCCTGACACATCGCAGCGAGCCTGTTTTTGAAGTGACTGAACACGAGAACGGTATCTTTGGTATCGACACGGCTTATTGCGTGGGAGCTGATGGAACAAAGACTCCTGTCGTTGTGTATTCTATAGATTCAATTAATAATACGGTGACATACAATTATGGTCATCCTATCTATGAGTCGTATGGTTCTTACATTTACGACATCCTGGCATACGAGGAATATGTCAATTATGATGGGGAAGAAGCTCAAATAAACAGAGTACCTCTTTCTGGAACAAGAGTCAAAATTGAAAATGAGTTTGCTGCTGGAAACACTATCTCTACTCAAGGTAGCACCGACGGTCAGATAGTTGAACTCGCAGAGAATGAAATAGAACTCGACTCTCTGGGTAAAGCTGTGTATGGATTTATGGGTGGAGCTCCTAATATCATAGAGCCATATACTCTTAACCTCAATATGAGCTATGAAGTTAATGGCCGACACTATGATTGGGATAAAAATGGAGAATTCAAAGCTATCATTCTCGGAAGTCTTCCAACGGGAAATAACTTCGTTACATCAGGCCCGGAACAGGTTCAGATGATTCTTCGCGACCCTCCAGGATCTAACTCATATTCTTATTGGGAAACAGGAACAACTCATACAAATACTACTCAGCTCGGAGGTCATTATGTGGGTGGAACATATATTAAATTCGATATCGGCAACGGACTCGGCAAGACAACCGCCGCTGGTGCCCCTGGATTCTATATCGTCAGCTCATTCAAATACGTTCATGAACATGTGCCAGGTGTCGATTTGAAAGTTGATTTAGATGCTCACAATAGATTTACAACTTCATGGACTACAACGGAAAGAGTATCTACATCAAGCGATGTCAATTTCGTGGGTGCTGAAGGTGACGTGTTTATCGGTTCTTCAACAAATATTATCTTCGGTGATGCTCGCGAGGTGGGATTCCATCACGATAAAAATACTAATGAGATAGTCCTCAATATGGAAGACTGCACCACTGTGGGCGAAGAGTTTACAACGGGTTTCAAATACACAAAATATTATATTGAATCGACATTGATTCCTAATACGATAAAACTCCGTAACGAACTCCTCTTGCCTAAAGGAACGACAAATCTAACACCTAAAAATGATACAATATACTACATCTCCAATTTGGAGACAACGAACGTAAATTATGGTGCGTCAAATAAAGACGCTTCGGTGTGGGGTAGTGAAGCTAATGTAGAAACAATGGTTGAAGGCAACTATACTCGTATCAAAGGCAAGAGTTATGATATTTTATATGACCATAATTATTATGCCTCGATGGATGATGAATCTGCCGTAATATTGTTACCTCAAGATCAGGTTAACTTCTACAACCAATCGGTATATAACTGGAAAAATATCTTGAGAGAAAATGAAAGAGCAAAGATTAATGCGATAGACTTCAGTATTGCGAAAAACGTATCTGTTGACGGTGGGGCTGTTTATGAAAGTAGTTATACTGTTGATACTATTGACAATGTAATAGGGAATTTCGACTTTACAATAGATTTGTTTGTTGACCATGACTTCGGAATCTATGCAGGAACTGCTCATAGCTTGAAAATACAACATGGCATCAGCTTCGGTGGTGGAGGTGATTTTTCTATGGATAATTCTGATGAGAACGTAGATACTAAAGGTTATGTCATACATGACGGAAACTATACCGACGCTCTTTCTGTCGATATCCATGAAGACAACTTCGGAGCTATTTTCCGTACACGTGGCGGACAGACAAGTTGTCCTTATGAAGATGCCATCGTATCAGAATATGAACAGCCTGGAACTATTCTTTCTGAAGCAACGATGAGAGTGGAAATGCCAGGTATTAAGATAGTCGATAATAATATTCAAAATAATGTGCCTTCAGGATCGGCAGCGATTTTCAATGTCGAACTGAGAAATGAGAGCGAGACAGATACTGATATGTGGTATTCGCTCCGACTCGTTGATGAAAGCAATCCTTATGGTGCTGTCGTCGCAATGGATGGATTAGCGATTACAGCCGTCGACCGTCCTATTATGATTCCTGCAAATTCGGTAATGAATAAGCAGATTACAATCAAACAAAGCGACGAAAGTATCACAGATTATGAAGATATAAAGATTGTGCTGAGCTCAGAATGTCAGAACGACCCTACAAGTGTATATGGTGCTATCGCCGACACTCTCAGACTTAGCGCTCACTTCGTGCCAAGCTGCTCACCTATTGAAATTCATATCGATAACAGAGTGCTTAATATCAATAGTCCCAACCTTGTCGTGAAAGTGGATGGTTATGATTTGAACTATAGAAGTCTTAAAGGTATTAACATCCAAATCAAAGGCGAACACGATAATAATTGGACTACATTGAAATCGTACGTCAAGAATCATGATGAGGTCACTCAAGATGTTGAATTTCTCGATAACAGCGAGATAATATATACCAATCCGTTGACAAATCTCTCCGATCAGAATTATTTGGTTCGTGCCGTGACAATATGCGAATATGGAGCAGAGACAATAAATAACGAAAGTGAAGAGATTCTGATAACTAAAGACTTGAAATTACCTGCTCTTATCGCTAATCCTAATCCTGCCGACGGAATACTCAGTGCCGGCGATGAGGTGTCAATACTCTTTAACGAAAATATAAAAAGCGGTGAGATTACTGAAGTCGATAACATCTTTGTGAAAGGAATCTTGAATGAAAGCGAAGTCGCTCACAATGTTGCTTATGCTGCTCTTAAAGATGCGGAACCTGCTAGAACAGAATCTACAATCGACCTTAACTCTCGTTCCTTCTCTGTAGAGATGTGGATGAAATATTCATCAAACGGTACTATCTTCAGACATGGAACTTCTGACAATAGTTTTGTGGCAGGTGTCGATAATGATGGATATGTTACTATCACGATAAATGATGCTTCTGTTAAGTCGTTGGTTACAATACCTAAAGATAAATGGATGTATCTGTCGTTTGCTGTCAATCAAGAAAATGATTATGCAAGATTGTCGGCTGTATGTGCCTACGACGAATTCGTTCTAGACTTGTTTGTTGATGAGCAAATTACTCTTTACACAGGAAATGGAACGTTGACTCTGGGAGAGGACTTGAATGCAGCGATACATGAACTCACACTTTGGAACTATGCTCGTAGCTCCAATGAAGCATTGAGTGAGATTTATACAACTAAGTCGCCTTATACAACAGGACTTATCGGATATTGGAAACTTAACGAAGGTCATGGAACATCGGGAAAAGATTGTGTAAGAAACCGTCACCTTGTTATCTCTGGAACAAATTCATGGTATCTGGCAAACGAAAACGATGCCCTCGTGCTCGACGATAATAATTATGTGACGATGAATGTGGCTCACTGTCCAACAAACAACGATGACAACTATCTCATCGAATTATGGTTTAAAGGCGGTGAAGATAACGGCGCGAAATCTCTCATGTCAATGCATAACGACACTGATATTCTCGATATTCGTTTAAATGAAAACGGTAATATTGAAATTGAAACATCTTACGAAACTTATAGCAATACACATGATAACTTCCTCGATAACAATTGGCATCATATAGCATTGAATGTCTTGAAAGCAAATAGCGGTTCTGCAATTCTCTATATTGATGGTGAAAATGTCATTCAGATTTCTGCCGATGAATTTCCAGCCATACAATCAGCTCAATTGATATTTGGTGCAAATTACGATGGTATGTACGGTCAGTTCTTTGGAGGTGCATTCGATGAGATAAGATATTGGAAAGGAACTTATACCGCCGACTACATACGTAACAACATGTATTCGAGAGTTTCTGCCGACGAACCAGGACTGATGGCTTATTATCCGATGGAAGAGATGAGCGTTGATGAATATAACCAGACTGTCTATGAATCTACATTGAGCGACCAGAGCGAAAATGAAGCAGTGGAAAATGCAACGCTCGTCGTTTATGAAGTGACAACGACAGGTACAACGCAAACTACGACAGAGGTAACGCCTCAATGGACAGAAATGACACCTCCTTTAAAGGTCGCTCCTGTGTATGATAATGTCGATATTTCTTTCGTGGCCTCCGAACGTAAATTACTCATCAATATTGATGAAGATAAATATAAGACAGAAGGATGCACTCTGATATTCAGCGTTTCTGAGATAAGAGACGAGAATGATAATATGATGAGTCCTGTTACATGGTCGGCTTACGTCTCGCAAAATCAGCTGAAGTGGAAAGAGTCGGACATCAACATACGTAAACAAAGCGGTGATGAGGAATATTTCTCTGTGAAGATTAGCAACACATCGGGCAATACAGAATATTGGAACATCCAGAATCTCCCTGACTGGCTCGAAACAGATATAGAATCTGGCGAGTTGGCTCCTCTCTCGGAGGCGACAATAAACTTCACCGTTTCAGCAGCGACACCTATAGGTCGTTATGAATCGGTCGTGTATCTGACAGGAAATAACGCCATCCAAGAACCTCTGGTGATAAACTTAGTTTGTGAAGGTGAAAGACCAGACTGGAACGTCAACCCTGATGAATTCCTGTCTTCCATCAACATGATAGCTCAACTTGAAATAGATGGACGTATCAGCGAAGATACAGATGACATCGTGGCGGTGTTTGACGGAAATACATGCATAGGCGTGGCAAGTCCTACTTATAATGTAAACTATGACGCTTATTATTTAATGATGACTATTTATATCAAGATGAACGATATTATTAAGGGAAATGCTGATGTTAGATTTAAGGCATACGATGCTTCGACAGGCATGTTGTATCCAACTCTCCAAGTGTCTGACACAATTGATTTTAATACGGGATTCATTGTTGGAAATTTCAACGATCCTGTCGTTCTGTCTCCTGCCAATGACGTCCAGCAATCTATTAATCTCGCAAATGGATGGTCGTGGATTTCTGTAAATGTCAGACCTAATGAAGACTCGGTATCGACTATGATGGAAAATATTGCAGAAGATATGTTGTATATCAAGTCGAAGAATGCTTTCGCATATATCAATACCGACAGTCATGAATGGCACGGCAACTTGTTAACTATTGACCATTCGGTGATGTATAAGGTTAGGACTACAGATGCTAATGTTCTTGATATTGTTGGTGAGAGAATAGAACCAAGTGAAGATACAATTACTATTAACATGAGATGGAATTGGATAGGCTATACTCCGAATCAAGTTATGTCGGTCGCTGATGCTCTATCCAATGTAAATCCTGTTAACGGCGACTTGATTAAGAACCGCGACGAGTTCGCTTTATACGACGGTTATGAGTGGTCTGGCTCTCTTACCGCTATGCGTCCTGGTATGGGATATATATATAGGTCAAATGATACGCAGACTAAAAAATTTACCTATCCTTCTGCTTCAAAGTCGGCTGGTGTCAGAAATGATGTCCCATCTGTGTATTCCTGGGCAAATGAATATCAGAATAGCATGAATGTCATAGCCATAGTTAAAGATGGCGATGACATTGTGGAAAACGCTGCTATTGAAGTGTATGCTAATAATGCGCTCAGAGGTATTTCAAAACAAAGCATTGTCGATGACAAACACTTCTTGACAATATATGGCGACACTTCTGCCGATAGTCTTTCTATCAATGTTATCATTGATGGTTATACTTACGAAATCGGTAATAAACTCGTTTTTGGTGAAGATTTGGTGTTGGGTTCTTTGGAAAATCCATATATCATTCAACTTAACAGCAGTGAGTCTGATTCCGAAAATGTCGTCAATGTTTATCCTACATTGGTAAGTGATGTTCTCAATATCTCGAGCGATGAACTTATCAATATGGTTACACTCTACGACGTGAACGGCTTGAAGGTTTACCATAACGAAGACCATTACCATAGTAATCAAATAGATGTGAGATTCCTTACTAATGGAGTTTATATCTTGAAGGTTACGACTGAGAGTGGTAACGTTGTAATAAAATATGTAGTTAAAGGATAATAATCTTTCATTGATTATTTTGATACCATATCAAATAATCAGGAAAAAATGTTATCTTTGCCAAAAAGATTTTTACAATGTACAATCAAGATTTACGCCTTAGATTGTACATTGTAAATTTTTAAATAATTCAGAAATATGCAATTATTTTACAGAAAGTATGGCGATCCCAAGAATAAACCTATAGTTGTGATTTTCGGTTTGTTGGGAGTTTCGGAAAACTGGGATTTTTTTGGAAAACGCTTTGCAGAACTCGGATATTATGTCTTGGTTCCTGACGTGAGAAATCACGGACAGTCGCCACATTCCGATGTCTTCAACTACGATGTTTTAGCAGCCGATATAAAACAGATGATTGACGAAGAGAACATAAGCAAATGTTATCTCTTAGGTCATAGCATGGGCGGAAAGATAGCGATGCGTTTAGCGTTCGACTATCCCGATATGGTAGAGAAGTTGGAAGTCTTAGACATCAGTCCGCGTGCTTTCGATCATCCGATGGAACATGTTGGATTCATAGCTGCGATGTCGAAGATCGACCTTAAGAAAGCTCAACATCGCTCCGATGTGGAAGCAGAACTTGCAAAAGAAAATTATGAGAGACGCCTTCTTCTCTTCTTGATGAAAAACTTGTCGTACAGCCATGAAAACGGTTACAGATGGAAACCTTATCTCGACGGAATAGCAAGAAACATCGCAGAGATTGGTAAAGGCTTCGACCAGAAATATCATTACGACGGACCGACTTTGTTCGTCAGAGGTGGCAAGTCAGATTATATTTTAGAGAAGGACTATGAATTTATGAAACATCATTTCCCGAATTATCAAATGGTTACCTTAGAAGAGTCGGGACATTGGATTCACGTCGATGACCCAGAAGGTTTCAATAAGGCAACAGAAGATTTTTTTTGTGACAAATAATTAGTTTTACATAGATATGATACCATCAAAATTAAAAGTTGTTGAGGTCTTGAAGGAAGTTGTTTATTTCCCTAAAGGCGACAATATCATCAATTTAAAAATGGTTGACGATATTCAGTTAGAAGAAAACCTGATTCGTTTTCGTCTTTTATTTGAGAAGTTAGAAGATGAGAAAAACCAAATTCTCATCGACACCGCGACACAGATGTTAAAAGCTGAATTCGGCGATATAGAGATTGACATTATCGCTGCTTCTCAAGAAAATTCCTTGTCAAAAGTAAAACATATTATTGCTGTAGCTTCAGGCAAAGGTGGCGTAGGTAAATCGACGGTGGCAGTGAATCTTGCTATTGGTCTCGCTCTTCAAGGAATGAGAGTTGGATTGCTCGACGCCGACATCTACGGTCCTTCAATTCCTGTTATGTTCGGTAATGAAGAGACACGTCCTCTCGCATACGAAAACGAAGGCAAGTCATATATGATACCTATCGAGAAATACGGCGTGAAGATGTTGTCGATAGGACATCTCGTCGATAAGGATATGCCTTTGATATGGCGTGGTCCTATGGCATCTAACGCCTTGAGTCAACTTCTGTTAGATACCGATTGGGGCGAACTCGACTATATGGTCATCGATATGCCTCCTGGAACAGGCGATATTCAACTTTGCCTCGCGCAGAACTTCAAACTCTCTGGCTCTATCATAGTGACAACACCTCAGAAAGTAGCTTTTGCCGACGTACGTCGCGCTGCTAATATGTTCCGTCATGAAGGTGTTAATGTGCCAATCTTAGGTCTCGTGGAAAACATGGCTTACTTCACGCCATCAGATATGCCAGAAAAGAAATATTATATCTTCGGAAAAAATACAGGTAAAGCCTTTGCAGAAGAATTGGATCTTCCTTTGCTCGCTCAGATTCCTATCGACGAAAACGTTTCTGAAGCTAACGACAGCGGAACTCCGTTCTCACACAATAAGTTCTCTCCTGTGACAGCAGCCTTCAGAAGTCTTGCAAATAAGGTAATAGAAATGCTTTAATAGTATGGAAAAACAAGAATTGATAAAAAAGATAAACAACATACTCATTCAGATCAGACCTTACTTAGTCGCTGACGGTGGAGGAGTAGAGTTCGTTGATCTGACTGACGATATGGTTGTCTTGGTGAAACTGACAGGTGCTTGCGGCAATTGTCCTCATAGTTCTAGAACATTGAAGAATGGTATAGAGAAAACTATCAAGAGTATTCTTCCTGAGATAAAATCGGTGGAAAACGTTAAATAAATTTGGACGCTGACATTAACACTGACATTGACATTGCTTGAACGTAGAATCCTATAAACTTAAAGTTCAAAGTCAGTGTCAATGTCAATGTCAACAGTCAATGTCAATGTCAAAGTCAATAGTCAAAGTCAGAGTCAGAGTCAATGCTAGCCTCCTATCTCAAATATCGTTTGAAGTCGCAGGGAAAGTTCAGACTGCATTCACCTTTCGTTTATGATTTTTATGTAGAAGTCTTGGATAAGATGAATCGTGAAAATTGGAAAGAGAAATTGAATGATAATCTTAATTCTTTCTTGTTGTCGAAAAAAGATGTTTTCTTTGAAGATGATAATGTCGTGGTAAAATACGACATACATAATTCAAAAGAAAATGAGAAGGAATGGAACGATATGATAAATGACGATGAAACAACATTAAGCATAGATTGTTATCATTTTGGATTGATATTTAAAATGAAAAGAAAAGAAAAACAACATTTTCTTTTAAAATTTTAGAACCTTGAATTAAGATTGTTGAATAAACTTAAAACTAAATAACTTTCAACTTTAAAACTACTATAAACTATTAACTATAAACTATAAACTAAAATGAAAATATACACTAAAACAGGAGATAAAGGAACCACCTCATTGATAGGAGGAACACGTGTTGGCAAAGACGATATTCGTCTTGAAACATACGGCAGTTTCGATGAGCTGAGCGCATTCGTTGCGGTGTTGAGCGATTCGGAAGGAATGGAACAGCACGAGATTGAGGTTATGGATAGAATACAGAATTGTTTGCTCGTATTGGAGTCATGTCTGGCATTAGAACCTGAAGATACCAACGTTTCCAAATACATTCCACAGCTGACAGAGGACGATGTTTTGTTTTTAGAGGGAGAAATTGACGCTATTAATGCGCAATTGGAGCCTTTGAAGAGTCTTGTCATCCCTGGAGGAGATATGTTGTCGTCGAGGTGTCATGTATGCCGGACAGTATGCCGCAGAGCGGAACGCAACCTTGTGCGAATGGGCAGAGAATATGAGGTTGACGAAAAAATCAGACGATTTGTCAACCGCCTTTCCGACTATTTTTTCATCTTGTCGCGCCTTCTGATGAAGAGAAGCGGTAATGCCGAAAAGCCTTGGAAACCAACGAAATAATTTTTTTGAAAAATAATTGCAAAAAACACTTGATAATTGATATTTAAATAGTATTTTTGCGCCCGAATTTTAAAACCATAAAACACATGTATTGGACATTAGAATTAGCATCAAAGATGGAAGACGCTCCATGGCCAGCAACAAAGGATGAATTGTTGGAATGGGCAATCAGAGTTGGATTACAGCAAGAAGTTATAGAAAATCTGACAGAGATAGAAGACGAAGGTGAAATATATGAAAGAATAGAAGATATTTGGCCAGACTATCCAACAAAAGACGACTTCTTTTTCCACGAGGATGAATATTAAGAAAAAATAATGGTTTATAAGCTTGTAAACCATTGAAAATCAAAGAGAGCGTATGAGTAGAATTTACTTGTACGCTCTTTTTTTGCTTGTTTTAGTACGAAATTTACTTGTCTATTTCACAACAACTTACGTTTTTTGTTTGTATAT
This sequence comes from Bacteroidales bacterium, assembly GCA_017466405.1. Classification (GTDB taxonomy): domain Bacteria; phylum Bacteroidota; class Bacteroidia; order Bacteroidales; family F082; genus Limimorpha. The sequence continues at coordinate 51,640 of JAFTUF010000003.1, forward strand.
TTGCTTGTCTATTTCCTGACTTCGTCACTCTATTTTTAGTAAAAATATAAGTTGTAGATAAACAGCGTTTTAACTCTTTTGCGCACCCTATTTTGGGGTACGCAAGTGTTTTTTTTACTATTTTTGTAACATGTACGTAAAGAAGAAAAAGAA
>JAFTUF010000044.1 GCA_017466405.1 Bacteroidales bacterium
TGCTCCTCAGCAGAGCCTGTTTCCGTTTCCATCCGATACCACAAAGGTACGAATTTACCGAACCTAATTTTTAACCTATCAAAAAATTATTGCAGTATTAAATTTATTATTAATTTTGTAAACATATTTTAGGACGGGTCAGAGACGTACCAATTACACCAATAAAATAAATATTATGTAATTGATGCGTCTCAAACTCGGAGACTTGGTGACTCAGTGACTTAGCAACTCAGTATCTTAGTAACTTTTCCCTCTGCGTATTTACGATCGACGGTGAGTTTTTTCTTATTGCTCGATGGCATCTCATACATAGCATCGTTTAGGATAGCTTCCATGATGGCTCTCAAACCACGAGCTCCAAGTTTGAACTCAATGCTCTTATCGACGATGAAATCTAAGACTTCTTCTTTCATCTCTAATTTAATCTCGTCCATCTCGAACAATTTGGTAAACTGTTTCAGAAGAGCGTTCTTAGGTTCTTTGATAATGCGTTTCAAGGTGTCTCTGTCTAATGGGTTGAGGAAGGTCAATATTGGGAAACGACCAACTATCTCAGGGATGAGACCGAATTTCTTGATGTCGGCAGGGGAGACGTATTGCAACAGATTGTCTTTGTCGATCTGTTTCTTATTGTCATTGCCATAACCTATTGCGTTGCTTCCCACTCTGTTGGCGATGATCTTATCAATTCCGTCGAAGGCGCCACCTGCTATGAAGAGTATGTTCTTTGTATTGACCTGAATCATCTTTTGTTCAGGATGCTTACGTCCTCCTTGTGGTGGAACATTTACAACTGTTCCTTCGAGGAGTTTCAGCATGGCTTGTTGTACGCCTTCGCCAGAGACGTCGCGGGTGATGCTCGGGTTGTCGCTCTTACGTGCTATCTTGTCAATCTCGTCGATGAAGACTATTCCTCTCTCAGCAGCAGCTACGTCGTAGTCGGCAGCTTGTAATAACTTGACTAAGATATTCTCAACGTCTTCACCAACATAACCTGCTTCTGTCAAGACGGTGGCGTCGGCGATGGCAAAAGGCACGTTTAACATCTTGGCGATGGAACGGGCGAGGAGCGTCTTACCTGTACCAGTCTCTCCGACCAGAATGATATTAGACTTTTCAATCTCGACCTCGTCGGCGGTCTGCTCTTGGTTGATACGCTTGTAGTGATTATAGACAGCTACAGCAAGAATCTTCTTCGCTTCATCCTGACCGATAACATATTGGTCTAAAAACGATTTTATCTCAATAGGTTTCAATAATTTGAAATCTGGAGTGTTGGCTTTCTTGAGGTGTTTCAATTCTTCCTGCACTACGATATGACCTCTCTCGATACATTCGTCGCAGATGAAACCATACATTCCGGAGAGAAGCAATGCAGCTTCCTTATCGCTTTTTCCACAAAATGAGCAGAAGTTTTCTTGTTTTTTTGCCATACTATTATTCATATATTTTAACGTGGACACATTATGTGTCCGTACGTCAATTGTAAATTATCAAAAAAGTGTATAGTTTAAAATTATAATTTATAAACTGTACACTTTAGTCTTTAATCTTTAGACTTTACACTTTCTTAATAAGGACTTCGTCAATCATGCCATAGTCTTTGGCTTCTTGAGATGTCATCCAATAGTCGCGGTCGGAGTCAGCCCATACCTTATCGAATTCTTGTCCTGAATGTGTTGCTATGATGTCGTAAAGTTCTTTCTTGAGTTTCAATATCTCACGTGCTGTGATTTCGATGTCGGAGGCTTGTCCTTGCATACCTCCCATTGGTTGGTGAATCATGATGCGTGAGTGTTTTAATGCAGAACGTTTGCCTTTAGCTCCGGCGCACAACAAGACAGCAGCCATTGATGCAGCGATACCTGTACAGATTGTTGCTACGTCAGGGCTGATGAATTGCATAGTGTCGTATATTCCCAAACCTGCATAAACTGAACCGCCAGGAGAGTTGACATAAATCTGTATGTCTCTCTTAGGATCTGACGACTCTAAGAAAAGTAACTGAGCTTGAATGATGTTAGCTACATAGTCGTTGATTTCGTCGCCCAAGAAGATGATGCGGTCCATCATAAGACGTGAGAAAACGTCCATCTGAGCTACGTTAAGCTGACGTTCTTCGATGATAGTAGGGGAGATATAATTCGTTACTGTAGATGTGTATTTTTCTAATACCAAACTATTGATACCGCAATGTTTTGTGGCGTATTTATAGAATTCGTTGTTCATTGTTGTTTTATATTTTTTATATAAACTTAATTGATGTGTATTTTGTTCTATCGTCAGTTTAAAGTTTAAGGTTTAAAGCTTAAAGCTGATTAGTATCAACCTTAATCCTTAAACCTTAACCATTAAATCTCAGATATAATTATTCAGCTGTTTCTTCTGTTTTCTCAGCTTTTTTAGCTCTAGTCTTTTTAGGTTTTGCTTCTTCAGCTACTTCAACTTCTGGCATGAATGATTTTACAAAACCGTCGTAGTCTGTATCGACAACAGTAACAGTCATATTTTCTTTCAAGTAAGCTGTCAATTTTTTGTCAGCTAACTGATTGTTGATATTTTGACGTTGGTCGTCGTTTTTGAGGATGACGTCAACGATGTCGTCTAAACGTTTCTTTGTTTCTTCGTCCAAAGTTGTTACGTCCATGTGACCGAAGTATGTGCTTCTTACGAAGTCGCGGACTTCTTCTTCTTTAAGAACTAATTCTGGATTTTGTTTTACGAGAACTTCCTCGATGAGTTGCCATCTGAGAGACTTCACGTAAGCGTTATCGTAGTTCTTTTCGACTTCTTCAGCGCTGATTTTGCCTTCGCTGTTTTCAACGATCCAGCGTTTGAGGAATGTGTCAGGCAAATTGAATTTAACTTCTTCAACCAATTGATCGACAGCTTTGTTATAGAACATTCTTTCTGCTTCGAGAACATATTGTTTTTCCATTTCGACAGCTACTTTGCTGCGGAATGTTTCTATGTCTTTCACTTCTTGACCAGGGAAAATCTTATCGAAGAGTTCTTCGTTGAGTTCAGGTTCTTTATCTTCGACTTTATTATTTTCTTGGATGCTTTTTATTGTTCTGTCGATTTCTTCTTGAGAAGCCTTGATATTGAAATCGTTTACTTTATGGTCTTTAAGGTTAACGTTGATTTCTGGTTTGAGAGCTGCTTCGAAGAAGAAGTTCAATTCTTCTTGGTTATCGAGGTCGTTAGGTTGTGATTGTTCCATATCTGGAAGAGGATAACCGATAACGTCTAATTTATTTTCGATGATATGATTGTTGAGAGCTTCTGAGACTTTTTGATTTATCTTTTCCAAAAGGACAGCCTGACCGTACATTTTCTTAATCATGCTGAAAGGAACTTTACCTTGACGGAAACCTGGCATTGCAGCTTTACGTTGATAATCATTCAAAGCCTTCTTTACTTCTGCTTCATAATCAGCCTTAACTATAGTCACTTGAATACCGGCGAGAAGTTCGCCTTTTGATGTCTGTGTAGTGTTCATTTGATATAAATTATTTTTTTGTAGTGCGGATGAAGGGACTCGAACCCCCACGCCTCTCGGCATCAGATCCTAAGTCTGACGCGGCTACCAATTACGCCACATCCGCCTGAATCGTTAGGAGGTGCAAAGATACAATTTTTTTTCAAACTCTCTACCAATTTTTAAAATAAAAAAACGAAATATTTTACTACATTTGCATAGACTTTTTTTTCAACTAATATGGCTGTTATACGTAGATTTTTTCTGATACTTTTTTTATTCTCCTTTACAACTTGTTTGTTCTCGCAGTCGCTCATAGGAACGCAGGGTAATTACGCAGGCTCCCGCTCGCTTTCAATGAATCCTGCCTTGATGTCAACTTCATATCTCTATTCCGATTTTTCTATAGCAGCAACAGGACTCTCGTTTTTCAATGACTTCATATATTTAAAAGGTAGTGACTTGTCAAAGTTTTTATTCACTGAAGAACATCCGATACCGGAATATGAACATCCGTTAAATAGTGGTGACACTCTTAACTTTATGATTTACGACAATCCTAATAGTAAGTATAATAGTATTTACGAGTCCCTAGATGTAAACTTGCTGAGTTTTATTTATAGTCTTGATGAAAAACAGACAATAGGATTCTCTTTGAACGGAAGAGTCTATACCAGTGGGACAAACATTCCCTATGAGATTCCGGAGATGTGTGCTTTGGGTTTAAAGGATAATGATTCCCTGTTAGGTCATTATCAGTCGTCCGACGCGGAAATAGCTACTATGGAATGGGTTGAACTCGCAATGTCGTATTCGAGAAAGGTTTACGACCGCTATCTTAACAGAATTGATATAGGTGCCAGCGTGAAATATCTTATGGGTTATTCGGCTGCTGTGGCAAATATCGATAATCTTGATTATGAGGTTGTCCACGAAGATACTATAGTGGTGAATAATATAGATTCCTATATAGCTTATTCTCTGCCTTTGGACTATGACGCGCCCTTTGACTCTGTGTTATTGTTTGACAAGTCTTTGGTGAGAGGAAACGGTATAGCTCTCGATTTGGGCTTTTCGTTCACTCATAAGAAAGGAATCTCTTATAATAATCCTCGACTTATCTCAGCCTGCATGATGCCAAGAGTCGATTACAGATGGAGACTTGCGATATCTCTAATGGACTTGGGCTTTATAAATTTTAAAGATAATGCTGTTGACAACAGATTCGTCAGCGATAGCCCTGTTGATTTCGACAAGGCAATTTTTGATAACGTAGGTTCTTTCAGCGATATTATAAATTTCCTTAGCGATATTTATTATGATGGCGACACCACGGCTTCTCTCATCGGCAATGCTTTCAAGGTAGGACTCCCAACAACTTTGCGACTTCAGTTCGATTATAATATTGTTAATCATGTTTATGTCAATGCTACTTTCATTCAGCCTATAAGTTTGTTTAAGTATTCGGTGAAAGCAGCACCACAGCTTTTGCTGGAACCTCGTTTTGAATCCAATTATTTCGACCTAAGCATTCCATTGACTCTGCGCGACTACAAACATTTCATGGTAGGAGCTACGGCAAGGATTGGATTTATAACCATAGGAACACAGAACTTGGCGTCATATCTTGGCTTTGGTAACGTGAATGGAATGGATTTCTTTGTCTCGCTGAAATTTAATTTTATCAAGGGAAAATGTGATGAAGACAAGTACGATGCTTGTTGGTCGGCTGACTATGGAAATTATAAAAACAGAAGACGTCAGTGATTAAGTGATTATTTCTTTACGTCCAAGGCGTCGCGTAAGGCGTTGCCGAAGAGCATGAATGCCAATACCAAAAGCATTATGGCGATACCTGGAAGTATTGCGAGATAGGCGTCGTTTAAGATGATATAAGCGTAGTTTTCCTTTATCATACTTCCCCACGACGGCATGGGTGGCTGAACGCCGATGCCTAGGAAACTGAGTCCTGCTTCAAGTAAAATCGCTGAGGCGAAGTTGGCGGCAGAAATAACTATGATAGGATTTATGATATTTGGAATCACATGACGTGAAATTATTCTGAAATTGCTGAATCCTAACGCTCTTCCTGCTTCAACGTATGTCATCTCTCTCACCGATAAAATTTGTCCACGAGTCACACGAGCAACCTCGACCCACATCGTCAAGCCTACTGCGATGAAAACCTGAACGACACCTTTACCTAAAACGAAGGTGATGGCGATGACTATCAATAATGTGGGAATCGACCAGACGACGTTTATCAGCCAAAGCATCACATCATCGACCCATCCTCTGAAGAAACCGCCGAGGCTGCCTACTATTATACCTATTAATATACTCATGAAGACGGCTATGAAACCTACCGAAAAACTGATTCTTGTTCCAAGCAGCAACCGGCTTAAGAAATCTCTTCCGAATTGGTCGGTGCCGAGAATAAATTTTCTATGTCTGACGCAATTGCTATATATATAATGTGTTGCTTCTTCGTCGTTAGCGAAACTTATCTCAGAACATAAATCTTTGTTAGAAATGATTTCCTCGTTGGGTGTAGAATTAGCGTCGGGATTAAAGATAAACACCGTCGTTTTTTCCTTGTCGATTTTTAAAGAGTCGAAGGGAATTTGTCGATAGGGAGAAGGCTTTCCATTCATCATCTGTGAGAGAAATCCTTTGTTATCGACCATATTTTGTTTTGGCACTAGAAGCATATCGACTTCAAAACCTGGTTTCTGGGTGCTTATTTCGAGAATCTGAGTGTTGGCGTATGGTGTTTTATCAGGAATGATAAAATAGGCAAACAGTGCTATTAATCCGCATAAGATGATAAAAATCAGAGATATCATTCCGGTGACGTTTTTCTTAAAACGTGCTATTGCGATTTGGTTAGGAGATAATATCTTATTGTCTTTCATCTTGTTTTGAATTAAAAAACAAAAATAAAAAAAAATCTTGTTGGACTTAATTTTTGAAAGAAAAAAGTTGTATATTTGCACTCGAATTCAGACGGTGGATGTAGCTCAGTTGGTTAGAGTACCGGATTGTGGTTCCGTGGGTCGTGGGTTCGAGTCCCATCTTCCACCCGTAAAAAAAAGAGTCGAATTTCGACTCTTTTTTTATTTATCTCAATTGAAAATCACGGCAGAACCGAGGTTTGCCTTAACAGTTTTCATAATACAGCTGCAATTTGTCTGATTTTAGAAAGTCTTTCTGCAAAAGATTTATCCTGTTTTGCAATCTGCATATTGTAATCCATTTGCATTGAGGTGAATATACTAGCTGAAATTCCCAAAGCAGCTTCAATGAGCAAGGCGGTGTTAGCCGTTATCGGTCGGCGACAGTTCAGTATATCGTTCAGGTTCTTGTACGGAATACCTATCTGCTCGGCAAATTTTTTCTGTGAAATGCCGCGATATTCCAACTCATCTTTCAGCAGTTCTCCAGGATGTGTCGGTTCAAAAGGTTCAAGATTGTTTGCAATCATTTTTGGGTCAATTCCTTTGACAGTTATCATGACGATATTTATTTATAATGGTTTGACAATTCTAATATATTACATATATAAACAATAGTTTCTGCACCTTGTTCTGTCACTGTGAATTCGATACGGTATTTATCGTTCACCCTTATCGAAGATTTACCAGCCTTATCGCCTTTAAGTACTTCGTAGTTTAAGGAATGAATCGGATATAAGGCTTCGATACATGGCACGTGCTTTAGTGTGTCGATACATTTTCTGTATCGTTTCACGACATCTGGTTGAAAGCGGTGTTTTTTATCATCGCTTTTTCCTGATGTATAAAGTTTTTCCAAATATTCCTTATCGAAAGTGACAATCATTTCTATGATACTATTGTTTATGAATGCAAAGATAATATTTTTTTATCGCAATCCTCTTTTTTTAAGGATTTTTAATAAAAAAGATGTAATATCGTGGATTAGAGTTTTTTATTTCTCATACCGAAACATTAAATTCTCTCAAAACGTCGTTCAGCGAGGTCTTCTTATCTGTCGATTCTTTTCTCTTTCCGATGATTAAAGCGCAGCTGACTTGATAATCGCCAGCAGGGAAGTGCTTGGTGTATGATCCTGGTATCACGACGGAACGTGCAGGAACAAATCCTTTGTATTCCTTAGGTTCGCTGCTGCTGACATCGATGATTTTTGTCGATGCTGTGATGACTGTGTTGGCTCCTAAGACAGCTTCTTCTTCGATGAGAACGCCTTCAACTATGATACATCTCGAACCGATGAAACAGTTGTCTTCTATGATAACAGGCGCAGCTTGCACTGGCTCCAAAACTCCTCCGATGCCAACGCCGCCGCTGAGATGAACGTTCTTGCCAATCTGTGCGCAGGATCCTACCGTAGCCCAAGTGTCGACCATGGTGCCGCTATCGACGTAAGCTCCGATGTTGACATACGAAGGCATCAAGATAGCACCTTTATTAATAAAGGCTCCGTGTCTTACTGTAGCAGGAGGAACGACGCGGACGCCGGCTTCTTCAAAACCGCGTTTCAACGGAATCTTGTCGTAATATTCAAAAATGCCATTCTCAATGACTTCCATCTCGTTGATAGGGAAATACATCAAAACGGCTTTCTTCAGCCACTCGTTGATGTTCCATTTGCCGTCAATCTTTTCTGCAATACGCAACTCGCCTTTATCCAACTTCTCGACTACATTGCAAATGGCATTGCGGACTTCTTCTTTTTCTAATAAAGCTCGGTTGTCCCAAGCGTTTTCTATGATATTTCTTAAATTTTCCATAATGAATTTTTATATATGCAAAGATATAAAAAGTTTATAGTTTATAGTTAATAGTTTAGAGTAGTTTTAAAGTTAAAAGTTTTAAGTTGAAAACCGTAGGGCGTATCGCATACGCCTAATAAAGAGCGTATAGTTTAAAGGTAGAGTGACACGATGATGACTAAAAAACTGTTGTCCGTTGTCTGTAGTCTGTTGTCTTTTTATTATCTTTGCAAAAAAAAATTAAGAATGGCGAGAATAATGGCTATCGATTATGGACGCAAACGTTGCGGCATCGCAGTGACTGACCCTTTGCAGATTATTGCTAACTCACTCACTACGGTTGCCACTCACGAATTGCTGCCCTTTATCTTGGATTATGTCAAGAAGGAAAACGTGGAGTCGATTGTTATCGGCGAACCTAAGGATATGCAGAATAACCCTTCCGAGTCGAGTCGTTATATTGAGCCTTTCATCGCTCAGCTGAAAAAGGCGCTGCCTGAGATGAACATCAAACGTCATGACGAACGCTTCACCTCCAAGATGGCGTTCCAGACTATGATAGACGCTGGCCTCGGAAAGAAACAACGCCAGAATAAGGCTCTCGTCGATACCATCAGCGCGACAATCATTTTACAGTCGTATATGGAATCTGAAGCAATAAAGAAAAATAGATTTTAAATTTTAAATTATGATTTTACCAGTAGTAGCCTACGGACATCCCGTGCTTAAACGTGTGGCAGAAGAGATTGAACCAAACTATCCAGGATTACAACAACTTATATCAGATATGTTCGAGACTATGTATCACTCAGAAGGCGTAGGTCTCGCAGCTCCTCAAATCAATAAGTCGATACGTCTGTTCGTCATCGACGCAGATCCATTCCAAGAGACTTATCCTGAAGCTAAAGGCTTTAAGAAAGTGTTCATCAACCCTGAAATCGTCGAACATTCAGAAGAGACCTGGACTTTCCGTGAAGGTTGCCTCAGCCTTCCTGATATGAATGAAGAGGTCGTACGTCCAAGTAAGATAACAATCAATTATTTAGATGAGAATTTCGTTGAACACGAAGAAGAATACGACGGAATTTGCGCCCGCGTCATCCAACATGAATATGATCATCTCGAAGGAAAAGTCTATGTCGATAGAGTGGCTCCAATGCGTAAGATGATGCTTAAGAATAAATTGCGCAACATCTCCGAAGGTAATGTCCTCGTCGATTATAAAATGATATTCCCTGCAAAAAAAAGAAGATAATTAACAATGTAGAGACGCGTCAATGAAACCATAAAAATAGACACGCATTGACACGTCTGTGGAATTAAATTAACAATTAACAATTAAATTTTACAATTATGAAAAGATTTTTGACATTATTATCGATATTGTTTGTTGCTCTTTTTGTTTCATGCAGCGACAATACAAAGGAAGAAATTGCAAGATTAGAGTCGCAGATGCTTGATAGCAATGGTATGCTGAGAACAGATGTCGGTATGGAACTTATTGATGCATATATGCTTTATGCAAATAAAAATGCTAAGTCGGAAGAGGCTCCTCATATTTTGTTCAAGGCTCTCGACCTCTCTATGAATCTTAGAACAAACGATTATAGCAAGTCTATAGAGATAGCCGACCTCATCATTACTAAATATCCTGACTTCGAGATGGCTCCGATGGCATTATATCTCAAAGCATTTGTTTATGAAGATTTGATGCACGATTATTCTAATGCTGAAAAAACATATCGCGAGTTTATTGAGAAATATCCTAACAATCCTATGCTTGAAGAGGTGAAGGCTTCGTTGAAGAACATCGGAATTCCGCCTCAGGATTTGGTTCGTATGTTTGAAAATGCAGAAGAAAACAGATGATATTATTTATGGCATAAAACGAAAATGTCTCCCTCAAAAGGAGACATTTTTTAATTCCTGATTATAACCTTCTATCAAATTTAAGACGTCGTCTTTGCCTATTTCTTTCTCGGAAGAAGTGACGATGATTTGCGGTATCTCTTCCCATTCTTCAGCGAGTCTGTCTTTATAAGCCTGCAGGTTACGCTGAAGTTCGGCTTCTTTTATCTTATCTACTTTAGTGAAGATGATGTTGAAAGGCATCTGCAGTTCTCCGAGATGATTGATGAATTCCAAGTCGATTTTCTGAGGCTCGATGCGGCTGTCAACCAAAACGAACATACAGATGAGATTTTTTCTGTTTTTGATATAATCGTCGAGCATGACTTTCCACGACTCACGGTCTTTCTTTGAACGCTGCGCAAAACCATAACCTGGCAAATCGACAAGATACCATTCGTCGTTGATGATGAAATGGTTTATGGTGATGGTCTTTCCTGGAGTGGAAGATGTCTTTGCTAATTGCTTTTTGTTAGTCAGCATATTAATCAATGACGACTTTCCGACATTGGAGCGACCAATGAAAGCGTATTCCGGCTTGTTGGCGGAAGGTAGTTTGTCGATTTTTGTGTTGCTTTGCAGAAACGCTGCTTTTCTTATTATCATCTTTTTTAAAGTTACTGAGTTACTAAGTTGCTGAGTTGCTAAGTTGCTGAGTTGCTGAGTTGCTGAGTTGCTGAGGTTTGTTTGAGACGTGTCAATCACATTATTGTTTATGATTCATAGGTGTAATTGACGCGTCTCTACAATTTTCAATTTTCAACTTTCAATTTGTTTAAGGTGTTCCGGTTTTTCGTTTTTGTTGTAAATGAGATGTCGTTCAATCTTTTCAGGGAAGATGTCTTCAATAGTTACCAAGATTGCAGTCTCTTCAACATTGCCGAAAGGTTCGTTGAGCGCAGTTCCGAATGTCTTCATCGTTGCCGAAAGGCTCATGTATGCGTTGAACAGAGGAGGTATTGTAGAACCGTGTTCTCTTATATATTTACTCAATGTCCTGTAGCTGTTCTGATAATTGTTGCCGTCGAGTCTCAGCTTCATGATAGCTTTTCTGGCCTTGATATTTATGGCTTTATCAGGGTAAGGATAGATGAGATTATCGTTGTCGGGGAAGAATTTTTTCATGAAGAAAAGAATCATGTCGCGCAATGCAGGGTCATATTGAGAATACATAGTGACTTTTCCGAAGAAATATTTTGTCGAAGGTATCACTGTGAGCAAGGCGCCGAGTCCGTCCCATAGGTTGTCAAGGGTGAAGATGCTCTTTCTTACGTTGCCTGTCGATTGGTATTTCGGTTGTATGAAAGAACGTCCGAGTTCTATGGTATGAGGAAGATAGTCTTTGATGAAATCCTCTGAGTAATAGAAGAGCTCTGATGTTGGAGTATCTACTTGTCCGTTATTTTTTATCTTAAGTTTTTCGCAATCGATGAAGCGGTAGCCTCCGAGTATTTCTTTCTCGGCAGGGTCCCATACTATGAGTTGCTCGAAATAAACATCGTCTCTTGTGTCGAACTCGTCTATGTCCATGCTCTTGCCTGTTCCGCCACCGGATTCTCTGAAGGCTAATTCACGAAGACGGCCGATCTCGCGCATGGTGTTAGGAGCGTTGTGCGCATTGACGATGTATATCTCGTTGTGTCCGTAGTTAGTCTTCCTTACAAAACGTTCTTCTGTCAATTCTTTGATGATGTCTTCCGAAGAAACGGCATCAATAATTTTTTCCATATCTTATCTTTATATTGTATAATTTTTTTCTGGGTCAAAAGTCTGCTCGCAGTCGGCTGGGAGGTTGTAGGAGAAGTTTCTCAGTCGCATCGCCCATTCTGCGTCGCTGTATCTGTTGTCGAAAGTCTGCCAAGGTATCGGCTTGCCGAAAGTGATGGTGAGGGTCTTGTTTTTCTGTTTGTAAAACTCGTTGACCAAAAACATCATCTCGATATTTACCTTGATGCCAAGTTTCTTTCGTATGTTGGAGAGGTTGTAGAAGAAGTCGCTGTTTCTTCCTGTTATATGAGCTGGTATTATGTCGCGATGATACGCCTTGGCTTTAGTGATGAAAGTCTTCTTCCATTCCAAATCGATGATTTTGCCGTTTTGTTTTCTCGAACATAATCCGTAAGGATAGTAGCAGATTGTCCTGTCGCTTTCAAAGGTCTCGTTGAAAACCTTGATGTTGTCGGCGTTGCTTCCTAACTTGTTGACAGGTATGAAGAGAGGTCTTAGGTTAGGAACGAAGAGAAGGAAATCGTTGACGGGTGTGATGACGTCGGGTCTTATCTTGCCGACGGTGTCGATAAGTGCTATGCCGTCGAGACCGCCTATTGGATGGTTGGCGGCGATGATGTAGCGTCCGTCTTCTTTGATGTGGTCTAAACCATGCGTGATGACGCCAGTGTTGAATTCTTTCATGGTCTCAGCAACAAAAGGCAGTCCTGCAATGCCGTTGGCTCTGATCAACAATCCGTTGATGTCGTCTTGATGAAGTATTTTCTTTAAATATTTAATAACAAAACGCGGAACCTTGTTGGCAAACTTAGGAGCTTTCTGGCTGATAATTTTCTCAATGTCAATCTGTAATGTTTCTTTCTCGCTCATTTCTCATTAATTATTCAAGAGCTATCATTGATGATAGAACTTCCATTTTGCAAAAATAATGAATTATCCTTACGAAAAGTAAAATAAATTTTTTTAATGCTTGTTGTGAAACTGTATTTTTCAAATCCCTTGATTTTGCTGTATGTTGGATTGTTGTTGAAAACTTTTTTAGAAAAAAGTGAATTTTTTTAGTTCAAAGTGGTTGAAAGTGGGAAAAAATGCACTAATTTTACAACTTGAAAATTTGAATGGAAAATGAATTATCCAATTGGCGAATATAATTGTAAATTAGACAGTAAGGGAAGATTGCTTCTTCCGAGCAGTTTTAAGGAACAGCTCGGTGATGCGCTCGAAGAGGGATTTGTCCTTCGTCCTAGTCTTTTTGGCGATTGTCTTGAGCTTTTTGGAATGAGCGATTGGCGTGCCATGCAGGAGAAGTTAGGAAAACTTAATCCGTTCAAGGCGGAGAACGTGATGTTGATTCGTCGTTTCAATGCCGGTGCGCGAATGGCTAAAGTAGATGCAAACGGTCGCCTTCAGATTCCTAAGGATCTGATGGAGAAAACTAAACTCGTGAAAGATGTCGTCATGACTTCTTTGATTGATAGAATGCAGATCTGGGATCGTTCCATTAAGGAGATTGAAGATTCCAAGATTTCAGAAGAACAATTTGTGGAGATGCTTACCGCAAAATTGGGTGATTGCGATTTTATTGGTTAATAACATTAAGATTAAAAGAGATGTATCATATTCCTGTTTTATTGAACGAAAGTGTCAATGCTTTAAATATTAAGCCAGATGGCGTTTATGTTGATGTTACCTTCGGTGGCGGCGGTCATTCTCGTCGTATCATGGAGTGTCTTGGTGAAAATGGTCGTCTCTATGCTTTTGATCAGGATGAAGACGCTGCTAAGAATGTTATCGACGATAGTCGTTTTACGTTCATCCAGCAGAACTTCCGTTATATGAAAAACTTCGTTCAGCTTTATTGCGGAGGCAAAGTCGATGGCATACTCGCTGACCTCGGCGTGTCTTCATATCAGTTCGACACTCCAGAAAAAGGTTTCTCCATACGTTATAACGGACGTCTCGATATGCGTATGAACAGAAACGCTGCCGTAGATGCAGCTTCTGTAGTCAATACCTACGACCAAGCTTCTTTAGCGTCAGTGCTTTCGCGTTATGGCGAACTTAGAAACGCCATGGCAATAGCAGACTCTATCACGATGGCACGTGAAGTGAAACCTATAGAGACAACAGACGAACTTAAAGAAGCAGTAGCTCGTTTCTTGCCAAAAGGCTCTGAGAACAAGGTGCTCGCTCAGATTTTCCAAGCTTTGAGAATTGAAGTCAACGAGGAGATGAAAGTGCTCGAGATGTTTCTCTCTCAATGTGCCGACGTCTTGAATCCTGGAGGAAGACTCGTGGTGTTGTCGTATCATTCCTTGGAAGACCGTCTCGTGAAAAACTTTATGAAGACAGGTAACGCCGACGGTATTCTCGAGAAGGATTTCTTCGGCAATCAGCTAACACCTTATAAATTAATATCCAGCAAACCAATAGTTCCTTCTGACGAAGAGATAAGTCTTAACAATAGGGCTAGAAGCGCGAAGTTACGTGTGGCCGAAAGGAGGACGAAATGAAAAATAACATCAACAGAACCATAGCTGATGTGATGGGCGGCAATATCTTTTCAAAAGATAGCTTCGTCAATTTTTTCCCTTTTCTTATATATCTTGTGGCACTTTCAATGCTTTATATCACAAATATATATATCGCTGAAGATACGAGCCGTGAGATTTCTAAGATGAATGCCAAAGCAGAAGACCTTTATGTGGAATATGTATATTTGAAATCGGAGATAACGGAAACTACCAAACAGTCTAACTTGGCTAAGATGCTGAAGAATAAAGGTATCAAAGAATCCTTGGAGCCTATGAAAAAGATAAAGGTAGAGAAGGAAGGAGGTGCCTATGAAGATTGATCCTAAAAACGACGTGTTATGGAGGGTTTATCTTCTCTATATATTAATGGTGTTGTTCGGAATCTTGGTGTTGGTCAAGATAGTCATTATCCAAACCAAAGAGAAAGACGAACTCATAGAAATGGCTGAAAAACGAGAAGAACGATTCAAAGAGGTGGAGTCTCATCGTGGTAATGTGGTTTCTAAAAACGGAACCTTGTTGGCGACGTCAATACCAGTGTTCGACGTTTTCTTTGACCCATGCGCTCCTCACGACACTACCTTCAAAAAGGAAATCGATGGACTCGCTACTTGTCTCAGTCGTAAACTCGGAAAGAAATCAAAAGCTAAATATATTAGTGACCTTACTAAGGCGCGTGCCGACAGAAAACGTTATATCAGAATAGCAACTAAATTGTCGATGTCGGACTATAAGGAGATGTCAAACTTTCCTATATTCAGACATGGCAAAAACAAAGGCGGATTCATCACGGAAAGAAGATACGTGAGAAACTTGCCATACGGAGTGCTTGCTGCAAGAACGATTGGTTACTCGAGAGAAAACGATAAAGACAGCATATATGTATATGTCGGCATCGAAGGCGCTTATAACGAATATCTTAAAGGAAAGAATGGTCAGCAGGCTTATAGACGTATCAACGGAAACTTCTGGATGCCAGTGCCGGATCCTTTCAACAGCGAGCCTGTCAACGGTGACGATGTATATACTTCTATAGATATTGAATTGCAGGATGTTGCTGAAAACGCTCTAATGAATTGCCTCATAGAAAACGAAGCAGAACAAGGTTGTGTCGTTCTTATGGACGTAAAGTCGGGATTTGTAGAGGTGATGGCATCGTTGTGTTATAATCAGAAGACATCTAAATATGAGGAGACATATAATTATGCATTGCGTCATAATGTGGAGCCGGGTTCTACATTTAAGGCATTGACGATGTTGGCCTTGTTGGAGAATAATCCTTCACTGAGCATTGACGACAAAGTCAATATTGGAACGACAGGCTATAAGGTGTTTTATAGAAGAACATTGAGAGATTCTCATAAGGTGAATGATGAAAAAGGCTATACCACAATACGCAATGCCTTCGAGCAATCTTCGAACATAGCTTTCGCGACATTGGTGGAAGAGACGTTTAAAGACAATCCTCAGAAGTTTATAGACCATATCTATGATACTAAAATTAATGAACCTTTAAATCTTGATATACAAGGTGCGGCGTCTCCATATATAAAGAATACCAAAGACAAGACATGGTCGAAACTTACACTTCCTTGGATGTCGGTAGGTTATGAGGTGCAGCTTACGCCAATACAACTTCTTACATACTACAATGCTATCGCTAACGATGGTGTTATGGTGAAGCCTCAGTTCGTCAAAGAGATACGTCATGGCGATGAGCTGATAAAGAGTTTTGATACTATAGTTATCAATGAAAGTATTGCGTCGCCAAGGACAATAGAGACTTTGCAGACTCTTTTGAAAGGCGTGGTGGAAAACGGTACTGCCAAGAGCATGAGCAAACTCGGATTCTCTGTGGCGGGAAAGACTGGAACAGCGCAGATTTCACAGGGAGGCGGATATAATAAAAAGAATTATACGGCAACGTTCGTGGGATATTTCCCTGCTGACAATCCCCAGTATTCATGTATCATAATGGTAAGCAACCCTATGGGTGGAAAATATTATGGTAGCTCGGTGTCGGGACCGGTGTTTAAAGAACTTGCCGAGAAGATTTATGCGACGCGTCTGGGTATAGTTGAAGAAGAAAGCGATCATCAGGCAGATTGCAAATCATTTACCAGCGCCTCTATGGTCTATTACGACGACTTCATGAATTTCTGTAACATAGAAGATATTCCTTTCATCGATGATGTGGAGAGTGACAAGTGGGTCAATGTGAAAATAAATGAAGATGTGACATACGTAAGTCATGTTGATTTTGAAGAAAACAAAGTGCCTGATGTCAAAGGGATGAATGCCACCGATGCGGTGTGTCTCTTGGAGTCGATGGGATGGAAAGTGACATTTACGGGTTATGGAAAAGTGAAGACACAATCTGCTAAGGCTGGTTCTGAACTTAAAAAAGGAAGTGTAATTAATTTATCGTTGAGCGCAAAATGAGAAAAATAAAAGACATATTAAAAGCTTGTAAAATAGTTGAAGTCGTTGGTGACGACAATCGTGAGGTTTCCGGTCTTACCTTCGATTCTAGAAAATGTTCCTCAGAGATGGCTTTCTTCGCTATAAAAGGAACTCAGGTCGATGGACATGACTATATCGAAAAGGCTATAGCCCAAGATTGTAAGGTGATAGTATGTGAGAAGTTGCCAGAAGCCGTCAGTGATGATGTGACGTATTATGTCGTTGACGATAGTGCTGAGTCTCTCGGCTATGCAGCGTCAGAATTTTATGGCAGACCTTCTGAGAAAGTACGTCTTGTCGGTGTGACTGGCACGAACGGAAAAACGACGATAGCAACATTGTTGTATCGTTTGTTCTTCAATGCAGGCTTTCCATGCGGACTTTTATCGACGATAGAAAACAGAATCAACAATACAGTCGTACCTTCTACACATACCACAGGCGATCAGCTTCAAATCAACGAGATGCTCAGCCGTATGGTGGAGGCTGGATGCGAATATGTCTTTATGGAAGTGAGTTCTCATGCCGTTGACCAGAAGAGAATAAAAGGACTTCGTTTTGAAGGTGGCATATTTACAAACCTCACACACGACCATCTCGACTATCACAAGACAGTGGCAGCCTATCGCGACGCTAAGAAGAAATTCTTCGATGAGCTTCCCTCGACGGCATTCGCTCTCACTAACTTGGACGATAAAAACGGAATGGTGATGCTTCAAAATACAAAAGCATCGAAGAAAACCTACTCATTAAGAACTGACGCTGATTTCAAAGGTGTCGTCATGGAGAGTTATTTCGATGGAATGGAGATGAAGATAAACAGAAACAACATCTCGACATTCTTGGTAGGTAAGTTTAATGCAAGCAATCTTTTGGCAATATATGGAGCTGCTTCTTTGTTGGGTATGAGCGACGATGATCTGTTTAAGGAAGTCAGTAAGTTGCAGAGCGCTCCTGGACGTTTTCAGATCGTACGTTCCGATTCAGGTGTCGTTGGCATAGTGGATTATGCTCATACTCCAGATGCTCTGAAAAACGTGCTCGACACCATTAATGAAATAAGGACTCATAACGAAACGCTTATCACTGTGGTAGGCGCTGGCGGTAACAGAGACGCTACCAAGAGACCTGAGATGGCTGACGCTGCTGTGACAAGAAGCGACAGACTTATCATCACAAGCGACAACCCTCGTTTTGAAGAACCGGAAGATATTATCAGACAGATGCGTGCTGGCGTTGGCGGCGAATATTATAACAAGGTGCTGAGCATTACGGAAAGAAGAGAGGCTATAAGAACAGCAGCTGCCTTGGCAAAGAAAGGCGATATTATTCTGGTCGCTGGCAAAGGTCATGAAGACTATCAAGAGATTAAAGGCATACGCCATCATTTCGATGACGTGGAAGAGTTAACAAAGGCTTTGAACGAAAAATAAGATAAGATATGTTGTACTATTTGTTTGAATATTTAGATAAGTGCTGCGACTTCCCAGGTGCTGGAATGTTTACTTACGTCACTTTCCGAGCTATCTTTGCTATCATAGTGTCGTTGTTGATTTCGGTGTGGTTCGGTAAATATTTCATCCGTCTGCTGAAGAAACATCAGATCTCGGAGACACAGAGAGATGAAGCTACCGACCCGTTCAACACTCAGAAAAAAGGAGTGCCAACAATGGGAGGACTCATCATAATAACAGCGATATTGATTCCTTGTCTGTTGATAGGCAAGCTTAAGAATGTCTATATGATATTGATGATAGCCACGACCGTGATACTTGGTATTGTGGGCTTCGCCGATGATTATATCAAGACGTTCAAGAAGAAGAAAGACGGTTTGAACGGATGGTATAAAGTATTCGCTCAGGTACTTCTCGGACTTATCGTTGGTCTTACGCTGCGCTTCAGTCCGTCGGTGGTGATGAATGAGAAAGTTGAGACAAAGATTGAAAACAATAAGGAGATAGTTGTTAAGACTCCTGATGTCAAATCGACACGCACTACTATACCGTTTATAAAAGGACATAACTTGAATTATGCCGACATCTTCAATTTCCTCGGAGAGCCATACAAATATTGGGCAGGCTGGATTTTCTTCGTGATAGTGACGGTGTTTGTGGTTACAGCGGTATCGAATGGCTCTAACCTCAATGACGGCATGGATGGTATGGCAGCGGGTAACTCTGCGATAATGGGCGTGGCTCTTGCAGTGCTGGCTTACGTCTCGAGTCACGTGGTGATGGCGGATTATCTCAATATTATGTTCATACCAGGAAGCGAAGAAGTGGTGGTGTTCCTCTGTGCCTTCATCGGAGCTCTCATCGGATTCTTATGGTATAACTCATATCCAGCACAGATATTTATGGGCGATACGGGAAGCCTTACCATAGGTGGAATAATAGCAGTGTCTGCTGTCATCATTCATAAAGAATTGCTTCTGCCAATAATTTGCGGAGTGTTCCTGTGGGAAAGCCTCTCCGTGATTTTGCAGAAATATTATTACAAAATGGGTAAGAGAAAAGGCGTACATCAACGTCTGTGGAAGAGAACTCCAGTACACGATCATTACAGAACATCGCTTTCGTTGGTGGAGAAATTGGATCCAGGATGTAAGGTCTTATTCAAAGGCTCATCACAGCTTTATCACGAGTCGAAGATAACATTCCGATTCTGGATTGTGAGTATCTTGCTCGCAGCATTCGCAATATTAACATTGAAAATCAGATAACATTTTTTTATATTTCTTAAATTTTATTAACAATGACATTAGAACAATTGGCAAGACAGGGAAGAAGGACAGCTTCGATGACGACAGCAGCAACAATTTCATCGAAGATGAGCCAGATTAGAAAAGAAAGTATCAAACAGGCATTCTGTGACTTCGATAGCGTAAAGCATAGATATGAATATGTAGATGTAATAGATGGAGTTTCGTATTACGACGATTCAGGAGCATGTTCCAGCGAAGCATCTTGGTTCTCTTTCGATAATCTGCATCAACAACTCGTGTGGATAACATACGCCAACAATGCCGATTGTGATGAGCTTATTCCTCAGGTGAGAAAATATGTCAAGTCGATAGTTTGTATAGGAAACAACACTGAGAGATTCCATAAGGTGTTTTCTAATATCATCCCTGAAAACATCATAGATTGCGACAGCATAGAAGAAGCTGTTAAGATGGCTCATATTCTTGCTGAGACCGACGACTGTGTCATTTTCTCTCCAGCATCGCAGGTGAGAGATGAGTTCTCGTCTTTTGCAGAGAGAGGTGACTATTTCAAACAATGTGTTCAAAATTTAAAGTGATAAAATATGAAACTGTTTAATAAGTTGTTTCAAGGAGATAGAGTGATATGGATGATAGTGGCTCTGCTATCGTTGGTGTCGTTGTTGGCTGTCTATAGCGCTACGGGAACGTATGCTAATGCGAGGTTTGGTGGTGACAACGCCAGGGTTTTGCTGAGTCATGCTGGCAAGATGTTCATAGGATTGGGAGTGTTGTATTTTGTCTATCTCTTTAAATACACTTATTATTCAAGAATTTTTCAGGTGGCATTTTTACTGTCTATACCATTATTGCTATATACCTTGTTTTTTGGTGTCGATCTCAATCAGGCACAGCGTGTAGTCCATATAATGGGAATCTCGTTCCAGTCAAGCGACTTCGCTAAGATTGCGTTGATAGGTTATCTCGCAAGAGAACTGACACTGAGGCAGGACGAGATAAAAGATTTTAAACATGCTTTCATCCCCTTGATGCTGCCAGTCCTGATAATTGTAGGATTGATATTTCCAGAGAATTTTTCTACGGCAGCTATCTTGTTTGCAGCATGTATGGTTCTTCTTTTTGTGGGAAGAATCAATATGAAGCATCTGATGGCGTTCTTCGGAATAGCCTTGGTGATAATGAGTTTTTATATATTGATAGAACTTAACGATAATGATCCTGACGACCGTGTAAATACATGGTTTAATAGAATAGAGAGATATTTCAACCCAGCAGAAGGCGAGGAGACAGAAGATGATTATCAGATGATAATGTCGAAGACTGCCATAGCTAAAGGCGGTATTTTGGGTAGCGCTCCTGGAAGAAGTACTCAGCGTAATTTTCTCCCGCACCCGTATTCCGATTTTATCTTTGCCATCATTGTTGAGGAATACGGATTGTTAGGAGCTGCCTTTGTGCTGATGCTTTATCTGATATTGCTGTATCGCTCCATTACTATAATGGTAGCGATACCGCAGTCGTTCGGAGGATTCCTTTCCTTTGGTCTGGCGTTTATGCTTGTTATGCAGGCTATGGTCAATATGGGAGTCGCGGTGGGTTTGCTGCCTGTTACGGGACAGCCTCTTCCTTTTGTGAGTATGGGAGGATCTTCGCTGATGTTCACAGGATGTGCCTTTGGCGTGATATTAAGTGTATCGAGAGAAGTTAATAAAATTAAAGAAAGAAAAAATGAAGTCGAGACAACCCAAGATAATTATTAGCGGCGGAGGCACGGGAGGTCATATCTTTCCTGCCATAGCAATAGCCGATGCCTTGAAGAAACGTTTTCCTCAAGCTGAGATACTCTTCATAGGTGCCAAAAATAGAATGGAAATGGATAGGGTACCTAAGGCTGGTTTTCCTATCGAAGGACTTTGGATAAGCGGCTTCAAAAGAGAACTGTCGCTCGACAACCTGAGTTTTCCTTTCAAACTGCTCAGCAGCATGGTGAAAGCGAGAAAAATTATCAAGAGGTACAAACCCGATGTTGTCATTGGCGTTGGAGGATTTGCCAGCGGACCAACCATAAAGACAGCTGCGTCGATGGGAATCCCTATCGTCATACAAGAACAGAATTCCTTTCCTGGGGTGACAAATAAATTGGTTGCAAATAAAGCTGCCAAGATATGCGTGGCTTACGATAATATGGATAAGTGGTTTCCTAAAGATAAGATAGTACTTACCGGTAATCCGCTAAGAAATAATATATCTCCAGTAGATGGAAAGAAAAACGAAGCTCTCTCGTTCTTTAATCTTAACACTGATAAGAAGACTATACTTCTTGTCGGAGGAAGTCAGGGCGCTCTTGGAATCAATGTCGGCATCTCTGCACAGTTAGCTTCTTTCAAAGAAAACGACTATCAGATGATATGGCAGACAGGCAAACATTATTACGATAAAGCCGTTGCTGAGGTGAAAGCCAACGGACTCGAAGACAGAATAAAATGTACGGTCTTCATCGATAGAATGGACTTGGCGTATGCCGCCGCCGACGTGGTGATTTCACGCGCTGGCGCCATGTCGATCTCAGAGTTGTCGCTGCTCGAAAAGGCTGTCGTCTTCGTGCCGCTTCCTACCGCTGCCGAAGATCATCAGACAAAGAACGCGATGCGTCTCGTCGAAGCTGATGCCGCACTTTTGGTGAGAAATGCTGAGACCGAAAAAGAGCTTCTGCCAAAGGTGTTCGAACTTATGAACGATGAGGAAAAGCAAAACATGATTAAAGTCAATATAGCCAAATTTGCTAAGCCTAACGCGGCAGAAGATATAGTAGATCAAATAGAAATAATACTTAACGAAAAATAAAAATCTGAAGTGATGAATAAGATTGCTGAACAAAACATATATTTCTTGGGAATAGGAGGCATAGGAATGAGTGCCCTCGCTCGTTATTTCCAAAAGAAAGGATGTAAAGTCTCGGGCTACGATAAAACACCGTCGCCACTGACAGCACGTCTCGAAGAAGAAGGCATGACTATTCATTATGAGGATAACCCTAATCTTATCCCTGACGACATCGACTTTGTGGTGCTGACACCAGCGATACCTTCAGATTCGTTGGAACTGAATTATCTCCGTGAAAGAAACGTCAGGATAATAAAACGCGCTGAGGTCCTTGGTGAAATATCGCGTCACAGCAAGAGCATCGCCGTGGCAGGAAGTCATGGCAAGACAACGGTGACGTCAATGGTGACGCATCTCCTTAAATATTCAGGAAAGAAGATGTCGGCTTTCATCGGAGGCATAGCGAAAAATATCAATAGCAATGTCGTCATTGGTGATGAAAACGACGAACTCGTGGTGATGGAGGCTGATGAGTTCGACCGTTCTTTCTTGAAGCTGTCGCCTTATCTCAGTATCGTCACTTCCATCGATGCCGACCATCTCGATATTTACGGAGATAAAGAGCAGGTTGTAGAGAGTTTTAATCAGTTTGTGGAAAAGACAGCCGCCGATGGAGTGGTGGTTCACAATAATAAACTTCAGATTGTTACAGATAGAAAGAAGATAACTTACGGTATTGAAGATGCCGATTTTATGGCAAGAAATATCAGAGTTGAAAATGGCGTCACAAAGTTTTCCGTAGTGACGAAAGAGGGTCACGATTACGGAGAGTTTCGGATGCATATCTACGGAGAGCATAATGTGATGAACGCCTTGTCGGCTATAATAAGTTGTCTTTGTTTTGATGTCGATATTGAAGTGATAAGAGAAGGACTTGCTGAGTTTCAAGGAGTGCTGCGTCGTTTCGATATAAGAGTAAAGAATGACAATGTCTGTTATATCGATGATTATGCGCATCATCCAGAAGAGATAAAGGCAAGTCTGCGTGCTGCCAAGACGATATTCCCGGATAAGGAGATGACCGTTATCTTCCAGCCTCATCTTTTTACTCGTACGCGCGACTTTATGCTTGAATTTGCAGACGCTCTATCGCTCGCCGACAGACTCCTCTTGATGGAAATATACCCGGCTCGCGAAAAAGCTATACCAGGAATAACATCATCGGCTCTGCTTGAAAAAGTGTCGTGCAAAGAAAAATTCATCTGCCAGAAAGAGGAACTCCTCGAAATGGTGAAGAACATAAAACCGCAGCTGCTCATCACAATGGGAGCCGGCGACATCGATAGATTCGTTCCACAATTAGAAACATTACTCGACTCATGAAAAAGAAACTTAACATATTATTGCTCATACTAACCTTAGCCTCCATGTTAGGTCTATGTGGCTATCTTATGTATGAACATTTTCATTCAAGACTTAATGACGTCAACCTGACGATATTGAGAAATAATGAAGACGGTTTCTTGGATTATCAGGAGACATATAACGACATAATGAATATATGTGATACTGCCAGTAACAATCAGATAGTTATGATTCCTGTCGATTCTGTGGTTAAGTCATTAAACTCTATTCCATGGATTACTGATGTCGAGGCGCAGATAAATCTTAAAAGTTTTTTAGAAGTTAAACTCGTGGAATGTGAACCTATAATGAGAGTATATAATAAAAAAGGGAAGTCGGTTTATCTTGATGAAGAAGGTAATGTCTTCTCAACTGATAACGACTATGTCCCTCATCTGCTTGTTGGTAGCGGTAATGTCGATTTCCCGATAAGGAAAAAAGGAAATATCAATGATGAGGATTATGTTAAGACTGACTTGCCTGAGATGTTCGCCTTGATGAAGGAAATTGTTAAAGACGATTATGCTAATACATGTGTGAAACAAGTCTTCAAAGACAAGAATAAAAATTACGTTTTTTCCTTGAATAACACAAATATTATTGTTATCTTTGGCGATGTTAATAATATTGAAGAAAAGTTGTTCAAGATGAAGCATTTTTTTAACAAAATGCAAGGCAGTCCAGAATTGGATAACTATAAAGAAATTAACTTAAACTTTAAAAATCAAGTTGTTTGCACCAAAAAGAAAAAATGAAAGATATGAGTGAGCCTGTTTATATTGTTGGTCTCGATATTGGCACGACAAAGATAGCGTGTATTGTCGGAGAGAAGATGCCAAATGGTAAGATTGAAATTCGTGGTTATGGCAAGAGAGATTCAATCGGAGTGAAACGTGGTATGGTTGTTAACATTGAAGATACTGTAGAAGCCATCAAGGGTGCTGTGGCACAGGCTTCGGAACAGTCGAAGGTTAACATCAAGAGCGTTAATGTTGGTATTGCAGGTCATCATATCAAGAGCCTTCAGCATCGTGGACTCCTTATCCGTGAGAATGCCGATTTGGAAATTTCAGATCAGGAACTCGATAAGTTGAAGCTGGATATGTACAAGATAGGGACATCTCCTGGAGAAGAGATAGTCAATGTCATTCCGCAGGAATATTTCATCGACGGTGAGCCTATCGGAAACCAACGACCAAAAGGAATGCTTGGTAATAAGCTTGAAGCCAACTTCCACGTCATTATCGGTCAGACTTCAGCTGTTAGAAACATTATCAAATGTATCGAACAGGCAGGCTTGGAGATGGAGAATATGATACTCGAGCCTATAGCATCAGCGGCGGCAGTGTTGGGTGACGACGAGAAAGAAGCCGGCGTGGCTATTGTCGATATAGGAGGCGGCACAACCGACATCGCTGTGTTCTACGACTCGATAATTTATCATACCGCTGTCATCCCTCTCGGAGGTAATATCATCACAGAAGACATTCGTCAAGGATGTTCTATCATAAGAAAACACGCCGAAGAGATTAAGGTGAAGTTCGGTTCTGCTGTGGCAAGCGAAAACAGCGACGACGAAGTGGTTTCTATACCAGGAATAAGAGGACGTGAAGCAAAGGAGATTTCGTTTAGAAACCTCGCCGGTATTATCCAAGCGCGTTTAGAAGAGATATTCGATTTCGTCGATTCTGAGATACAGAAAGTTAACTCCGAACATAAACTTATCGCTGGCATAGTGCTCACTGGCGGCGGCGCGATGATGAAACATATACGTCAACTCGCAGAGTTCAAGACAGGTATGGAAGTAAGACTCGGCTATCCTAACGAAAACCTCGCCAACGAGACAGCAAGCGACCTCGAGAGCCCTATGTACTCTACAGGTATTGGTCTTGTCATAGAAGGATTGGCAAAATATGAAAACAGCAGGCTGAAGAAACAAATGGCAAATGAACCTTTATATGATGAAGCTTCTGTCAATGATATAAAAGATGACAATGTTGAAGTTGCAAACAACGATGTTGCTGATATTGTTGATGACAAACCTAAAAAAGGATTTAGTGTCAAAGACATCATCACAGGCTTCACACGTTTCTTCAAGAGTGACGAAAATATAGACAAAAATATAACAGATATAGAACAATGACAGAATTGATTAAATTCGACCCAGTTGAAGAGATGCCTAACTTCATTAAGGTCATTGGTGTAGGCGGAGGCGGTAGCAATGCTGTCACTCACATGTTTACCGAAGGTATCCAGGGTGTCGATTTTATACTTTGTAACACAGATTATCAGGCTTTGGAAAAAAGTCCCGTCGCTATGAAGGTGCATCTCGGCAAGAGAGCTCTCGGCGCCGGTAATATCCCAGCCGTCGGTCGCGAAGCAGCTATGGAGACAAAGGACGAAATCCGTGAGATGCTGAGCAAAGACACTAAGATGGCTTTTATCACCGCTGGTATGGGCGGCGGAACAGGAACAGGTGCTGCTCCAGTGGTGGCTGAAATAGCACGCGAACTCGATATCCTTACTGTAGGTATAGTGACAATGCCTTTCACCTGCGAAGGCAAACGCCGTCAACAACAGGCAATGGAAGGTATAGCAGAACTACGCAAACATGTCGATACTCTCTTGGTTATCAGTAACGACAAATTGCGTGACGAATATGGTAACATGAAACTGACTCAGGCTTTCAAAAAAGCTGACGACGTGCTTAAGACCGCTGCTAAAGGTATAGCTGAAATTATCACAGTGACAGGTTATGTCAACGTTGACTTCCAAGATGTTAACACCGTGATGAGAAGAAGCGGCAAGGCTATCATGGGCTCTGGATTCGCCGAAGGTCAAGGCAGAGCTGAAAGAGCTGTAGAAGAAGCCGTGCATTCTCCTCTCTTGGATGACTCCGACATCAGGGGCGCAAAGAATATCCTTATCTACATTACTTCGGGAAGCGGTGACTGTGAGGTGTCGCTCGATGAAGTGATGGAAATAACAGATTATGTCCAAGATGCAACAGGCAACTGCTCAGACGTGATATGGGGTAATGGAATCGATGAATCACTTGGTGAAGGCCTTAACGTGACTCTCATAGCAACAGGCTTCGATATGCCTGCTGGTTATGAAAATAGCAACTACGACGTTAACACAAAAATAATACATGAGGCTTTCGGTCAGCTCTCAGGTCAGAAGAGCGCTGCACCAGAACCAAAAACTGAACCTATTGTCCCACAAGAGGAAAGCGGAATATGTGCTATAAATAAGAATGCAGATATTCCACGTCAAGCTCCTGAACCAGACAATACGGCTAATTCTAACTCGAAGAGAATTCATACCTTAGGTGAAGAAAAGAAAGAAAAAGAGGAACCTATAGTTGCTGAGAATGATAACAATGATGGTTATGTGGTCCGTCGTAGAGACCCTTCTCCAGAGCGACGCACTGCAGACCAAGTCCCGACAACACGCGTTTTCGATAATCCATTCTCTAAAGAAGATGATGAAGAAGATTTCGGAATAAAATCTTTCGTGAAGGATAATGCTGATGCTCAAGTGCAAATGATTATGAAACATGAGGTTAAGACCGAAGTTAAAAATAACGGTCTTTCTCTTGATGAACAACTTCGTCGCAGACGTCTGTCGTCTCTCAATATGAACTTTAATTCTAAAGTTATAGAAGAACTGGAGAATAAACCGGCATATCTTCGTAAAGGTCTGAATATTGATTTAAATGAAGAACAAGAATTGTCAAGCTATTCTTCCAACAGAAATCGGGGCATAAGCGAAAACAACTCTTACCTGCACGATAACGTAGATTGATAAATAGAAAAAAGTTGGATCCTAGAAAGATTCAACTTTTTTTTGATGTAACTGCAAAAACCTTATCGAGCTTTTGTTGTTTAAATGTTAAAAAAATCAACATTATGGCAACTAGTATCTTATCAATCAACCCCAAGTTATATTCTACAGAAATAGCAGTCAGCAAAAATGATGATATTTTCTATCACTATGAGATAGAACATTCTAATGACGATTTGATACTTTTTGAAAATTTGGTCGAGCAGATTCCATTTCGTCGTGATGCCATAATGAATCAATTGCGAAAAGACAATATAAACATTAAAGAGCTGAATTATGTTGTCGCAGAAGGAGGTTTGTTGCGACCTTGTCAGTCAGGTGTTTATGCTATAGATAAAAATATGGTCGGCGATCTCCTCGATGGAATAGCAGGCGATGATATAATAAACCTCGGCGGTTTGTTGGCATTTACTGTTGCTAACAGTCTAAGGATAAAATCACTTGTGGTAGAACCAGCTTCAGTAGATGAGCGCTCCGAACTCGCAAGCTTCACCACACATCCTAGCCTGAGAAAGAAATCTCTCTTTCATGCTTTGATACATAAATATCTCTCAAAGAGATATGCCTCCGATGTTAAAAAGAATTATGAAGACCTTAACATAATATTTTGTCACGTTAATGAAAGATCTGTATCAGTGGCTGCACATAAGAAAGGAAAAGTGGTAGATGTAAATCAAGCATATATGGGTTTTGGACCTATGGGATTCTGCGAGATTGGTACCTTGCCAGTTTCTGCAATCAACGATATGCTCTTTAAGAAATGCTATTCTAAAGACGAGATGTTAAAACTTGTTAAGACAAATGGAACGTCTTTTTCATATCTCGGAACAAATTCCATCAATGAGATTATAAAACTTTTCGAGAACAACGATAAGAAGACGAAACAGATGCTCGAAGCGATGGCTTATCAGATTAGCAAGGAAATAGTATCTCATTATGTAAGCTTGGATGCTCAAATAGATGCGATAATTTTATCGGGTGAAATTTTCTCTGCAAAACGTTTTTTTAAGTATATTTCCAAACGAATTGAAAAGTTGGCACCGATAGTAACGTATCCTAAGGATTATACTTTTGAAGCTATGGTTTTCAATGTTTTGCAAGTTGAAAATAAGAAAGAGGAAATAAAGACTTATGTTTAAAAAAATTAACTTAATATTTTTTTTGTCGTTAATTATAGCATCGACATTACTCTTTCCTACTTGTAAAAATAACATTGATAACACAGAAATAAACCAGACAATTTCATTCTTCAACGACTTTGAAGATGATATGCAGAATTCTATTTGGAAGAATGTAGTTAGAAAATATGATTCTATTGCATTTTCAGGTGATTATGTCGGCGAATGTCCGGAAAATAAGCAATATGCTTTTGGCTTTAACTTGATGATAGACGATAGTATAGGGAAACGTAATGCTATGTTTTTCATCGATATGAAACTTAAAGCAGAAAAGCAGCCTGATGCAAAGCTCGTGTTTTCTATTGACAGAGATGATAATAATATTTTCTGGCATACCTTTCCTCTTTCAGAAGGTTTCGTTAATAATCATTGGTATGAAGTTTCCTTTGAACTGAATGTACCTAACGATGTGTTAAAAAATTCTAAATTGAATTGCTATATCCTTAATTCTAATAATAATCATTTCTATATAGATGACTTCAATCTTGATATAAAACTATATGAATTACCAACTTATGTAGATGAGATAAATCAATATAAGCAAGCAAAATATTTAAAGGAAATTACTGATACTAAGACTATAAACATCCTTTATTCAGAAAAAAAGAATAGAATACAGCTTGCCGATGATAATAAAAATCAAGTTACTAAACCATTATCAATGTTCTATTCTTTGATTGTAGATAATGATACAATTGAACTTCAATCTGCCGATTGGGAATTGTTAACAAATGTTAAAAAGAAAGATGAAAATATTTTAAGATTTAAGAGTGAAAATGATTTACTGACAACCGAACTTACTATTATTTTAAAGGATGATAATCCTAATGTTAATTTTTCTTTACAAACGAAATACTTAAAAGATGTTAACATTGTCAAGTCGTCGTTGATAATTCCTTTTATAAGTGATGATTTTATAGTTTACAGAAAGAATTCGTTTGTAGATACTGTTGATTTTCAAAATGTATATTATCTTGATAAAGAAGGTTTTTCGCTTGAACTTGATGAGAAGCAGATGAATTTATATCATCCAGATGATGTATCTTCAATTCAGCTTGATACGAGAAATTCGATTGCTTATATCAATATGGATTACTACCGAGATCATTTTTTGATTAGATTTCCTCTTTCAGATACATCGGATTATTTCATTGACAATTCTACAGTTTTTATGAAAGCCGGTACAATTGACAGTTCATCTTTCGTAATTTCATTAACAGATAAAACTGTTTTGCCGAGAATCATGCCAATCTTCGATGGTTACGAATCAGCGATTATATGGACGGAACACGCCGATTGGGCTGATATTAAAACCCATAGAGCAACGTATTTTGGAAGTGAAGATGTAGAGGATATTAAAGATGCGGTCGGCGGTTTTGCGTATTATGATATTCCTGTTACAAAGAGCGTCTTTTATGACAATCCAGATTCAATAACAAATTATGAGAAAAACGAAGACTATCCAGAATTTCATTCCACAATTAAGACAGATAATTCTTTCTTTGATTTTCTTAAACAGCTGGATAATAATGGCTTTGATATTTGTTTGCATACTCCGGAACAATATACATCCGATAGAGAATCGTTGTCGGAGGCACTTTCTTTCATAAAAGAAAACTTTGCCTCGCCATCATGGATTGATCATGGTTATAACAATAGTGTTGTCAACAATAGAGAGAATATGGTTTGTGACGGTTTAGACTCGACATCGCCATATTATGTTTACGATTTATGGAAGAAAAATGGTGTGAAGTACGTTTGGAATTGTTCTTACGAAGACGCATTCCCCTTTGGAGACTATCTGTTCTACAATAATTTATCACGTCCGTATCCTGGATTTGGCGATGCTTTTCCATTGCCAAGAATAAGTTCGCATCCTTCATATCCCGACATTTTGATTTGGTTTACACATTACACCATTGAGCCTGGCGAGAACTGGGCTTGGGATTATTTCTTCAGTCAGAAGAGATTGGATAAGATTGTGGATTTCAGGGAGGTGTTTATCACTCATATTTATGCACCTTGGGTCGAGGAAAAAAGAGGATTCTGGGAAATTGAAAATGGAAAAGTCGTGGCAAAGAAAGGATTCAATCGCGCACTTGAGAAGATTGCGAAAATGAGAGAACAGCGTTTGCTGTTACCGACAACGATAGCCGATTATATGAAATATCAGCAACAGCTGAAGTCGTTGGAATATCGAGTTGAGAAAAACGGTGATGTTGTCTTAAAAAATCGTGGCGACGAAACGATAAAAGGCTTATCTTTGATAACTACAAAAGATGTGGAATTAGATAATTTAAAATATTTTAACAAAAGAGAGACAAGTGCTGGTGACGAATGGATTATTTGGTTTGATATGTCTCCAAATGAAGAAGTTAGGATTTTAAGTAAAATTAAATAAAAAAGGATATATATGAAAAGATTGTCGATTTTTGTATCAGGTGGAGGTACTAATTTACAGAGAATAGCAGAATATTTTGCAGAGAATCCAGAGGTGGAGATAGCAAATGTGATTTGTAACAATCCTAATGCGTATGCCATTGAAAGAGCAAAAAACTTAAATATTCCATGTAAGATTATCAATAGGGCGGAGTTTAAAAGTGAAGAATTAAGTAAGGAACTTTTAAATCAAAAAATTGATTTGATAGTTTTGGCAGGTTTCTTATGGCTTGTGCCTCAACATCTCATTGATGCTTTCCCTAATAAGATTATAAATATTCATCCGGCTTTGTTGCCTAAATATGGTGGAAAAGGTTTCTATGGCGAACACGTTCATGAGGCGGTAGTGGCAGCGAAAGAAGAATACTCTGGAATCACAATACATTATGTGAACGAACATTACGACAGTGGCGATATTATTTTCCAGGCTAAGGTTGCATTGGAAGAAGGTGAGACACCAGATAGCCTTGCAGCGAAGATTCATACTTTGGAATATAAACATTATCCTGAAGTGATTGAGAAATTAACAATTGACAATTAATAATTATGGACAAAGACTGTTGACTGTTGTCTGTTGTCCGTTGACATTAAGAAAATGAAAAAACACCTTTTATTATTAGTATTATTTTTCTGTTCGATGGTGGCATCGGCGCAAGTAGAAAAAATTCTCGGTGAATGGCGTACTGTCGATGATGTGACAGGCGAGACTAAAGGAATAGTGGAATTTTATAAAGGCGATAACGGCCTCTATTATGGCAAGATATTGAGAGTCTTCTGGAAAGGACAGGAGCTTAAAGACACAGGTTTTGAGAATATGGTCGTGATTAAGGATATGGAGGAACATGACGGTATTTTGAAGAACGGCATTATCTACGAACCAGAAGGAAAGAAAAACTATTACGGAAAGATTATTTACAATAAAGAAGATAACACCATAACTCTGCGCGGTTCATTAGACAAACGCGGCTGGATAGGACGGTCGCAGACTTGGGTGAGATAGAAAGGCTAATGATTCCTACAAATGTTAAAAAATCTTTACTCTTTTTTTCTTGACAAGAGTTTGTAAATATTATATTTTTGCGGTTAGTATTAACCAATTAAATTTTAAATTTATGGAAACTCCATACATCAAAAACACCCCAATTCTTCGAGGTGAAGATGCAAGACGATTCTTGAAGAGAATGCAAGAGAAACATTACGAAGATCCTGAGAAAAGAAAAAGACGCATAGCAAATTATGAAATGATTATGAAAAATTTCGAGGAATAGATTGACTATGCATGTACCAGAGAAATGTAATTATAGTTCTTTCAGAGTACGAAAATTACGAAATGATGAAACAATAGAATCGTTCGACTGCGGAAACAATGATCTTAACGATTTTATCGTAAGTAGAGCTCAGTCATACTATAAATTGTTAATAGCTGTAACCTATATCTGTGAAGATGTTGATAGTGGTGCTATATTGGGTTATTTTAGTTTAGCTTATGACAGAATATCTATTGATGATTTTGATAGCAATACGGACTTTAATCGTTTTAGGAGACGTCGTTTTATCAATGAAAAACGTATAAGAAGTTATCCCGCTGTCAAAATATGCCGATTAGGAGTGCATAATAAGTGTAAAGGTACAGGTATTGGAACCATCCTGATAGATTTTATAAAATCATATTTCCTTGTAAATAATAAGGCTGGTTGTCGTTTTATTACAGTCGATGCTTATAATAATGCAGTGCTCTTTTATGAAAGAAATGATTTTAAATTACTAAGAGTAGGCTCAAACGATAGTGACATTACCAAGTTACTTTATTATGATCTTAATGATATGATAGCGTAGTTGCTCCTGCAATTCAAAAAACAATTTTGTTAAAAAAATAGGGACGCAGTATAAGATAAAGCGTCCCTACAATATTTAGACTCCTGACTTCGTCACTCTATTTTTAGTAAAAATATAAGTTGTAGATAAACAGCGTTTTAACTCTTTTGCGCACCCTATTTTGGGGTACGCAAGTGTTTTTTTTACTATTTTTGTAACATGTACGTAAAGAAGAAAAAGAA
>JAFTUF010000045.1 GCA_017466405.1 Bacteroidales bacterium
CATCGTATTTTCCTGTTCGAACAAACTCATTCCTGTTTTCTTCTGATATTTCATATATTTTTAAATTTATAGCAAATATAACAAAAATATCAATATAACCAACTGATTGTCACAAATTTAATTTATAGAAGTTGCCATAATTATTATAATTGCAGTGCCGTAACAGACTAATGACAAAAGCTGAAGTTAAAGGGAATTAGTTTGAAATAGGTCATTTATTTATTAACATTTAAAACTTCAATTATGAAAAAAATCATTGTCGTTATCATATCTTTATTGCTGTCTCTTAACGTTTTTTCACAAGAGGAGAGATTTCGTCCCGTTCAGATAAATTTCGGATTTCCGCTGAGCACGATAAATGTGAAAGAAGCTAAGAGCTATACAAATACATTCTCAATCAATTTGTTGGTGGGAATCTCGAAGAATGAGAGAAGTTTGGCTTTGTCTTGTTTGAGCAATATAGTGGCAAATGACGCGACAGGTTTGCAGATCGCAGGAATTTCAAATCACATCGGTAATAAAGGATATGGAATAGCGGTGGCTGGCGTTGCAAATACAGCGGGTTTTTATAATGGAATTCAAATAGGTGGCATATCAAACTTTACAAAAGATTCGAATATCGGATTGCAGATTGCAGGAATTTTAAATCACATCGGTGATAAAGGATATGGAATAGCGGTGGCTGGCGTTGCAAATACAGCAGGTTTTTATAATGGAATTCAAATAGGTGGCATATCAAACTTTACAAAAGATTCTAATATCGGATTGCAAATTGGCGGTATCGTGAATTATTCAGGTTCAGCTAAAGGTCTTATGTTGGCTGGCATAAGCAATATTTCAGGTGATTTCACAGGATTTCAATTCGCTGGAGTGATGAACGTTGCGAAAATTGTCAAAGGCGTTCAATTCGCGTCGATAATAAATATTGCTGACGATAGCGATTTTCCTATCGCTTTTATCAATATTATAAAAAATGGCAAAATGGGTGTCTCTCTTTCTTACGACATGTTGAATAACACAGTCTTGTCGTTCAGATCGGGAGGCAAATATACATACGGTATTTTGGGTGTTGGTTATAATTTCATGGTAAATGACGGAAGTAAGATTGTGGCGGAGGCAGGTTATGGTATTCATATTCCTGTAAATCATTTGTTTGAAATCAATAATGAATTCAAAGCGGTATCTGTCGGTTTTTCAAACGACAAGACTTGTTATAATTTCTCGTATCTTATCGCGCCTTCTGTTACTTTCTGGAGTCATTATAATGTCTTTGGAGGCGTAAGTTTTAACTACCTTAATTCCAATTATGTTGAATCCAATGATTTGTTTCCAAAGAAATATTTCTGGAATAAAGACACAAACGACAATACTCAGCGAATGTATGTAGGTTATCAGATTGGGGTGCAATATGTGTTTTGATGAATATTAATTTTACCTTAAAAAAGTATTAACACTTTCTTTGTTTTTTAATATTTATTTTTATCTTTGCAAGGATTAATGTGATTATTTTAAGTAAG
This sequence comes from Bacteroidales bacterium, assembly GCA_017466405.1. Taxonomy (GTDB): domain Bacteria; phylum Bacteroidota; class Bacteroidia; order Bacteroidales; family F082; genus Limimorpha. The sequence goes on from JAFTUF010000045.1 coordinate 1,518, forward strand.
TAAATTTTAACCAATAAACATTAAATACTATGCAAAAAAAAGGTAACAAATACGGAACACACCGCGTGATTGAACCAGTTGGCGTTCTTCCACAACCAGCTAACAAACTCGATAACAATATGGACGAGATTTGGGACAACGAAATCCTCATCGACGTTCAAACATTAAATATTGACTCAGCATCATTTACAGACATCTACAACTATGCAGTGCAACAAGCTGGCGAAGGCGCAAGCGACGAACGCATCCTTGAAGAAGTGAAGAAGGAAATGTTCCTCAACGTTGAGTTACAAGGCAAACACCGTAACCGCAGAACAGGCTCAGGCGGTATGTTGCTCGGTAAGGTTGAAAAAATCGGCGACGCTTTGAAAGGCAAAATCGACTTGCAAGAAGGCGACCGCATCGCAACATTGGTCTCATTGTCATTGACACCACTTCGCATCGATGAAATTATCGAAATCCGTAAAGACGTTGACCAAGTCGATATCAAAGGTAAAGCTATCCTCTTTGAAAGCGGCATCTACGCTAAGATTCCTAACGACATGCCAGAAAAATTGGCTCTCTCAGCATTAGACGTAGCAGGCGCTCCAGCACAGACAGCTAAGTTGTGCCAATACGGACAAAACGTCGTTATCCTCGGCGCAGGCGGCAAATCAGGTATGCTCTGCTGCTACGAAGCTAAGAAACGCGTTGGCGTCACAGGTAAAGTCATCGGCTTGGCAAACAGCCCTAAGAGTACAAACCGTATCAAGGAACTCGGCTTCTGCGATGTAGTAGAAAGCGTTGCTGGCATGACACCGGTTCAAGTCTATGAACTCATCTACAAACTCACCGACGGCAAGATGGCTGACGTTACAATCAACTGCGTTAACGTTCCAGACCAAGAAATGACAGCAGTTCTCTGCACAAAAGACGACGGCGTTGTTTATTTCTTCTCAATGGCAACAAGCTTCACAAAAGCAGCTCTCGGCGCAGAAGGCATCGGCTCAGATGTCAATATGATTATCGGTAACGGCTACACCAAGGGCCACGCTGAATTCACATTGCAAGAACTCCGCGAATGTGAAAAACTCCGCAAGATATTTGAAGAACTTTATGCATAAATTATGATAGGAAGTTGAGGGATTAGCTCTCTCGACTTTCTTTTTTAAATTGTTTATCATGGAATCAAGAAGAAAACAATTATTTCCTAATGTCACCGACGAACAATGGAATGACTGGAAATGGCAGGTGAAAAACCGTATCGAGACTTTGGACCAGTTGAAACAATATGTTCAGCTCACTCCTGAAGAAGAAGACGGCGTACGCAGCGTTCTCTCGACATTACGTATGGCTATCACTCCTTATTATTTAAGTCTCATCGATCCTAACAACCCGAAAGACCCAGTCCGTCGTCAATGTATCCCAACAGCATTGGAGACACACCAAGCTAATGCTGACTTGTTAGACCCATTACATGAAGACGAAGACTCACCAGTTCCAGGCTTGACACACCGTTATCCAGACAGAGTCTTGTTCCTCATCACCGACATGTGCTCGATGTATTGCCGTCACTGCACACGCCGTCGTTTCGCAGGACAAAAAGACGATGAGTCGCCACAAGAAAGAATAGAAAGAGCTTTAGAATATATCGAAAGAACACCAGAGGTACGCGACGTTCTCCTCTCAGGCGGCGACGCTCTCATGGTCAGCGATGCTAAGTTGGAATACATCATCAGCCGTTTGCGCGCTATCCCTCACGTAGAGATAGTACGTCTAGGAACACGTACACCTGTCGTATGTCCACAACGTATCACTCCAGAACTCTGCGAGATGTTGAAGAAATACCATCCAATATGGATCAACACACACTTCAACCATCCAAACGAAGTCACACCAGAAGCTATCGAAGCATGTAACAGACTCGCCAACGCCGGCGTGCCATTAGGCAACCAAAGCGTTTTGTTAAGAGGCGTCAACGACTGTGTACACGTCATGAAGAAGCTCGTTCATCTCTTGGTTAAGATGCGTGTGAGACCTTATTATATTTACCAATGCGACCTTTCAATGGGATTGGAACACTTCCGTACACCAGTATCGAAAGGTATCGAAATCATCGAAGGGTTACGCGGTCACACCTCAGGTTATGCAGTACCAACATTCGTCGTCGATGCTCCAGGTGGCGGCGGCAAGACACCAGTCATGCCACAATACGTCATCTCACAAGCTCCAGGCAAAGTCGTGTTGCGTAACTTTGAAGGCGTCATCACAACATACACCGAGCCAACAGAATATCACAACGACTGCGACTGTCCAGAATGTCAGAAACGCAGAGCGCAAGAAGCCACAGACAACCTCACAGGTAAAGACATCGTTGTTGACGGCGTGATTTCATTGTTGCAAGGCGAGAAGATGAACATCGAACCATCGAAGATCAAACGTCACGAGAGACACAATAAATAATTTACAATTTACAATTGACAATTTGTAGAGACGCGTCGACAACACCTATGAAAATAAACAAGAATGTTGTTGACACGTCTGAAGGATTGAAAATTTGTAGAGACGCGTCGACAACACCTATGAAAAATAAACAATAATGTTGTTGGCACGTCTGAAGGATTGACAATTAACAATTTAAGCGCATCAATTATGCAGGGGATACTTGTGTAGTTGGTGCGTTTTTTTTGTTCCTTTTATTCCTATATGCACTCATGTCCCTCTATAAACTTTCAAACTATAAAACTCTCAACTCTATAACTACTCTAAACTATAAACTCTGAACTCTAAACTATTAGGATTCTATACTTCTTCTAGCTTTGTTCAATTCGACTTGCAGTTCTTCCTCAGACGGTAATGTAAGTTTATATTTTGATGCAAAAATCTGTTTAGCGATCATAATATAATGTAGAAATCTGTCTGTCCAATTGCCGTGTTGACCAGACCGAATTTGCAGCTTCATTCATATACCAGATACGAGCATCCTTATTTTCAACATTTATCAAACGTCTGTAATGACTCCAAGTCAATTCGGGACGCAGTGAGTCCCGAATTTCAAAACATCTATAAAACTGACACATTTTACGAAGTTCTCTTTCGTCAAAACCTTTTCCGAACTCTTTGGAGAGATGCTTTGAGATATTTTTTAATATATTTTTTCCGTAATCCGCTCTTTCCCAATGGAGTTCATCTTCGACTATGGTTTTGCCGATATTCCAGTAAGTTATCACCATTGTGAAATTGACTGCGCGATATGTAGTCTGGCGCGATTCGCGAATGATTTTCTCAATCTTTATAGCAAGATTGTTTTCTATTTCATTGAAATTGCGCAAATATTTTTCCATATCATCATAAATTTTGGTACCAGAAACGATTATTCATTTCCTCCCGCAAATCTACAACATCACCGCACCACTTGTCAAGTCTTTTTGAGTTAAAAATCAATGGTATAATAATTTTTAACGTAAATGTTAATGAAAGAGTAGGAGAGTTGTTAAAGGGTTTTAAGACAATAGTCTTATGGTCTAAGATTTTCAGTATGGACGTGTCGCAACGTTACAAATAATAAACTGTGAGCGATAAGTCAAAAAGTCACTTGTCGCTCGCAGTGGAAATTAATTTGTTGCTACTAAAAATGAAAAATTTGATGCTCTATCTATTTTGTCGTGTGGTATCAAAATGTATTTCCAAGGTTTACCCTCATTTTCAGAATTGTATTCTGTAGCATTGCGGCAATATTCCTCAGCAGCTTGTTTCTTCATCAACACTTCTTCGTTAGTCATTTCATTGGCGGCTTTGGTTTCAATCATATAGATGCAGTGCTCTGTTTCTACGATGAAGTCTGGTTCATAGCGTCTCGAACCATTTGACCAGTATATGTTGAACTGTTCTTTTGCTGGACGTAACCATTTGAAGACTTTACCATCGCTTTCCAAAACAAAGGAAAAATCATGTTCTGTCTTGCTGTCAAATTTATATTCTGTGTAATATGACTTCATGTAACCTGTATAGATGAACTTACGAATATGAGTAGGCTGAACAACATTTCGGTAATCAATACGACCATAACCTTCAACTTCTTTGATGTGTTGGTCAATTATTCCTCCAAATGGAAGAATTTTAGGCTTAACATAACCTGTTGATTTTATAATGAAATGTCGTTTCATCTGATTATAAATCATACTTGCAATGACTTTTCTATATTCATATACAATTTTTGACAGATCGTTTTTATCTTTCAGATTTGATGCAACAGCGTTAATGGCTTGTTGTGCCAAGTGGTACAATAATTCTGAGTTCTGATCATAATCTATATCATCATAATCTATCAATGTATTGACAATCTGATTTATAGGTTTGTCAAATTTTCTGCCTATTTCAGATTGTATGATGTCAACTGTTTTTTCACCTGCTCCGATGCTTATTCTTAAAATCTCGTTGCTGAGTGCTGGCAAATCAAATCCTAATGATGTGTCTAAGTCGAACCAATGATATTCTGCTTGGAAGATTTCTTTTTGAACAGTCATACGAGGAATCGCGATGGTATTCTCAATAAAGTTTTCAACGGCAATATCTATTACTTTGTCAA
>JAFTUF010000019.1 GCA_017466405.1 Bacteroidales bacterium
ATATTTTCCTTGATTCATAGCAACTTATAAATTTTACACAAAGATAAAATTTCAAAAGTGCAGAATCAAAAAAATGGCTATAATTTATTGTATTACAATTATTTCAAAGAACGTTTTTATAAATTAACGGAACGCTAGTGAAGAGAATCAACGAATTGTTACAAGACCCTAATGTCGATGGTATCGTTATCACTCACGGCACCGACACTATGGAAGAGACAGCTTATTTCTTGAATCTTACAGTAAACAGCGATAAGCCTGTAGTTTTGGTTGGAGCAATGCGTCCTTCGACAGCTATCAGCGCCGACGGTCCTCGTAACCTCTACAACGCTGTCGTAACAGCAGCCGCTCCTGAATCAAAAGGCAAAGGCGTTCTTGTTGTTATGAACGACAATATCCTCGGAGCTGAAAGCGTTACAAAAATGAACACTACAAGCGTACAGACATTCCAGGCTCCTAACGCAGGTCCTCTCGGTTATGTCTTCAATAGCAAGGTGTTCTACAATCAAGAACCTCTCAAGAAACACACAACAGAATCAGTCTTCGACGTGACAAACTTAGACAAACTTCCAAAAGTCGGTATCGTTTATAGTCACGCTGGCGTTAATGCCGACATGGTTGAACCAATGTTGAAAAACGACTATCAAGGTATCATCCACGCTGGTGTAGGTAACGGCAACATTCACAAAGACGTATTCCCAGTATTGGAAAAAGCTCGCAAAAAAGGAATCCAAGTCGTTCGTTCATCACGCGTTCCAACAGGACCAAGCACATTAGATAATGAAGTTGATGACGCTCACTATCAATTCGTGGCTTCACAACAACTCAACCCACAAAAAGCTCGTATCTTGTTGATGCTCGCCCTCACAAAAACAAACGACTGGCAAGAAATACAAAAATATTTTAATGAATATTAAAAATCAATTCATAATTCATAGTGCATAATTCATAAATGTTTAAATACTAATTATGCATTATGAATTATGCATTATGAATTAATTAAAAATCACTATTATGAAGAAACTTCTCACATTATTAATCATCGCTTTCTGCGTAATTGGGGCTAATGCTCAAGAATTGTCTCTTGCTAAAAGTCCAAATACTTCTTTGTTCGAGGAACTTTCTGGCGTGAAGAAAAAGACAGACAAGTTCAATTTCTACATGAACATGAACGGCAGCTTCGACGCTATGTTCAACGACAATAGCTTCGAATATGGAAAGTTCAATATGCGTCAGCTTCGTATCGAGGCTAAAGGTAATGTCAATGAATGGCTTTCATATCGTTGGCGTCAACGTTTGAACCGTCCTAATAATGGCGGCGCTAACATCGACAACCTTCCTACATCTATTGACATCGCCGGTATCGGTGTTAAGTTAGGCGATAAATTCTCAATCTTCGCCGGTAAACAATGTGCAGCTTACGGTGGTTTTGAGTTCGATGCTAATCCTATCGAAATCTACGAATACAGCGACATGATAGAATACATGAGTAATTTCATGACAGGTATCAACATTGGTTACGATTTCATGGAAGGACAACAACTTAACTTCCAGGTTTTAAATAGCTTGAACGGAGATTTCTATAGCATGTACGGCATCGTTCCTAATGCAACACCTTCAAAATTACCTTTGGTTTACACTTTGAACTGGAATGGTAACTTCAGCAATGTTTACAAGACACGCTGGTCGGCATCTCTCATGAGCCAGGCTTCAGGAAAGAACTTATACTATTTCGCTCTCGGTAACGAATTGACATTCGGTAAGTTCAATATGTATTTGGATTTCATGTATTCAAATGACAATATCGACCGCGGTCGTATCATGACAGATATGTTGTTTGAAGGCGCTCCTAGTTTGGAAAACACAGCTTATATGTCAATTGTTACAAAATTGAACTATCGTTTTGCTGATAAGTGGAATGTATTTGTAAAAGGAATGTACGAAACAGCATCTGTCACAGAAGGCACAGTGTTGGTACAAGAAGGCAAATATCGCACCTCATTAGGTTATCTTGGTGGCATCGAATATTATCCTATGGAAAGCAACTTGCATTTCTTCCTCACATACGTCGGACGTCATTATATGTATAATGAAGATGTCGTAATCAAACCTGATTATAGTACAAATCGCGTTTCTGTAGGTTTCATCTATCAGCTTCCAATGTTTTGATTTTATTAAAATCTGAAAAATTGAAAACCTGAGAATCTGAGAATTTTTAGTTTCTCAGGTTTTTTATTTCCGAAGTTCTAAGTTTTTTATTGAAAAGCCATCTCACATCTGAAATCCATCGTCTTAAAAACTCGCCGAAATCGACGAAGTACATATAGCTGATGAAGTAGAAGACACTTGATGCTGTTGCTATCTCCCAAGGTAACTTGCAGAATGTCAGGATAACGCATAGGGTCATTAACAATGAATGTAGAATTGCTTCTACAGCGAAACTGATGGTGTTGCCCCAAGCTTTGTCTTTGAAACTTTTTTTGAGTAACATAGTGACAGCCCAAGTCGGCAAGGTGGCAACAGTTGAAGCAGCATATAAAGGAAGTCCCAAGATGGCGACCAATGTCTTCCATAAGACTGTTCCTCCAATATTTTTCTTGGTGACGGATGTCACGGAAATTCCTTTTTTCTTACGTTTCTTGATGAACTTATCGATTTTCTCGAATGTCTCTTTTGCCTTCTCTGGTTCTTTTTCTTTCCATTCGAGGATTTCTTTGATGTTCTTCTGATTACGTTTCAGACGTTCTTCCAAACAGCCTTCCAATCCGGATTTTATCTTGGTCATTTCCCAGATGGCTTCGTAGTTTTCTTCATTATCAGGAATGAATGAGATTAGCTTCGACATGCGTTCTGTCAGCGTCTCACGCAATCCGTTCATTATCACAGCTTCAATATCGTCTTTATGTTGCTCGACGTATTCTGTCACGTTGATAGGCTCACCGAAACTGACAAGCGCAGTGGAACGATAGCGGAAATAGTCGCCGTATTCGATGCCAGTCGGAACGATGTAAACCGGTTTCTCATGACCGAAGTCGGCGTTTGCTTTTAAAGCGATATGGAAGATGCCTTTGCTTAACTGGCGTAACGAGTGTTTCGTTCTATGTGTGGCTTCTGGATATAAGAAGAGTTTTACTTCGTCGTGGACGACATCAGCGGCTTTTTCTATTATTTCTGCGTTGTTGTCTTTCACGCTTTTGAATCCGTCGCGAATACGATAGATAGGAAGAATCCTTAGGAAATGCATTATCTTGGCGATGAACTGCTTCTTGAACATATCGCCTCTTGCGATGAAGACTTTCTTCTCATGAGTCATGCAAAGCAATACCAAGGCGTCCATCAAAGTGTTGGTGTGGTTCGCCGCGAAGATACAGGCGGCGTTCTTTGGAATCTTATCATAACCAACGACTTTATAACGACGGAATGACTTTCTTACATGATAATCTACGTAAGGTCTTAAGAAAGAATATAGTTTGTTGTCTTCTTGAATCTTGCCCATAATCATTAATTTTTTAAAGCCACAAATTTAAAAAATCATTTGATAAGAAACGAAATGCTTATTATGTAATTTTAATTTTTTACAAAAAAATCTTTCTTTATCATTATCAGTAAAATAACCGCGACTCCAAAAATGAAGGTGTAACCGTAAAGCTCTGTCAGCGTCGCGCTCATGGCTTCGCTTCCGATCATCTTTAAATTATTCATAGAATCTAAAAGACTTATGTTGAGGTTGCTTCCTATTGAAGAAAGATGTTTGTTCATCAATCCCGTGATGCCGTGCTGATAGATGCAATCGCCTATAGGAGAAGCTATTCCTGTTCTGATAAATCCTAATATGCATAATATCTGGAAATAATTTTTGAAAGGAGCTGTTGCTTGTATGAACACTGTCAAAGCGATGAAGATGCAGAGATGTCCGAAGTTGCATAATATCAAAGGAAGATAGAGTTTCTCGATATTGGTGTCGGGCGTTACGAGGAAATACATCATGCCGACATATGCCACAACAGCAGCAAATCCTATGATGGTCAGAGTTCTGTGTCTCCATTGGAGTTTTATCAGGACGTAGAATGAGAAGGCTGCTCCTAATGCTGCGCCGATAAATTCTATCCATTTGAGTCTTCCTGTGTTGAGTATGTCGAAATGCAAAACGGCGTTGGTGAAGGTGTTTTGCAAGACGTTTTTCGATGCCAATAATATTCCTAAGGATAAAAAGGCAAGCAACAACTCTGGCAGTCTCTTTACTTTGAAAGCAGCGAACTCTATAAAAGGATGTCTCAGATTTTTCATTCTTATGAAGTTAATTGCCAAAGAGATACATGCTGTTCCAAGAGCGATTCTGATGTAAGGAGAGTTAAGCCAATCTAATTGATATGCATATTGAGCGACGAAAATAAGAGATAAAATGAAGACACTCCAAAGAATCAACCCTAACCAATCCATAGCGTAGAGCGGTTTTCTTGGCATCGTTCTGAAGTCGCTCATCAGAATTGTCGCTAACAATATCACCATCAATAATAGCGCTATGGCGAGACGATGAAGATGCTGCCAATCATAATAATAGATGAGTTGTATGCTGATGGCGTCGAAGACATGAATCACGCCTAAGACGACGAAGAATACGAACGCCAAGAAAACTCCGTAATTGTAGGTCGGACTTATCTTCGGGATTATGTTGGAGAAACATTCGAATGTTCCGTAGAGGCGGAAGAATCCAGCTATGAAGCCAACGACGACCAAGACAAAAGGCGTGTCGATAAAAGGAACGGCGATGTTGCATAACATCAAGCCGCTCGCCGCGACGATGAGATTCGTCCTGTTAGGAAATCTTGCCTTCATCCTGAACGCTACAGGAAAATACATCGTCAGTCCAATCAAAACGCCGTGACTCATCATCTTGACATCGTTCATGGTGATGGAGAACGAGCCTTGCATCTGACTCATCGCGGTGAAATACATTCCGTTAGAGAACTGGAATGCGATAAGGAAAAGGATGTAAATCCAGAATCGTATCTTGTCTGGAACCCATTCCTTAAATGTCATGAAACGAAAAGGTCCTTGTTGCCAAGCCATGTCAATTCAATATTTTACATTCTACGTTCATACCAGAACTTAGTTGTTCTATAATGTTCTCGTCGTTGTTTTCGGTGAAAGCGATTTTGACAGGGATGCGTTGTTCCACTTTCACGAAGTTGCCCGTCGAGTTGTCTGGCGAAGAGACTGAATATTGAGCGCCGGTGGCGTTAGAGATAGCGATGACTTTGCCTTCTAAGATTTCGTCAGGAAAAGCATCGACTTTAACTTCAACGATGTCGTTGAGGTCGATGTTGCCACGTTGTGTCTCGCGATAGTTGGCGATAATCCATTTGTCGTCGTCGTTGATGACAGAGAAGAGCGGTTTTCCTGGCATCATAAGCTCGCCTTCTTGTATCGTCTTGCGTGACAATGTTCCGTCGCAAGGAGCGAGAACCACTGTGTAAGAGAGATTTAACTCTGCCAAATCCAAAGCGGCTTTTGCTACTTCAATGCGAAGATCGTTTTGCTCGAGGCGTTGTGTCTGTTCGTTTTTAACCAAATTGGTGCTTTGTTTCTGACGTTTCATCGTCTCCAATTTAGCTTTCAGCGATTCGTATTTTGTCTCAATGCCTTCAAATTGTTGCTGTGTAACGGCTTCTTTTTCAAGTAATATTTTGTAGCGATTATAGTCGGCTTCGGCGTTTTTCAACAGAATCTCGACTTCTTTGATGCTGGCGTCGGTGACGGCGATATTGTTTTCTGTCGTCTCGATGCTTGTTCCCATTACGGTTTTACCTACCAAAGCGTTTTGATAGTCGGCGCGTGCCTGAGCGAGACGCAGCCTATATTCGCTGTCTTCGATTATTACCAAAGTGTCGCCTTTCTTGACTTTCTGAAATTCCTCGAAACGTATTTCTTTGATGAAGCCTTGAACGCGGGCTGCGACGGGGACGATGTCTTGTCTGACCTGAGCGTTGTTAGTGTGCTCTCCGCCGAGGTGAATGAATGATGATGCAATCCATGCGATGCCACCTATTAATAAAACAACGATTACGATGTCTAAGATTATTTTTTTTGTCTTGTTCATGATGCTAAAAATTAAAGAGTTCCTGAAATATAATGTAGTTTATAATAATTGTATAAGATGTTGATTCTGGCGTTTACGGCTTGAAGCTCAGCGTCTAACTTCTGTGATGAAGCATCGAGGAGTTCTGTCAGCAAAGCTAAGTCGTTGTCGTAGCGATAACTTACCAACTCATAGTTCTGACTTGCCAACTCCATGCTTTTTTCTTTCGTCTCTAAAAGAGTGTAAGCTTCTTGATATTTTATGTGAGCTGCTTGCATGGCGAGAAATATCTGTTCTTTAACGACTTCCATCTCTTCGTTGGCTTTCTGCACTCCGAGTCTGTCGGCGCGAAGGTTCTTGTTTGATTTATAAAGTTGGTCGAAGTTGTAGGAGATGCCAAGACCGATTCCCCAATAGTTGAAGTTTTTGTTGATGGCTGGTATTTCTATTGTGACAGGACCGTTGAGGTTGTCGAAAGCGAATAAAGCGATTTTTGGAAGACGCTCTGAGTTAGAGAGTTTTACCTTATGTTCGCTCATCTCTATTGCTTTCTCTGCCATCTGTATAGGCAGCGCTGACGACTGAGCGGCGTCTTGCCAGCTGTCGAGTTCGCGTTCTGTCAGATGCTCGATGCTGATGCTGTCGGGAACGATGATAGTCTCGTGAGGAAGACCTAAAGCTACATTGAGTTGGTTGTTGATGATTTGTTTTGCGTTGAGAAGCTGCGTCTTGTTATACTCGAGATTCTGCATCTTCAGCTCATAACGCGTGATGTCGTTCTGCAAGGCTGTTCCTTGTTGACGTTTGATTCTCATGTCGTCGAGGACTTTCTGAGTCTGCTCGATGTGAAGCTCAAAGACTTTGACTTGATTTTCTAACTTGCAAAGTTCCAAATAATTACCGATGATTAGGAATCTCACTTCCTGTTTGTTTTTGTCGGCGCTAAGCGACGCTAACTGAGCTTGAAGTTCCGACATTTTGACGCTGTTGTTGATAGCTCCGCCGGCATAGATTACTTGCGAGACTTCGAGAGCGAAGTTGTTGCCGAAACTAGGGATTTCTGCTTTGAAAGAGTTGCCGAAGTTTCGGTCCATGATGATGCCGTCGCCATTGTAAGACAATGACAAAGAGGCAGCGATAGAAGGAAGATAGGCGTTTTCTGCGACTCTGACATTTTCCTGCGCCTCCTTCACAGCAGTGTTGCCGAGCTTGATGCGGCTGTTGTTCTGCTCGGCTAACTCAAACATCTCTTCGATGCTGAGTCTCCGTTCGTTGATGTCTTGCGCATACATAAAATTAACGCATAATGTCAAACATAATGACATTACAAGAGAACATGACTTTCTCATAAAAGTAAAGATAAAATTTAAGTAAATAAAAATGATTAATAATCGATGAGAAACGAGTATAACTCGCTGAGTCTTATACTAAATGATTTGATTAAATGGATGAACGCTGCCCCAAAGGAAAGCCTTCGGTGATGAGAAGTGAACTCTGTATGTACAAATCGCTGCGTTCATATTGCCTTAAAAACCTCTGCAAAAGTACGAAATTTTGTCTAATCTTTCGACGCGTAAATTTGCGATTTCTCGATTATTTTTATTTACTTTGCAAACCAGTCAATGAGTGTATTTTTGTAAAAAATTATGTTATGTCGAAAATAAACAAACTGCTTAATGTCTTAATAATCTTGACTTTGTTTTTTATGATAGGAAAAAGTCTTTACGTGTCTTATCAAGAGAAACAGAAACTGCAGAATCCTAAATATGAGATGGATCTTACCTTGGATGATGCGAAGAAATATTTCCCTGAAGCCGACAGCATCGCTTTAGATGAGGTGGCTCTTTATAATATCTTTAAGGAGAAAAATCATATTGGAACGATTGTCAATACTTCTCCATATAGCGATGAGGTTTTTGGATATAATGGCAGGACTCCTCTAACAATTTGTCTCGACTCGGAAAACAGAATCTTCGAGGTGGAGATTTGCGAAAATAGAGAAAGCATGGGTTATCTGCGAAGAGTCATCAACAGCGGATTCTTCGATTCGTGGGACGGATTGACGCCGGAAGAAGCGCTCGCTCAGCAAGTCGATGCTGTGAGCGGATGTACTTACACTTCGCTCGCTGTGAGTAAGTCGTTGCAAGCAAGAATGCAAAATATGACCGACCATAAAGTCAGGCTTCGTTCATGGAATAATAAACTGTTTGTACGACAACTTAGCGTTTTGATAGTCACGATTTTGTCTTTGATATGTTTCTTTAATCCTAAGAAGACAAAGATATTACGATATGTGACATTGATTCTTTCCATAGCGATATTAGGATTTTGGACCAACTCGCTACTCTCATTGGCATTGTTTTATAACTGGATAACGAACGGCGTCTCCTTATCGATGCAGATACCTATATTAATCATATCGACATTTGCGATATTGATGCCTTTGTTTACTAAGAAATCTTTCTATTGTCAATATCTCTGTCCTTTCGGAGCGGTACAGGAATTTGTAGGGATGATGCCAAATAAAAGACAAAAGTCAAAAGACAACAGACAACAGACTTCGTCCACGGCAAATACTGCATTTAAAATATTTACTTTATTAAGAAGAATTATATTGTTGGTTTTATTGGCATTAGTTGCTTTCGGAGTAGGATTAGACTTGTCGGTCGTTGAGCCTTTCCCTGTCTTTAATTATCAGTCGATAGGATTTGGCTTGGCGATATTTGTCGCTGTCATCGTAATAGCTTCCATATTTTTCAGAAAACCATGGTGTAATTATTTATGCCCGACAGGAACTTTATTGGAAATCTTCAGAAAAAGGATTGTGAAATAGAGATATGTAGGGACGCGGCAAGCCACGTCCGTACGTGTAAAAAATAAGTTATTTAAAAGGTTTTGTATTGTAGAAAAAAAAGTTTATTTTTGTACCCAAAATTAAAAATTCAAAATAAAAATATTTGTTATGAATCCAACACATATTGAACACATTGGAATAGCAGTAACAAGTTTAGAAGAATCTATTCCATTTTTTGAACAACTCCTCGGAACAAAATGTTATAACATTGAAGAAGTTGTAGATCAAAAAGTTAAAACAGCATTTTTCAAGATAGGACAAACCAAGATAGAATTGTTGGAACCTACATCACCAGAAAGCACAATTGCTTCATTCATTGAAAAGAACAACGGCAAAGGTGGTATGCACCACATCGCATTTGCAGTAGAAAACATCGAAGGTCAATTGGCAGAAGCTGAAGCAGCAGGCATCCGTCTCATCGACAAGGCTCCTCGTGGTGGCGCTGAAGGCCTCAGCATCGCTTTCTTACACCCAAAATCAACATGCGGTGTTTTGACAGAACTCTGTGAAGACAAAAACAAATAATATAAATAGTAAACAATTAAATTCCTTAATATTATGGTAATTGAACAAAAAATTCAAGAATTGTTAGATAAACGCGCTCAGGCTCGTCTCGGTGGCGGTCAGAAGCGTATCGACTCACAACATGCCAAAGGAAAATATACCGCTCGCGAACGAATCAATATGTTGCTCGACGAAGGTAGTTTCGAAGAATTTGACATGTTCTTGACACATCGTACAACAGACTTCGGTCTTGACAAACAACAATATCTCGGCGACGGCGTTGTCACTGGTTACGGTACAATCGAAGGCCGCGTTGTTTATGTATATGCACAAGACTTCACAGTTTTCGGCGGTTCATTGTCAGAAACAATGTCAAAGAAAATCTGCAAGGTCATGGACCAAGCTATGAAAGTTGGCGCTCCTGTTATCGGTATCTGCGACTCAGGTGGTGCTCGTATCCAAGAAGGTTCAAGAAGTCTCGCAGGTTACGCAGAAATCTTCCAACGTAATATCGACGCTTCAGGTGTTATCCCACAAATCTCAGCTATCTTCGGACCTTGCGCCGGTGGTGCTGTTTACTCACCTGCATTGACCGACTTCATCTTGATGACAGAACAAAACAGCTATATGTTCTTGACAGGACCAAAAGTTGTTAAGACTGTTACAGGTGAAGACGTTAGCACAGAAGACTTAGGCGGTGCTTTAGTTCACAACCAAAAATCAGGCGTTAGCCAATTCATGGCAGCAACAGAAGAAGAAGGTCTCCAAATGATTAGAGATCTCGTCTCATACCTCCCACAAAACAATTTAGAAGAACCTCCATACAGACCAACAGAAGACCCAATCGATCGTAAAGACGACGCTTTGAATGAGATTATCCCTGATAATCCAAACAAACCTTACGATATGCAACGCATCATCCACTCAATCGTCGACGATGGTAAGTTCTTAGAAGTACACAAAGACTTCGCAAGAAACTTAATCGTAGGTTTCGCTCACTTCAACGGTATGCCAGTAGGTATCGTAGCTAACAACCCAGCATTCTTCGCTGGCGTTCTCGATATCAACGCTTCACGTAAAGGTGCTCGTTTCGTTCGTTTCTGCGACGCTTTCAATATTCCAATCGTAACTTTAGTTGACGTTCCTGGCTTCTTGCCTGGTACAGTACAAGAATACGGTGGCATCATCTCTCACGGAGCTAAGATGTTGTTCGCTTACGGCGAAGCTACAGTTCCAAAAGTTACAGTCACAGTACGTAAATCTTACGGTGGTTCACACTTGGTTATGGGTTGTAAACAACTCAGAGCAGACATCAACTACGCATGGCCATCAGCAGAAATCGCAGTTATGGGTCCATCAGGCGCTGTTGAAGTCCTCGACGGTAAAGAAATCGCAGCTATCACAGATCCAGCAGAACGCGCTGAACTCGTAGCTAAGAAAGAACAAGACTATCGTAACAAATTCGCTAACCCATACGATGCAGCTAAATTCGGTTACATCGACGACGTTATCGAACCACGTAACACACGTTTCCGCATCATCAGAGCTTTACAAGCATTGGAAACAAAGAGAGATACCAATCCTCCTAAGAAACATTGTAATATCCCGCTCTAAAAAATTAAGACATGAGTACATCTAAGAAAAATAACGCTATTCAAGATGATGTCATCGTCGCTATAGGCTTGGCATTATCAATGTCGATGGAAGTCCATGATGAGGAATCAGGCAAACTTACTATCAAGAGAACACAATGCCGTTATTCTCCATGGAGCTCTAAAGTTTTTGGAATGAATAATTTAAACAGATATTAATATGAAGAAATTTAAGTTCACAATCGGTGAAAACAAATATGAAGTAGAAGTACAAAGCTTCGAAGGTGACAAAGCTCAGGTTGTTGTCAACGGCGCACAATACGAAGTTGAAGTAGAGCGTGAAAAAGAAGAGGTTGTAAAACCTGTCATCGCTCCACGTCCAGCAGCAGCTCCTAAATCTGACGCTCCTCAAGCAGCATCAGGTAACGTCGATGGACATAAATCACTCGCTCCACTTCCAGGTACTATCATGCAAATCTTCGTCAACGTCGGCGACCAAGTCAAACGCGGCGACAAGATTTTGATGTACGAAGCAATGAAGATGGAAAACAACTTAACAGCTGATGTAGATGGCGAAATCAAAGACATTAGAGTTAAGGTCGGTGATAACGTGCTTCAAGGCGCTGTATTAGTAGTGATAGGATAACATCATTATCATACAAAATAAAAATCGTGCTTCAGGAAACTGGAGCACGATTTCTTTTATAATAACAGAAAGTATAAATTATTCAAATATTCTATATTCGTTTTTCAAAACACCATTTTCATCAATCCATTCAGGGAGACAGTAAGCGTAGCCGCGGCCTCCGTATCTTACTTTAGATAAATCGCTGCGCCTGTTGGTGAGTTTCACAAGACATTGATTTATCTTAGCGCTGCTTTTCTCGTCGTCGAGGAAAATTCCCATTTCTTTTGCCTTGATAAAGGCTTTCTCGTAAATGTCTTTGCTTAGCTGCGGTCTGCCAGCTTCGTTGATAAGATCTAAAATTATGCGGTCCCAATCGGAGAGAGGGTAAGGCTTGCGACTTGATTCGACCTTTCTTGTTGACCTGATTTGTTTAGGTTGTTCTATGCATGAGGCAGAATTGTTTTTCGTTAACATATCCTCCAATTCATAAATTCTGTTTTCGCAAAATGTTATCTTCGCAGATAATTTCCTTATCTCCGATTTGTAATCCGAGATGAGGTCCATGATGTCGGATGTGGTCAGTGTGTTTTTTGTCATATTTTTATTTTTGAGGCAACTTCTATAAATTAAATTTGTGACAATCAGTTGGTTATATTGATATTTTTGTTATATTTGCTATAAATTTAAAAATATATGAAATATCAGAAGAAAACAGGAATGAGTTTGTTCGAACAGGAAAATACGATGGAAT
>JAFTUF010000046.1 GCA_017466405.1 Bacteroidales bacterium
GATTCCATCGTATTTTCCTGTTCGAACAAACTCATTCCTGTTTTCTTCTGATATTTCATATATTTTAAATTTATAGCAAATATAACAAAAATATCAACATAACCAACTGATTGTCATAAATTTAATTTATAGAAGTTGCCTATACGATTGCAAATATATAATGTAGTTGAAAAAAAAACAAGAAAAAAATCTATGCAAAAGTATGCATTAAAAAATAGAACTAATTAAATATCAATTGTTTGTTATTTTCCATTTTTTAGCAAAACACTTCCATTGCTATATGAGCGCAGGCAACAGCGTCGGCGAGGGCATGATGATGATTCTTTAGGTCGAAGCCGCAGTGCGCCGCTACTGTATGCAGCTGATGATTTTCCAAATCGGGGAAAACTTTTACAGAAGTTCTGTAAGTGCAATGAAACTGATAGTTTGGATATTTCATTTTATAATGAGCGAAACATGCTTTCAGGCAGCGCTCATCGAAGCTCTTGTTGTGAGCCACAAGAGGCAGATTCTTAATAAGTTTTGAAGCCTCACGCCACACTTGGGGAAAGATCGGCGCGTCGTTGGTGTCTTCTTGTTTTATTCCATGAATTTTGGTATTCCAATAGCAATAATAATTTGGGACTGGTTTTATCAAACTATAAAAAGAATCAACAATCTCCCTGTCTCTTACAATGACGATTCCGACGCTGCACGCGCTTCTGATGTCGCCGTTAGCCGATTCGAAATCGATAGCTGCAAAGTCAGGGAGATCGGGTATGATGTTCTGATTGTCAGATGATACGGACATTTTATTCTTTAATTTCTACATGGAAAACATCCAATTCGTCATCCTCAAACATACATTCCGTGGTATAATATTGACCTGGTTTGTCGTCATCTTGGAAAAGCAACAAAGTCACCTTCTTGAACTTCAAAGGTTGCTGACTTTCTGATATCTGTTGCACTTTTTCGTATGACAATCCTTCCATCTTCAACATCTTCAACATCATCGCCAAATCTAAGTCGACATTGATGAAAATATCTTCATCGCCTTCTTTCCAAGCAATGCTAATAACACCTGTTGTGTATAGTTCAAAGTTCCTTACTTCTACTGTTTTCATAGTTTTTACTTTTGATTTAATAATTCTTTCAAATCTTTTTGCAATTGTTCCGCATTGACGAATCTGATACCTTTCATTCCCAATGCAATAGCGCCATTTACATTTTCCAATCTATCGTCGATGAAGACAGACTCTTCCGCCACGAGATTGTAACGTTCCAATAACACCTTATATATTGCAGGATCTGGTTTCAACAATTTCTCATCGCCAGAGCAGACGATATGGTCTATCAATGAGAATATAGGATATTTCTTTTGTACTGCCGGGAAAGTCTCGCTCGACCAATTTGTCAATCCGTAGATGACAGGATAACCATTCTCTTTCAAAGATTTAATAAGTTCGTACATTCCAGGAATCTCCTCTCCCATCGTCTTCATCCATTCCGATTGATACAACTTTATAGCATCTTCAAATTCAGGAAACTCTGCGATACGTTCTCTCACCGCTACTTCAAAAGGCTTGCCTTTATCCATCTGAGCGTTCCATTCATTGTTACACACATTCTCTATGAACCAGTTACATTTATCTTCGTCATTAAAATAACTATCATAAAGATAATGCGGATTCCAATCAACGAGTACGCCACCAAAATCAAAAACAATATTCTTTATCATAAAAAATAATTTTTGCCGATTTAATTTACGATAATTTCTTCTGTATCAAAGCTGCTATCTTATCTCTGAAACTTTCTGCCGTTTGTTCCGCCGTTGGCAATTCAGGTTCCATGACCTCAACATTGATTGTCTTCCAGAACTTTGGAACGATGCTGCTACCATAACATGCAGACTCAGAACCAGAGATAGCGACAGGAACTACAGGGACGTTCAACTCCTTACTTAAGATAGCGAATGTCTCTTTGAACTTCTTCATCTTGTTATCTTTAGAACGTGTTCCTTCAGGGAAAATGACGATGTTCTTACCTTTTTCCAAAACAGCACACATCTCTTGTAATGACTGACGGACGTTTTTGTTAATATCCATTAAGATGATATTGTTCTTTTTAGCGAAGAACTGAGCGAACTTGTTTCTCCAGTGTTTCTCTTTAGCAAAGAAGAATGTATCTTTATTAACCTTACGTGAGAAGTTATAAGTAATTAAGAATCCGTCTATTGCTGAACGATGGTTCGCGACGATGATGCAAGGACTCTTTGGCAACTTTCGGCTTCCTTTAAATCTGAAGCGATAACAGATAGAGAATAAAATCTTCGTAAATGTATAAGTACACCATTGAGTGATGCCAGGTTTCTCTAATTTAATATCGGCTTTTGTTGCAAGAATATCTTTCCAAGTTATCTTAGAAGTATTGAACGAATGTTCGTTATTTTCGATATAATCGGTGAGTTTTGCCAATGTATTGAGGTTCTCCATCTGCTCCTCATTGAGGTTGATACCGAAAGTATTTTCGATATAAGCGAGAAGCGACACTTTGCTCAGCGAGTCCATTGAAAGGTCTATCTCGAAGTGGGAGTTCTCGTTGGCAATCATCCTTGTCTCTTCTTCTATAAAGGATTTCAACAACTTATAGACTTCGCTCTTACCTTCTAAAGATTCCTGTTCGTTATTGGTCTTTGGTTTATCTACCAGATGAGGAAGGAGGAAACGCTGCACCTTACCGAGACGCGTCTTCGGCAACTCTTCCGACATTATATGATACTGCTTGATTCTCTTATATTGAGGCTGTTCGGCATTGAAACGAGCTACTTCTTCTTTAATGAGAGAATCCATCTCTTCCAAAGAGCGCTGTCTGATTGCCGTCATCTCCGGACGTATCGCTGCATGAAGAGCATCGCCGCTTAAGAAGATTCCAATCTCTTGAACGTAAGTGCTTTCGCTCATAAACTCTTTCTCAAGCAATTCAGGATTTATGTTCTTACCGTTTGATGTGACGATAATCTCTTTGATACGACCTGTTATCTTAAGTCCGTATTTATCAAGTATTCCCATATCGCCGGTATGAAGCCAGCCGTCCTTGATAATCTGATTTGTCTCTTCCTCGCGTTTGTAATAACCTTTCATCACGTTATCGCCTTTCACGCAAATTTCGCCTTTTTCAGAGATCTTAGCCTCGATATTAGGAAGCAACTCGCCAGCATAACCGACCTTACGTCTTCCTGGACGAGTGAACGAAATCATAGGAGCTGTCTCTGTCATGCCATAACCTTCGAGAACATATAAGCCTAAGGTTTTCAATATCGTTGCTGTCTCTATAGAGAGCGCTGCTCCGCCGGAGACGAGATATTTCAGATGACCGCCGAATTTCTTATGTACGCTGCTGAAGACGACTCTCGACACAGCATCGCTGCCGATGAGTTTCGTAATCTTATAAAGGAGACGCGTCACGAAAGAAGCGTTGATCTTGTTCATCACTCCTTTGACGAGCATGTCGTAAAGACGAGGCACACCTATTATAATAGACACTGCTCCAGCATTGAGAGTCTTTATGATTGATTCAGCGTTCATCGCCTCAGCGATATGAATCGTTCCGCCCATATATAAAGGAGCTACCACGCTACCTAAAAGTGGAAGGATATGATGCACCGGCAACAACACCATCACGTTACTGTCTTCTTGGAAGATTGGCACCGACTTACTCACTGCATCGACGTTAAACATCACGTTTTTGAAAGAAAGCATCACGCCCTTTGGATTACCTGTTGTACCAGAGGTATAGTTAATCAACATGGTATCTTCTTTTTCTCCGAGAGGAAGGTCAACTGCAGGGATACTTTCATCGTCGGATAAAATAAAGTCGTCCTTGGTATAAAGACGAGCGCCTTGCAGATTGATGTCTGCGAACATTTCTTTCTTGTCATCAGAGATGAACACTATGTCGGGGCGACAGTCATTGATGACGTATTCAATTTCTTTCTTTGTAGATTGCGAATCCAATGGCACTGCTATCGACTTGCAACGCATCGCGCCATAAAAAGCGAAACACCATTCAGGAGAGTTTTGCGCACAGAGAAGAACCTTTTCGGGTTTGGATTCTTCCATGAACTTATTAGCGTAAATTTGTGAGTATCTTAGAAGTTGCTCGTATGTATATTTAGCTTCCTTAAAGGTAATCGCTAATTTGTCTTTCTTTGATATTAACATTTTTCCGAAGTTTTCAATAATTCGCAAATATAATAAAAAGACTTTGACATTTGACTGCGACAATTGATTTTTTTTAAACTGTTTCACGAATAATTATTTACAGAAACGATGGTTAAATCGAAATTATCTATTTGACAAAAACATATTTCGATTGTTACCTTTGCAACGTTAATGTAAGTATGAAATTTAAAAAAGATATAATATGAAAAGATTAGAAAACAACGTGACAATAATAACCGGCGGCGGCAAGGGAATAGGATTCGGTGTAGCTTCAGCATTTGCTAAAGAAGGCTCAAATCTCGTGATAACAGGAAGAACCGAATCGAGATTGTTAGACGCCAAGAAAAGATTGGAAGAAGAATACGGAGTCAAGGTTTTGGCTCTCGTTGCTGACGGCGCCGACGAGGCAAGAATAAAAGAAGTCATCGCCAAGACTATTGAAACCTTTGGAAAGATAAACACATTGATAAACAACGCACAAGCTTCCAAGTCGGGTTTATCACTCATTGAACATACTAAAGAAGATTTTGATTTAGCCATAAACTCAGGACTTTACGCCACATTCTTCTATATGAGAGAAGCATATCCATATTTGAAAGATTCTAAAGGTTCCGTCATCAACTTTGCATCCGGCGCCGGTTTGTTCGGCAAGCCAGGACAAAGTTCCTACGCCGCTGCTAAAGAAGGCATCAGAGGATTATCGAGAGTCGCTGCTACCGAATGGGGACCTGACGGCATAAGAGTCAATATGATAGCTCCATTAGCAATGACAGAAAGTTTGAAAGAATGGAAAGAAAACTATCCTGACTTATTCCAAAGAACTATACAAGGAATCCCATTGGGACGTTTCGCCGACCCGATGAACGACATTGGAAGAGTATGTGTATTCTTGGCATCCGACGATGCTTCATACGTCACAGGTGAGACTATCTCATTACAAGGCGGCTCTGGATTAAGACCTTAACGGATTTGGGACTTCGGGAATCCGAGGTCCTGAGTTGCTGAGTTACTAAGTTGCTGAGTTGCTGAGTTACTAAGTTGCTGAGTTGCTGAGTTACTAAGTTGCTGAGTTGCTGAGTTGTTGAGTTGTTGAGTTTAGATAATGATTATTCTTTTAACAATAACTTCGTTATCTAAAATCATCCTGACGATATAAGTTCCTTTATTGAACATTGATAAGTCTATCGTCGTTTCACATTGATTTACATTATTGGAATAAACCATTCTTCCGTCAACGGAGAAGATGTTGATTTCTCTTAAGATATTATTAGAATTAATTTTCAAGAAATCACTTGCCGGATTTGGATAAACATTAACATCTGTTAAGAAATAATCTTCCACGCCAGTGCTTCCGTATATATAAAGGTCTGTCCCGTTATCTTCCGACGTCATCGGATAGTTTGTCGATACGACTCTGATTCTATATGCGTCGCCATCTTCCGTACTATATGGTATCGTTGCATTAATGACACCGCTTTCATTTGTCGTCACACGGCCTATTTCCACAGGATTATCAAAGTTTCCGTCAGCATCAGAAAGCTGAGCTATGACCTGATTAGCGGCTTTATTCAAGTTGTTTGCCGACATAGTACCGTCGAGGTTAAAAGACACTTCTATCTTCAAAGCCGAGCCATCAGCAGGAAAAGGATATTCGTTTTGATTTAAGTCACCGACAGAAAGAAGCGGATTATAAATCAGATATATATCATCAACAAAAACCTCGTCGCCGCTGTCGCCGCCTCCTGGAGTGGAGTTTGTTGAGAACGTCGTAAGAATATATCTTGGGTCATTATGCGAAGCCGTCGTGAATGGAATCGACAATCTTTTCCACACCAATGAATTACCAGAAGCACATGTACGCGCATATTCACGTTTTGCTGTAGCGCAGACCATATTTGATGGATCATAACCTCCAGAACTGAGCTGCTTCAAATCCACATCGCCGTGAATTGCCGTCATCACGCTTGCGTAAGAATCAGATTCTTTTGCACGAAAAGCGACCCAAACGGTAAGAGAATCAGGGATGACAGTCATGGGCGTACAATAGTCTGAGTTACGTTGCGTATAGTTGTAATTATTGCCTCCGTCGGGACTCATGCTTCCAGCGTTGATTCTTCCTGTAGTCATATTGCCATTTGCCACAATTCCGACTTTCTTTTTTGAAAAGATACGGACGCTCCTATTGCCGGAACTGCCAGGACGCTTTGACGAAGACGGCTCTATCTGCTGCGACATCAAGCCATTAAAAGTTCCTGATGCCGACATAAACGAATGCCAATGCGCAGGCTCCGCTTCTTCAGAACCTTCATTCACCCACGACTCAAAACCGTAATTGTAAAATTGCTGCTCTTCGACTCTTTGTGCATTTAGACTTAGACCTGAAAACATTATTGCAGAAGATATTGCAAGGTGGAGGATATTTTTCTTCGAGACAAATTTGTTGACATTCATAAAAATTAACATTTATAATAATAAGCAAATTTACGAAAAATCTTTCGACATCAGACATTAGTCATTAGTCTTTTTCCTATCTTCGCATTTGAAATTTTATCTTTCGTTTTATGAATCATTTTCTTGTCAAGACTAAAAAAATATTAGGAATCTCAGCATTACTTCCATTGATAACTGTCTGTGGCGAAAAGTCACAAAAACCAATGAACATTCTTTTCATTATGTCGGACGACCATTCGTATCAGACAATCAGCGCATACGACACCTCTTTTATACATACTCCTAATCTCGATCGTATCGCCAATGAAGGAGTTCGTTTCAACAACAGCTTCGTCGCGAACTCCATCAGCGCTCCTTCACGCGCATGTCTGCTCACAGGAAAACATAGCCTTGCCAACGGATTCACCGACAACAAATGTACTTTCGACGGAAGTCAGCAGACCTTTCCGAAACTGATTCAAGACAAATACGAGACTGCCATCATCGGAAAATGGCATCTTAACTCCGACCCGACAGGCTTCGACCATTGGGATATATTAATAGGTCAGGGCGATTATTACAATCCTACCTTCATTCGTAACGGAGAGAAGATTCAACGCGAAGGATACGCAACAAACGTCACCACTGACATTGCTTTGGAATGGTTAGAAAATGAAAGAAATACCGACAAGCCTTTCTGTCTCCTCCTACATCATAAAGCCCCTCATCGTACCTGGATGCCCGACACCTGCGATTTAAAACTTTTTAAAGACAGCGACTTTCCTCTTCCTGAGACTTTCTACGACGATTACGAAGGACGACTCGCAGCACAAGAAAACAAGATGTCGATAAGCAAAGACATGGACTTGGTTTATGACTTAAAACTCGCCGATAAAGACAGTCTCATCCATGGAAATCCAAATCTCGAATATTGGGGACGCTGGATGTATAACAACATGAATCCGGAACAGAAGAAAGCCTGGGACGCTCATTATGACATAGTTATTGAAAAGTTTAAAGAAGCCAATCTCTCAGGAGAAGAACTCGACAAATGGAAATACCAACAATATATGCGCGACTATCTTCGAGTGATAACATCTGTCGATCGTAATGTCGGACGCGTGCTCGATTATCTTGAAGAAGAAGGACTTCTAGAAAACACTCTTGTAGTCTATACCTCCGACCAAGGTTTCTATATGGGCGAGCATGGTTGGTTCGACAAACGCTGGATGTATGAAGAATCGTTCAGGACTCCTTTGTTGGTGCGTTATCCTGGAGGCGTAAAAGGCGAGATTGACGAGATGGTACAAAACATCGACTACGCCCCTACTTTTTTAGAGCTAGCTGGTGTTGAAATACCAGACGACATCCATGGATGCTCGTTTTTGCCTTTGTTAAAAGGTGAGAAATATAAACCCAATCGTGACGGAATCTATTACCATTATTATGAATTTCCTGACGAGCACCACGTCAAACCACATCTCGGAATACGCACTGAAACACACAAACTCATTCATTTCTACGAAGATGACGTTTGGGAGTTATACGACCTGCGCTACGACCTAAAAGAAATTAACAATATCTACGGACAAGAAGGAACAGAAGATATAACGAAAGAATTGAAAGAGAAGTTAGAGAAACTGAAAGAGCAGTATGGGGAGATGAGTTACTAAGTCTCCAAGTAGAGACGCGTCAATTACACCAATAAAAACAAACAATATGTAATTGATACGTCTCCCTCATAATTTAAAAATTCAATTCAACATTTCTTGTCGCAGCATCTCTAAGGCTGTGATGCAACTTCTTTCAATGTTATTATTTCTGTCTTTATCGAAGTTATATCGTTTTGAGACAACGCCTTTTGCAGTAGCAAGAGCAATCCATACTGTGCCAACGGGATTCTCCTCGCTGCCACCATCCGGACCTGCGATACCCGTAGTGGCAAGCGCATAGTCTACATTCATGATTTCACGCGCTCCGACAGCCATCTGTTCTGCCACTTCTCGACTGACGACAGTATGTCGCTCAACATCGTTATGATTTACCTTAAGAATATTTTCTTTGACTTCTGTTGCATACGAGACTACGCTGCCTTTAAAAATCGCGGAGCAACCCGGAATCGCTGTTATCATCTTAGCGATAGAACCTCCGGTGCAGCTCTCCGCTGTAGCTAGCGTCTGCTTTCTTTCCTTAAGCATCTCAACAACGACTTCTGAGATTGGTTTATCGTCGCAGGCAAAGATATTGTCTGGTATTATTTTCTTCAACTTCTCCACCTCACAATCGAGCGACTTCTGCATAAAGCATTCATCTTCATGACGAGCGTCGATACGAAGTCTGACCATTCCATACTGAGGAAGATAAGCAAGCGACATGAATTCCGGCAGCGACTCTTCCCAGTCTTTTATCTTGTCAGCAAGAAACGACTCTCCGATACCAGTCGTCATGATGACTCTGCGTCCGTAAGGTGTCGGCTTGAAATGATTTTTAAGACGTTCAACAAGTTCCGTCTTGAAGATAGATTTCATCTCGAAAGGCACGCCTGGCATCGAAATATATACCGTATTTTCTTTCTCAAACCACATACAAGGCGCTGTACCAAAACGATTTGGAATATAAGTACACGACTTCGGGATAAAAGCCTGAAGTCTGTTTCTCTCGCTCATCTGATAACCTCTGAGCCTGAAAATCTCGTTGATATTCTCGAGAGCGTCTTCGTTCAAAACCATCTCTGTGTCGAAATATTTACACAAAGTAGGTTTTGTGATATCGTCGGCTGTAGGACCAAGTCCGCCGGTGATGAAGACGATATCAACATCACTACAAGCATTCAAGGCATCGAGTATGTCTTTCTCGCCATCGCCTATTGTTAATACCGAAACCAGCTGAAAACCATTTAGGTTCAGTTGTTCTCCAAGCCATGAAGCATTAGTATTGACGACTTGTCCCAATAATAATTCGTCGCCTATCGTTATAATTTTAGCTTTTACAAAATTGTTTTCTTTCATACCATTTACCAAAGTTGCTAAGTTACTGAGTTACTAAGTTACAGAGAGATTCATGTAAAGACACACGGACGTGTGACTAAAAGTAGAGACGCGTCAATTACACCAATAAAATATATAATATGTAATTGACACGTCTAAATTAGTCATTGTCATCAGTCATTGTCAACAGTTAATTTAGGCAGAATCTCTCCTGCTTTTCCTTGTAAGAAAATATCCGTGATAGAATCTGTATAAAGCGAGCGGTCTTTATTGATTTCTATGATTGTCGCTCCATGTTGTTTTGCCATTCCTGGAATCATATTGGCAGGCGACACATTACCCGATGTTCCTATTATGATAAACACGTCGCAGTCATTGGCAGCGTCGATGGAGTTTTTGTATGCGTCGTATGGAATGCCCTCGCCGAAGAAGATGAAATCGGGTTTCAGAAGATGACCACATCTCGGACATAAAGCAGGCTCCTCCGTGATGTTAATTTCTTTTAAGGGATAAACGGCATCACATTGCTTACATACGAATCTTGACGAATTGCCGTGAAACTCATGAACTATTTTATTTCCAGCGATACGATGAAGGTCGTCGATATTTTGTGTGATGACACATTTTAGTTTACCATCTCTCTCCCATTTAGCGAGAACCTCATGACCAGGATTTGGTTTTATCTCGTTGTTATTGAAGAAGTCGAAGAATATTTCTTTTATCACTTTCCACGACTCTTTGGTATGCCTGTAGTAATAATCGATATCCAAAGAATCAGGATCGTATTTATTCCATATTCCGTTTTCACCTCTGAATGGAGGAATTCCGCTCTCCGCAGAGATGCCAGCTCCTGTAAACGCCACTATTTTCTTTGCCTTAGAAATTATTTCAGACGCTTTTTCCAACAACGTCTGTTGTCCGTTGTCTGTTAACTGTTGACACATCATAATATGATTTTTTTGACTAGCAAAGATATTAAAAACATCTCAGATTTTTTTCAAAAATTAACTATTTAACTATTGATTTTTTCTTTTAAATATTTTAACTTTGCAGGGTTATAAATTATAGAAACCCCTACGTAAAATGGCATATATCTTTTTCGACAAGCAACATTTGGTTAACCTTGAATTTACTATGAACAAAGAGATTCTCCGTTCTAACAGGTCGGGAGCTTTTTGTAACACGACAATCATCGGTTGTAACACAAGAAAGTATCACGGATTATTGGTTGTGCCGCAGCCTCAGCTCGACAACTACAACCACGTACTGCTTTCGTCCATCGACGAGACCGTCATAGTGAACAAGGAAGAGTTCCATTTCGGAGTCCATCAGTATGAAGATGGAACAATAATGCCTCACGGACATAAGTATCTAAGAGAGTTCTCCGCAGAGCCTATTCCTACTTTATTATATAGAGTTGGCGGCACAAAGATTACAAAAGAATATATCTTCGCAGAGAATGAAAACCGTATCTATATAAGATATAATGTTGTTGAAGCTGCTCAGCCTATTACATTACGCCTCAACCCATTTCTGGCGTTCCGTAACGTTCACAGCCTAACACACGAAAACCACGATGCAAATCGTAAATACGTCCCTTTGAAAAACGGCGCCGCTTGGCAGATGTATGAAAACTACAGTCCTTTGTGCCTACAGTTTTCAAAGAGCGCAGAATATACACACGCTCCTCTTTGGTACTATAAAACATTTTATATTAGAGAATTTGAACGCGGTTATGACGCAGTCGAAGACCTCTACGTTCCAGGTTTCTTCGAGGTGAATTTAAAACAAGGTGAGACTATTATAGTATCAGCAGGCTTGGAAGAAAAGAGCCCTGCTACATTCAAACGCCAATTTGAATCTTTATTAGAGTCAAGAATACCTCGCGACAGCTTCGAACATTGTCTGCAAAACTCCGCACAGCAATTCATCATACGCGAGAAAGAAGGAACCCGTATGTTCGCAGGTTTCCCTTGGTTCGGAAGCTGCGGACGCGACACCCTCCTCTCAATACCTGGACTGATTCTTACTTCTGGCGATAAAAAGACTTTTAAAGAATTATTGAAATATCTGATAGACACGATGAAAGGTCCTTTCTTCTCTAACAGATATTACCAAAAATCATTATATTACACTGCCGTCGATTCTCCTTTGTGGTTCTTCCTCATACTTCAAAAATATGAAAGCATGCTCGGCGCTAGCAAGAAATCAATATGGAAAGACTACGGAGAAGTCATGACGACAATCCTCGACAGTTTCATCAACGGCACCGACTTCAATATCAAAGCATTGGAAAACGGACTGCTTTATGCCGGTAACGAAAACGTAGCTCTCACATGGATGAATGTCTTCTGCGACGGAAAACCTTACACCCCAAGAACAGGATTGAATATTGAAATAAACGCATTGTGGTATAACGCCTTACGTTATGCTGTGGAAGTATTGAAAGAAGCAGATAAGAAAAATCCTTCATTGCAAAGATGGCAAGATGTCGCTGACAATCTTGAAAGTTCTTACACAAAATGTTTCTACGATGAACAAAACGATGTGTTTTACGATTATATAAATGACAATGAGAAAAACGATATGGTACGTCCGAATATGCTGATTGCCATCGCTTTGCCTTATTGTCCTTTCAACGACGATTTGAAGAAGAAGATCTTTGACATCACTCGCTCCGAATTGTTGACCAACAGAGGATTACGTTCCTTGTCGCCTCGCTCCGAATCTTATAGAGAAGTCACTATAGGCAATCACAGAGAAAGAGAGACAGCATATCACAACGGAACAGTATTCCCATGGCTTATAATGCCTTACGCTGATGCTGCATTAGGTCTTTACGGCAAGACTGCATTACCTTATCTTGAAGATTTATATAAAGGCTTTGAAGAGGTCATTGCTGAGAATGGAATCGGAACAATATCTGAGATTTACGACGGTAATCCGCCTCACGAATCTCGAGGTTGCATCTCACAATCGACGAGCGTTGCAGCATTGTTATATTTGAAATATGTTATTGACGGATTGAAAAAATAAAATTATGAAAGTGTTGATGTTTGGCTGGGAATTTCCTCCACATATCACAGGAGGTCTCGGCACAGCTTGTTTCGGAATGACAAAAGGTCTCGCCAAGAACGGCGTCGATGTGCTTTTCGTAGTACCTAAGGCTCACGGCGACGAAGATGAGACCAATGTGCGACTGCTGAATGCAAGCGATGTCACTGTCAATATTGATAATGAAAAAGATAGATCGTACTGGGACAGGGTTCAATATATGGAAATTGGATCTAACATCATCCCATACGTAGGACCGGAACGTTTTGAGCGACTCGTTGAAGAACAACGCGCTACAAGTCATTTTCAGAGTCCTGTCTTCATGCCACGTTACGAGTTCTCCGGAAAATATGGAGCTAACCTTATGGAAGAGGTCTCTCGTTACGCGCTCATCGGCTCTTCTTTAGCACTCGAACATAAAGACGAGTTCGACGTGATTCACGCTCACGACTGGCTGACATATTCCGCTGGCATAGCTGCGAAAGAAACTACAGGAAAACCACTCGTCGTTCACATGCACGCCACAGAGTTCGACCGCTCGGGAGAAAATATTAACACACTTGTATATTCTATCGAACGCCGCGGTATGGAAGCCGCCGACATCGTGATAACAGTAAGCGACTTGACAAGAAAAATCGTCGTTGAGAAATACGGCATCAATCCAGATAAAGTCATCACCGTACACAATGCCGTCGAACCTAACGACAAGAAACGTTCAGAATATGAGACATGCGGTCTGAAGAATAAAGTCGTCACTTTCCTTGGACGTATCACTTACCAAAAAGGACCAGAATATTTCGTAGAAGCCGCACATAAGATTTTACAATACGACCCGACGATACATTTCGTTATGGCAGGCACCGGCGACCTTCTTCCTAAGATGATACGTCGTGTGGCTCAGCTTAAGATGGGTGCTAACTTCCACTTCACAGGATTCTTGAAAGGCAACGACGTTGATCAGATGTTCGCGATGTCGGATGTCTTCGTGATGCCTTCTATCTCTGAACCATTTGGTATTGTGCCACTTGAAGCGATGCGTCTCGATGTTCCTTGTGTCATCTCAAAACAATCTGGCGTTTCGGAAGTCGTGGAGAACGCTCTCAAAGTAGATTTCTGGGACATCAACGGATTGGCCGACGCCATCTACGGATTGTGCCATTATCCTAAACTGAGCGAGATGTTCAAGAGAGAAGGAAAGATTGAAGTCGATAATCTCAAATGGGAATTCGCCTCCAAGAAGATAAAAGCTGTTTACGAAAAAGCCATCGAAATAACAAAATAAAAAAACATTAAAATTATATATTATGAGCAAGTCGATTTGTTTTTATTTCCAAGTTCATCAACCATATAAATTACGTACTTACCGTTTCTTTGACGTAGGAAAGAGACATCATTATTATGATGAATATCAAAACAGAACCATCATGCGTCGTTGCGCTGACCACTGTTATCTTCCTATGAACGAGATTCTTATGGAACAGATTAAAAAATATGGCGACAAGGTTAAATTCGCATTCTATTTCTCAGGAATAGCCATCGAGTTGATGCAACAATATGCACCGGACGCCCTCGACAGCTTCAAGGAACTCGTCAAGACTGGCAACGTTGAAGTTCTTGCAGGTACTTACGGACATTCATTGGCCTCGCTACAAAATTTAGACGTATTCAAGAAACAAGTCGCTGAACATAAGAAATTGATGAAAGAGACTTTCGGCGTCACACCTAAGACATTAGTCAACACCGAGTTGATTTATTCCAACGAGATAGGCAACGACGTTTCTGAAATGGGATTCAATCTTATGCTCACTGAAGGAGCAAAACACGTTCTCGGATGGAAGAGTCCTAACTATATGTACGCTAACTCTATAAATCCAAAATTAAGACTCCTTCTTCGTAACACCAGCCTCAGCGACGACCTCACACTTCGCTTTGCTAACGACTCTATCACAACAGAATCATTCGTGGAAAAACTTAATACCATTGAAGACGAAGTCGTTAACATCTATGCTGATTACGAAACATTCGGAGAGAAGTTCAATGCAGAGACCGGCATTTTTGATTTCGTGAAACATCTACCTGAAGCTATATTGAACAACACAGACTTCGAATACGCCAAGCCAATAGAAACACTCGACAATTTACAGACTGTCAGCATTTTCGATGCTCCTATCCCGTTGTCACGCAACGGCGAAGAACGCGACCTCTCAGCATGGATGGGCAACGACTTACAAGATGACGCTTTACAAACATTATATTCGTATGCCAACAAAGTAAAACGTTCTAAAGATGAAGAAGTCACCCGTGACTGGAACGCACTTCTCGACGCTGACAACTTCAACTGTCTATGCACAAAATATAGCGGCTCGTCACCATACGACTACTATGTTAACTTCATGAATATCCTAACAGATTTTAACGAAAGAGTTTCGAAAAAAGACTAATGACAAATGTCTAAAGTCTAAAGATGAAAGTATAAAGTAAAAGGGACGTCATTTTATCTATGACGCCTCTTTTCTTATTAGCGCATTTGTAGAAACGCAAATGTTAATTTATATTATAATTTATAATTTTTTCACATTTAGAACCACTATTTTTTCTTATCTTTGCAAAGAGTGGGAAAACGCTCTATATTTACATTTATGATGTTATATAACATATTGGCTTACAACATTCTGTAGGTTATGGTTGTTATTAAAAAGGATAACTAATATACAATAATAAATATAATACTATAAAGAATTTAATGAAAACTCCAAATTATCTTTTTGAAACGAGTTGGGAAGTCTGTAACATGGTCGGTGGAATTTACACCGTGTTATCGACAAAAGCAGATGAAGTGAAACAAATTCTTGGTGACAACTACATAACAATAGGTCCCGATGTTGTTAAGGAAGCACATGAAACTTTGTATTTTGTTGAAGACAATACATTATATCCAGAATGGAGAGAAAAAGCTATTTCTCAAGGACTTAAAGTCAGAATTGGACGCTGGAAGTTAGGCAGTAGACCTCTTGCCATCTTAGTCGATTATACATCATTATACCCACAGAAAAACGATATATTGTCTCATCTTTGGGAACAATATCGTCTCGATTCCATTCGCGGTCAGTGGGATTACATCGACCCAGTTCTCTTCGGTTACGCCGCAGGTCAGGTTATCGAAAGCTTCATAAAATGGAACGTTGAAAGCGACGAAAACATCGTTGCTCATTTCCACGAATGGATGACAGGCGCCGGCGTTCTCTACCTCAGAGAAAACTGTCCTCAGATAGCAACAGCTTTCACAACACACGCCACTTATCTCGGTCGCGCCATCTCCGGCAACGGTCTCGCTCTCTACAACGACTTAGAGACTTTCGAACCTACAGCAATGGCTAACAGATTCAATATCACATCACAACAATCGATGGAATATAACGCCGCTCAAAATGCTGACGCTTTCACAACAGTGAGCGAAGTTACAGCTGCCGAATGCAAACAATTCCTTCATCGCGAACCAGATGTGATTACTATCAATGGCGTTAACGAATCTTACGTCCTCGACGATAAATCAAGAAATGAAAAAAGAAACGCTGCCAAAGAGAAAATCTCTAACATCTTGGAAATCATGTCGGGTAAGAAAGTATCAGACGACGCTTTCTTTATCATCAATAGCGGAAGATATGAGTTTAAGAATAAAGGCATCGACTTATTCATCAATGCTTTAGGTCAACTTAACAGAAACGAAAACCTTAAGAAAGAAGTCGTTGCTGTTATAGCTGTTCCTGCTAATATCTCAGGTATCTACAAAGAATTAGAATATCGTCTTGAAGGAAAGAAAGCTGTTGAAGGTCGTATCGAATTACCTTGCACTCACCATATCTTCGGTTTTGAACACGACTCAGTGCTTAATAGCCTGAGAGAAAACGGATTGCAAAACAACGAAAACGACAAGGTTAAAGTCATCTTCGTCCCTTCATATCTCAACGGAAACGACGGAGTTTTCAACCTCAAATATGACGATTTCTTATATGCCTTCGATTTGTCTGTATTCCCATCGTATTATGAACCATGGGGTTACACTCCAATGGAAAGCATAGCTCACGGAATACCAACAGTGACAACAGACCTCGCAGGTTTCGGACGTTACATCCAAGATGAAAAGATGAATAACAAGTCTGTCGTTGTCTTGCATCGTGAAGAAGGAAACGGCGCTGTCGTGACAGAAGAAATAGCAAAGACTATTTTGGATTTCACTTCTAAAGATGAAAAACAAATTACAGATATAAGAGATAACGCTCTTTCATTAGTAAAAGAATTCTATTGGAAATCGTTGTTCAACAATTATTTAGAGACCTACGACATAGCTCTTGACAAATTACGCGGTCGTGATTACCTCAAGCAAGCAAAAAAATATAACGAAATTCTTCGTAACTTCAACTACCAAAAACAAGACACACCTAACTGGAAGAAAATCACTGTAGAACCTGTATATTCAAAAGATATGCAGAAGCTTCAGGAACTCTCACAGAATCTTTGGTGGTGCTGGGACATCGACGCTACAGAATTATTCTCATCCATCGATCCTCAAGCATGGAAAGCATTGGAACACAATCCAATCGCTCTTATGAAGAACCTCTCCAAAGCACAAATCGAGGCTTTGGAAAACGACAAGGCTTTTGTTGAGAAGTTAAATTCAACTTACGAAAGATTCAAAGAATATATGTCTGCCAAACCTGCTGACAATCACAGCATCGCTTATTTCAGCATGGAATACGGTTTGACAAAGAGCCTTAAGATTTATTCCGGCGGTCTCGGTATTTTAGCAGGCGACTATCTCAAACAAGCATCAGACTCTAACGCTAACTTATTGGCAATAGGTCTCTTATATCGTTACGGTTACTTTGCACAAGACTTATCAGTCTGGGGAGAACAACTCTCAGAATATATCCCACAAAACTTCTCATACCTTCCAATGGAGGCCGTCTGTGATGAAAACGGCAATGAAGTAAGAATCAACATTGCATTCCCTGGACGTACAATCTATGCAAAAGCATGGAGAGTTCCTGTTGGACGTATCAGCTTATATCTCCTTGATACAGACATCGATGAAAACTCAGCAGAAGACAGAGGCATCACAGGAAAGCTCTATGGCGGCGACAGCGAGATGCGTATCAAACAAGAGATGTTCCTCGGCATTGGCGGTATCAGATTATTAGACAAGATAAACATAAAACCAACTATATATCACTGCAATGAAGGTCACGCAGCATTCTGCGGATTAGAGCGTTTGAGCGTTTATATCACACGTCACAACTTGGACTTTGCAGTAGCTAAGGAACTCGTCAGAACATCAACATTGTTCACCACACACACTCCAGTTCCTGCAGGTCACGACGTATTCGAAGAACACCTTATGAGAACCTATCTCTCTCATTATCCAGGACGTATGAATATCAGCTGGGACGACTTCATGAACTTAGGAAAAATTCGTCACAACGACCCATACGAGAAATTCTCAATGAGCGTACTCGCCACAAACCTCAGCCAAGAAGTCAATGGCGTAAGTAAGATTCACGGACGCGTTTCAAGAGAGATGTTCCAACAAATGTGGCCAGGTTACTTCGCAGAAGAAAACCATATCGGTTATGTCACAAACGGCGTTCACCTCCCAACATGGACCGACTTCTCATGGCAGAGACTTTACAGAGATGTCTTAGGTAAAAATTATATTGACGTTCAATCAGATACTAAGGTGTGGGAAAAGATTGACACTGTAGCTGACGAGACAATCTGGAATATCAAGAAAGAATTGAAACATCGTCTCACCGAATATCTTAAGGTGAAAGTCGTTGAAGATATGCAACGTCGTCAAGAAAGTCCTTCTTTGATTATCAATACAATAGAAAACTTTAACGAAAACGCTCTCATCATAGGATTCGCACGTCGTTTCGCAACATACAAACGTGCCCACCTTTTATTCAACAACATAGAACGTCTTGCCAAACTTCTCAACAATCCTGAAAAACCTGTAGTGTTCTTGTTCGCCGGTAAGGCTCACCCTAACGACAAAGCTGGCCAGGATTTGATTAAGATGATTATCGAGACATCGAGAAAGAAAGAGTTTGCAGGCAAGGTTATCTTCCTCAACAACTACGATATGGAACTCGGTAAGATATTGACTTCCAGCGTTGACATCTGGATGAACACACCTACACGTCCTTTGGAAGCTTCTGGCACAAGTGGCGAAAAAGCCGTTATGAACGGTACCTTGAACCTTTCAGTTCTCGACGGATGGTGGGCAGAAGGTTATCGCAAAGAAGCAGGTTGGGCATTGCAAGAAGAAAGAACATACAGCGACCAACGCTACCAAGACGAGCTCGACGCTGAGACAATTTACAACCTTATTGAAAACGAAATCGTTTCATTATACTTCAACAGAGATGAAAAAGACGTTCCTACACAATGGGTTAGATATGTCAAAAACGACTTGATGCAAATCGCTCCTAACTATACAATGAAACGTATGCTCGACGACTATTTCGCACAATATTATAATAAGTTGATTGAAAGAACCGACATCATGCGCGAAAACCGTTACCAAAAAGCATTCGAGATTGCAGCATGGAAGAAGAAAGTTGAAGCTAACTGGGATAAGATTGAAGTCGAGGCTATTAAGATTCCAGATCCAAACGTCAGATCATTGACTTTCGGTGATGCAATCATTGCTGAGATAACATTGAAGACACCTGGTTTAGACAGAGGCGACGTCGGTATTGAAATTGTCTTTGGCGGCAAGGATACCAACGGCAACGACAAATTAATGAGCGTTGAACAATTGCAATTGGTTGATTCAGGAGAAGGTTGGGCTAGATATTACATTAACATGCCGTTAAATAAAGCCGGAGTATTCGATTACACCTTCAGAATCTATCCTAACAACGAAATGTTGCCTCACAGACAAGATTTCGCTTTAGTCAAATGGATATAATTTCTTTATAGTACAATTTTACGCACCAATAAAAATTAAGAATTTCCTTTTTGGAAGTTCTTAATTTTTTTTATATTTGTGAAAATAAATTACATGGAATTCAATAGAGAATTATATATCAACAAACTGCTTAATCGCAGAAACAATGGTAAAACTAAATTACTGACAGGCATCAATTGCGTTGGAAAATCATATTTTCTATTTGAAATATTTATGAATTATCTATTGAATCATGGAACTAACAGAAATCATATATTCAGGATTGATTTGATGGAACGATGTAGTGAGCAATTTAGAAATGCTAAAAATCTCATCAATCATATTGAAAAAAAACTTATCGACCAAAAGGATTATTATGTTTTAATAGATGAAATTCAACTTATTGATAGTTTTGATTTTCTTCTTGATAATTGTTCCAAATTGAAAAATGCAGATTTTTATGTCACGGGTAGCGACACTCATTTTTTCACAAATATGTCATGTAAAAAATGTGATGTAATAGAAATCTTCCCATTGACATTCAAGGAATTCATTCAGATTTACAAGGGAAAAGTAGAAAATCATTTAGAAGAATATTTGCTTTATGGAGGCTTGCCTTCTGTCGCTTTCATCATGGAAGAAGAAATGAAAAAGGAGTATCTAAAAATAATATACGAATATACCATCTTTAACGACATTAATAAACACTATAAAATCAATAAGTTAAAAGTAATGGACAAGCTTATTGACGCCTTAGCTGATAACATTGGAATAAAAATAAACTTCACCGATCTATGTAACTTCATAAATTCCACTAAGCAAACAATCACCAAGCTGTCAATAAGAACTTATATGAAGATTATCAGAAATTATTTCATATTAAATCAAATACAAACTCTAAACATCAAAAAGATGAAGAATGCATATAGTCCTGTAAAATACTATTTCACTGATTTAGGGATGAGGAACATAAGATCTCGATTTGACATCTCAGACAAAACGCGCCTTATTGAAAATTTGATTTACAACGAATTACGTACACGCGATTATGAAATAAGCACAGGATTTTTCTCACGACACGTATCATATTCTGATGGAAAAATAAAACGCAAACACTACGACATAGATTTTGTATGTGTTAAAGAAAACGATTTGGTTTATATACAGATTTGTCCAAGCCCCGACAATTTAAAAATCGACACATTGGTGAGAATCAAAGATAAAGCAAAAAAAGTTGTTATAACTAACGAGATAGAACCTACATATAAAGATGACAACGGTATTGTGATACTCAATCTTTATGATTTCTTATTAAACGAGAACATTTTCAATGAATTATGAGACAATCAGATTCCATAGGATAATTCGTAGTAATGACCTTTATCTTATAATTTTTGTCAATAAAATTATCTGGAATCTTACATCTTATCGAGCCACTTTTGTCTGTAACAACTCTACCAATCACGACAGAATCCTTAAAATCATCTTCTAAAGAAATCTTGACAATCACTTCATTAGGAGGAAGATTTAAATTTGGAGCCGACATTGTTCCTTTTATGATATACTCAATTTCAATCTCATTAGCATTTTCCAACTCTTCATTCTTAACTTTAGCTTCCAATGTCGGATTATAAATCAAATGTAAATCATCGATAAACATTTCATCACCAGCATTTCCTTCACCCGCCCTTCTGTTGGTCGTGAAAGATGTAAGTATGTAGCAAGGTTCTTTACATAAATGTGAATAATCTTTAAAAGGAAGACTCAGACGTTTCCAAATCATTTCCCCATCTATTGAAGATGTTCGAGAAAACTCAAATTCCACCTGCGCGCATAACATCTCGTAAGGTTCCCAGCCACCTGTCAGACAAACGAAGTCAGCATCGCCATGAACGTAACACATTATTCTTCCGTAAGATTCTTCTTTTTTAGTCCTCAGGCAAATCCAAACTGTCAATGAATCAGGAACGTTATTTATCTCGGTACTGAATTCAGAATTACGCTGTGTATAGTTATTATTTTTCGTACCGGCAGGAAACATACTTCCAGCATTGAGTCGTCCATTGGTGACGTTACCGTTTGCCGTTATCCCAACTATTGACCTTGAAAAAATATGCGCCGAATATTTACCATCGCTTCCAGAACGAGTAGCGTTATGGCGTTCAATTTGTTGCATCAAGAGAGATGAAAAAGGACCCGTCGATGACTTAAAAGAATGCCAATGCTGAGGCTCCTCGTTTTTGGTTCCAAGATTATCCCAGTGCTCAAAGCCCGAATTTGGAATTTGGATAAAATCATATTCCTGAGCATTCGTGACAATGGATACGAAAAAAAACAACGATATAAATAATAATTTTTTCATCGTGATGCAAAGATACGATTTTTTCATCTCCGCGGATCTCGTGAATCTATACGGATTTTCATTTTCTTAGTCACAACAAGATACGCGCAATTCTCGCGATACGTGGAAAATACTTTTTTCATCTCCGCGGATCTCGTGAATCTATACGGATTTTCATTTTCTTAGTCACAACAAGATACGCGCAATTCTCGCGATACGTGGAGAATTACTTCAATACCCTATAACCATCTCTAAAATCTCCAACATGAAAGTTTACTAATAATCCTGCTGGTTTATTAAGCAACCTCATGTACGTTCGTAACTGTTTAAAGTGAACAGGCAATAACTTCTCTACAGATTTCAGTTCCACTATCAGCGTATCTTCTACGATAATATCCAAACGAAGATCTGAGCTAATTATCTCTTCTTTATAAATTATTTCTACTGGTAATTGAGTTGCGATTTCCAGATCTCTCAATTCAAGTTCATGGCACATTGCTTCTTGATATACACTTTCAAGTAAACCAGGTCCAAGTGCGTTATACACTTCCATTGATGCACCTATCGTTTCATAAATTAATGTATCTAAATTCATATTCTTGGCATTTGTTCTTTACAGATATTTTCAATCCGTAAGAAGATTAATTTCATTACAAAGATACAATACAAAACAACATTTGTCAAGAATTATTTTCTTAAAAATTATTAAGAAACAATAAGTTACACATCACAAACAAGGTCAATATAATAAAAACATTTCTTAATTTAGATAAATCAAAATAAGCATCTAATAAATCTATTAGTAACTATTTTTAACATAACTTTTACTTCCATATTTTGTTTGTTGTAGAAAAAGATGTTATGAAAAAAATAAGCCAACAAGTCGAAATTACAACGAATCAACAAGATAATAATTGTACATTGTCAATTGTAAATTGTAAATTATTTTTTTGTTTTTTACCTTTAGTCATCATATTCCTATCAACGCCTCTAGTCAATGCTCAGGAAGAGATTGACTTAGAGGTTGTTGTACCGGAGAATTGGCAAATCGACACTATATATCTGACCAACAACATAAGCTATAACGAATGGTGGAAGAAATTCAACGACCCTACCCTCGACTCGTTGATAACTACCGCATTGACAAACAATTATAATCTGCAATCCATTGCAGCCACACTCGACAAATCTGAATTGATGTTTCGTCAGTCAAAGTCTGCCTTTTATCCAAGCTTAAGTCTTGACGCTCAATACAATCTAAGTGAAAGCAGCCTCAACTATTATGAAGTTACCAGCTCCGACGAAAATAGAACCAACGGCTATCTCAACGCGGGACTCAGCGCCAACTGGGAAATCGACGTCTTTGGCAAAATCAGAGATAATGTGAGAGCTAACAAGAAAACATTCTTAGCGACGGAGGCTGGCTATCAAGACGCTGTTGCGACATTATGCGCTCAGGTCGCTACGACTTATTTCAATCTGCGTTCTTATCAGCAGCAGCTTATCGTTGCTAATCAGAACATTGCATCTGAGAAAAACATTTTAGACATCACAGTTGCTCGTTATGAATCTGGATTAGGAACGCAACTTGACGTGTCACAGGCTAAATCTGTTTATTATAACACCTTGGCAACGATACCAAGATTAGACGCTTACATCACACAATGTATCAACGAATTAGCAGTTTTATTAGGAACATATCCTTCTGTCATAGGCGAAGCATTGAACAATGTCGGCGAGCTTCCAAGCATAAGACATATCGTCAATGTTGGCATTCCTGCCGATGTGATACGTCGTCGTCCTGATATTCGTCAGGCGGAGTTACAGATTGAAGCACAGGCCGCTACGATAGGAGCGAAAAAAGCCGACTATTATCCTAAGTTCAGTATCGGAGGAAGTTTTGGTTTTCTCTCACACGACATCGACAAGTTCTTCAATAGCGAAAGTAGGATGTTTCAGTTCACGCCAAGTATCACCTGGAATCTCTTCTCCGGAACGCAAGCGAGAAAAGCTGTAAAAATTGCTGAATTAGAATTGGTTGAAAGCATTGACAACTATAACAACATCATCCTGACTGCAATTCAAGAAGTCGAGACAGAGATGAGCAATTACGCCAACGCATTAAAAACCATCGAGATGGGACAGCAAGTCGTGGAACAAGGAAACAAGACATTAGAACTCTCAATAGATTTATATAAAAGAGGTCTCGGTACTTTCACCAACGTTCTTGATGCTCAGCGTACAGTACTTTCAGATCAGAATTATTTAGTAAGCGCGTGGAACTCAGCGTTATTGGCATTGGTAAGATTATACACTGCATTAGGAGGAGGATGGGAATGATTGTTAAATTTAGAATTAAAAAGTTGTTATTTTGGCGGTGTAAAAT
The DNA here is from genome assembly GCA_017466405.1 of Bacteroidales bacterium. GTDB lineage: Bacteria > Bacteroidota > Bacteroidia > Bacteroidales > F082 > Limimorpha. The sequence goes on from JAFTUF010000046.1 coordinate 24,347, forward strand.
AATCTTCAAAGGCGTAGCCAGAAACGGAGGTTACGAAACTTTATAAAAATTCAATACTTGCCAGATATTCTAGTTTGATACTTTTGCGGTCGAAAATTTCGACCGCAAAAATAGCAATTCCTTTTCTGTTAACCTCTCTAAAACAAATTAGAATGACTTCCTAATCTAATCAGTTCTAGAATTTTTAGTTCGTTCTCGCCCACCTTAGAATATACAAGTATCCAATCCGGATGTACATGACAATCCCGATATTTCTTCATTCTTCCTCGTAACTGATGATCCTTAAACTTCACGTCTAAAGGCATGTCTAAAATCAGTTTTTCCAAAACTTCTTCAAAGACTTCCAACTTAAACGTTCTGCTTTTTCGTGCTATTTCTAAATCTCGCTTAAATTTTGTTGAGATTACAACCTTTCGTTTCATCTCAACAGGTCACGCTTAAAATCTTCAAAACTCTCATAAATCACCCCTCGTCCTTCTTCAAGCTCTCTCATAGCTTCCAAAGTCTCTTCAGTAGGTTGATATTCATTCTGAAAGATTTCCTGCTTCTCCTCGTAGTTTTCTTTCTTCATAATTGGATTTTGTAATTCTTCCACAGGCATATCAAGCCCTGCACTAAAAGTAAAATCAAATGTTTGCATAATATTTTGGCTTTAAAAATTATAATGCAAATGTATAACTTAAGTTATAAAACTACAACTTAAAATAAGGCAACGACGAAAGTTTTTAAGTTAATGGATTTCAAATGCTTTACATCAGTATATTAGTAAATAATTTTTAACATAACCTTTACTTCATTATTTTGTTTGATGTTAAAATAAGTCAACGGTAGAGACGCATCAATGTTACCTGCAAAAATAAAAACACATTGATACGTCTAAAAACAACAGATAATTATTGACATTAAAATCAAAATATATGAAAGCAATAAAATTTATATCATTAACAATCACAACTTTAGTCGTTGCAGCTTTCTTTAGTTGTGATAGCAAAAGTAAAGGTAAACAAAGCACCGCTTCTGTTCCAAAAATCGATGTTGCCAAGCCGTATGTAATGCCAATTGTCCTGCATAAAGATTATCCTGGTTATCTTCAGGCGAACAACATTATTAATGTGGTAGGACGAGTCAGCGGTTATGTCACAAAACAGAATTTCAGTTCGGGACAATATGTCAATGCCGGCGACTTGCTCTACATCATCGATCCTCTTGTTTATGAGAACGAAGTCAATCAGGCGAAGGCAAATCTGAAGTCGGCAGAAGCAAGTTTGGATTATTACGAAAACAACTACAACAGAATGTTGGAAGCTTCTAAGAGCGACGCTATCAGTCAGATAGACTTGATACAAGCGGAGACCAACGTGCGTACTGCACAAGCGAGTGTCGATAATGCGAAAGCAGCTCTTAAGACAGCTGAGAAGACATTAAGTTATTGTTACATAAAGGCTCCAATCTCAGGCAACGTCTCTACCAGCGGCGCCAGCGAAGGAGAATATGTCAACGGCTCAGCATCGCCAGTATTATTGACGACTATCTACAATAACAACCCGATGTTCGCTTATTTCAATATAGAAGACAATCAATATCTTACAATGAAAGTAAGTTCAAAAAACTGGGACTCTCCCCTGCCTCAGAAAGTTTATATCAATATGCAGGAAGCCATGTTTCCTATGATTGAAGCTACACCTAATTATATCTCACCATACGTCAATTTAAAGACAGGGACCTTGATGTTGAGAGCCGTCTTCGACAATGAAAACAGCGACTTGAAAAGCGGTATGTATTGCACCGTTTCCTTGCCTTACGGCGAAAATGACGCAGCAATTTTAATCCCAGACGCCTCAACTGGAACTGACCAATTAGGACGATATATTTACGTAGTTGACAACAATAACATAGTGTCGTACAGACATATAAAGACAGGAGAGATAATCAACGACACTCTGATTCACGTCATCTCTGGATTGTCTCCTGACGAGAGATTTGTTACAAAAGCCTTGTTGAAAGTCAGGGCTGGAATGAAAGTCGAACCTATAAATCAATGACGCCATGTTCTCAAAATTCTTTATCGACAGACCAATATTTTCCTCCGTCATCTCCATCATCATAGTGATTGCCGGATTGGTGACGCTGCGTACACTTCCTATAGCGCAATATCCCGACATCACACCACCAACTGTCATGGTATCAGCATATTACCCAGGAGCGAGTGCTGAGACTGTGGCACAGACTGTAGGCGTTCCCATCGAGCAGCAAGTCAACGGAGTGGAAAATATGATGTATATGAGTTCGTCATCATCAAGTGACGGAAAATATTCATTAACAGTGACTTTTGAATTAGGCACCGACATCGATGACGCTGCTATCATGGTACAGAACAGAGTCAATCTCGCAGAAGCCAACTTACCATCTTCTGTAAAACAACAAGGTGTGAACGTCTTGAAAAGAAGTCCTAACCAGCTGATGTTCGTCGTCCTCGACAGCGATTTAGAAGAATATGACGGATTATTTTTATCCAACTACGCAAACATAAACATCGTCAATGAGTTGGCACGACTTAAAGGTGTCGGCGACGTACATGTCTTCGGCGCTGCTGAATACGCCATGCGAGTTTGGCTAGACCCTGAAATTATGAGAATCAGAGATATAACTCCTGATGAGGTTCTCAATATGATAAAAGCTCAGAACATGGAAGTCTCCGCTGGTTCCGTAGGCGCTCCCCCGACATCAGGAAATATGGCTTTTCAATATAGCATCAGCACTAAAGGCAGACTCGTCGATGTGGAAGAATTCGGCAATATCATAATAAGAACTATCGACAACGGTGAATATCTGCGACTTAAAGACATTGCCAAAATAGAATTAGGCTCGCAATCATATTCCGTCACCACAACGATGAAAGGCGAAGAAATCGCTGCGATAGGTATTAACCAGATGCCAGGATCAAATGCTTTGGACGTTGCTAAAGAAGTGAAAAACAAGGTTGAAGAGCTGCAACAATTTCTTCCTGAAGGCATCAACATGAACATCGTAATGGATAACACCAAATACGTAACCGCTTCCATCGATGAGGTTTTAGTCACGATAGCAGAAACAACATTACTCGTTATCTTAGTGATGTTCTTATTCTTACAAAACATCAGAGCTGTCATAATCCCAGCGTTGACGATTCCGATCTCGTTATTAGGAACATTAGCCGTCATGCGACTTCTCGGATTCTCCATCAATTTATTAACATTATTCGGATTAGTCTTAGCCATCGCTATTGTAGTAGATGACGCCATCGTCGTGGTTGAAAACTCATCTCGACTGATACAATCAAAAAAACGACTGCTACACAACAACTTATCAAATACAAATAATTCTGACATCACACTACGAAGAGAAGCCGTTACCGAAGCCATGCGAGAAATCGAAGGCCCTATCATCAGTATCGTCTTAGTTCTTCTCGCAGTATTCATCCCTACAGCCTTCATCGGCGGAATAACAGGAGAGCTCTACAAACAATTCGCACTCACCATAGCGACAGCAACAATCATCTCTGGTTTTATCTCCTTGATTTTCACACCTGCCATGTGCGTACTTTTCCTCAAAGAAGAAAAATGGAACTTCAAATGGTTCAACAATTTTTATGACAAGACATTAGGTTTATATGTAAGAGTCGTTAAATCATTCTTAAGAAAACCTGTCATCGCATTAGGAAGCTTCGTCATTATTTCTGCTTTGACTGCATTCATTTTCTTTAAGTTACCTAACGAATTCTTACCAGAGGAAGACTTAGGATATTTCATGATCAGCGTTCAGCTTCCCAACTCATCGAGTTTAGAGAGGACGGAAAAAGTAACCGCCGACCTATCAAAGATGTTAGACAAATATCCAGAGATAGATACATATTTGGTTATCAACGGATTTTCTTTCATCAAGGGAGGCAATAGCTCCAACGAGGCGAGTATGTTTGTGATGCTGAAAGACTGGGACGAGCGTAAAGGCAAAGACAAGACCGCTATGGCATTGATTGACAGAATCAACGCTGAGACATCTGAATATCAGGAAGCTAACATCTTCGCGCTAAATCCGCCTTCAATTCCTGGATTAGGAGCAGCCGGTGGACTCTCATTCGTGCTTGAAGACCGTAACAACTTAGGAACAACAGAGTTAGAAAATGCCGTCGCTACTATTATGGAGAACTATCATCAAGAGCCAGCGCTGATGTATCTGCAGAGTCAGTTCCAAGGCAACAGTCCGCAGTATTTTCTTAACATCAACCGCGACAAGATTGGCATGATGGGATTGCAGCTAAATCAAGTCTTCGACGCGTTATCTTCTTATATGGGTTCCACCTTTGCCAACGATTTCGTAAAATTCAATAACATATATCAAGTCATCATTCAAGCTAACCCTAACAACAGAAATGTCATTGAAGATATTTTGAAGTTAAGCGTCGAAAATTCTTACGGCGAGATGGTTCCGTTCTCCGCGTTTTGTAATATCGACGAGAAAATGGGACAGACGCAGATAAACAGATACAACCTCTACCCTGCCGCCAACATAACAGCCATCGCAGCAGATGGTTACAGTAGTTCCGAGGCGATGACTGCACTTGAAAACCTCACCGAAGATTTATTAGGAAACAATTTCGGCTACGAATGGACATCCGTTGCATATCAGGAAAAAATCTCGAACGAGAGTGTCAGCATGATTTTCATTCTCGCCATAATATTGGTAATACTGGTTTTAGCAGCGATGTACGAAAGCTGGACCAATCCTTTCGCTGTCATCTTAAGCGTTCCTTTAGCGTTGATGGGCGTTGTCGTCGGTTGCATTGTTATGTTCTTGCCTATCAGCATATACTCACAGATTGGTATCATCTTATTGATTGCCCTATCAGCGAAAAACGCTATTTTGATTGTCGAGTTTGCCGTCGATTATAGAAAAGCAGGACTGACGATAGGACAATCTGCATTACAAGCAGGACGCGTGAGGTTAAGACCAATTCTTATCACCTCCTTGACATTCGTTCTCGGAGTGTTGCCTCTGTTGTTTGCCACTGGCGCCGGTGCCGAATCGAGAGTTGCTCTTGGCACGGCCGTTGTCTTCGGAATGTTCACTAACACAATCTTCGGAACCTTGTTCGTACCAAACTTCTTCAGAATCACAGAAGGACTGCAGGATAGGATTAAGAAATAACGAGAAAAAATTTCATTCCCTTTGAACAAAGATAAACTCTCGATTGTATTATATACGGTTTTGGTTATACATTTCAATTTTCTCAAATGATGAAAAGCACTCAAGTTCCCAGCTGAGTGCTTTTTTAGTTTAAATTAAATTATTTGCAACATCACATATCCTCAATTGAAAGTCCTTTATATATTATCTCATAACCACTGAAAGAGCCAACCGTTTTAAAGAACAATTCAGATTTAGCTCTTAATATTGTTTCGTCAAAGTTCTTCCCTTGTCGTTTGACTTCAATAAATTCTATTTTGTTATCCAACTCATCTTCCGCAACTATATCAATTTCATTTTCTCCCTTGCGATCATGCCAATATCCAAGGCGAGTATATTCACCTGATTCTTTCAAGACTTCATTAAAATAGCTCTCGAGAGATTTTCCGCTGACTGTTGAAAAGTCACGCTCCGCTATCGTTCTTAATCTATCGTTACCGCCAGCCTCAATGATATGCGTATATTTATATATAAAACGGAACCAGAATTTTAGGAACTGATCATTGATTGAGTAATGTACATTCTTATTGCTTGACTTTTCATAGATTGGCTGCATCTTACTTATCAAGCCATACTCTTCGCTTAGATTTTTCAAGTAACCTGATAACTCCTTTATATTAAGGGCATTCTCCAACTCCGAGCGCGTATTTCTACCTTGAGCAATAAACGTCAGAATTGAGAAATAAATACCGTAATCTTTGCCGAATTCATCGACAAGCATATTTTTACCCTCTGACAAAAAATAAGAATCACGCTCGAAGAACATATCCAACATCTTCTTCTCGGTAAATTTTTTCCTATCGATGAACAACTCAACATATTTAGCCACTCCGCCAGTTAGCGTATAAAGAGCCAACAAGTCAGACTTCTTATAGTCAGGACAATATTCTGCCATTATCTCTTTTAAGACAGATGGACTAAATGGTCGAACATGTATGGTATCGGTCTGTCTTCCAAACAGAGGCTGCTTCCTATCCTTGAATATCTTATTCATCAAAGTATTCACCGAGCCTGCCACAATCAGATTTATATGAGCCTTATTCTTATAGCTATCCCAGATATTCTGCATATCTGAATAGATGGAGGAATTTACCCTATAGAAATCCTGAAACTCATCAATAAAAAGGGTGATATGTTGAGTCAATGACAACTCCATCAAATACTTAAATATCGCAGCAAACGACATTCCCTTACCATCAAGCATGGGAATGTTGAGCTTTGTACGAATTTCGTCAATGAAGACATCACACAAATCCGTTTCTGCCTTACGAGCAACAAAGAAGTAAAGGATAGTTTTGTTCTCATAAAACTTCTTGACCATCTCGGTCTTGCCAATACGCCGTCTTCCCGTAATAATAGTGAATTGAGCTACTTCGTGAGAAACCTCTTCAATTTCTCTTAGTTTTTTAAATTCTGTTTCTCTATCAAAAAATCTCATATCTATAATTTTATCGTAACAACCATTACCGTAACAACCATTACGGTAATGCAAATTTACAAATAAAATTATCATTTAAGCAAAAAAATCAAATAATTTATTTCCATTTTGATGCTTCGTAATAATCCATCCTTTCATGAAGCACTAGTATTATCAAGATTTCATTAATCCATCATCAATAGCATCTTTTAACTCTTGCAAAACATCATGCCGTATATGGAATTCTTTTTCTTTCATAGTATGGTTTTCCAATTCTTTTACACCGATGTCGTCAGTCGGTATATTCATTGTAATTACAATCGTTTTCATAAATTTGGGCTTAAAGATTTAACATTGCAAATATACGTCTTCACTCATTGAAAGTCAAGATGTTTTTTCATAAAAATTATTAACAAAATATCATCATTTCAAAAAAAACTGCAACACTTTTGAACAAAAATAAACCCTCGATTGTATTATATTCGGTTTTGGTTATACATTTCAATTTTCTCAAATGATGAAAAGCACTCAAGTTCCCAGCTGAGTGCTTTTTTAGTTAAATTACATTATATTTCCATTATAAAGGTCTTCGAGATGAAATTCCAGATCATTTCCCCAAATTATATTGCCGTTGACCAACTTCCCCTTCTTGAAATTAACAATTTTAAGATATTTATTATACTGAGGATGAGGATGACTTCTAATAAATTCTCCGACATCAATATTCTTACGAGTAGAGTCATTAAATAAAATATCAACAGTCAAATCGTCATTATAAACAGCCTCAATAATCTGAATCCGGTTTTCCATTATATTTTGTCTTTAATATTGGTTTTCTTTATTTTCTTCTTTAAAACAAAAAAATCTATCCATTTATTTACAATTTCAGGAGCATATTTCTCAACAAACGATAATGCTATCTTCAAATCATTTTCTGAAAAAGTCTGCGCTTTTGAATTGCGTTGTCTAATTTCCACTATTTCAGCATTATCAATAATTATTTCAAAAATAACTTCCGCTCCACCTTTCTGCACGTGGACGTGAATCGGTTCGTGTTCATTAGAGTAAAATTTAAACACAAACCCAAAATATTCAAATATTGTCGGCATAATAAATTTTGTTTAATGGTTTCTACAAAATTACAATTAATATTGTAACAATTAATTATTTCCTAAAAAATTATCCTATGCAAATCTATAAAAATTAAATCACAATATAATATTCTCGACATCCATTATTTTCAACATTTATCGAATTTAACATTTATTTATCAAATCTTTAACAACTATTCTTAAAATATATTAAGGTTTCATAAAAATCATGTATCTTTAAAAAAAATACATTTTCTTTTTGAACAAAAATAAACCCTCGATTGTATTATATTCGGTTTTGGTTATACATTTCAATTTTCTCAAATGATGAAAAGCACTCAAGTTCCCAGCTGAGTGCTTTTTTAATCTTATCTTACCTTATTTTATTTTCCTCTCTCCGCCATCAGGATTTTTATCTCGTTTTCGTTGATTCCTACCATAGCCTCGCCGAGGTCTTCGCTCAACTCTGCCAAGATGTTAGGATTGTTGTAGTTAGCAACAGATTTCACTATTGCCTTAGCTCTTTTCATCGGATCGCCGCTCTTGAATATGCCGCTTCCCACGAACACACCTTCGGCTCCTAACTGCATCATCAAGGCAGCGTCGGCTGGTGTCGCCACACCTCCAGCAGCGAAGTTTGGCACCGGAAGTCTGCCGTTGTCATGGACATATTGTATCAACTCAAAAGGCACTCTCAACTCTTTGGCGGCTTCATACAACTCATCAGAATTAAGAGAAACGACTTTCCTTATCTCACTCTGCATCATACGCATATGACGGACAGCCTGAACAATATCACCTGTGCCTGCCTCTCCTTTCGTCCTAATCATCAAAGCACCTTCGCCGATACGACGCAATGCTTCGCCTAAATCTCTCGCTCCGCAAACGAATGGCGTCACAAACTGACGTTTGTCAACATGATAGACATCGTCGGCTGGAGAAAGCACCTCGCTCTCATCGATATAGTCAATGCCTATCGACTCCAAAATCTGAGCTTCAACAAAATGACCTATACGACATTTCGCCATCACGGGAATATTGACAGCTTTCTGAATCTCTTTTATCATCTTAGGATCGCTCATACGCGACACTCCACCCGCGACTCTGATGTCGGCAGGAACTCTCTCAAGAGCCATAACGGCTTTAGCACCAGCAGCCTCAGCAATACGAGCCTGCTCTGGATTAGTTACATCCATAATAACACCGCCTTTTAAAGACAATGCTAAATCACGATTTATTTCTTTCATCATTCAAAAATTTTAAATACGGTACAAAGAAAAATATTATCAAAAGACGAAAGAAAAATGTGTTCCGATATTGTAAAATATTATTCCGATAATAAGAAAATTCATCTCATACGAAACTCCAAAGGCGTGCATTTTTCGTTTTTAAGAAAGAAGGAAGAAAAACTTGACTGTGATGAAAATCCTAGACGGTTGGAAATCTCCTGTATGTTAAAATTCGTTGACTCTAAAAGTATCTTTGCTTCTTTCATCACATAATCCGATATAATCTGTTTCGGACTTACACCAACAACATCGTTAGTCACTTTAGATAGATAACGTGTTGAAATACATAACTTATCAGCATAAAATTCCACGTCATGCGACTTGTTATAATTTTCCGCCAGAATCGACATGAGTTTGTTGTAGATGACAGTCTTTCTCGAATGTTGTATTTTCTCCTTCACGGCATAAACCACCTGTTTGTGCATATAGTCGTGAGCTTTTTCCAAAGCCGTTGTGATGTCGTCGCCGAAAGCTAGACGCGTCGCGATGGCGGAAGAGAGCGCTCCACCTACTCCGTGTTTCTGCCAGCCTTCTGTATTGTGAGAAGTGAAGAAATGCGTTCTGTCGTTTTCATAAAGCAATGCCGTCAGAAGACCGTCGGAATGTTTGGACGCACGCAGCAAGACGGATTCCGCACCCATATTAATAAAGGTACGAGCCGCCTTTATCATATCGTCATCAGTTTTAATCTTCATGGCGAGCATTTTTTCAGCTTCGTTGCTACGTAATATCAATAACGTCGCCATAGGAATCAAATGTCTTTTGATGGCAGCAACTGCTTCATCAGGAATGATTTGCATTCCATCAGAAGAGAAGATTCCAGGTACAAGCACGATGCTCTGCGAAGCGACAATTTCTTTTTTCAACATCTTGATTGTAGCGACATCACGGACGAGACCGATTTTTGTGACCTTAGGATGCCATTCCTTCACGACAGCCCTCACCTGCCCTATTATCATGTCAGTCGGGAGGTCGTTGATGGAAGTAGAACCGTCATCATTCTGCACCGTCACAGACGTTATCGCTGTCAGGGCGTATGCTCCGAGCGCAGACATCGTTCTTATATCCGCCTGAACGCCAACGACGCCGGCGCCGTCAGAACCAGTTATCGTCAATATCGGAACAAGGGTTGGCATATAATCTAATTTAAAATCATTTCATCAAGACACTTCTTTCATATAAGAATTCAGGGGCAAAGCCTATTTCATTATTCCAATCAACAGTAAAAGGATCCAAAGTATAAGATTTGAAATAGTCCATATCTCTTAGTTTTTTGCATACACCTTTGTCCATCAATGGTTCAAAATCCATCAGACGTACTTCTGTATTATTAAATGTTAACTTTAACACATAATCTTTTACATATTCAGCTTTTACTATTTTCAAAATAATATCTCTCATAATCATTTTAAAGGTTCTATCTTATTAGCAAGTTCGCTATTTAAAAGCAATCTCCAATTCTCCAACAGTTCTTCCTTATGAATATCAAGCCATTCATAAACCAATTTCAACTCGCGTCTTGGCAGAGAACCAATTATCACTCCTTCTTCTATTGTAATAACTGCCTCGTATCCATTATACCAAACATGAAAATGTGGCGGATTATGATCTTCAATATACATATAGATTATAATCCCATAAAATCTACTTATTTCTGGCATATCATTAAAAGATTTCATTATTGTTATTTTGATTTTAGTGTTTGCAAAGATATATTTTTTTTAATAATTTATCTTCTTTTTGAACAAAAATATCCTCCGATTGTATTATATCCGGTTTTGGTTATACATTTCAATTTTCAATTCACAAACCTCCCATCATCGCCGCACCACCGAAACCTAAATCTTTCAAGAATGAAATTTTGTCGAAGGTTACGCCGCCTAAAGCAACGACTTTCTTATCAATAATTCCATCTTGCGAAGCTTTCTTCAGTTCTTCTTCCGTGAACGCCGACTTATATCCTTTCTTGGAAATACTGTCGAAAATCGGACTTAAAAAGACATAGTCGAAATCATCTTTATATAATTTCACTTCTTCCAAAGAATGACAGGAACGTGTCTTAAAACCTTGATAGTCTTCAGGATATTTTGTAACGTTTCTATTGATATGAATTCCTTTCAAATCAAACTCATAATATAATTCAGGATAATCGTGGATGACGATTTTCTTCCTTTCGTCGGGAGTTAATTCTTTCAACAACTCACGCAATTCTGCAAGGACGCGGCAAGCCACGTCCTTACTATTAGCGGGTTTTCTCAGATGAAGAATATCGAAGCCGCTCTCAAAAACACGACGTATGAAAGCGACTTCGTTATCCTCGGTATAGGGTTTTGTTATTGCAATGAGATTCATGTTAGTGTAGAGTTGATTGTTTATAGTTTAGAGTAGTTTTGAAGTTGATAGTTAATAGTTTTAAAGTTTATTTGCTAAGTATGCAGATAAAATTATGATAAACTTTTAAACTATAGACTTTTAAACTTTCAACTACTCTAAACTATGAACTTTAAACTATAAACTTTTAATAATCAAATCTGAGACTTTCTTTCCCGACATGAGCATTCCGCCGAAGATTGGTCCCATGCGCGGAGTGCCGCTCACTGCCGACGCCGCCATGCCGCAGACATAAAGTCCCGGGTAGATTTCTTTTGTTCCGTTGACGACTTCTTCTTCGCCAGATACGACATCTAAAGAGCGTTCACCAATGACATCGCCGGTGTCTGTCGCGAGACGAATGCCGTTCTTACGAGCGACGGTCTTACACATCTCGCTGTCGTGACCTGTTCCATCGACGACACATTTTGCCATGATATTCAACGGATCGACATGCATTCCTTCTCTTAAGACCGGAGTCCAGTTGACGACAACGCCGCTGACAACATTGTCTTTAAAAATGACATCTTCAACAGAATAGCAATTGAAAATCGTTGCGCCGGCATGAACAGCCTTATAAAGGAGAGCTGATGTGCTTTCGACGGAATCCATGACGTAGAGATTGTCGTCGTATTTTTCATAATTAATGTCGAAGTCATTGATAATGTGCAGCGCTTCTTCTTGAACTACAATCTGGTTAAACATCATAGCTCCGCCCCACATACCTCCGCCTGGAGATAGTTTTCTGTCGAACAAAGCGACTTTCTTACCTGCTTTGGCGAGATAATACGCCGCTACAATTCCTGAAGGACCGCCACCAACGATAGCGACATCTAATTCTAAATTCTTTTCTAACTTACTGAAATAGGTACTGATAATTCCCTGTGATACTTTTTTTTCTATCATAATTTTTTTTATTTCTATCAACAGACAACGGACAATAGTCAACAGTCTGTTTTGGGTTAATAATTTTATATTTTCATACGCATATTGAGACGCAGCAATCACATTATTGTTAATTATCATTGGTGTGATTGACGCGTCTCTACAATTATTCTTCATCACAAATCGTCTGGCTGATTCTCATTGCGCAGAAATTAGGTCCGCACATGGTACAGTATTTTCCGCCGACATGATTGGCAGTCTTGTAATATTCCAAAGCTTTTTCTGGATCGAGGCTCAGGTTGAACTGGTCTTTCCAACGGAATTCGTAGCGTGCCTTACTAAGAGCGTTGTCGCGTATCATCGCACCTGGATGTTGTTTTGCGATGTCGGCGGCGTGAGCTGCCAATTTAAACGCTATCACTCCGTCGCGAACATCATCTTTGTTTGGCAGCGCAAGATGTTCTTTTGGCGTCACATAACACAACATCGCCGTCCCGAGCCAGGCTATCTGCGCAGCTCCTATGGCGGAAGTGATATGGTCGTAGCCCGGCGCAATGTCGGTCACCAATGGTCCCAAAGTATAGAAAGGCGCGTTGTGACATTTCACAATCTGACGTTCCATATTCTCTTGTATCTTATGCATCGGCACGTGACCCGGACCTTCTATGAAAGCCTGCACGTTCTTAGCCCAAGCTCTCTCCACCAATTCTCCCATAGTGTCTAACTCGGCAAACTGCGCTCTGTCGTTAGCGTCATAAATACTACCAGGTCGCAAGCCATCGCCTAGAGAAACAGCGACATCGTATTTTGAAAGAATATCGCATATATCGTCAAAATGTTCGTACAAGAAACTCTCCTTCTGATGAATATTACACCATTTTGAAATGATGCTTCCGCCACGGCTGACCATGCCCGTCAGACGTTCAGAAGCGAGTTTGACATTCTTCAGTCGTATGCCGCAGTGTATTGTGAAATAATCTACGCCCTGCTCGCATTGTTCTATCAAGACATCGCGGAAAATCTTCCATGTGAGGTCTTCGGCTTTGCCGTTAACTTTCTCTAAAGCCTGATACATAGGGACAGTGCCGACCGGTACAGGACAGTTGCGCAGAATCCATTCACGCGTTTCGTGTATGTTGTTACCCGTCGATAAATCCATAAGAGTGTCGCCGCCCCATTTACAGCTCCACACAGCTTTCTCGACCTCTTCTTCTATGCTCGACGTTGTGGCTGAGTTGCCTATATTGGTGTTTATCTTAACCAAGAAGTTACGTCCGATAATCATCGGCTCCGACTCAGGATGATTGATATTTGCAGGAATAACAGCTCTGCCTTCTGCCACTTCCTTACAGACGAACTCGGGAGTGATGTGAGTTTCTATACCTAACTCCTTGCAATTCATATTCTCGCGGATAGCGACATATTCCATCTCCGGCGTGATGATGCCTCTCTTGGCATAATACATCTGACCGATATTCTCGGAGTCGTTCATCGCTCTTTCTTTAATCCATTTCTCTCTCAATCGAGGCAGACCTTTTTCTAAATCGATGTCTATGTCATTGTCGCTGTATGGTCCTGATGTGTCGTAAATATATATTGAAGGATTAGGAGTCTCCATTCTCATGCCGTCTTTTACGGTGACAGTAGGCATCTGCGTCACTTTACGCATTCCGACTCTGAGGTCAGGATAGATGCTTCCTTTCAGATAAACTTTCTCTGAACCAGGATATGATATTTTAATATTTGAATTCATGATTTTTTATTTATGTCAACAGTCTGTTTTTGGTTAATAATTTTTATTTTTAGACGCAGATTCAGACGCAGCAATTACATATTGTTAATTTTTATAGGTGTAATTGATACGTCTCTACAATTGTCAATTGTAAAAAGAACATTGTTAACCTCTCTCACCGCATCTCCCGTTCCCGTTCCCGCTCCCGTTCCCGTTTCCGTTCCCGCTCCCGTTCCTGCTCTCAAAATGCTTCCGCTCATCGCGATGCCATCGACGCCTACATTAATTAATTCGGGAATGTCGTCTTTGGTGATTCCTCCTATCGCGACAAGCGGAATGTTGATATTGTTTTCTTTCATCTTATTGATGATGTTTTTATAACCTTCGATGCCAAGAATCGGGGCAAGGTTTTTCTTCGTGGATGTAAAACGGAAAGGACCGCAACCGAAGTAGTTGGGAACGAGATTTGGGAACGGGTGTGGGTGTTGGGAGCGAGTGCGGGTGTGGGAATTGGGGACGGGGACAAAGTCTGTTGTCCGTTGACATAACAACAATATATCTTCGAAAGTGTTGACCGTCGCTCCTATTATAAAGTCGCTGCCCAGAATATTACGCGCTTCATCTACAGGCATATCGTTTTTGCCAAGATGCACACCGTCGGCTTTTATCTTCTTGCAGAGATGTACGTTATCGTCGATGATGAATGTTGCACCGTATTCTTTGCACATATTTTGTACGATGAGAGCTGTCTCTTCTAACAAGGATTCGTCAGCGTCTTTCATCCTTAACTGAATCCATCGGCAGCCGCCTTCGAGAGCGATTCGCGCCGAATCGATGTAAGAATATTTCTCCGTATAATGTGTGATAAACTGTAATCTGAAATGTTCTAAATTCATAACACTATCATTTTTTGAGGGTTAAAGAAATGATTCACCGGACCGAAGCCATGACCGATTCTTATATCAGCAGCGTTGCGAATGGCTTCGGTTACGTATTTCTTAGCTTCAGAAATAGAATCTTCCAAAGAAAGTCCTCTCGCCACGAAAGCCGCGATTGCCGATGATAAAGTACATCCCGTTCCGTGAATGTTGTTGGTTTGAATCGTCTCTGAAGAAAATGACAAAAAAGTCTGTTGACTATTGTCTGTTGACTGTTGACCTTTATAAAATAAAAAATCCGTTTTTACATCACCTTCTTCGTGACCGCCTTTGAGAAGTACGGATTTCGCTCCGAGATTCAACAGATAATCTGCTGCTTTTTCTTTTTCCTCAAAGGTTGAGACAGGCATTCCAGTCAAGGCAATCATCTCCGGAATATTTGGTGTTATGAGTTCGCTCATCGGAAGAAGACGCTCTTTGATTGTCTCCTGCGCTTCGAGTGATAAAAGTCTATGTCCGCTGCTTGAAACGATGACAGGATCAAGTATTATTTTCAGTTTATAATGGCTAAGTGCTTCTGCCACAGCCTCGACGATTTTCTCGTTAGATAACATTCCAATCTTCACTACTGAAGGATTAAGGTCTTCCATCACAGCAACAATCTGTTCATAAACCATTTTAGGATTCAAGGCGAATTGAGATTTTACACCTAATGTATTTTGCGCTGTGATAGCAGTTATCGCTGTCGCTCCATAAACGCCGAGGGCGGAAAATGTCTTGAGGTCAGCTTGTATTCCAGCTCCTCCAGACGAGTCGGAACCGGCTATTGACAATACGATAGGATAAGATTTGATTTGATTCATACCACTATTTTTTACGTTATTACTGCTCAAAACAGTGGTACGGCAAGTACCATGAAGGGACTCCAAACTTCCAGCGTCAGCATTATCTGTACTGGTGCAATGTGTATAATCTCAGACACGGCAGCCTTTCGGCATACCGGACACCACCATTCGAGTATGGCGCAAAGGTAATAAAAAAAATTCTTATCTTTGCTTAAAATATTTTACCCAATGAAAAATTATTTAGACTCCTTATTTATAAAATATAATACTCCAGATTTTATTGAGAACGATCCGGTGCAGTTCCCGCGTCGTTATTCCGAGAAAAACGACATCGAGATAGTGGCGTTTCTCACTGCTACAATTGCTTGGGGCAAGCGTTCCATGATTCTCAATTCGGCTAATAAAATGCTCAACACCATGGGTAAGTCGCCTTACGACTTCATCATGTCGGATGGTTTCAAGAACTTAGACCCCGACAAATGCGTGCATCGTACCTTCTTCAACCGCGACTTCATCTATTATTGCAAAGGTCTAAAACAGATTTATACAGAACATCAAAGTCTCGAAGACATTTTCACATTAAACGACAATCATGATGTATGGCAAGGCATTCAGAATTTCAGAGATAAGATTCAGGAAGTTAACGGCGGTGCAACAAGCGTTCACATCTCTAATCCTTATTGTGACAATCCAAAGAAAGGCTCTGCCTGCAAGAGACTTCATCTAGCTCTCAAATGGTTAGTTCGTGACGACGGCATCGTCGATATTGGCATCTGGAAAAAGATAAAACCTTCCGACTTGATGATTCCGCTTGATGTCCATGTGGGAAGAATCTCGCGCGAACTCGGACTTCTTCAAAGGAAAAGCAACGACAGGACAACCGTCGAAGAACTTACTTCAAGACTTCGTGAGATGGATCCTAACGACCCTGTAAAATACGATTTTGCTTTATTCGGTTACGGTGTCAACCGTGAGATATAAAAAGAAAAAGAGACGCGGAAAATTCTGCGTCTCTTCGTTTTATCATTAGTTTCTTTGATAGAGATAACGTTTGATGCTCTTCTTCGGAGTTCTTTCAAAAGCTTCCGACATCACTTCTATCTTCTTGAGTTTCGCATAGTTTGGCAACTCTTTATTCACTTCAGGCAAAGTATCTTCCATATATTTAATGAAAGTCCTTTGGTCCATACCTTCTTTTGCTGCCAAATCGAAGTCAGGATAAATCAAAGCTGTAAGTCCGCCATTGTCTTCAATCACTAAGGATTCAAGTACGTAAGGACGAGTATCCAAGACAGCCTCCACTTCTTCTGGGTAAATGTTTTGTCCTGAAGGACCGAGAATCATACACTTAGAACGACCCCTGAGGAAGAGAAATCCATCGGCATCGATAACACCCATATCGCCGGTATGAAGCCAGCCTTCGCTGTCCAAGACTTCCTTAGTCGCTTCTTCATTCTTATAATAACCGAGGAACACATTAGCGCCTCTGACGAGAAGCTCACCAGGAATATTCTGAGGATCCGGAGAGTCGATCTTCATTTCCATATTAGGAACGATACGTCCGCAGGAATATAACTTTGCTTCTTTATAATCTGCATAAGTAATGATAGGAGCGCATTCAGTCATGCCGTAGCCGACAGTAAATGGAAATTCCATCTTCTTGAAAAATGCTTCCACCTCTTTGTTAAAGGCAGCTCCACCGATAATAACCTCGTAGAATTCACCGCCAAAAGCGTTGACAAGCTCAGTCTTTATCTTATTCATAATCACTTGTTCGAGGCCTGGCAACTTCATTGCAAATCTGATACCTGCTTTTTCAAGTACAGGTTTCACCTTGCTCTTGTAAATCTTCTCTATGATGAGAGGCACTGCGATAACCAAAGTCGGTTTGACTTCTGAGAGCGCCTGCATGATAATCTTAGGACTTGGAAGTCGTGAGAGGAAATAAACATGACATCCTCTTGTTAATTCGTACAACACCTCGAACATAAGTCCGTACATGTGAGCACTTGGCAACATGGACACAACGCGAGATGTATTGTTCATCTGAGGAAGCACCTTGGCTGCAAACTCCATATTGGAACAGACTGCTCGATAAGGAATCATGACGCCTTTTGAGAAACCTGATGTTCCGGAAGTATAGTTTATGATGGCGAGTTCATCGGCACTGTCTTCATAATAACTTATTGAGTTAGCGTCAAACTCCATTGGATAATGTTTTCCAAAGAGTTCATTCAAATGTTCACGGCTATCAGCGATTTTTTCATTAGCAGCATAAAGCAGCTTGAAAGTATTGACTTGAATGATAGCTTGAAGATCAGACATGTCAATTTCAGAAAGACCTTCCCAAATAACCTCATCGACGAAGAGAATCTTTGCTTCTGAATGATTTACGAGATGATTTATGTTACTTGGCTTAAATTCATGCATCAGTGGAACAGGCACTGCACCATAAGTCATGGCAGCAAGGAAAGAAACGACCCAGTTGGCTTGGTTTCTAGAACATAGTGCTACTTTATCGCCTTTTTTAAGACCACATTCCTCAAACATGATGTGAAGTTTTGCTATTCTTCTCGCCAAATCTCTGTAGTGCAACGTCACACCTTGATAGTTCGAGATGGCTGGTCTGTCCCAATTTTCTTTGAATGATTTTTCGAAGATCTTGTTTACTGATGAAAAGTTCATATTCAAAGTTATTAGTTATTAAAAAAAATTAGTTCATCGCTACAAAAATACAAAAAAAATCGTTTTTTTTCTTTATGTTTGCAAAAAAGATTATCGTTATGGAAGAAAAACAATTTGACCCTAATGCAGCAGCAGCCTTAGGCTCTGGAATATACGGACTGCCATGCAGCGCAGAAGATGCTGAAATTATTATCATCCCTGTCGAATGGGAACTCACAACAAGTTATAACAGAGGCACTGTCGATGGACCTCAAGCTGTCTTTGACGGCTCAATGCAGGTGGATTTATGTCACCACGACTATCCTGACTTATGGCAGAGAGGTATTTGGATGGATGAATTTCCTCAAGAACTGAGAGACCTTCATGCATATTTAGCACCTATCAGTGAAGAAATCATCGACGGCATTGAAAGTGGCGATGTCGATGAAAATCCAGAAAACTATGAAGATAAATACGCTGTCATGGAAGAAGGTTTCAACAAGATGTTTGCTTGGCTGAAAGACAGAATAGCATATTGGAAGTCGTTAGGAAAGAAGGTCGGTTTGCTTGGCGGCGACCACAGCATACCTCTTCCCTATCACACATATCTCAATGAGAAAGAAGAAGAATACGGAATCATCCATGTCGATGCCCACAGCGACCTCAGAATAGAATTTGAAGGTTTCAAATATTCGCACGCTTCTATATTTTATAATGTGATGAAATATGACAATATAGATAAACTCGTTCAGGTCGGCATCAGAGATTATTGTCATCAAGAGAAAGACATCATCAAGAACTCCGACGGAAGAATGGTGGTATTCTACGATCGTGACAACCGCAGAAAGATGTACGAAGGAAGCACCTGGAAACAGATCTGTGACGACATCATCAGCGAGCTTCCTGCTAAGGTTTATATCTCCATCGACATCGACGGCCTTGATCCTAAATCATGTCCTAACACAGGCACTCCAGTTCCTGGAGGCATGGAATATGAAGAACTTATGTATCTGTTGAACAGAGTCAAGGAAAGCGGCAATGAGATAATTGGCTTCGACTTATGCGAAGTCTCTCCAGGCGAAGACGAATGGGACGGCAACGTTGGAGCAAGAGTACTTTATCATTTGTGCGGAATTATTTAAATTAGAAATAAATGTAGAGACGTATCAATGTTTCATGCCCATTAACACACATTGCTGCGTCTCTCACATCAAATAAAAAGAGAAATGAGTTTTAATAGGTTTTTACAATTTTTTGTAACTAAGGAGACTAAGTTCTTCCCTATTTACATCAAGCAGACGGAATTGCTTGTTCATGCGACAAAGACTTTATTGGAGATGATTAAAGTTGATAATTATGAAGAACGTAAGTTACTGGGACGTCAGATTAAAAAAGACGAGACCGATGGCGACGAGCTCTTCAGAAATCTTTACAAGATGCTCAACATCACTTTCATCACACCTTTCGACAGAGAAGATGTCAACGAACTCGCCGCTAACTTAGACGACTGCTTAGACATCATCGACGACTGCTCGAAGAACATACTGATGTATCAGCCAAAACGTATCGACAGCCAACTTATAGAGACTGCTAATTATCTTCACGAGTGCGCAATGCTTCTCCACGAGATAATAAAGAAATTGGAGTTCATCTCCTTAAATCATAACGAGATCATCGACAACTGCGACAAGATAAAACATATCGAGCATGTTATTGACGGAATCTATTCCGATTACATCAGCAACCTCTTCAACAGCGAAACCGATTATATCGAGTTGGTCAAGAATAAGAATATCGTAGAGACTTTTGAAAGCGCGAGCGACATATTGAAAAATGTCTCCGACACAATAAGAACAATCGTCATAAAGAAATCGTGATATGTTAGTCTTTATCATAGGAGCGTCTATCATCTTAGGTCTGCTCATCACATTTTTAAACGGCATGAACGACGCTGCTGATGCGGTGTCGTGTCTCATCACCACCAAAGTTCTGACACCATTAAAGGCTGTGGCATGGGCTGCGTTCTGGGGATTCATGGCGTATTTCATCTTCAACTCCGGCGTCGCCGAGACTATGAGTCGGGGCATCGTAGAGAGCAGCTACATGGACCCTTACGTCGTGTTCTGCGCTTTGGTAGGTGCGACATTCTGGGTATGGATATGCACATATCTCGGACTGCCGATATCATCTTCGCAGGCTTTGGTCGGCGGCATCATAGGACCTGTCTGGTTCGCCTACGGATCTTCGGCATTGGTAAGCAAAGGCATCATCCTAATCATAGCGTTCACATTCCTTACACCAATCATCGGGATGATAGTAGGATTCTTCCTCATGTGCCTCATCATGCGTCTTTTCAAAAACGCCAACAAGAAGAAAGCCGACAATGTTTTCAAGAAGTTACAGTTAGTATCGTCGGCAGCTTTCAGTCTCGGTCATGGTGCCAACGACGCTCAGAAAACCATCGGTATCATATCCATCATGCTCTTCACCTCATTGCAATCACCTGAGTTAACGGAAGGTTTTAAAAACATGTTGGCAATGTTCTTCGATGCTGAAAAAGGATACCACGTTCCACAAATCGTCGCTATTGTATGTTATCTCGTGATGGCGTTAGGTACTTTGATTGGCGGCAAAAACGTCATCAAAACAACAGGAAGCGGCATCGTAAAGATAACTCCTGAGAAAGGATTCTGCGCCGAGACAGCAGGTGCTGCCACGCTCATCACTTGTTCTGTATTCGGTATCCCAGTGAGTACCTCTCACAGCATAGTAGGTTCCATTATCGGAGCCGGCTTGACAAACGGCGTCAAGTCAATCAGCTGGGGCACAGCAAAAAGCATCATCTGGGCATGGATACTCACAATACCAGCGCCACTGCTCATCTCCGGAATTCTTTATTCCTTAGTGAAATAAGAACTAAAACTCACAGACTGTTGACCGTTGTCTGTTGTCTGTTGACTTTTAAATAAAAAAGGCTGCTCTCGCATGATTGCAGCCTATTTTGCTAAATACTAATTCATTAAACATTAAACCACTTAAGGTCTTTATGGCATGATAACGAAGCAAAGGGAGGACTTCATTATCTCTTTTAGACAATGCAAAGATAACACTGATTTAAAAGACAGCACATCACCACAATTTGGTATTTTGAAAAATAATTAATAACATGATATTGGGAATATGATTCCTAGCATCTCAGCAACTTGGCATCTCAGTAGCTTAGCAACTCAGTAACTTAGCATCTCAGTAACTTAGCATCTCAGTAGCTTAGCAACTCAGCAACTTAGCATCTCAGCAACTTAGCAACTTAAAAGCTCATCGACAAAATCGATATTGCTATTGAAACTATCTGTTTGACGAGTGTTATTTTTCATTATATTTTTGCAAGCGTAAAAGACAAAAAGACTATGAGTCAACAAGTCTTAAAGATAAAAAACAAAAAAAACATTAACATTAAAAATAGACAATTATGGCAACAAAATTTTATAAATGCAATCACTGCGGAAATGTAATAGAAAAGATAGTAGATTCAAAGGTACCAGTATTTTGCTGCGGCGAAAAGATGGAAGAGTTAGTTCCTAACACTGTAGAAGCAAGCGGCGAAAAACACATCCCTGTCGTGACAAAACTTCAAGATAACATCTTAAAGATTGAAGTCGGCAGCGTACATCACCCTATGCTTCCAGAACATCATATCGCTTTCATTTATGTAGAGACAGAAAACGGAGGAATCCGCATCGACCTAAAAGACCAGCCAGTAGCAGTCGTTCATCTCGGCGAAGAAAAAGCAGTTGCTGTTTACGAATACTGCAATCTCCACGGTTTGTGGAAAGTGGAACTATGATTTAGAATCTGAAAATCTGAGAATCTGAGAATCTGAGAATTTTAGAATTATAAGAAACTAACTTAAAACAACAAATAAAAAAGCCGTTACTATTATTCAGTAGCGGCTTTTCATCATATATCTAATCAAGACGAATCTCAGTCTCTTATTATCAATTGTTCGCTTTTATCTCCCACCTTAATAATATACAGACCTTTGGCAAGATCAGCGATATTAATTTGTATATCATCAGCTGTAACTTCTTCAGTAATGAGCGTTCTTCCTGAAATATCGGAAATCGTAATCAAATCGCCAATATTGTTGCGTGTCTTTATCCTGACGATATCGTTTGCAGGATTCGGATAAATCTCAAGTCTTGATGAATATGCGATGTCATCTACAGAGACATGCTCAACGCAAAGAGGTTCCGACTCCACATCGTCATATACAGCAGTCACGCAATATCGGATGTCATTTACTGTTTCAAATTCAGTATCAAAATAACATGTGATATATGGCTCTTTTATTTCTTTTACAATTTCATCGTTGGCATAAACTCTATAGCCTGTCAACTTGTTGTTCTTACTATTGTCTACATTGACAACTTTGCCATCCTGATTCTCCAGAATA
The DNA here is from genome assembly GCA_017466405.1 of Bacteroidales bacterium. Lineage (GTDB taxonomy): Bacteria > Bacteroidota > Bacteroidia > Bacteroidales > F082 > Limimorpha. The sequence goes on from JAFTUF010000046.1 coordinate 47,194, forward strand.
GTCTTGATGCATAAATTACGACTTACCGCCTCATCGAAACAATACCATTGTGATTCACCTATATGAATCCAGTTCTTGCCATAATTAGGTTCACCGTTGTCGACCGGAAATATAAAATGCCCGTTTGAATGTCCGTCTGACGAGAATCCTATATAATAATTTTTATCATTCTCAAAATAAAAATCATCGTCGAGGTCAATATAGTTCCACTCTCCGAAAATGAGATTCTCATTACCTATTTCCTGCTCATATACCAATGTCATCTCCTCATCAAATGCCTCCCATATTACAATAGAGTGAGTGTTTTCTGTTCCTAAAGGAATAAACGCTATCTGTTTAATTTTCCATCCTACATATTCAGCAATGTCATCTGAAGTGAAGTAATGCAACGCTTCTTGTTCTTCATAAACTCCGGCAGCGCAGGTGGTGTACAATATGTCATTAGACCAAGATAATAACTTCTCGTCATAATTTGTGTTTTGAGGAATATCCCATGTCAGCATCATATACCCAAGATGATTTTGCATTGAGTTCAGATTTTGTACAGGATTATTCTCATCATCTATCTGTTCAACATTTACATTATCTTGTTGTTTTGTGATTTGAGCAAAAGCATTTGCTGAAAAGCAAACTGCAATAAAAAAAATAAAGAATCGTTTCATGGTTTAATTTTTTTATTTTAACGCCCAAAGTTACGAAAATAATAAAAACATCATCAAATA
>JAFTUF010000004.1 GCA_017466405.1 Bacteroidales bacterium
ACAAGGCGCAACAAACGTGCACAAAGTCTGTTGTCCGTTGTCTGTTGTCTGTTGACTGAGCAAAGCGAATAATATGTAAAACAGGAGTATTTTCATTGTCTCGCAAAGATAATGAAAAAACGCGTTAAATGCATTGTCTCTACACTTAACGCGTATTTTTTTAGTTTGAGTATTAGGACACATCGCATGTGTCCGTACATGATTTCTCAGTTTCTCAGATTTTCAGTTTCTCAAATTCTAAAAATTAGTATTCCCAAAGGTTTTGTTCAAAATCGATGATCGATTGTTTGATGCGTTCTGACTCTAAGAGAGCGTCAACGCCTTTAGCGTATTCTTTGATGTTACGGTCGAAAATATTGTCTTCTTTGTAGATGTAGCTGTCGAACAATCTCTTCAAGAACACTTCGTCATAGCTGAGGCGTGCTGCCGAGTTGCTACGGTTGTAGAAAGGAGCTTGAGCCAACACCTCTCTTGCTGATTCGTAAGGAATCCAGAACATTGGCTGTGGCACGCTTTCGCCGTCGGCGAGTTCAATCATCTTGACAGGACACAAGGCGATGATCTTAACCATCAGCTGTGATCTTTGTTTGTCGAAATACCATTCCTCTTTGATACGGCAACGTTTCACCTGTGAAGGGTCGAACTGCGAGATGATGATAGTGTCATATTCATCGTAAGGAGGATAAGGTCTTCTGAATGTTCTGTATAAGGTGTCTGTCTGCTTGTTCATGATTTGGCTGTAAGAGACAGGGTTAAGCAACTCGCCTGTTGGTTCGTCGTTATAAGCTGTCAATCTACCTTCTTTCATAGCGTCGGTGATGACGGTGATGAAGTTTTTCCAGTTTTGATGTGACACTGTTGGGAAATAGAAACCTTGGTTCATCTTCTGACGGAAGTCTATCTCGCGCCATACTGTTTTCTTCCACATGACGTCGGCTTCTCTCACTGAAGGAAGAGGCATAGGAGTTTTGGTTCCTGTCGCATTCTCGACATAGATGCCATCTGTGTAAGTTTGATCCATTATAATCTGTGCCGATGTTTTAGGAGCAAAGAACAACGACATTACGAAGATAGCGATTATTAGAAATGACTTTTTCATTTATTATGTTCCTTTCTATTATTTAATTTCAACGTTAATAGGATTCAATGTACGCATTACGCCGTCAGGACCTTTAGCCTGGATGTTTTCGAAGAAGAGCTTCTGTCCTTTCTTAGCAGACTTAATCATATCGTTGACTTCTTGGTTGAAGCGTCCGCCTTTTATAGTACCTGTCGATTTATAGTCACCGCCGACCAAAGTACCCAAGGTATATGACATGACATTATATTGGAAGTCGCCGAATTCGAAGTCGCCCATATCTGGGATGATACCGCCAGCTGCTTGCAATTCGTCTTTAGCGATCTTACCGCTTGATATGCCGCCGATCTTAGCCTCTGGACTTGGAACGCGCTTGACACGGAAGTCGTGTGTGCCGAGTATCACTTTCTTGCCATTGATATTTGTCGATGCAGTGATGGTAACGTTTTTGTCACCTGAAGAGACTTCGACCATATATAAGCCCGGCTGATTTCCTTTCTCTATCTTTCCTTTGCTGATGGTAACATCGATCTTGTCGTTAGATATTCCAGGAGCTGACACAGAGATAGGGTTTTTCAATCCTTGATAAAGAATCATCATTTGTGTTGGAGCCACTGTTGCTGAAGGTGGAGCCACTGTATATGACGACTGGAAAGGATAAGGAACTATCTCGCCTGTCTCAGGATCTGCAAGTTCTACTATACCAGCAAACGACTGCTCGCCTTCTGCATTTGTAGGAATCTTGATAGAGACGACGCCATTCTTGCTCGATACTTTCTGTACTGCATTAGCGTTGGCTCTTGAGAAGTCCTTGACGCCTCTTGCATATTTAGCGTCGAATTTTCTTGTGGTGTCGGAAGCTGCGATGAAGATGTCGGCTTCAAAATCTTGGCCTTGCAAAACGTAGGTTGTCTTAGGGAATACCTTTGCCTCCAAAGCGTTGAATTTATAGTCGGTAGCGCCGATTCTCTTGAAGAGCTCTGAGATAGCGTCGAACTCTGTTGTCTGGATCTCACCGATAATCTTATTCAAGATAGCGATGTCGGCAGCCAAGATGACATGATAGAAGTTCTTCTGTTCCCAAGTGAGTTTGTTGTTGTTGGCATCATAATAGTCGCCATCGGTTCTCAATCCTACGATATTGCCATAATCGCTGATACCAGCCGATTGTAAGGTATTGATGACATACAAACGATATTCTTCAATCTTATTACGCAATTCTGTTGCATTACCTTCATTTATCATGAAGTTGGTAGGAGCATCGTATTTGTCTTTTGCGCTTATGTTCTTAAGGTCGAATTCGTGGAAGATACGTCTGTTCTTTGCAGGGTCAGCTTTATCTTTGTTACGGATAAGAGATTTCTTCTCATCTTTAGGATTGAAGATTTCTTCTTTAGTAACTTCTTCTGTCACCTGTACCAAAGGGAGTTTTATTTCCGATTCGATGTAATTAATCATCTCATCGGTCTTGGTGCGTATTTCCTGAGCTTTATTCCAATAGTCGGCAGCCTTTTCTGGTTGCTTTTCATATTGTTGTTCAAATGTGACGTAATAATCTTTTATCTTCTTTTCCACGCTTGCGTTAGATGTCTCGATGCCGTCGTTAACTATAGCGAAGGCGTCGAGTATGTCAACGGAAACGTTGAGAGCTAACAAGGCAGTCAACACGAGATACATCATCGATATCATCTTCTGCCTTGGGGTTTCTTTTCCACCTGCCATTTCTTCTATTGTTTTATTGAGTTAATAAATACCTAATAAGACTTTATTATGATTTGACATTCATTGCTGAGAGCATATTGCCATAGACGTTGTTAAGAGCTGACATACGTTTTGACAAATCAGCGATTTGGTGGTTAAGGGCTTCTGTTGAGTTAGCCGACATATTGACTTTCTCAATATATTCCGACATTGTCTTATTCAATTGTTTGTTTGTTTCTGCCACTATGAGAGTGCTTTGGAGCTGTACCTCAAGAGCGCTTGCCGACTCAGCTGCCTTACGCATTACTTTAGCGTAATCGTTTGTTGCAGCTACTGCATCGCTGATGTTTGCCATCTGAGCAGCGTTTTCGCTAAGCTTGTTGATACCTGCTGTCAATTTTTCCAAAGTCTGTTCGCTTAAATTAGCACCGCTTAACATATCGCTTAATTGTGATGCTGAGCCGTTGCTTGATTTGGTATTTCTTGGTGTTGATTTCTCATCACTTTCAATGCCGTGATATGCATATTTAAATTCAGGATAAACGAGGCTCCAGTCTGGTTCTACATGAGGTGGTTCGAAGGCTGACAAGAAGAAGATAACAGCTTCGGTGAGAAGACCTACGGTAAGCATAAGGTTTGCGCCTGGCCAGTGTGTAAGTTTAAACAAAGCACCAACGAGAACGATAGATGCACCAATACCATAAACCACACCCATTACTTTTTTAAATTTTCTACTTGCTAAAAAATTACTGAAATTACCCATTTTATTTCTTTTTAAATATTATACTTTTATTGTTTTACTTCATTTAATTAATTATACACTCTTGATGCTTTAGCTGGATTGTCGCCTTTATTGACGCCGAGGTAAGGCTGGACGCAACGGAATCCTATGTAACATTTAGCTGTATCTTGATATTCGTATGAACGTGTTGTCACTTCAAGATAATAAGCGATGTCTTTCCATGAGCCGCCGCGTACGACTTTTCTCTTCATAATAGGAGGATCGTTTTCAGCAGCGTTATAAGTGTAGTTTGGATTCATGTCCCATGAAAGATTATAGGAACTTGGGTCGAAAGCACTGTTAGTCCATTCAGCTACGTTACCTGCCATATCATACAATCCCCAGTCGTTTGGAGGATAATGACCGACGACCAAAGTTGTCAAGCCGCCGTCGGCGATATAGTTACCGCGCAATGGCTTGAAGTTAGCCAAGAAGCAGCCTCTCTCGTTGCGTGTGTAAGGACCGCCCCAAGGATAAGGGTTGAGATGGTTGCCGCCACGTGCTGCCCATTCCCATTCTGCCTCTGTAGGAAGACGGAACTCCGACACCATGTTTTCACCTTTTTGTGACTTCAAGAAGTTATTAAGTTTTTCAGTACGCCAGATACAGAAAGCTTTAGCTTGTGACCAGTTGACACCGACAACAGGATAATTGTCGTAGGCTGGGTGCCAGAAATATTTCTCTGTCAAAGGGTCGTTGAAAGAGTATGCATAATCGTGTAACCATGCTAAAGTATCTGGATATACGTTAATCTTTTCTCTTTTGATGTAAGTAGAACGGTCAGTCATACCTTGAGGACGGTTAGCTAAACCTGCATTGCGGTAGTCGGCATCGCCCTTGAACTCTTTCTTAGCAGCAGCTTGAAGATCGACCCAAAAATATTCGTAGAACAACTTTCTTGTGTCTATCTCTTTTCTGTTGAAGAAACGTTCGTGAGCAGGGAGATACATATCCTCCAAAGCTTCTCTGATATCTTGGTCTTCGCTGTTCCATTCTATTTGCTCTTCCCAATTTAAATAAGGTGGGTCGTAAATCTCACCTGTCCTAGGATTCTCGCTGATGAGATAAACATCAGGCTGTACTTCACCTAATATTGTTCTTGCGATAGAGTCTCTAACCCAATATACGAACTCACGATATTCGTTGTTCGTAATCTCTGTCTCATCCATGAAGAAAGACGACACTGAGATGGTCTTTGGTTGTGTTAACTGTCCCGATGCGACATCTTGTCCACCGACGCCCATCGTATAACTTCCCATTGGGACGAACACCATTCCGTAAGGATCTGGTTGATAGAATTGTTTGGATTTTTTTCTTACACCGACTAACTCTCCTTGGTTTGTGCTGGTACATCCAACGAGAGTGAAAGCGATTAAACTTAATACCAATAATTTTTTCATTTTTTTATTTGTTTCTATTTGTTTCTAATATTATAAGTATCTAATGCTACGATAAATTCTCGGCGATTTCTCTAAATCTAACTTCAACAGGTAGCTGACGCACACCTCATGAGAGCCTTGCACCGCGATTCCCATTGTGTTGATGTCGTATGAATATGAAATCTGAACGTCGTTGATTTTAAAACCAACCATTGCTGCCACCGACTCTTGGTATCTGTAGTTAACGCCAAACCAGAACTTATTATTGTAGAAAAGTTTTGCTCCGGCATTAATTTGTGTCGAGGCGATGTCGCTCATCAAACATATTGAAGGGAGCAACACGAAGACTGGATTATTGAATTGATATTCGTAACCTGCTGTGAGGTAGAACGTTCTGTCGCCCATAAAGCTGGCACTCGAGGTCGAGTTTTCTAACAGTTCCTTGCCCTTCGATTCGAACAGATTCGTTGCAGAGAATCCGATATAGAATGTCTCAGGTATCTGCCAGAACAAACCGATGCTTGCATCAATGAGCATCGCGCTTTGTTCTCCAGTAGGCAATATTGGGTCGCTGACATTAGGCTTGAACTTGCTGAAATCAACAGTACGGTTTATCATATTAAGCGCCAATCCCATACCGAGAACGCCAGCGCCTAAATCAAGATGATATGAATAACCCAAGTTCACATTGATATTATCTTCAAAGCCTATCTGGTCTTTCATTATCGCTAAAGATGCTCCACCTTTCAAAAACTTCACTGGCATATCACCTGAGAACATCATTGTGTTAGGAGCAACTGCATTGCCGTCTGTATCTTTAAAGCCTGTCCATTGGTCTCTGTAAATACCCATGATATTGATGCCATCACTTAGACCTCCATAACCAGGATTTATAGTGGCATAAGAGTTACTGTAGTTAGTAAACATAGGAGCCTGCTGCGCCATCATCACAGTCGATGCCACAACAAATATCATTATTAATATGTATCTCAGCTTATGCACTATTTTTCGTTATTATTATTGTATTTTAACTTTGATTTTATTTGTTTATTGTGTTATCACATTTATTAATCTACCTGAAAAGTCTGACGATATCATTGCCGTTTGCATATATCAATAAGAAGAACAGTATGAAGAGACCTATAGTCTGCGCTATCGTCATGAACTTATCGCTTGGTTTTCTTCTTGTAATAATCTCAAATAATAAGAACAACACATGACCGCCGTCGAGGGCTGGTATTGGTAATATGTTCATCACTGCTAAGATTATCGACAAGAAAGCTGTCATTCTCCAGAACACTATCCAGTTGAAAGTATCAGGGAAGATGCTTCCAATAGTAATGAATCCACCGAGGTTTTCGTAAGCCTTATTGCTTGGATTAACGATAAGTTTCAACTGTTTCCAATAGTCGCCTAATTCCTTACCTGTCTTATTGAAGCCTTTGGGTATTGCTTCGAAGAATGTGTAAGTCTGGGTTTCATATTCTATATTATTGGCGATAAAAACACCTATCTTAGCATCATCAGACAATTGTACCGTAATAGGCAGTGTGTCATTTTCGCGAACGACACTTATCACGACCTCCTTATTTGCATATTGGGAAATCTCTTCTGTGAACTCATTATAATAAGGTGTAGATTTCTCACCCACTTTTATTATTCTATCGCCTTTAATCATTCCGGCGTCTTTGGCTTTTGATCCTGCTGCGAAGTCACCTATCACGAAAGGCGTGCGATGCGAGAACAAAATATTATTATGATTTATAAGTTTCGATGTAGCATCTTCAGGCATTTGTAAGTTAATACGTTCGCCGTCTCTTTCTACCACAACTGTTTCTGGTTCTTCAAGTATCATCGTCATTGGTATGTCGTAGAATTTCTCAACATATTGTCCGTCTAATGATATAATCTTGTCACCATCGCGGAATCCAAACTCACGGGCGAGGCTGTCGGTCATGATACCATATTTGTTGACCTCTGCTGTCGAGATGTATTGTTCGCCTTGTGAGATAAGCAATCCTGTGTAGATGAAATATGCCAATACAACGTTCATCACCACGCCGCCTACCATCACGATGAGACGCTGCCACGCCGGTTTGCTTCTGAACTCCCATGGCTGAGGCTCGTTCTGCATCTGAGCGACATCCATCGACTCGTCTATCATTCCAGCTATCTTACAGAAGCCTCCGAGCGGAATCCAACCGATACCGAACTCTGTATGATCTTCGTCGGTACGCCAGTCGTCTTCTGGGAGAGTGCTCAAATCTATAGCTTCGTAAGTGTATTCTTTTTTGTTTGTGACAGGGTCGATGCGTTCGTGGGTGATATATTTATCAGGGACGTTTTTACTGAAGAAAGCGAAACGCCATCTTCCATGAACCTTCTTGCATCTGAAAATAGAAAAACGGGGATTGAAGAAAATATAAAATTGTTCAACCCTCGTCTTGAAAATTCTTGCTGTAATAAAATGTCCGAACTCATGCACTACCACCAAGATAGTCAGTGCAAAAATGAGTTGTATAGCCTTCATTAATACTTCCATCTACGAATATAAATTTTAATCTGCAAAGATAAACAAAATTATTTTTATTTTTTAATTACTCTCAAAAGAAATATAATCTTCTGGATTTAGCGGAGTTCCGTTGTACCACAGCTCAAAATGAAGGTGAGGTCCGGTTGATAAACTGCCACTGTTTCCGTAAATTGCGATGGGGTCGCCAGCGCTGACGAAGTCGCCTTCTTCTTTCAACAAGACAGCATTATGCTTATATATCGAGAATAGATTTCCATTATGTTGTATTCCTATGCTATATCCATTCTCCACTGTCCAATCGGCATATATCACTGTGCCATCGGCAGTAGCTTTTATCATGGAGTTGTTATCAGCAACGAGGTCGATGCCATAATGCTTCGCCTCTCTATTGAAGCGATTTGTAACAATTCCCAACATAGGAGTAAAGAATGAGACCATCTTGTATTCAGAATTATTATCAGCAATCATATCGTTCTTAAACAGATTGTTGCGCGTCTCCATCTCGTATTCTAACCTAAAGAGGCTGTCTTTTTTTGATCTCTTATCAGTTATGTTGTTAAAGTTAGTATTGCTTGCCTTTGTCATGAGAGAATTTATGCTGTCACTTTCAAAGTCGTCGCCCATGATGATTCTCCTCATATTATTGATATACTGATCTTTTTGTTTGAAGACGAGTTCTAAGGAGTCGGCTCTGCGTTCCATCTCATAGACGCGACGGTTAAGGGTGACGTCGGTGTAGCCTGGGATATATTCACGCAAAGGTGTGAAGGCGACAAGATATATCACCAAAGCAATAAGAAGCACCAGTGAGAAAACTATTATGTTGAACATATTCATCAAGGTAAATTTGAAATTGCCTTTCTCCTCGTAAGTATCGTTGTTATAAAACACCACACGATACTTATTTTTCAGTATGTCTAAAAATTTCTTTTTCTTTTTTTCCATAAAAATCAATTTGAAAGATTATATCTCTCAGGATGTTTCGCATGTTTTCCTCTATAAAACTTCTCCATAGTCTTCCAGTCTTCATCAAAATCTCCGGTAGGATACAAAGTAGGTCCGAATCCCAATTCTTTTGTCTTGAAGTCGATGAAGCCTAACACTATAGGCACTCCGGCTCTCTCGGCAATGTAATAAAAACCTCTCTTCCAACGATGGACAAGTTTTCGTGTTCCTTCAGGAGTGATAACGAGATTTAAGGTTTCATATTGTTTGAACAAGGCGGCTGTTTCATTAACAGTATTATTACTCTTACTTCTATCCACCGGTATTCCTCCCAACTTAAGAAGCAGAGGCTTTAATATCGGATTATCGAAAAACTCCTTCTTAATAAGGAACTTAACAGGCACATCTATAGAACAATACGCCAGTCGTCCCAAGATAAAATCGGCTATACAAGTGTGTGGCGCGACAGCAATGACACACTTCTTCACGTCAGCGGGGATACTGCCCACCAATTTCCAGCCCATCAACTTTAGGGATTTCTCACCTATCCATCTCCACATTCCCATATCAAATATCTAATTGCAATCCAAGTGAATTTTTAATGTCAATAAGATTCGGATTATCGCTTGCCATTTTCTCGAACTTCTGCTTGTCGGTATATAACACGACTTCATGAACACGTTCAACGACTTTCTCTTTCAAGAGAAACTGGTTGTTATGAAGTTCATTCTTGAGATATTCGTGAAGCATCTGCATATTATCCTGATTTTTCACAACCAGCACATTATCAATTTTGAACACTATCTCCGATTTACTTATCTTCTCAGGTTCAGAGTTTTTTATTCCAGCTGCGAAGGCAGGCGACTTCGACTGACAAATCTGGACGAAATCGTTCCAAGCCTTAGTCAGTTGTTCTTGGGTAAAATCGTTGTCCCACCTCTCCTCCTCCACTTCTTCCTTCTTAGGCTCATCGGCTGTGATTGAAATCGTCGCAGCCCTATTCAGACGACCCATTCTTTGGGGTGACGGGTTCGGGGATGGGGACGGGTTCGGGTTCGGGGACGGGTTCGGGTTCGGGGACGGGATTTGGGTCTGAGTCCGTGTCATTGTCGGAGTCGGCGTCGGAGTCGGCGTCATTGTCGGAGTCTGAGTCTGAGTCCGTGTCATTGTCTGAGTCTGCGTCCGTGTCTGAGTCTGTGTTGTTTGTGCTTGTACTTGTTGCTGAGCACCAGCTTGCTCTATATAGCACATTTTCATCAGGCATACCTCGAGATGAAGTCGTTTGTTGCTACTGCTCTTGAAGTTAAGGTCGCATTGATTTGCGAAATCCAAAGCTTTAAGAATGAAATACTGCGAACATCTCTGAGCCTGTTGTGCATATCTCATCTTAAGTTGCTGACTCACTTCCATAATATCAATGACAGCCTGATTCTTTCCGAGGAGCAAGTTACGAAGATGACTTGCCAGACCCTGTATGAAATGCTGGACGTCGAAACCTTTATCGACAATATCGTTGAGCAGAAGCAGAATCGAGTTAATGTCCTTAGCCAGAATATGGTCCAACATCTGGAAATAATATTCATAGTCGAGGACGTTAAGGTTTTCTATGACGTCTTTGTATGTTATCTTGTTTCCCGAGAAGCTCACCATCTGGTCGAAGATAGAGAGAGCGTCACGGAGAGCACCGTCGGCTTTTTGTGCTATGATGTTAAGAGCGTCTTTATCAGCAACGACGTTTTCTTTCTCTGCTATCGATTCGAGATGTTTGCTTATGTCTTCAACTGTGATTCGTTTGAAATCGAATATCTGGCATCGTGATAAAATCGTTGCGAGGATTTTATGTTTTTCTGTCGTCGCCATGATAAACTTGGCATACGCAGGAGGCTCTTCGAGAGTCTTCAGGAAAGCGTTGAAAGCAGCTTGAGAAAGCATGTGCACCTCGTCGATGATATAGACTTTATACTTACCCACCTGAGGCGGTATTCTCACCTGATCGACAAGGTTTCTGATGTCCTCAACGGAATTGTTTGAAGCAGCGTCTAATTCGTAGATGTTAAACGAGTTGGAGTTATTGAAGCTTCTGCATGATTCGCATTCGTCGCAAGCCTCCATATCGGGAGTAGGATTCAGGCAGTTGATAGTCTTCGCCATGATTCTGGCACACGTCGTCTTTCCCACGCCTCTCGGTCCACAGAAGAAGAACGCTTGCGCCAAAGTGTTAGTTCTTATAGCGTTGCGTAATGTAGAAGTAATGGCTTTCTGTCCAACCACACTGTCGAATGTCACCGGTCTGTATTTCCTCGCTGATACAACAAAATTATCCATGATACAATATTCTAATGAGCGGTAAAATTACGAGTTTTATTCGAGCTTTCGTATATTTTTTTCAAAAAAATAATTTTATAACGCGTAATTATTTATTTTTGCATATTCGGAAAAAAGATTGAAATAAAACACGAAAATTGGAGTTATATTTCTTGTTAAGTTTTTAAAATTTTGTAAAGTGTTGAATATCAAAAAAAGTAAATTCAGAAATATCTTATTGGGATTTTTGTCTCTCTTATTGCTGGCTTCATGTTCCACAAAGAAAAACAAATGGAACAGAAGAGTTTATCATAATTTGACGAGTCATTACAATGTCTGGTGGAACGGCGACCAAAGCATCAAGGAAGGAGAGAAAGCCCTGAAAGAGGCTGTCGCAGATGATTATACAACTATACTTCCAGTTTATAACTACGGAACAAAGGAAAACGCCTTGTCGCTCAACTCGCAGATGGACAGAGCTATAGAGAAAGCAGCCATCAGCATCCAGCGTCACTCCATGCGTTTCGGAGGAAAAGAATACGTCAAATGGATCGACGACTCTTACCTCCTCATGGCAAAAGCCAATTTCTACAAACAAGAATATATCCCGGCACGTCGTACCTTCGACTACGTCACAAATTCGTATAAATATTACGACGTCACTCACACCGCAAACCTCTGGCTCGCAAAAACATATATCGAGACAGAACAATATGCCAAGGCTGAAGCTATACTTCAGTCGTTGATAGTCACAGTATCACAAACAGACAAGATGCCTAAGTATGTGAGAAATAACTTAGACTTAGTACTTGCCGATTTCTATATCAAACAGAAACAATACGACAGCGCAGTAAAATATCTTAAGAGCGCGTTGTTGAAAAACTTAGACAAAGAAACACGCGTAAGAGCGATGTTTATCTTAGGTCAGATTTATGAATATCAAAACGATAACAAAAGAGCTACCGAACAGTTCGAGGCTGTCATCAAGAAACACCCTGATTATGAGATGACATTCGAGGCTCAGATGAATCTCGCCAAATGCCACGACACAGGCGACACAACAAGCATCATGAAGATGTTCTGGAAAATGCTCGACGACACCAAGAACACCGAATACAAAGACAGGATTTTCTACGCCATGTCTGACGTTGCCTTAAGAGAAAAGAACGAGGACTTAGGAATCAAATATTTAAGAAACTCCGTTGCGACAAGCAAAACCAACAACCGTCAGAAAGTGAAATCGTCGCTCAAGGTAGCATCGATGTTATTCGATAACAAAGATTACGTTCTCTCACAAGCATATTACGACACCGTCGTCATGACGATGGACAGAACGTATCCCGAATACGACAGCCTGCTCAACCTCTCAGTCATGCTCAACGACTTGGTAGCAAATCTCACCACATATCAGTTGCAAGACAGTCTCTTACGTCTCGTCGAGATGGACTCTGTCTCGAGAAACAAAGTCATCACTCAGGTGATAGAAGATTATAAGGCAGAACAAGAACGTCTCCAAAAAGAGAAGGAACTTCAGGAACAGCTCGCTCTCCTCGACAATGGCGAAGTCGCAAAACCAGATATGACAGGCTCAAGTCCTATGGGCGGTATGGGCGGCACATCGTGGTATTTCTATAATCAGCAGTCACTCACCCGCGGCGCTACCGACTTTAGAAACAAATGGGGCAACCGTAAATTAGAAGACTATTGGTTCTTAAGCAACAAACAAAGCATGTTGGGCGAGGAAGAGATGTCGGAAGAAGAACAGATAAAAGAATATTTCACCGAAGAAGAACTTGCCACGCTCTCCAAAGAAGAGATCTTAAGTCAGCTTGAAGAACGTAAGAACGCTGCTACAGCAGGCGACACCGCCAAGTACCAGCCAACCGATGTCGGTTATTATCTGCAACAACTTCCTTTCAGCGATGAGCAAAAGAAAGAAGCTAACGAACAGATACTCCAAGCTTTGAACAATATAGGCTACATCTACTACGACAATTTGGAAGACTATAACAACTCCATCGACGCTTATACGGAACTTAACGAACGTTATCCAGAAAACGAGCACGAACTTTCTTCCTGGTATTACCTCTACAAGATGCATTTTGAAAGAGAAGAAAACGACAAGGCTGAATATTACAAGAACTTGATTCTTAACAAATATCCCGACTCTAACCAAGCTAAGATTATCCTCGACCCAGAGCATTTCATCAAGGAACAAGAGAAAGGTCAGGAAGCGTCAGTCTTATATAGCAAGACATTCGAGGCATACAAAAAAGGTCAGTATCAACGTGTCAGGATGAATGTAGAGAAAGCGCGTGAGATATGTCAGAGCGACACCGCCCTGATGCCACGTTTTGAGTTCCTCGACGCAGTAGCGATAGGACAGCTCGAAGTGATAGATTCGATGGCGTATGCTCTTTACAGATTGGTTCAGAATTATCCGGAGAGCAGCATCAAGCCTCACGCCATGGAAGTACTTCTTAAAGCCAACGAAATGTACAGCTTAGGTCTCCCTGTAGAGAGCGCACGTCCGAAAGACAAAGAGCCAGAGAAAGAATATCCTTATCAATACAATCCTGACGAAGCATATTACGTGATGATAGTATGTAACTCTAAGAACGTAAGAGTCAATCCTTTGAAAGTACGTCTCAGCGACTTCAACAAGGAAAGCTTCAGAATGTTACAACTCGAGGTCAAGAACGTGATGCTTAACAAACAAGAGACATTGGTAACGATACAAGAATTTGAGAACGAGTCGAAGGCTGCAGATTACAAGACTGCTATGTTCTTGAACGACTATCTCTTTGGAGGCATCAGAGAAGACCAGTATAAAGTTCTGCTCATCTCAAAGGCAAACTATCCTATCTTTTACGAGAATAAAAACGTAGATGAATATATAGAATTCTGGAATAAAAATTCAAAATAATAATGTTAAAAAACAATAATATGAGTAACAACGAAAGCCCAGCAAGAAACATTATAGGCAACGGCACTGTAATAAAAGGTGAAGTAGAATCGAATGGCGACATCCGTATCGACGGAAAAGTTGAAGGCATTTTAAAGTCTAATGGTAAAATCGTCTTAGGACAAAATGGAACTATTGAAGGCGAAATCTTTTGTAAACAAGCCGACTTGTCGGGCAAGGTTCACGGCAAACTCTTCGTCGAAGAACTTACCTCAATGAAATCGACATCACGCGTCGAAGGCGAACTTAACACAAAACAACTATACATAGAGATAGGTGCGATATTCACAGGAAAATGTGAAATGGGCAAGTCAGAAACACCAAAAGCAGAAGCTAAAAAATAATGAAACCCAATCTTAGAAGATTTATCATTGGTTTGCTCTGTCTTATTGTGGCACTAATATTTTTAACTACAATAGTTAAAAATGCAGCGCCTCATTTCGTTACACCTTACTGGTCGCTACTGATATTGTTCTTTGCAATAGTCAGCATAGTAGTTTATCTTCTGACAATGAAGATTCGTAAGGATAACGACATCCATAAGTTCACCAATTTCTACATGGGGGCCACAATAGTGAAACTCATGATTTATCTTGCTGTTATAGTAACGTATGTCCTTATTTCAAAAGATGATGCTAAGCCTTTTGTATATACTTTCTTGGCTTATTATCTTTGTTATAGTGTTTTCGAGACATACTCATTGACAAAAAATAAAGAATAATGAAAAACGAAATTATAGGTTACGAAAGGATTGACAAATTCAACCCTGAGAAGTTAGAAAAGTTACAAGAACATTACGCAGCTATTTTAGAGTTACTCGGCGAAGACGTGACACGTGAAGGTTTGGAGAAGACGCCATTACGCGTTGCCAAGTCGATGCAGTTCTTGACACAAGGATACACCATGGATCCGAAAGAGATTCTGTTGTCGGCACGTTTCAAGGAAGACTATCGTCAGATGGTTGTGGTGAAAGACATCGAGCTTTTCTCATTATGCGAGCATCACATGATACCATTCATCGGCAAGGCTCATGTGGCATATATACCTAACGGTTATATCACAGGATTAAGCAAGATTGCACGCGTCGTTGAAGCTTATTCGAGAAGACTTCAGGTACAAGAGCGATTGACCACACAAATCAAAGAAGCCATCAACGAGGCGCTACATCCACTCGGCGTGGCAGTCGTGATAGAGGCACGTCATTTGTGTATGAGCATGCGCGGCGTCCAGAAGCAAAGTTCTGTCACAACGACATCCGATTTCGTGGGAGCTTTCGAGCGCAGCGAGACAAGAGCAGAGTTCCTGCAACTCATAGGTTCGAACTTACATTAATTAAATAAACAACAAATTTAGTATGAATCAATTTAATGACAATTACAATCCAAGAACTATGACACCTGCAATGACGAGGTCATTTGTGTCTAACGTTTTCTTATGGATGTTTGCAGCGCTTGGCATAACAGCAGCGACAGCATTTTTATTCGGAACCAACGAATCTTTGATGAGCATGTTGATGTACATCACTCCTGAGGGAGGAGCGAGAATCAGCACATTCGGCTGGATAGTCACATTCGCCCCATTCATCATAGTGTTAGTCATGTCGGCAAGAATCCACAGAATGTCGGTTCAGCAGACAGTCCTTTGGTATGTGGTATATTCCATCTTAATGGGAGTCAGCCTCAGTTTCATCTTCTGGGCTTATACCTCAGCATCAATATTCAAGACATTCATCATAGCAGCCGGCATGTTCGGAGCAATGGCAGTAGTCGGCTACACAACCAATACCGACCTCACCAAATTCGGCTCGTTCCTCTTCATGGCATTGATAGGAATAATCATCGCAAGTTTAGTTAACTTCTTCACTCATAGCGCAAGATTAGATTACATCATAAGTATATTAGGCGTTCTCATCTTCACAGGTCTCACCGCCTTCGACGTACAAAAAATCAAACAGATAGGCGATGCCGGCATCAACGACGGCGACATGATGGCAAAGATAACAGTTCACGCTGCCTTGACATTATACTTAGACTTCTTGAATCTGTTCCTCTATCTGCTCAGATTCTTCGGTAACTCAAGAGATTAATTATTAAATAAAAACAATGGACGTATTCGATACGTCCCTACAATAAACTTTAAAAAATGAAAGCATACGTATTTCCGGGACAGGGTGCCCAATTTGTTGGAATGGGAAAAGATTTATACGACAAGTTCCCAAAGGCGAAGGATATGTTTAAAAAAGCTAACGACATCCTCGGATTTTCAATCACTGATATTATGTTTGAAGGTACTCCTGAAGACTTGAAACAGACTAAAGTCACTCAGCCAGCTATCTTCCTTCATTCTGTCATATTGGCAAAAATGCTTAACGATTTCAAGCCTGACATGGTAGCAGGTCATTCATTAGGAGAATTTTCTGCATTGGTAGCAAACAACACGCTTCAGTTTGAAGACGGTCTTCGTCTCGTTGCAGCACGTGCCAACGCTATGCAAGCAGCCTGCGAACAGAATCCAGGAACGATGGCAGCCATCATCGGTTTGGACAACGAAAAAATCGAAGCAGTCTGCGCCACTATAAAAGATGAAGTCGTTATCCCAGCTAACTACAACTGCAACGGACAAGTCGTTGTATCAGGCAGTCTCAAAGGCGTTGAGATAGCATGTCAGCTCCTTAAAGAAGCCGGCGCAAAACGCGCTCTTCCACTTCAAGTAGGCGGCGCTTTCCACAGCCCTCTCATGGAGCCAGCACGCGTAGAACTCGCTAAGGCAATAGAAAACACCAAATTCAACGAAGGCATCTGCCCTATCTATCAAAACGTAACAGGACAAGCAGTCACTTCTCCTGACATCATCAAG
The DNA here is from genome assembly GCA_017466405.1 of Bacteroidales bacterium. GTDB lineage: Bacteria > Bacteroidota > Bacteroidia > Bacteroidales > F082 > Limimorpha. The sequence goes on from JAFTUF010000004.1 coordinate 16,543, forward strand.
GCTAACCTCATATCTCAACTGACAGCTCCAGTACGCTGGACTCAGACAATGGGCAACATGATAGCCAACGGTCTCACCGAAGTAGTAGAAGTCGGCCCTGGAACAGTCTTACAAGGTCTGTTCAAAAAAGCAGGAGCAGAACTCACACTGTCAAGTGCAACGGTGGAATAATTTACAATTAACAATGTAGAGACGTATCAATTACACCTATAGAAAATCAACAATGTGTAATTGCTGCGTCTCTTGTTAATAGGACACATTCGATGTGTCCGTACGTGGAAATCTAATTTTAGGACGCATTCGATGCGTCCGTACAAAGATAAGGTAATTTATAAGGACGCATTGAATACGTCCACTAAAAGAAACAATTATATGCAAAACAAATTTCTGAAACCTGTAATATATGCCGCCGTCCTCATAGCAGGAATGTATCTCGGCATCTTCATAGCTAAATCTAATGGTATCGGTTCTAACATAAGAAGCAGCGACAATACTTCATTGGTCAATGACGTGTTCTCTCTGATTGATAAGCAATATGTCGATACCGTAAACCTCAATGCCTTGCAAACTAAAGCCGTCACTCATGTTCTCGAGTCGATGGACCCGCATAGCGAATATATCGAGCCTTCAATTCTTAACGAAGTCAACGAGAATCTCTACGGCAGTTTCGATGGTATTGGCGTTTCATTCAGAATAGAAAAAGACACCATCACAATCATAGAGACCATCAAAGGAGGTCCTTCTGAAAAAGTCGGTATCCTCGCTGGCGACAGAATAGTATATGTCGGCGACACCTTAGTAGCTGGAACGAAAGTCACTAACAAAGACGCCATGCGACTCTTGAAAGGTCCTAAGAAGACCAAAGTCGATGTCAAGATTAAGAGACGCGGCATTGAAGAATTACTCGACTTCACCATCACAAGAGACGCCATCCCAACATACAGCCTCGACGTGGCTTATATGATTGACGACAATATTGGTTTTATCAAACTCAGCAAATTCTCACAAACCACACATAAAGAATTCGTCGATGCTGTCAAGAAACTTCAGAAAGAAGGCATGACACAACTCATCCTCGACCTCAGAGGCAACACCGGAGGTTATCTCGGCGAGGCAGTAGGTATCGCCGACGAGATGTTAAGAGACAACAACCTCATCGTCTATACCGAAGGTGAGCACCGCGACCGCTCTTATATCTTTGCACGTCACAGAGGATTGTGGGAAGACAAAGACGTTGCAGTCCTCATAGACGAAGGCTCGGCAAGTGCCAGCGAGATTGTAGCAGGAGCGTTGCAAGACAACGACAGAGGCGTCATAATAGGACGTCGCTCTTTCGGCAAAGGTCTCGTCCAAGAACAATTCGACCTCGGAGAAAACGGAGCGATACGTCTCACCGTGGCACGTTATTATACTCCTACAGGACGCTGCATACAAAAGCCTTTCTCTGGCGACAAAACGGAATATCTCCTTGAAGAATACGCACGTTACGAGACAGGTGAGATGTTTAATATCGACAGCATCCACTTCGCCGACTCGCTGAAATATATCACTCCAGGAGGCAAGACTGTCTATGGTGGCGGTGGCATCATGCCCGACATCTACGTCCCATTGGAAAACGACAGCACACAATATTTCTTCAACAAGATGGCAAACGCAGGTGTCTTGTTCCAATATGCCTTCGATTATTCCGATTCGCATCGTAAAGACATTATGAATTACGGCGACGCCAAGACATTCAACGAGAAGTTTGTCTTCAACGACGCTATGTTCAAGGAGTTGATGAAACGTACTGAAGATAAAAATATCAAAGGTAACGATGCCGACAAGGGAAAAGCACGGGAACTCGCCGAGCCATTATTCAAAGCATACGTGGCAAGAAACGTCTTCGGCGACGAAGCCTTCTATCCTATCTACGAGCCAATGGATGAGATTTTGCAAAAAGCCGTTGAGGAGTTGAAAGCTGAAAATTAAAAGTTGTAGAGACGCGTCAACGTAACCTTCAATAAATACACGTTGACACGTCTCAATAATTATGACAGGTTGTCTTATAAAAAAATAACAAACATTTCGTTAAAAAATGAAATAATTTTGCTATCTTTGCAACCCGATTTTGGGTATATTATGAAAGCAGGTAACGATTACATATTGCCAATCGCAGGATTATCATTGGGTTATCACGATTTTGAATACAATATTGATGATAAATTCTTTGATAATTTTGAGTTCTCTGAAGTACAAAAAGCTAATGTAAAAGTGAATCTTAACGTCGAAAAACACGAAAGAGAGTTCATTTTGACATTTAAATTCGAAGGCAGTGTGTTCATCGCTTGCGACAGATGTAACGACGAATATGAACAACCAATAGAAAATGAAGTTGTCATATATCTGAAATACGGTCATGGTTATGAAGAAGAAGCCGACGATGTGATAGTGATTCCTTCAGAAGAAGGCGAGTTCGACATCACTTCATTGATTTATGAATACATAATCTTGTCGCTGCCAATTCATAGAGTCCATCAAGACATCAACGACTGCAACCAAGAGGTGATAGATTATCTCGAAAACGCTAACAGTCAAGTCGAGGAAGAGACAGAAGAGATAGACCCACGTTGGAAATGCTTGGAAGAATTGAAAGAAAAAAAAGATAATTAATTAACAATAAAAAATAGTGTAAAATGGCACATCCTAAGAGAAGACAGTCTCATACAAGAGGCGCTAAAAGAAGAACACATTACAAAGCAGAAGCTCCAACATTAGCAGTATGCAAAGAAACAGGTACAATCCATGTTTATCACAGAGCTTACTACGTTGATGGTGACTTATACTACAAAGGTAAATTAGTCATGGAAGGTGCTAAAAAATAATCCGATTTAGCATTTCACATTAAACGAGTTTTGTATAAGAATAAATTTGTTTCGTCATAGATGAGACAAATTTTTCTTTTTTATAAAAAACCCCACTTCTACACGAGAAGCGGGGAAAAACAATATAAAGATTATGAAAAAAATTCGACGTCTTGAAACACTATCAAAACGTCGATTATTTTTTATTATTATATTTTTGCCCTTCTTTTCGTATGGAAAAATACAAGGTTTTGTTTAAATCTTTTTTCTATTAATTGAACGCGGACTTTGACTTCGACTGTTGAACCAATGTCAGCGTCAATTGTCAAAGTTCAAAACTCGGCTTCATTTCGTATCCTGCCGACGCTAAAGCCAACTCGGCTTCCTTGAAACATAAGGTCAGTTCTTCGGCTTTATGCGAGTCAGAGCTTATCACCACAGGAATATCCATCTTACGCATGATAGGAAGAACCCATGTCGATGGATAGAAGTCATCGCTGCGTTTCTTATAAATACCTCGCGTATTGACCTCAACAATCAGCGACTTCTCCTTAATCAGAGTCAGTGTCTCCAACAGAAGGTCGCGATACCATTTATCCTCCTCGCTGAAATATCTGTCTCTGTTGTGCATCTTTATCTTATCGAAATGTCCTACTATGTCAAACTCTTCCGTCTCAATCATCTCGTTATATTGATGGAAAAACGCCTTCACTCCTTTCCTGATGTCGCCACCAAAATAATTGTAAAGTCCTTCGTCGTAAGTCTCATATTTCGAGCCGTCGATAAACCACAACCTATCGACGTCGTTTCCTACGAGATGAACCGAACCGATAAGATAATCCAATCCGAGAGCCTCTTTTGTCTTCTTGAAATCCTTGACGATGCCAGGGATGAAGTCCATCTCCATCGAACAATAAATCTTGATTTGGTCTTTATATTTCTCCTTCAAAGACTTTATCGTATCGACATAGTTCTGGACCTCACTATCCTTTATCGCGAAAGTGTTTTCAAAAGGCACCGGCGAATGGTCGGAGAAACCGAGCGTCGTCAAGCCTTGTCTGATAGCTTCCTGCACCACTTCTTCCGCTGTGGATTTGCCGTCGGAGAAAATGGTATGAGTATGTAAGTTAAATTTCTGCATCTACAACCTTATAAACTTTATCACCTCTTCTTATCACGTCTTTGGTAGGTATCGAACAGAGTTCGCCTTTTTCGGTAGATTCCACCGGTTTAAGATCTACTCTTATCTCCGAAATCTTATCTTCATAGACGCCTGTCGTTGGACCTATTATCATAATGTCGTCGCCGACTTTCAAGTCTTGTGTCTCCATTTTTATCTCAGCAACATTAATCTTTCCGAAGAAATTTGTCACTGTTCCTACGAAGACCTTCGTCTTTGTTGCTTGAGATCCGTAACGTTGAGTCCACTCGCCCATCTTTCTTCCGAGATAATAACCGTCCCAGAAATCGCGGTTATATACGCTGCGCAGACGTTCTGTCCATCTCTCAATTTTCTCTTCTGTGAACTCGCCGTTTCTTATCGCTTCGACGGCTTCGCTATAGACGCCTACTGTCACCTTAGTATATTCCGGAGAGCGGCCGCGTCCTTCTATCTTCAAGACTTTCACGCCAGCGTCGAGGAGCTTATCCAAGAAAGGAAGAGTGCATAAGTCTTTAGGCGACATGATATATTCATTCTCGATGGCAAGTGTTATCTCCTTGTCGCGATCCTGCACCTCATAACCACGGCGACATGGTTGTACGCAAGCGCCTCTGTTAGCAGAAGTGTTGAAGTTGTCGAGGCTGAGATAACATTTTCCTGAGACAGCCATACAGAGAGCACCGTGACAGAAAGTCTCTATACGAATCAACTCGCCTTTAGGTCCTCTGATATTCTGTTCTTCTATCTTTCTCGTGATGGCTTTCACCTGATTGACTGACACCTCGCGAGCTGTCACCATGACATCGGCAAACTGAGAATAATACTTTATTGCTTCAATATTGGTGATGTTACACTGAGTTGACATGTGAACCTCCACTCCTATCTGTCGCGCATATTGTATGACGCTCTGGTCGGAGGCTATGATTGCGGAAATGCCGTTAGCCTTCACTGCGTCAACGAGCTGACGCATCTCTTCGAGTTCCTCGTCGAAGACAACGGTGTTTATTGTGACATAACTTTTTACGTTATGCTCATCGCAGATAGTGGCGATGTTATGAAGGTCGTCCAAGGTAAAGTTTTTGGTTGACTTAGAGCGCATGTTTAATCTTCCGATTCCAAAATAGACCGAGCCTGCGCCAGCTTGGATGGCTGCCGATAGAGCCTCGTATGAACCTACCGGCGCCATAATTTCTATGTCGTTATACTTTCTTTCCAATTCTAAAAAATTAATAATACAACAATTATATTTAAACTACTTTATTCTTTCTCTGAGAGATGCTGCTCTTTCTTCGAAGCCTTTCTTTCCGAGGAGAGCGAACATATTTTTCTTGTAAGCCTCGACACCTGGCTGGTCGAAAGGATTCACTTCCAACATATAACCGCTTAAGGCACAACCCATCTCGAAGAAATAAATCAACTCTCCTATTGTAGAAGCCGATATTTCCGGAATCTGGATAATGATGTTAGGAACGCCGCCATCGACATGAGCTAAGATTGTTGCTGTCTCGGCGGTGCTGTTAACTTCGGAGAGACGTTTGCCCGCGATATAATTAAGTTGGTCGAGGTCGTTGTCAGCGAGAGGTATTCTTATTTCTCTTGAAGGTTTCTCGACGGAGATGATGGTCTCGAACAAGTTACGTAATCCTTCTTGGATATATTGTCCCATCGAGTGAAGGTCGGTGGTGAAGGTGTCGGATGCCGGGAAGATACCTTTTCCTTCTTTGCCTTCGCTCTCGCCGTAGAGCTGTTTCCACCATTCTGCGATATAATGCAAACGAGGCTCGTAGCTGACTAAGATTTCGTTTGTCTTTCCATCGTGATATAAAGCCTGACGTGCCACTGCATATTGAGCGACGACATTATTACTGTTGCTGTTTTCCTTGCAATACTTCTCCATTGCCAAGGCGCCGTTGACGAGTTCTTCGATGTCTATTCCAGCCACTGCGATAGGAAGCAATCCTACTGGAGTAAGCACCGAATAACGTCCGCCTACATTATCTGGAACGATGTATGTCTTGTAGCCTTCTGTGTTAGCGAGAGTCTTGAGAGCTCCTCTTTCTTTGTCGGTGATTGCCACGATACGCGACTTAGCTTCTTCCTTGCCGTATTTGTTTTCGAGATGATTCTTCAAGATACGGAACGCCACTGCTGGCTCAGTCGTTGTTCCCGACTTAGAGATAACAGCCATAGAGTAGTCTTTCTTGTCTAAGAGTTCGAGAAGTTCAACAAGATAATCTTCGCTCATGTTATGACCTGCATAGACTATCTGTGTCTCATTGGCTTTGTTCATCAAGGAAGCGAACTGATGAGTGAGAGACTCGATGACAGCTCTTGCTCCGAGATAAGAACCGCCGATGCCTACCACGACAAATACTTCCGACTTCTTACGTAACAACTCAGCCTGATTTTTAATGTCTTGGATAAATTCTTTTGTCATCTCTGAAGGAAGAGTCACCCAACCTAAAAAGTCGTTACCTGCTCCCGATTTATCATATATAGTTTTGAATGTGCTTTCTATTTTATTCTCATATTCACGAAGCTGTTCATCTGTGACGAAACTTCTGATGTGTTTAAGGTCTGTGTTTGTTTGTATCATGACAATTTATTTTAATTGTTTATATATTAATGATTTATGTTCTTATGATTACCTACTTCTGCATCGATTTGCAGCTTCAATATAACAGGAAGATGGTCGGAACTATAACATAAGGCATCTGCTACTTCTTGTGACACGGCGCTGTTTGACGAGGCGTTGATACTCTCATTAAAATGGTTTCCGTCATTACCGAAAGCCTCGTATGAATCTGCAACATATCTCACTCCATCTCTACCTGTGCTTATACTCTCCGACATCAATATAAAATCGAAACGACTATCCAATCCTCCGTCAGAGGCACATCCTTCGTTTTCGGAGCTCGTCGATTGCGTATGATAGTCCTTATATTGATAATTGTTATTCCAATCACCGACTGCCGAAGGTCCAAGAGGATCTATAAAATAAGAATTCGGATAGGTGATATTATTCGTCATGAGTTTATAAGCAGGTTCTTCTGAATTATAGAAGTTAAAATCACCCATTATCAAAACGTTCTTCTCTTTATAATATTTCTCGAGATAATTCATCGTGCTTTGAATCATGACTTTGCGTTTAAACTTATCCTCATTGCCGCCGCCTGCTTTAAGATGTCCTACCACACAAACCAATTCGATGGTATCGCCTTGAGCAAGTTCATCAGTATTAAAATACATCTCATAGACATCGATGTCACGAATAAAAGTCTGTGCCACGCTATGACGTCTCATCGTGAGTTTATCAGAATCGTAGAATATGCAGTTGATGATATTAGAACTTGCCATATTAATAATAGGTGTCGATTTCCAAGTGTCAACACCATTGATATTCAAGTTAGAACTTAGAAACGACTCTACAAGACTCTCATCTGCTCCGAACTCACAGACCGTCATAATATCAGGTCTCACCTCTTCGAGTATGGTTCTTATATAAGCGTTTTTCTCTTCAACATTATTATTATTCGCATTGCACCAGCCTGTATTTGTTCCATAATAAAGAAGATTATACTGCATCACCTTCACCTCATCTTGCGAGAAGGAAGACACATAAAACATTATCAAGCATGCAAGTACAAATAATCTTTTCATTCCGATATGTTATTATTCACAACCTTAATTCTTCTGTGCATCGGCGCCGCTCACTATCTCGACGAGTTCGTTGGTGATAGCCGACTGACGAGCCTTATTATATGTAAGATTTAGTTCCTTCAGAAGTTCTGTCGCATTGTCGGTAGCCTGCGTCATCGAGAGCATACGTGCTCCCTGTTCTGAAGTAAAGCTATCCAGCAAAATCTTATACACCTGCATCTTCAACGACTTAGGAACCATCTCGCCATATATATCTTCCTTATTAGGCTGAAAGATATATTCAACACCCGTTCCCGCACTCATTCCCGCTCCCGCTCCCGTTCCCGCACTCGTTCCCGTTCCCGTATTTATAGGCAGAAACTGTTCCGTCACCAAAATCTGTGTCGCGGCATTTTTGAACTGATTATAGACAAATACTATCTTATCGTATTTTTTCTCTATGAACATCTGCATCAGCTGCTCAGCAAAAAGAGCTGCTTTTTCGTATGTGAGATTATCCAACAAAGAACTCTCGTTTCCCACGACAGGCATCTTCTTAAACTTCAATGTCTCTTCCACTTTAGAGCCGACACATAATATATCCAGTCTCTGACTCTCCAAGAAATCCTTAAATTCTTCGTTGATAAGATTTATCGTCGAACGTATGACGTTGGCGTTGAACACGCCGCACAGACCTTTGTTTGAAGATATAGGTATGATGAGGACTCTCTCCACAGGACGCTCTTCTGCATAAACGCTGCTCACATCACTATCGATGCCATTGGTGATGTTTCTCATTATCTCACTGAACTTCTCGGCGTACGGGCGTAACGCCAAGATAGCGTTCTGCGACTTACGCAGCTTCGACGCAGCCACCATCTTCATGGCACTCGTAATCTGCTTCGTCGAGTTGACCGACTCTATTCTTGTCCTGACTTCTTTAAGGTTTGCCATAACGTCTGTTATTTCTTAATCATAATATCAACCACTTCAGCAGCTACTTGTTTCAAAACGTTTGTTATCTCGTCATCGAGAACGCCTTGTTTTATCTTTGACATCACATCAGAATGGCTACCATTAAGTTTTGATATATAGTTTTTCTCGAACTCTGCTATTCTGTCGAGAGGCACTTCTTTCATAAGGTTGTTCACTCCGCAGTACACCATCGCTACTTCCTCTTCCACTTTCATTGGCGACGACTGTGGCTGAATGAGCATCTGCACGTTACGTTTACCTTTATCGAGCACCATCTGTGTAGCAGCGTCGAGGTCGGAGCCGAATTTGGAGAATGCCTCGAGCTCGCGATATTGTGCCTGGTCAATCTTCAATGTTCCAGATACTTTTTTCATTGATTTAATCTGAGCCTTACCGCCCACACGCGACACCGAGATACCTACGTTGATGGCAGGACGCACGCCTGAGTTGAAGAGGTTAGTCTCCAAGAATATCTGACCGTCGGTGATAGAGATAACGTTGGTAGGGATATATGCCGATACGTCGCCGGCCTGTGTCTCTATGATAGGAAGAGCTGTCAGCGATCCGCCGCCCTTCACCTTATCTTTAAGACTTTCAGGTAAGTCGTTCATATTTTTGGCTATATCATCAGATGCCACTATCTTAGCAGCGCGTTCAAGGAGTCGTGAGTGAAGGTAGAACACGTCGCCAGGATAAGCCTCACGTCCTGGTGGACGACGAAGAAGCAACGACACTTCGCGGTAAGCCACAGCTTGTTTCGAGAGGTCGTCATAGACAACGAGGGCAGCACGGCCGGTGTCGCGGAAATACTCACCGATGGCAGCGCCTGCGAAAGGAGCGTAATACTGCATAGCGGCAGCGTCGGAGGCAGTAGCAGCGACGACGACGGTATAAGGCATAGCTCCCTTGTCTTCCAAAGTCTGGACTATGTTAGCTATGGTAGAGCCTTTCTGTCCCACAGCGACATATATACAATAGACAGGTTCTCCTCTGTCGTAAAACTCTTTCTGATTCAAGATGGTATCGATAGCGATGGCTGTCTTACCGGTCTGACGGTCGCCGATGATAAGCTCACGTTGTCCGCGTCCGATAGGAATCATAGCGTCGATAGCCTTGATGCCAGTCTGCATCGGCTCGCTCACCGGCTGACGGAAGATAACGCCAGGAGCCTTACGTTCCAGAGGCATCTCAAAGGTCTCTCCTTTCAAAGCGCCCTTGCCGTCGATAGGAACTCCAAGAGTGTTGACGACTCTTCCCAACATACACTCACCAACTTGCAATGAAGCGATACGACGAGTACATCTCACCACATCGCCTTCCTTGATATCGGAAGCGTCATTCAAAAGAACGACACCGACATTGTCGTATTCCAAGTTCTGAACGATACCCATGGCACCTGTCTTCTCAAACTCGACCAACTCGCCCGACTCCGCCTCTTTCATACCATAGACACGAGCCACACCGTCACCAATCTGAAGTACGGTGCCTTTGGTGTCGAGTTCACTCTTGGTGTCAAAACCCGTTAACTCCTGAAGTAATATAGCTGATATCTCAGCTGGCTTGATATTTTCCATTTTATATGCTTTTGTTATTAATAATCCTTGATATATAAATTCTCTTCAAAGATGGAATGCAACCTCTTCAAAGTATTCGTCACACTCGCATCATAGACATAATCCTTGTATTTCACGATGAAACCTCCGATGATACTCTTGTCGATGACATTCTCTATCTTGATAGAATCCATCTTGACAATCTTATGTTTCAAGATATTGACGATACGCTCTGTGGTAGCAGCGTCGATGTTGACAGCAGAAACTACGGTGACAAGAGCTATCTTCTTATAATCGTGATAGAGTCCGTAATAGGTATCATAAACGACGGTGATGATAGCGTCGCGGTTTTTCTCTATTAGAAGACGGAGAAAGTCTATAGTAATGTTCTCCACCTTGTTTTGAAATAATTTCGTCAGTATATTTATCTTACGTTCTTTCGACACAAAAGGCTGATGTATTAAAGTACGCAGTTCCTTATTGCCTTCTATCGTCGTCTTGACAAGAAGAAGGTCGTCGAGCGACTTATCGACTACGTTTCTCTGTATTGCCAAATCGAGGAACGCCTTTGCATAACGATGAACTAACACACTCGATTTCATAGCTTATGCTTTTGGGTTTCTTTCTTCAATTTCTTGCAGAAGTCTGTTGATATAATCCAACTGCTCTTTATCGGAGCTCAGTTCTTTACCGAGAATCTTCTCTGCCACTTTTATAGAGATGTCGGCAATCTGATTCTTCACCTCTGTCACAGCAGCCATCTTCTCATGTTCTATAGCCTCCTTAGCAGTCTCTACCATGCGCTCTTTTTCTTCGTTAGCTCTCTTCTTAGCCTCGTCTATATAAGCATCATGAGCCTGACGACCCTCTGCTATCATCTTATCATATTCTTCGCGAGCTTGTGCAAGAATCTGCTTGTTCCTTTCTTGCATCTTCTCCATCTCTTCATGGATATGTTTTGCATTCTCGAGAGATGCGTTTATCTCTTCCTCGCGTTTCTTCAACATACCATTGATGACTGGAAAAGCAAATTTTGCCAAGACAAAAAACACTATGCCGAATGCCAACGTCATCCAGAACAACAATCCAAAATCGGGAGTTATTAATTCCATAATTTATAATTTACAATGTACAATTTACAATTATTTATTTCTTATCAAAAAACTTTATCCATTCGACTTTAGTCATTAGTCATAAAAGCGTCGTTACAGCCAACCGCTGCAACGACGCTGTGTTCAGCTGATTAAAGAGCAATCAGCAAGCAGACAACCAAAGCGAAGAATGCAACACCTTCTACGAAAGCCGCAGAGATGATCATACTTGTTTGTACTTTACCTGCTATCTCAGGCTGACGTGCTGCCGATTCCATTGCCGAGCTACCGATTTTGCCGATACCGTAAGCTGCTGCTATAGCTGCTATACCAGCACCAAATGCTGCACCTAATTTTGCCAATGGAGCCAAGTCAACAACCGCCTGAACTACATCTTGTAATAAAACTAATAATGTTGTCATAACTTATAAATTTATAAGGTTTTAAAAAATTAATCTTTTATCAAAAAACAGTCAACGGACAACAGACAACAGTCAACAGACATCATCCATAATTTCTTTCATTCCTATCCCTAGTATTTTGTCATCTGTCAATGTCAATTGTCAATTGTTAATTGTTAATGTTCCTCCTCTTTCGCTGCCATTCCGAAATAAATTGCCGACAGTAACGTAAACACGTATGCCTGAATATACGCCACTAACATTTCCAAGCAATCAACGAAGATGGCGAGTATCACCGACAGCACCGACATAGCTCCTCCAGCAGCAGCGCTCATCTCACCCAAAATAAAAATCATACAGATGAAACCAAGCACCACAATATGTCCGGCTGTGATATTTGCGAAAAGACGAACCGCCAACACAAAAGGCTTGATGAAACATCCAACCACTTCAATCACCGGCATCAGAGGAAGCGGAAACTTCAGCCACCAAGGAACGCCAGGTGTGTTAAAAATATCCTGATAATAATGTTTCTTTCCCGTGAAAGTAGTGATGCAGAAAGTAAACAAAGCAAGCACTGCTGTCACTGAGATATTACCTGTTATGTTAGCTCCGAATGGAAAGAACGGTATCAGTCCTAAGAAGTTATTGAAGATGATAAAGAAAAACACCGTCAGAAGATAAGGCAGATATTTCTCATAATCTTTTCCGATGTTAGGACGTGCAATGTCGTCACGGACGTAAATCACCAAAGGCTCTATCAAAGCCTGCAATCCTTTCGGCGCACGCTCTTCGTTCCTGCGATACGACTTAGCCACTATCATGAAGATAATTATCAAGAGAGTACATGAAATCAACAAGCCACATACCGTCTTCGTTATTGAAATATCAAGAGGTCTTTTCTCTGAGCCGTCGCTCATAATCCTGACAACTTTGCCTTCATATTTTCCTTCTGAAGGAATCTCAAAGACGACATCATCGCCGTTTTTATCCTTCACAACATATTGATGGTCGTGATGAAAATGTTTTGATGAAAAACAATAAAGTTCGCCTTCGCTATAGACAATTATCGGAAGATAAATGGAGATATGCTTTCCTTTCCAGGTACATATATGCCAATCGTAAGAATCGAGAATATGATCGAAAATCAGCTCACCTGCATCGAAACTTTCTTCTACTTTTTCCAAGCGCTCCTCAGCTTCCTCCAATTCTTTCGACTGACTGCTGTTTTCCGCGTATGACATCAACGGAGTAAAACAGATAAAACTTATTAAAAAATATAGTGTTAGAATAAAATGCTTTATATTGTTTTTCTTTATAAAATCGTATCTCATCGGAGTGATTATCTTCTAAATATTTTGTTCACAATTTTACAAAAAAAAACGATATGATTGTAACTAAAGTTTTTTATTTTTTTGAAAAAATATCTATAGCCTTTATTGAAACTTTCTTACCTTTGCGATATGGCAAAAAACAAGTTTTACGTAGTTTGGAAAGGCAGGCAGGTCGGTGTTTTCAGCAACTGGGATTCCTGTAGGATGCAGATTGAAGGATTCAAGGGTGCGTTGTATAAGTCGTTTCCCGACAGACAGAGCGCGGAAGTAGCTTTCAACGCTGGATATAGTGCAAGTCAACAGACTACAGGCAACGGACAACAGACTTCGTACAAGTCGTACGAAAATTTGCCAGAAAGTCAACGGCCTATAGGTCAGAGTATAGCTGTAGATGCTGCTTGTTCGGGCAATCCTGGCAAGATGGAGTTTCAGGGTGTTTTCGTCGAGACGAGTACGCATCTCTTCAGGAGTCCGGTGTATGAACAAGGCACCAACAACATCGGAGAGTTCCTCGCCATAGTATATTGCCTCGCCTGGCAGAAGAAAAACAAACTCAGCTATCCTATCTATTCCGACTCCGTCAATGCTCAGAAATGGGTGCGAGAAGGTGTTTGTAAAACTAAGATTGCCGAAAACGATAAGAACAAAGATCTTTTTGAAGTGATACGATGGGCTGAGAGATGGCTACAGACAAATAGCTTCAGAGTGCCTATATATAAATGGAAGACTGAAGTCTGGGGTGAGATTCCAGCCGACTTCGGAAGAAAATAATAATAAATGAATATCTATCATGATTAAGTTTGACACATTTTATATCCAATGTCCGAGATGCAAGTCATGGATGGAAGGTCATCTTCTCGTCTCGTCGATGGTGAACCAGTCGATTCTATATTCCGACGGCAAGATTCTCAACGACGGCTATCTCACAGAAAATCAGAAGATGATAGTGTGTCCGGCATGTAACCATTGGTCGTGGATTGACAAGACGGAAGAACCTTATATCAGAAAGACAAAGCCAGATGCCAACTATTACACATGGAACAGCTGGCGTTTCTATGGTATTCATTTTGAAAGCAACAAAGGACGATTGGCTCTCGTTGATCATTACAATCATTTTATTGAAAAGGCAGAATACAATATCGACCAAGAGATTTATTTTCGCCGTCTCTTATGGTGGGCTTACAACGACCTGATTCGTAACAAATATCAGATTAACATAGAGCGTTACACTTCCAAGGAGATGAGTCTCAAGGTCTGGTATAGAAACAGAAAAAAGATTCTGCAAGGCATTGAGTTGTTCAAACAACATCACGATGATTTCTTAGACAACCTCAGCATCTTGATTCGATTGTTAGAAGACCGCTACACTCCCGATGACGAAGAATATGAAGCCACGAATCTCGACATCATCGAGATGTACCGTCAGCTCGGCGACTTCGACAAGGCAAAGGAATTGTTAGAAAAGACATCACGCCGCACTTATTTCATCTCAAGGATAGAAGAGAAAGTCAAAGAAAAAGACGACATGGTGTTTTTGGTAACGGGATGATTTTAGAATTCTGGAACTTTAGAACTTTAGAATTTTGAAATATTTGGTTATTTGTTATTAAGGCGTTTTCTTACCTTTTGTGTTATTGTAATTATATTTGGTTCAAATATAAAAATATTTTATTCTAATTCGGATAAAATGCAAGTTATTGGCAAAATTATTTTCTGAAGCTGCTACAAATATGAATAGCAGGTTAGATAATTTTGCAGAATAAGGTGATTGAGAATACGATATCTCCAATCCTAAAACATATAAAAGAGAGATCGACGCTTTGGTTACTGCGTCAAAAGAAACATCTTGTGCCGAATTATATTTAATAACAGACTCTATACGAGAAACAATTGACATCAACGAAGATGTAAAGATTAATGTTGTTCCAGCGTATCAGTGGTTATTGGAGAATTGACTATTATAAACAATAAAACAGCATCTTGAAAATTTCAGGATGCTGTTATTTTATCGTAAATAATAATGATGTTACAATTATTTCACTACAAATTTTTGGCTTACACCATTGACAGAATAGAAATACACTCCAGGTGTATAAGACTCTACATTGAGTAATATCTTATTAAAAGTGGAATCTATTCTTTTCTTATCTATCATTCTACCATTGACATCATATATCAACATTTCTGCTTGTTCTCCTTTATTTAAATTGTACGGAAGACTTATTGTGCTTTTTGCTGGATTTGGGTAAGCATGAGAGAATGATCTGATAGTTTTTTCACTTGTTGATTCATAACTGTCAATGGAATAAATTTCTGTGTATTCTTGTCCAGTTTCTCTATCGAGGCAAAAAACATACAATTTGTTACCTGGAATTACCTCAGCAGATGCATAAGTATTATATCCCCAATACTTTATAATGTCCCCATTACTATCGTATAACCAATAATCACAATTAGATGAACCTTCAAGATAATTTCCTACCATTATTATTTCTGTTGAAATAACTCTACACTCTGGGGATACCCTCGTATATCCTTCACAAGGATAAAATGTAACTTGTTTGTATAAACTATAATCTGAGTTGTATATTGTAATTGTAAGATACGATCCATCATCAGGATAAATATAATTCCAATAACCACCTTCAAAGTATGTAATGTATACCCTTTCCTCAAAAGTGTGCTCTAAAGTGATTTGTGCATTCAGTTTATTAGTAAATAATACACATACAAAAAATAACATCGCAAGAGTTTTAAATAATTGCTTCATAATTATAAATCTCCGTTATATCCCATCGAGTCCTTCGGTTTTTAGATTTGATTAGATTTAATTTTTTTACAAAGAAAACCATTTATCAAACATCAACATCTTTAAACCATTGCCTCTATCGGGCATTGCGCCTGTTGTGGGCTGGCTGCCTTATTTGGGCAGGTTTTTCAATCCTTGAGAGTAATATTGGAAAAGGTCGGTTTTTAGTATGTATGAGATGTGGAAAAGCTGTTCGGTGTCTATTATGTCTTTGAGGAAAATCTTGTTCACGGTGCGGATATTGACGCTGAGCTGCTCGGCAAACCAGCGGTTGGTTTTGTTCTGCCTGCGCAACTCTTCTTTGATTATCAATCCTATGTGAATGTCAGACCTCATTCTTGTTTCTCAAATATTATAATGACATACAATAAAAAAAGCATGGACGATTCAAATCCATGCTCCAAGGTCCTGAGATTACCTATCCAAACAGAAAAGAATCACCCATGCTAAAATGCACAAGTGTCTTTACTTATTCGCCGTTTGGATTGCTTGTAAAATTTCTCAGGTTTTAGGAGCAAATGCCGAACAAATAGTAAACACTATTTTAAAAATTATATGTCATTCAACGTTTTACATAATACAATTGTTTCAAAATCAAATGCAAAGATAATGAAAAATATGAAATGCTCCAATACTATTTGGAGTATAAAACCGATTGATAAATAGCAATATCAATCAGACTTGTTTAGAAAATTTGATGATTGTTATGAGGAATGAAATTTTTTTATAAAAAAATCTAACAGAATCTTGCAGGATATAAATTTATAACCTATATTTGCAGTGTTAACTTAAAAATCATAATTTATGTCAGAACTATTTAGAATGTTCGGAATAAGATTTTTCTTCTATTCCAGAGAACATGAACCAATGCATATTCACATTAGGAATGCGGATGGTAGAGCGAAATTTTTAATATATCCGGACAGCATTGTATTAAGTGAAAACAATGGAATAAAACCAAAAGATTTGAAACTTGCAGAGGCAATTCTTGAGGAAAATAGGGAATTGGCTATTTCTGAATGGAATAAACATTTTGGAAGTAAATAGATCAAAGTTTGTTTTGATTGATAAAAGAATTTAATTATTACTGCAATGAAAATCACAAAAATATGGTTTGAAAACGACCGCATCTATGGCTTGACTGACGATGGCCGTACATTATGGCAGTCTCTTTTGTATTATAAGCATCTGCTTTATGCAACGGAGGAGCAACGTAATGATTATGAGATGTCGGATGAAGGTATTCATTGGTATAAACTTGATGAAGATGTGTCTTTTGAGAGTTTTGAATATGATGACCCGGAACCTGTCGGTATTTCAAAATTTTTTCTCTCGCATCCTGAAATCAATGCATCGGCAATAGCTCGCAGATTAGGAATACAGCAAAGTCTTTTTGCTGCCTACATCAACGGAACTAAAAAACCGAGTAAAGAACGTGAAGAATTGATATTAAACGAAATCAGAGCTTTAGGAAAGGAGTTGTTGAATACTACTTGGTAACTCTTTTGCAGAATAAGGTGATTGAGAATTATTTCTTCTCTCTTTTTCGTTCTATCTTTCATATAACGCCGGTACTTATTTCATACAATAAGTAAATTATGCATTATTACCTTGAGCGTATCTAAAGATGCATTTTAGCGAAATAGAATTGTGGTTTTTGTGCATTTTAGCGAAATAAAAATGTATATTTGCATTGTGTTTTAAAGTATTACGAAATTTATGATGTCAGAAAAGAAAATACTTCAAGTAATTGCTGAACAACAAGAATTCATATTGTCTCTGCAATAGAATGGTTGCTGAGAGAAACTGAATAATAAAATAAGGTAATGTTGAATACTACTTGGTAACTCCCTTCAAAAATTCAACGATTCTTTCGCAAGCTGAGCCGTCGCCGTAGGGGTTGACAGCCTTGCTCATTGTGTTATATGAGTCTTCGTTTTCCAATAGTTGTGAGACTTCATTAACAATCTTATCGTAATCTGTTCCGACGAGCTTAACCGTTCCTGCGTCTAAGGCTTCAGGTCGTTCGGTATTGTCGCGCATCACCAAGACTGGTTTTCCGAGACTCGGAGCTTCTTCTTGAATGCCGCCGCTGTCGGTCAAGATGATGTGTGACTTCTCCATCAAGAAAATAAAGTTGAGATAATCAAGAGGTTCGATGAAGAATGTGTTACTCGACTTGTTAGATTCATTACCGAAAATCTCTGAAATAGGCTTGCGAACATTAGGATTCAGGTGCATCGGATATACGAAATCGACATCAGGATATTTTATCGAGAGGTCGCGTATGGCATAGCAAATATTCTTAAATCCTTCGCCGAAGTTCTCGCGACGATGTCCTGTGATGAGGACGATTCTTTTCTGGCGATCAACATCGTAACCGTTATTCTTAATATTTATTTGCAATGTCTCGGCAAGTTTATCGTCGTTTTTTATTTTCTCAACAACCCAGAAAAGAGCGTCGATAACTGTATTTCCCGTGATGACTATATTATTGTCGTTGACATTTTCTTTCAGAAGATTCTGGCGACTTAATTCCGTAGGCGCGAGGTGATAAGTAGCGATGCGTCCTGTGATTCGGCGGTTCATCTCTTCCGGCCAAGGACTATATATGTTGTTGGTTCTCAGTCCTGCTTCTACATGAACGACGGGTATTTGTTTATAAAAGGCTGCGAGTGCCGCTGCCGATGAGGTGGTGGTGTCGCCATGAACGAGGACGAGGTCGGGATTTGTCTCATTGAGTACATCGCGAAGTCCGAGCAAGACACGTGATGTTATATCGTACAAATCCTGTCCTTGTTTCATGATATTCAAATCGTAGTCGGGTTTTATCTCAAAGATGTCGAGGACCTGGTCGAGCATCTCACGATGTTGTGCAGTGACACAGACTATGGTTTCAAAGTAGGTGCTCTCTTGAAATTTCTTCACAAGAGGAGCCATCTTGATTGCTTCCGGACGCGTGCCAAAGACCAACATTACTTTTTTCATACCTGTACGATTTATTTCTTATTTGTGTTATTGCCACAGAAATCTAACACGATGACGTCGTTTCTGTAGTTAAGTTCTGCAAATTCTTTATGGCCTACGAGGAAGACAACGATGTCGGCTGTCTCGTAAGCGACTTTATAATCGGTAAGTTTGAAGAGATTATTTTCTTTCACATTAGGTTCCACAACCATAATATCTGGATTGTTACATGCCTGGATTACATTGGTTGTTATAGACTTTGCAGGTGACTCTCTCAAGTCGTCGATATTAGGTTTGAAGGCGAGTCCCATCATAGCGACTTTCGGTCTGCGATGGTTTTTAAGTTCAAACTCGAGCATGCAGTTCTTGACTTTCTCTGCACACCATAATGCTTTATAATTGTTAATCTCTCTCGCTGTGGAAATTATCTTTGATTCTTTCGGATAATCTGCCGTGATGAAATAAGGATCTACGGCTATGCAATGTCCGCCAACTCCGCAACCTGGACGTAAGATATTGACTCTCGGATGTTTGTTCGCCAAGTCTATCAGTTCCCAGACATCGATGCCTGCTTTGTCGCATATTATCGAAAGCTCGTTAGCGAAGGCGATCTGCACGTCGCGGGAAGAGTTCTCGGTGAGTTTACACATCTCGGCGGTACGGCTGTTAGTAGAATGTAAATTTCCTTTAACAAAAGTCTTATAAAATTCTTTAGCTTTTTCCGTCGATGCCTCGTTGATACCTCCAATGACGCGGTCGTTGTGTTCTAACTCATAAATCACGTTGCCAGGAAGGACGCGTTCCGGACAGTAAGCGATGAAAATCTTGTCTTTAAGTTCTGGACGCAAATCGTAGATGAGTTCTGCCATTTTTTCCGTTGTTCCCACTGGCGATGTCGATTCGATGACGAAGAGGTCGTTGTCTTTTAGGAGCGGCGCTACCATGCGAGTCGCTGCTTCAACATACGAGATGTCTGGTTTGTGGTCGCCTTTGAAAGGAGTTGGGACGACGATGAAGTAAGCGTCGCTGCGTTGAGGCTCGGTATAAGCCTTGAATTTTCCATCGGCTATTACGTCGCGGAGCAGCTGTTCCATGCCAGGTTCTATGATATGAAGAATACCTTTGTTTGTAGTCTCAACGACTTCCTTATTAATATCAACACCGACAACATCAACGCCATGCTTTGCGGCGATAATCGCAGTTGGCAGACCGATATAACCTAAACCCATGAAACAAGCTCTCATCGTATCAAATTTTATGTGAGTTGCAAAGATAGTAAAAGTCAACGGACAACGGACAACAGACAACGGATTTTTTCAAACAAAAAAAACGCGTCAAGTACAAAAACGATGCACTTAACGCGTTTAATTTTTTCAGATTCTTAGGACACATGCGATGTGTCCGTACATGATTTCTCAGTTTTTATTCTATGACTAATTTTTCGATAACGCCATTGATGTTCATGAAATAAACACCTTGGTTCAAATCTTCAACATTGATTGTTGCGTTGCTCATGTCAGAAACGACGACGTTCTTTACGCAACGGCCTGTCATGTCGTAGATGTTGACTTCTGCTTCAATGTTAGCAATAGATCTGATGTTGATTGTTGATGTTGCTGGGTTAGGGAAGATACTGTAAGAAGCTGATGTGACTTCGATGACACCTTCACCTAATGTAAATTCTAATTTTGACAATTCGCCAACTTCAGCGTTGCCGTTCAAGCCGATACCAAATACGTAGTAAGGAATACCTGCTTCGATAGCTTCGACAGGAACTTGCCAGAAGCCGTTGCCGCAAACTGCGTTGCCATCGTGTAATAAACCGTCGATGACGTAATCTTCACCCATTTCTTCAAATGCTGAAACTTTACCCATAGCATAGTGATATTCTGAAGTCTCACCGTTTGGCATAGCGTCAACGATAACGAAAGCTTCACCAACTTCGATAGCGAATTCTATTGTTGAAACGCCTTCACCGCCAGGACATAATGTAGTAGCTGTAGCTGTTTTAAGGTTACCCATAATACCGTCTGTGCTGACTGGCATAGCGTAAATAGTATAAACTGTTTCTGCGTTTAAGCCTGAGAAAGTATGAACGCCACCATTTGTCAACTGTACGCCGTCTAACAAAATGTCGCCTGCTTCAAGTTCAGCGTTTTCGCTGCAGAGTACATAATATGAAGCTGTTGCTGCGTTAGGAGTGAATTTTATATCGAGTGAATATGAAGCTTCTGTCTCAACGTCGATGATAACGTCTGGATTTTGGACTTCGCCATCGCATTCATGTTCTTCAATGCCAAATGGAGCGAGAGCGTCGATGATTGTTTGTGCTGAGCTTACTGGCCAAATATCTTGAACGACGATTTGACGATCTGGAGAAATCAAGATAATTGTTGGGTAAGCAGGAATTTGGTACATATTGCAGATATCTTCGCCCGTGTCTGGACCACCGCTTGTTAAGTAGATAGTTGGATATTCGATACCGTAGGTGTTGATCCAGTTATCAATGAAGAGGTAAGGTTCATTGTTGTGATCTGAAGGAGAAACTTCCATGAAGAAAACATCATGTTGGTTGCAACCTAATGCGTAGTATGCGTCAACAACGTTAGGTGTTGAATTTTGGCATGGACCGCATGTTGTGAAGAAAAAGTCGATGAGAACATATTGGCCGCCATCAAGGATGTCGAACAAATGAATCTCATTGCCATGGTGATCTGTTGTTGTGAAATCGACAGCTTCTGTCAAAGAACATTGTGCGCTGACTGCAATGCTCATAGTAAGAGCAAGGAAAAATGTAAAAAGCTTTTTCATTTTTTTGTTATTTAAATGTTTAAAAAATAAGTTAATTATTCAATGATTAATTTTCTTACGTAACCTTCGATGTTAACAAAATAAACACCCTGACTTAAGTCTTCAATATTTATGGCAACTTCTATAAATTAAATTTATGACAATCAGTTGGTTATGTTGATATTTTTGTTATATTTGCTATAAATTTAAAATATATGAAATATCAGAAGAAAACAGGAATGAGTTTGTTCGAACAGGAAAATACGATGGAATCG
>JAFTUF010000047.1 GCA_017466405.1 Bacteroidales bacterium
CAAAAACAATCACGACTTTGCAGATAAAACTTCCTCTTAACAACGAAGTCATCTCCAAAGTCATGATTATGAAACGTCACAAGGCAATCGAAAGATTGTTCGATGAAAAATTTTGGGGTACGCAATGACGAAGTCAGGAGACAACAGACAACAGACTTTGGGTATGCTTTTTTGAAGTCACCGAGTCGCTGAGACTCCGAGTTGCTGAGTCTATAAGTCAGGTTCAGGGTTCAGAGTTCGGAGTCCTTTCAGCAAGACATCTACTGGTAAATTCAACTTTGAAAAGGCAAATAGTTTTTTACCTAAATCCTTAAGCGATGCTCCTATATGAAAAACATCTTCATTATCAATTATAACAAATCTATCGTGTATATCTTTGACTGTTTGTATTTCAATTGCTGAATATTGTTTATTATGTCGTTCTAAATCTAACTTTAATTGATTGCTAATTTTATCAGTATATATTGTTGCCATAACACCATCCTTTCTTTTATCAAGCATAGTCAATACAGATTCGTCAATATAATTATCAATAACAATTATTGATTCATTTGCTATTTTTATCAAATTCGAGACAAACTTGTAGGCTTCAAATATTTCACCTCCATAAAAAACACCTTGAACTGGCGGCATTGACTTCTGAACAAAATAATTTATCTGTTCACTTATCTCTTTCAATTGAACATCATGATTATATAGTTTATTATCAAATTTATTTTCTATATAATCAATCCTTTGATTTATGGAATATCCTTTAAGCAAATTATTTTTAAGTATGTTATTTGCCCATTGTCGGAAATGAATTCCAATCTTTGTATTGACCCTAAATCCAACAGAAATTATAACATCAAGATTATAATATGTAATATTTCTGAGCACTTCCCTATTCCCTTCAATTCGAACTGTTCGGAAATTCCGAATAGTTGAATCCTTGTCCAGTTCATTCTGATGATAAATACTCTTAATATGTTCACTAATATTTGCTTTGCTTGATTGAAACAACTGAACAATCTGACTCTGGGAAAGCCATACCATATCCTCATTCAAAACGACTTCAATCTTAACATCATCATTAGCTTGATATATTACAAGTTCGCCTTGGAAACTTGTATTCTGTTTTGTACTATTCATAAACTTTATTTGATTCTCACTGCAAAGTTATATCTAACAAAATGAAACGACAAGACCTTTTCACATGTATTTTACATTATCTTCTCACTTTTTACGTTTTTCCGGAATTTATTAAGAAATTGTGTTAATGTTTTTTAAAGTCATCGAGACACCGAGACACCGAGTTGCTGAGTTACTGAGCTGCTGAATCTATAAGTCTGAGTTCAGTGTCAGTGTTCAAAGTATAAAAAAAAGAGCTGCCTTTTTACAGCAGCTCTCAAACCTTTAGCCTTTTGTCTTTAGCCCTTTGACCTAAAAGTTCATCACATAGATTTCTTTATTGTCTCTATTGAACGTATGAACTTCTTATGCATAAGAACCTTATTGTAATCTTCTTTTGCATGATCAGCCAATGACGCAACAAAATCACAGAAAAGGAAATCTTCTTTATATGGTGACAATTGAACCTTTTCCTTTAAGAATTCATACAAGTCTTTATATGATATACGAATCCAAGATTCTTTCACGTCAATATCATTGTGATTTGGAGTCAACAAGACAAAAACATATTGTTTGCCATAGAATGGATTTTTCTCTTTCTCACCACCCTTGCCAACATCTTTTAAAGAAATTGTCTCTTCATATACATCAAGTTGTGTCTTATCTTCTTTTACGCCATTAAGTCCTGACAAGACCTTATTTTCAACAACTATCACTGTTTCTCCGCAATCAATGAGAATATCAATGTTATACCATTCACGACGAACTATAGGAGCAAACTTTTCAGGGAATGATATTTTACATCCTTTAGATTTACAAAATTCCTTTAACAACTCTGGATATTCATCAATATAATATTTGATTGCATTGGAATAAGATAGTTCTCTAGTTTGAATGCCATAGATATCAACAGCAGTAACAACATTGGCATTGCTTGTAACCTTATTGTTATTTGGGTCTCTTAATATCCATTGGGCATCTTGGCTATTAGTACATAATTGAGGAATTATTTTCAACAATGCATTATAATCATCGCTACCTTCAAGGATATATTCACGTAACTGTTGAGATGGTTTCTTTTTTATTGTCACATCAGGATTTACAATATTGCACTTTGCTCCATGCTTGATATAAACAGGAGCTTTAGGTATAAATATTTTTTCAGCTTTGAATGTAACGCAATTATCCTGTTGCATTTTATTACCAGAGAAAATATCATAAACAGATAAGCCACCATACATAGGACATGCCGACGAATTCTTAAAGACGTCATCTTCATTTATCTTCTCAAGACCAGTTGCTATGCTGATTATCTCCAAAGTGTCTTTTAGATTTGCAGGACGACGCACCTGTATTACGTATGAGTTTGCTATATCAATATAAACATTATCATATTTGCCACTGAACTTTCCATCTCTGCAAAGATAGATGTAATTATCACCATTATCATCGGCAAACAAGTTGATTATCTCATGACCGATATTATCGTTAAGATAATCTCCAGTAAACATATGGTTTAATATTATAGCTTTTTTCTTTAGCATATTTTTCATAATAAATCTTTTAAATTATAATTTACTTAATCTATAACTGGACGCACACTTCGACCGCGGTTACGGCAGTCGTAGCCCATGGAGTGATCGACACTAGAGGAGTAGAGGCCGTACGCGTCGTCGTCGTACTCGCTAGGCGTAGAACTCCAATAGGGACCGAAGCTTCCAGCGCTGAGGAGCAATGACCCGTCGCGACAACCCGCAGCAGGAAGGAAGATGCTGTTACCATTAGGGCCTTCTACATTATAGCCCTTAACGCCGTTCTGGGTTGTCCATGTCCATGTGCAGTTTGTAAGTAATTCGTTCAACTCATCGTATGTCGGCATTCTCCATGTACCGCCCCAATTGGCTGTGGCTGCATCATATTGTGGGTTACCAGAGATATCATTCAAAGATTTACCATAAGTAAGGCTATTTGCTTGTGTATATTCAGATTTTGTCTCTGTCTCGCCCCATGCAAAATAATCACCATATTCTTCTGGAGAATTCGCCCCAACATTACATGTTGCCCATTTAACACTTAATCCTAAGTCAACATATTCATGTCCGTTGTAGTTTGGGGTTTCAGGTTCTTCTGGTTGCTCTTCTGGTCCTGTAAAATTGCCGCCTGATACCGGGCGAATTGTAATACCATCATAACGCATACTAAGTCCTATGGCATAATGAACATTGTAATGGCATATTAATTTTTCAGAAGCATTACTATTACCATCGCAAGGAGTAGAAATCCAACTATAAGTACTGTAGCCACAGTTGCTAAATGATTCTCCCCAACATTCACCCGAAGCAGGAAGGAATATACTGTTACCGTTTGGTCCTGTTACATTTTGGCCATAAACTCCGTTCTCTACAGTCCATTCAAATGTACACTTTTCTAGCAACTCTTGCATTTCTGCTTTAGTCGGCATTCTCCAGCCTTCTCCCCAGTTAGCTGTTGCTGCATCATATTGTGGGTTACCAGAGATATCATTCAAAGATTTACCATAAGTAAGGCTATTTGCTTGTGTATATTCAGATTTTGTCTCTGTCTCTCCCCATGCGAAATAATCTCCATATTCTTCTGGAGAATTTGCGCCAACATTACATGTCGCCCACAACAAACCGCTTGGCAAACCTAAGTCAACGTATTCATGGCCATTAATTGTATTGGTTTCTTCTTCATAGTCTTCCCATGTAAGTGTATATATGCTGCCTGCTTTTATCCCATTCAAGAATGTAACCTTCTTGCTCAAGTTGCTTTTCAATTCAACATTAGTTTCTTCATTTGGGAATAAAACAACGTATGATTCATTTGTAGGATTTGTTACATTTATACTTTCTTCGCCTGTAATGGCAATATCATATTTATCTCCGTCATATTCTAAACTATATTCTGTACCAATGATAGCATTGCCTCTTAATATACTTGTGCTTGCGCTTTCCTCGCCCAATTTTATTATTGCAATCTGGTTCTTGAAGGTACCAATAGATAAAACAATACCACCGTTATTACCTTCACTTGCCGTTACTGTTGCCTTAGCTATATGATGATAACCTAAGTCTGATAAATTACCACTTTGAGTTGCAATACTACCTGTAATACTGCCGTCAACTAACTTTGAATATTGTGAACGTCCTAAATACCATACGTCGTAGGAAGTTTCTCCAGTTATATCCAACGAACCAGCAGTTACATTACCACTGAAAGTTAAAGTGCTTCCACCAGCAGCAGTTTCGGATATTAACTCTACTAACTCTTGAATTGCAGGTATAGCAAGATAAATTCTTTCTGTTTCTGCGCTCCAGTTCACAGTGCCGTTTTCTAAAATATTTGTGAAGTCGGTCTTGCCGTCATTGTTGAGAGGAATGGTACAGCTTATCCTTACCTTTGCTGTGTTGTCTTCGGTTTCTTCGTTTTGTTTTTTACATTGGCTTAATGTGACAATCATAGCCAATGCCATCATTATTGCAAGTAGTTTTTTCATTATTCGTTCTCCTTTCTTCTTTTGCCGATGAGATAGACGAGACCTGTCGCTGTGAGTGCGAACAATCCGCCTGACAATGGTGTTTCGTTGGTGAAGCCTTCTATTCCTGCGCCTTCAGCGACGATATTGTAGGAATTTCCGGTTCTGTTGTCACCCGACTGTTGTGTAAAGAAGCCGTCGTTCTGAGCTTTCATGTCTGCTGCGAAGAACATGACGAAGCCCATGATTAAAGTCTTTAAAAACAATTTTCTTTTCATTTTTAATTTAAATTTATGTTTAATTATTTTAATATTCGGATAATACAATACGACATCGCAAGGCATGAAGACACACCTTGTATTTTTTTTGTTAAATAAGATTTATTGAAATTAAATTTTGAATACGACTTTTTCAACGACAATCTCCAAAACCGAAGACTGTTGTCCGTTGTCTGTTGTCCGTTGTCAACCGCAGGTTTTAGCCAACGGGGGGGGGTAATTGCAATGTATGTCAGAGACTTAGCTTTTAAAGCCATCTTTAAAATCTTTTCTTCTATATGTAAATTATGCTTTGACATCAATGCTTAATTTTGTGGCGCAAAGATAATATTTTTTTAACACTAAAATTGCTGGCTTTTGAATTTTGAACTTTTTTATGTCACCGAGTCACCGAGACACCGAGTTGCTGAGTTGCTGAATCTATAAGTCTGAGTCAGGGTCAGTGTTCAAAGTTATTAGTTCTGAGTTCAAAAAGTCACGTAGTGACGAAAGAAGGCACGACAGAGATACTTTTCTGTCGCACCTTCAGCGCTGTGTGCAATTTAAAATTGAAAATTAATTTTAAACTTCAAACTGACTGCTGACCGCTGATAGCTGATAGCTGACAGCTAACTTTCAATTTTCAGTTTTCAACTTTCAATTATTATAATGGTGTACATCAAACTTTATGTTCTTCTTGTTTTTATCTTCCGGTTCGAACACTATAGTTTGTGTTGTATTTGGAAGCAAGTTAAAGAAATTCTGAGAGAAATCACCTAAAACTGAAGCTGTCACACATACGTCTTTAACGAAAACATCAGAATTGAATGTAAGATGATATTTGCCATCATTAAAGACAATCTCTGGATTGAGTTCTGTCTCAATAAGCTGCATATCTTTTGGATATGTGAAGAAATGTAAACGCTCGCTCAAGATAGTATCGTCTTCCATAAATATGATACGAGCGTAACATTCGGTATTCTTCTTTCCAAACAAACTGATAGCAACATCTTTAGGGAAATAATAGCAGCTGTTTGCCTTTACGTTCACGCCTTCCGAGAAAGCGAACAATTGTTTTCCGTACATATCTTCAACGATGATACGCACTCTTCCGTCGATGTCGTGTTGTAAATCGTTGCTAATCCATAATTTGTAATTATCTTCACCTTGATGTTTGAGACCTAATAAGATAGGATTGTAAATCTCATCTAATTTATAATGAAGAGCTTTCTTATTACCTAAATAATCTATTGAAGACCATGATATTGAAGTCCATGCGTCGTTGAGCTGCCAGTAGAGAGAGCCCATACTGCGAGGACGAGAACTGCGTTGTGCAGAAATTGCTATATCCATGCCGTAAGCTTGTGAGAGCTGACTTAAATATACGTAATCTTCAAAGTCTTTTGGCTCGCCGAAGTATTTTACTACGTGATCCATAATGAGTTTCTCGCCTCTGTTATGTTTCTGGTGTGCTTGTATAATCTCGTTGCCGAAGTCTGGATTTTTGTCAATCATTCTTAAAGTCTGCATCGAAGGATATGACTGATAGCCGAATTCGCTGTTGAAACGACCGACTTTCTCTTTATACATCTCGTAAGGAAGTTCTCCCCACCATACGCCCCAATAGTGGACGTCGCCTTCTGTGAGACTTGCAGCTCTACCCCATCCGTTCTTAGGAGAACTCGGCCAATAAGGTCTCGATTTATCATAGGTTGAAACAACATCAGCCAACATCTCTTCAAAGAGTTTGTCGTAGCCGTCTTTCATTTCCTTATATTCTTCATCGCTCCAGTTCATCGACTTCTGCCAGCCCCAGTTGTAATAGCCCTCACTGATTTCGTTATTGCCGCACCACAATGCGAGTGACGGGTGGTTTTTAAGTCTTATAACCTGTTTCTTAGCCTCTTCTCTCACGTTATTAATGAACTCGTCTGTGTAAGGATAAGTAGATCCGGCAAACATGAAATCCTGCCAAACTAAGATGCCGAGGCTGTCGCAAATTTCGAAGAAATAGTCGGGAGGATAGATGCCTCCGCCCCAGATACGAAGCATATTCATATGAGCATCGCCAACACATTGTTCAAGAAGTTTTTGAGTCTTCTCTCTTGACATCCATGATGTTATCATTTCTTCAGGGATATAGTTGGCACCCTTCATATATAAAGGTATTCCGTTCACTTTGAAATAGAATGCAGTACCTATGCTATCAGGTTCTTCTATCATCTCAATCTCACGGATACCCATTGTGATGTCTCTTTCTTCGAGAATGTTTTCTTCGTCTAACATCTTGAAATTGAATGTGTACATATTTTGTTCACCCAACTCATTAGGCCACCACAACTTAGGATTTGAAATTTCAAATGGGAATGAATGATAGTTTTTACCTTCTTCGAGTTCTATGGTCTCATCAAGGATTTTGGAATTTTTCTCAAAAAGTTGGAGAGTTATTTCATGTTTCACATCAGCATCGACACATACTTCAAATGCCAACTGAGCTTTATTATCTTGAATGTCAGTTGTTATGACAGATGCTGAAGACAATGTAGAATGAGTCCAAGCTTTGAGATAAACAGGTTGCCAGATACCCATGTTCATATAACGTGGAGCCCAGTCCCAGCCGTTTTGGTAAGCGGCCTTACGCATCACGGCGTATTTCTCAGGGAAGCGGAGCGGATATGTCTCGATAAGGCTATCTCTCACTCTATCAAAAGGATGGAATTTAATCTTGATGTTGTTTTTTTCTTTGATAAGATTTTTGACGTCGCATGAATAAGTTCTGAACATATTGTCGGAATACAAGATATGTTCGCCGTTGAACCACACGTCAGCGTAAGTGTCGATACCTTCAAATACAAGTTCGATAACATCTTCTTTGAGGATATAATCTTCAGCATTGAAATCGAGGGTGTAAGTCCATTCGTGCTGAGGAATCCAATGCAGCTGAGGCTCAATATTACTTTTGTATGGATGAGGTATCAAACCATTCTCATACATATCGGCTTGGATTATGGAAGGAACATCGACTTGCATCTTGATGTCGAGAGTATCGGTAGTAACAATCCATGAGTTGTCTAAGTTTTGAATAAGAGGGTTCGTACGTTTTTCCGCACACGAAAACAGCAACAACATCGCTGCAACCACAACTAAAATACGAGTTTTCATAATTCAAAAAGCAATAATATTTTAAAAATCAGTTAGTTATATCAATTTGTTTTTGTAATCTTTCGATATGTAAAATTACTACAAAAATATGTAATAACAATCAGTTAAAATTCGATTTTAACTATTTTTAACTAAATTTAACATTTCCTTAATAATTGCAGGTGAAGAAACCTTCCAGCACATCGCTGCGCCTGTATTGTCGATTTTTTCAGGATAAAGATTTTGGTTGTAATAATCGACATCGACAGTAAGAGAAGCGTGGCAGTTAGAAACGCCTGTCTCGTTTATTATCTTCATGACGTTGTTGAGGTTGACACCGCCGCCAGCCATGATTTTTATCTTGTCGCCGAATTTCTCCTGCATCTGACGAATCATATCGATACCGTCGGCAGCTTTTGGTTTACATCCTGAAGTTAAGACCTTGTCGAAGCCAAGTTCTACTAAGGTTTCCAATGCTTTAAGAGGATCGTTGCAAGCGTCGATGGCGCGATGGAAAGTAAATTTCATACCTTCGCCTGCTTTCATCATAGCTTTGATTTTTTCCACGTCGAGGTCGCCGTTTTCGTTGAGAGCGCCGATGACAACGCCTTCGTAGCCGAGATTCTTAATCAACTCAATGTCGAGGCACATCATCTCGAGTTCAGCCTCGTTGTAGATGTAATTTCCGGAGCGAGGACGAATGAGGACTCTCACCGGAATTGTCATGTCGGCAGCGACTTTTTTCAGAGTACCGTAAGAAGGAGTTACGCCGCCCACTTCCAAAGATTCACATAATTCTGCGCAATCAGCACCGTTCTCTTGAGCGTTAATCACTGATTGATAACCATTTGTACAAATTTCAATTCTTCTCATATATAAATAGGTATTATTGTCATTTTTATGATGCAAAAATATAATTAATTATGTTATGAAGGTAAAAAAATGTTAAGTTATCGGTAATATTTTTAAAGATAACGGAAATTGGTTTAGAGTGTATAGAGGGAAATAAGGGACAGAGTACATAGTGTACAATCCCTATATCACTTTAAACCCTCTATAACCTCTCCTCCTCTAAATCCTTATGTTCCTCTGTTCCTTAACAAACTTTAACATATCTTTCACACTTTCATTAACATCACGTTAAATTATTGTTAAAATCTTTACTTTTAATTCAAAAACCCTTGACAAAGGGCGCGGTGATGTTGTAGTTTTGCGGAAGAGAATGCAACCTTTTCTATAAATAGATAGGTGGAGGAAGTTTAAAAACAAAAATCAAAATATATGAAGACAAAATTAACGAGGAAGGCGGTTTCCTCATTTGAAAGCATTAAAAGAATCGATGATGATGGTGTTGAATATTGGTCATCGAGGGATTTAGCAAGAACTTTAGAATACAAGGATTATCGTAATTTCTTGTTGGTAATAAATAAAGCTATGGAATCTTGCCATAATAGCGCAGTTATGGTAAAAGACCATTTCGTTGACATCACCGAAATGGTTGCCATCGGATCCAATACTGAACGTCAAGTAAAATCAATTAAATTATCACGTTATGCATGCTATCTTACAGTACAAAATGCAGATCCGAGTAAGACGATAGTGGCTCAGGCTCAGACCTATTTTGCCATTCAGACAAGAATAGCAGAAGTCAAACAAATGGAAGAATATAACCAACTTGCTTCCGAAGATGAAAAGCGACTGTTTCTAAGAAACGAAGTGACTAAACACAATTTATTACTTGCTGATGCAGCTAAAGAAGCGGGCGTTATAAAACCATACGATTATGCTGTGTTTCAAAACTATGGATATAAAGGATTATACGGTGGTCTCGGCGCAAAGGAAATACATTCTCGAAAGAGATTAAAGAAAAATCAGAAGATTCTTGATCACATGGGAAGCACAGAACTGGCAGCAAATCTCTTTCGCACGACTCAGACAGAAGAGAAATTAAGACGCGAGAATATAAAAGGTAAGACTATAGCTAATCAAACACATTACGATGTGGGTAAAAAAGTCCGGCAGACAATTAAAGATTTGGGAGGAACTATGCCTGAAGATTTACCAACAGCGGAAAGCATAAAAAATATCGAAATGAAACAGCAAAAGGATATTAACACTTGACAAAGGGCGCGGTGATGTTGTACTTTTGCGGAAGAGAACCCCTTAATACCAAAATATTATGAAAAATACTACAAATCGTAATGGTGAATTATCTGATAATTTCGTGGAAAAGGATTATCAAGAATTGTTGCATGAGACCATCTCAGTAATAGAATCTTCACGGGTTCAGATGGCAAGACAAATCAATATGACTGTCATGTCTTCCCATTGGGAGATTGGAAGACTGCTGAAAGAACGCAAACTCGACAGCAAACATGGCGATAATATTGTCAGAAGATTGTCTGTTGATTTGCTGTTCTTTCACAGGCGCCTGCGTTAGGGATTGGAGCGGCATCCTTTTGGAGCGAAGCGGAAAAAGATATAGCGGAAAGCCCGACGGCGATAGCCGGAACGCCCAAGAAAATGTCAACAGTCAACGGACAACGGTCAACAGACTTTTTCCACAATAATTTAGGGCATTTAGTATTCTCTTGAAGTTGAAAAAATAATTAGTTTTCCTTATTTTTGCAATTAAAGAAATTTACATTATGATGAAGAAGTTATTTTACGTAGATGCTTGTATGAGAGAAGGTTCCAATACGAAAAAGATTGCTGATGCGGTCATTGAAGAACTTTCTAAAAGATATGATATAGAATGTGTGAGATTGTCGGAGATGAGTTTTCCTGTCGTTGACGATGCTATTTTGAAAGAACGCAGCAATGGTTACGTCCCTGAGGAATATGTGGCGATGGCGAAGAAGATTGCCGCTGCCGACCGTCTCGTCATAGCGGCGCCATTCTGGGATATGAGTTTTCCGAGTGCGTTGAAGGTCTTCCTCGAGAATATGTCGCTCTTCAACATCACCTTCAACTCCAATGAGAAGGAATGCTACGGATTGTGCAAAGCCGAGAAGGTCTTGTATATCACCACGAGAGGTATGGACATCAGCACCGGTGATGTAATGGAACAAGCAACTCCTTATATTAAGGCACTCAGCCGACTCTGGGGTCTCGGAGAGCTGTCGGTGATTTCTGCACAAAACATGGACTACAGCAGCGAGCAGCAGAAAACAAATAAAGTCAATGCTGCCATCGCTGAAGGCTTGAGACTCTGCGAAAGGTTTTGAGGGAAAGAGTATTTAGAGGGACTTAAGAGACCAAGGAAGCGGAGGGATGTAAGGATTATTAAAGTCTCCACGTATTGTGAGTATCCCTCGGAACGCCTGCTATATAAGAGTATTCCATCATCCAAGTCCCGTAGGGACGACAGAATTTAGTTTGGGATTGTGAGGTTTAAAACTGAAAATTGATGGTTGCTGGTTATTCTGTCGCGCCTACAGCGCTCTGATTGGCTTTGGTGTATTTTGAGCAGGGATTCCGCTAACGCTCCATCACCTGCCTATTATCTGTCACCCTTTCATGGTTAGATTTTATCTAATGAAGATTATCGCCTGATTATTTGATAGTTCCTTATATCGAACTCACGTTAACAAATATCCAAATACTAAAAGAAATGCAAATAATCCAAACATAACGACCAACTTTTAATTCAGTATTTAGCGCCGTTCCATTTATTTCTGATGTCTTTACCGGTTACAATGTATATAAAGAGTCTGATAAGAAATAAAAACGCTATAAATGCTGCAATCTGAAAAGCAATATACAATATCATAACGACCTCCTTATAAATTTGGTTCTTTGCAAATATACAACTAAAAAATGAAAAATCCTATTGCCAAAGAGACTTTCTTATCTTTATTTTTCGCTTTAGAGTCATATGATGAGGTTTTCCATCATTCATCATCTTTCTTCATGATGTATTGTATTTTTTCAGTAGCTTCTTTTCCGTATTCTTCAACTATGATATCTGCGCTACTCTCTGTCCTTCGGTTCCTCTAAAGCCTTTGTCCCTTAAAATACTTTAATCCCTCTAACCCTTATAATTTTCAACTTTCAATTATTTTTTTCACTAATCAAATAATATTCAAATAAAAACACTACCTTTGTTAGGAGTAAAAAAATTAAAATCTGCATATAATATGGAAAAGATAATCGGTCTTATAGATGCGCCTTTCACTCCTTTTTATGAGAATGGCGAAGTGAATTTCGAACCTATTCCGGCTTACGCCAAGATGTTGGCAAAGAACGGTCTCAAAGGTGTTTTTATCAACGGTTCTTCGGGCGAAGGTTATATGCTCACTGAAGATGAGCGTATCAAACTCACCGAGGCTTGGGTCGCTGCTGCACCAGAAGGCTTCAAAGTCATAGTTCATGTCGGCAGCACTTGTGTGAAGTCGAGCCGCCGTATGGCAGAGCATGCTCAGAAACTCGGAGTGTTCGGCATCGGCGCTATGGCACCTCCTTTCCCGAAAGTGAATCGCGTTGAGGAACTCGTAAAATATTGTGAAGAGATAGCTTCGGCAGCACCAGAGCTTCCTTTCTATTTCTATCACATCCCTGCTTTCAACGGCGCTTTCTTGCCGATGGTGAATTTCCTTCAAGCCGTCGATGGAAGAATACCTAACTTCGCAGGAATAAAATACACCTTCGAAAGTCTTTACGAATACAACCAATGTCGTCTCTATAAAAACGGTAAGTTCGACATGCTTCACGGACAAGACGAGACGATTCTTCCTTGCCTCGCTATGGGTGGCGCACAAGGCGGCATAGGCGGAACGACAAACTATAACGGCTGTAACTTAGTCGGAATCATCAATGCTTGGAATGCTGGCGACCTTGAAAAAGCACGCGAGCTACAAAACTTCTCTCAAGAAGTCATCAACGTCATCTGTCATTATCGCGGCAATATCGTAGGCGGCAAGAGAATCATGAAACTCATCGGATTGGATTTGGGTAAGAACCGCACTCCGTTCCAAAACATGACCGACGAGGAAGAAGTCGCAATGCGTAAAGAATTAGAAGCGATTAACTTCTTTGAAAGATGTAATAAGTTTTGACACTGACTTTGACTCTGACACTGACTTTGACTCTGACTTTGACTCTGACACTGACTTTGATTCTGACACTGACTTTGACTTGGTCGTTGAGCTTGTCGAAACGCCGGTCACTTCGACAGGCTCAGTGTCTATTGGTTTTTGAATTATTAACAATAAATAAAATATTTGGATAAAGTCTGTTGACTGTTGTCCGTTGTCTGTTGACATAAAACTTTAATTATGTATTGGAAAAAATATCTCACGGAATGGTCTGAAAAATATCGTAAGGACCTCGTGGAAAATATAATGCCGTTCTGGTTGAAAAACGGCCTCGACCGTATCAATGGCGGAGTTTATACATGCCTCAACCGCGACGGCTCTCTCATGGATACTACTAAATCGGTGTGGTTCCAGGGTCGCTTTGCTTTCGTTTGCAGCTTCGCTTACAACACCATAGAGAAAAATCAAGAATGGTTAGACGCTGCTAAAAGCACTATCGACTTCATCGAAAATCATTGCTTCGACAAAGACGGTCGCATGTATTTCGAAGTGATGGCCGACGGCACTCCTCTGCGCAAACGCCGTTATGTCTTTTCAGAGACCTTCGCCGCTATCGCTATGGCGGAATACGCAAAGGCTTCTGGTGACAAGACTTACGCCGAAAAAGCATTGAAACTCTTTATGGACATACGTCGTTTCGTCGCTAATGCTGAAGAATATATGCCTTCAAAATATCTCGACACCTTGCAGGCAAAAGGTCATTCTTTAGTGATGATTCTTATCAATACTGCATCGAGAATACGCGAGGTTATTGATAATCCGATTTTAAACCAACAAATCGACGAGTCGATAGAATCCTTAAAAGATTTTATGAAACCTGAGTTTAACGCCTTGTTGGAGATGGTCGGTCCTAATGGAGAATTCATCGACACTTGTAACGGCCGCGTCATAAATCCGGGTCACTGCATCGAGACTGCATGGTTCCTCCTCGAAGAAGCGAAACATCGTAACTGGGATAAAGACCTTACAAATCAGGCGCTTCAAATCCTCGACTGGTCGTGGGAATGGGGCTGGGATAAACAATATGGTGGCATTATCAACTTCCGCGACTGCCGCAACCTCCCTCCTCAAGATTACTCGCAAGACATGAAATTCTGGTGGCCGCAGACTGAGGCAATCATCGCTACATTATACGCTTACGAAGCAACTGGCGACGAGAAATATCTCATCTGGCACAAACAGATAAGCGAATGGACATACTCTCATTTCCCTGACGAAGAATTCGGCGAATGGTACGGCTACCTGCATCGCGACGGCACTGTGGCTCAGCCTGCTAAGGGCAACATCTTCAAAGGACCATTCCACATTCCACGAATGATGATCAAGAGTTACGATCTTTGTAATATTATTGTCGAAAGACTAACGTAGAGACGTATCAATGATTCCTGCAAATAATAAACATTGATGCGTCTCCGAAAC
Organism: Bacteroidales bacterium; assembly: GCA_017466405.1. Taxonomy (GTDB): domain Bacteria; phylum Bacteroidota; class Bacteroidia; order Bacteroidales; family F082; genus Limimorpha. The sequence continues at coordinate 14,520 of JAFTUF010000047.1, forward strand.
ATAATATAAATTAACATCTCTCAAAAAAAACGATAATTATTATGAGCAAGATAACAGAAAAAAAATGGTATCCCTGGTTAGTGGTGATTCTGCTTTCCGGCGTCGCGTTTTTGAATTACATGGACAGGCAGATGCTCAGCACCATGCGTTTCGCCATGTCGGAAGACATTATGGAAGTAGCAACAAGTTACACAGGACCATGGGGTTGGGGTGCGCTGATGGCTGCCTTCATGTGGATCTACGGTCTCATGAGTCCTGTCTCCGGTGCCATCGCCGACAGACTTAATCGTAAGAACCTCATCGTAGGAAGTCTCTTCGTCTGGTCAACGGTGACATTGCTGATGGGCTTCGTCGATTCATACGTCGAGCTTTATATCTTACGCGCCTTGATGGGATTCAGCGAAGCTTTATATATACCCGCTGCGCTCTCCTTAATCGCTGATATTCACAGCGGAAAGACACGCTCTTTGGCGATAGGAATTCACATGACAGGTATCTACCTCGGACAAGTAGCAGGTGGTTTCGGCTCGATATTCTCCAACTTACTTAACTGGCACTCTGTCTTTATCTTATGCGGTTTAGTCGGTATCATTTATTCTGTTGTGCTGATAATTTTCGTTAGAGATCCACATCGTGAGAGGAAGCCCAAACAGCTCGAAACTAAGAGTTCGGAACTCAGCGTGATGAAGAGCATTCTTCTCGTACTCAGCAATATGGCATTCTGGGCGGTGTTGTTTGTCTTCACCACTATCAGCATGCCTGGATGGGCGACGAAGAACTGGCTTCCAGAATTGCTCGCCAATGTCATCAGCAGCAACTGGGATATGAACATCGGCGATGCCATGAACTACGCCGGACCTATCGCCGTGATAAGTCTTGCCGGCGCTTCATTCATAGGAGCGATGATAGGCGGACGTCTCTCCGACAAATGGGTGCAGAAGAACGTGCGCGGTCGCGTCTATACCAGCAGCATCGGTCTTGCGATGATAGTGCCGTCGTTGATATTCATGGGATTAGGGAACAGCCTCGCCGCTGTTATCTTAGCGATATTATGTTTCGGCATCGGTTACGGGTTCTTCGACACCAACAATATGCCGATATTATGTCAGTTCATTCCATCGCGTCAACGCGCCACGGCATACGGATTTATCAACATGGCTGGCGTTCTCGGAGGCGCAGCGATAACCACAGTCTTAGGAAACCTCTCCTTGGGATTCGGCTTCGCATTGTTAGGCGGTGTCACCGTCTTGTCGCTTCTCATTCAGCTCATTGCGTTGCGGCCTAAAACGATTGACATGGAGTGAGAGACAATTTGTAATTGAAAGTTGAAAATTGAAAGTTGAAAGTTGACAATTGTAGGGACGTATCGCATACGTCCAAAATTGAATATTTAAGTTCACGGTATTGATTATTGATCGCCTGATGCGTTAGGGATTGGAGCGGTATCCTTTTGGAGCGAAGCGGAAAAAGATATAGCGGAAAGCCCGACGGCGATAGCCGGAACGCCCTAATTTAGAATTTGAGAAATTAAGAATCTGAGAAATTGAAAGTTGAAAGTTATAGGATTTCTCGTGAAGGGCGCAGAGGACACGAAGAGACGGCAAATAACAACTTGAAGCCCATTGCGATAGAAAACTAAAAATTGAATTTTATGAAGAAAATAATTTTAACAATGATAATAGGAACGACGCTTTTATGCGCTTGCTCCACAAAAAACAAGGATATGAAATTGAATTTATTCGCGACAGTTCCTTCGTCGGAACAAGGCTTTGAGAAAGGCGTATCAGCTTGTTACGCTGCTGTTTATAACGACACTTTATACATTACAGGCGGTTGTAATTTTCCAGAGAAGCCCGTCACCGAAGGCGGCGCAAAACGTTATTATAAAAGCATTTTTTCAATTGGTAATGTAGAGATGCGCCAATCACACCATGAAAATAAACAAGATGTGATTGACACGTCTCAAGAAATTGACGGTTGGAAGAAAGTTGGCGAAATGCCAACGTCTTCTGCATACGGCGCTAACATCCAGTGCGACAAGCGTTGGATTATCGCAGGCGGCATGAATGAGAACGGCGCTACGAAGAGAGTCATCTGCATAAATCTCGATGACAACTGTTCAATAGAAAACCTCCCCGACTTGCCATTCGCGATTGATAATACATCTGGCGCTGCTGCCAACGGAAAAATATTCGTTGTCGGAGGCAATGCCGATGGTAAGGCCTCTAATATGGTTTTCGTCCTCGACTTAAACAATGTCAATGAAGGCTGGAAGATGCTGTCAGCGATACCATCGAGAGGAAGAGTGCAGCCGGTATGCGCCGCGACAGAAGACGCTCTTTTTGTGTGGGGCGGATTCTCACCAGCTGACGAAAACGGCGAGGCAATAGCATATTCCGATGGAGTGTGTTACGACTTCAACACTAACACCTGGACTACCTTGCCTGATGTCGTTGTCGATGGTGAAAGGCTGACATTCACAGGAGCGAGCATGACATTAGTTAATGAAACCTTGCTCGTGGCAGGTGGCGTAAACCGTGAAATCTTCACTGACGCTATATCAGGAAGATACGAACTTGTTGACAAGGCTGATTATATGCACAAAGAACCTGAATGGTATAAGTTCAACAAATATCTCATGGAGTACGACATTGAAAAAGGCAGCTGGAAAGTAATAGATACCGACAAGAACTATGCACGCGCTGGAGCATTATTGCTGGCATCAGAGAATGGATTGTTTTACATCTGCGGCGAGTTGAAACCAGGAATCAGGACAGCGGAGATATTTAAGTTGAAAATTGAAAGTTGAAAATTGTAGGGACGTTTCGCATACGTCCAAAATTGAAAACCGGTAGAGATGCGTCAATCATTAAATCTTAAACCAAAATTTCCAATTTCCCTTCCGACTTTAGTCTTTCATCTTTAGACTTTTACTATCTTTGCAGAAAATATATTTAAGACGTGATTTATCCTAAAGATTTTGAAAATAAAATTGGTTTCAAGTCTGTAAAAGACAGGCTTACGAGTTTGTGCATCAGTGAGATGGGAAAAGAATTTGTGGAAAAGATGCGATTCAGTACGGACATCGAAAGAATAAAGACGCGTCTTTCTCAAATAGAGGATTTTCTTTCCTTGCTGCAAAACGGAGTGCCCTTCCCTATCCGCGACTACAACGACTTACGCGATGACTTCCGTCATCTCAGCATCGAAGGCACCGTCATCAGCGTGGAAAGTCTCTTCAACCTTAAACCAAGTCTCAGCGCATTATCATATATATTAGCGTTCTTCAAGTCGGAATCGTCAGAGAAAGTGAAGTCGTTAAAAGCTCTCGCCGAAGGCATTACCATCGATAAACATTTATTCACAGAGACAGAACGACTTATAGACGATAAAGGCGAGATTCCAGACAGCGCATCGCCAGAACTTCTTGAGATAAGAAGAGAGATAAGGAAGAAACAGAGTTCCATCGACCGTCGTATGCGTAAGATTCTCACCGATGCCAAAGCAGCAGGTTGGACCGACAGCAGCGCGGAACTGACGATTCGTGACGGTCGTCCTGTTATTCCGGTGAAGGCTGCCGACAAAAGAGCGCTGCGTGGTTTCATACACGACGAATCTGCAACAGGTCAGACGGTATATATTGAACCTGCTGAAATTTTCGATACTAACAACGAAATCAGAGAGTTGGAATATGCTGAGAGAAGAGAGATAAATAAGATTCTTCTCGCTTATACAAGACTGCTACGTCCTGAAATTCCGGCTTTGATAAAAGCATGGAACCTCTTAGGTCTCTTGGATTTCATCCGCGCTAAGTCGCTGCTTTCAAACGAATATAAATGCGTGATACCAGAACTTACAGATGAACCGATTTTTATCTGGCGTCAGGCACGGCATCCGCTTTTGGAACAGAAACTTAAATCGCAGGACAAACAAATCACGCCTTTGGATTTAAGTCTCGACAAAGACAACAGAATCCTCGTGATTTCTGGTCCTAATGCTGGAGGTAAGTCTGTTTGTCTCAAGACAATAGGTCTCGTACAATATATGTTGCAATGCGGTCTCGCCGTCCCGATGGAGATAGATTCCAAATGCGGCATCTTCCACGATATGTTCATCGATATCGGCGACTCGCAATCTCTTGAAAACGACTTGAGTACATATAGCTCTCATCTTCTCAACATGAAAGAGCTGATTCGTCATGGCAATAGTCGCACCTTATTTTTAATAGATGAGTTCGGTACAGGTACGGAACCTCAGCTCGGCGGCGCGATAGCGGAAGCTATTTTACTGAAGATGAATGAGAAGAAGTCGTTCGGTGTAGTAACGACTCACTATGCAAATTTGAAATTATTAGCCGACAATCACAAAGGCATCGTCAATGGCGCGATGTTGTTCGACACTCGTTACCTGCAGCCTCTTTATGTGATGATGATTGGCAAACCTGGAAGTTCGTTCGCTTTCGAGATTGCCAGAAAGATTGGTTTTCCAGAAGAGATCCTCAACGACGCTGCCGAGATTGGCGGCAAAGGTCAGCTTAACTTCGACCAACAGTTGCAACAGCTTGAAATAGAGAAGAAAGAAGTTCGAAAGAAAGAATATGAACTGAAGGTGGCGGATAATCTTCTTAATGAAGTCGTCAATAAATATAAGAATCTCCTCAGCGATTTGGAGAAGAAGAAAAACACTCTCTTGAAGGAAGCCAACAAAGAAGCGCAGTCGCTCATCGACAAGGCAAACGCTAAGATAGAGAGAACGATACGTGAGATTAAAGAAGCTCAGGCTGAGAAAGAACGTACCAAAGAACTGCGTCAGGATTTGAAGGAGATGAAACAACATCTTGAAGAAGACGCAAAGGTCATTTCTAAAAATCTTAAGATTGAAGAGAAAGAGAACAAAGATAACCAGGATCTTCAAGTTGGAAATATGGTTCGTATCAACGAGATGGAAATCGTTGGCGAAGTCATCGCTGTCAGCGACACCGACATCACCATCGAGTTCGGCAGCGTAAAACTAAGAACGACAGCAGATAAAGTCGTTAAGATTAGTAAGAAAGAAGCGAAGAAATCTGCCAACAACCCGACATATCTCCGTAAGGCAATCATGGAAGACATAAACGAGAAAGCCGCTAATTTCAATCTTACTTTAGACGTGAGAGGAATGCGTGGCGAAGAAGCTATAGAGGCAGTCGCTAAGTACATCGACGACGCTTCGCTTCTCAGCATAAAGAATGTCAGCATCTTACACGGAAAAGGAAACGGTATCTTACGTCAGATGATACGTCAATATCTAAGCAAGCAGTCGTGCGTGCGACAGATGCAAGACGCAAGTCTGGAGACAGGAGGACATGGCATTACGAGAGTGGAATTGAGATAAGAGTCCACGAATTAACACGAATTGACACGAATTATTTTTGGTACATTGATGGTTTGTATAACACCATAAAAAACGAATTGACACGAATATTTTTAGTATATTGATGGTTTGTATAACACCATAAAAAACAAATTGACACGAATTGTTTTTAGGATATTGATGGTTTGTATAACACCATAAAAAACAAATTGACACGAATTGTTTTTGGTATAATAGACAAAAAACTGCGCTCCTGGATTCTAAGAGCGCAGTTTCTGTTTTTAGGTGACTATCAGTTTCGCCGTGATAACCTTGCCTGTTCCGGTTACTACACGCACCACGTACGATCCAGCAATATTGATTTCTCTCAACTCTATCGGGAATCTCTGTGGTTCAATGCTTTGAATCTTCACACCTAAGTTATTATATACTTCCACAACCAAACCTGCCTTATCTTCTTCGGTGAAGTTATACAATACAAGAACTCTATCTTGCTTGTCGGCTGGGTTAGGTATCAGCATAAGTTCTGTTGTCTCATACATGAAACTGCATACCATGATACTGTCGCATCCGTGTACTGATGTATAGTTAAATGTATGTACGCCAGGCTCTTCAATCCAGGTACCGTCATATTCGTATGGGAATTGTTTTACCAAGACGTTTTCTTCAATACGATAGGTTGGATTGATGTCGAGGCGGAGTTTAACGATACTGTCATTACCATTTTCATCGATGAGACGCTTGAAGTATGAACCTGCTGCACTTGCCTCAAATCCGTTCTCGTTATATGTCTCACCCAAGCAAATCGTTTCTTCTAACAAGGTGTTATACTTAGTGTTAAACTCAAACGAATAAGGTTCGATGAGAGAACCATGATATGCGTTGGGTTCGAATACGACTCTTTGATTTGAGACCTGAGCCGCTTCTTCTTGTGTCTCATGATTATATAACATAAAGTACAACTCATCACCAAGTTTTCCGTATGTCGTCAAGAAGACACGATATGCGCCGACAGCCTTGATGAATACAGCGCGAGCATTGCCGCGTTTCTCTCCGTTGCAGAACGCTCCTACTTCGAGAGTGTCGGAGTCATGAATCAAGTCATCTACAACGATATCAGCGATGAACGTCATGTTATCTGGATATTTATAGGTCGGCGACCATTTAAGAGCTTTCGCAGATTTTTCTTCTCCCCTATTCTGTGACATCTGAGGATAAACGAGGGTGATGTCGTCATCGTTGAATGACAGATATTGATAACCCTGACCAGGTTTAAGTTGCGTCATATCGCCGAACCACATACCGAACGACTCGAAATATACAGAGAAACCTTCACGATACGACTTGATAATGTCGCCGTCTTGTGGAGTGACGTTCAATCCCGCGAGAGCGGTATTCACATCGCTTGTATATTCAGAGATATATCCGATATGATTCCAACCTTTCTTGATTGTAATAGGATGTTCTGAAGGATTAGCCACACAACCATCAATCTGTGTATTCTGCAATTCGGAAGTCTGAACCATATACATCTGCTCGTTTCTGATACTATCGAGATTACCCGACCATACGCCTCCTGCAAAATTGACGAATCCAGTGTTCGACTTGATTGTCTTACCATACGACGACAATTCTGATTTCAATTCAGATAAGACATCTGTATGTTCATCATCGATATATGTTGAGAACCAATCCCAAGTACCAGAGAAATTATTGTATTGGTCGCCTTCCTGACGGACTGTGAGGTTCAATGTAACAATACTATCGCAAGAATTGACAGCATTGAAAATCACAGGATAAGAACCTGATACAGTCGATTCGTCGAAAGTATGATTTCCGTAAGTATAAGGTAATTCTGACGAACAAATATCGAGATAATCTACGCCATATTTCGTAGGCAGAACTTCCAAGGTAAGGACGACGCTACTGTCGCAATGATGTACCGATTGTCCCATCTTATAGTAAGTGCCAGCCTCTCTGATAGTATCTTCAAACAACATATAATATTCGTTGTCGCAGATGGTTGCGAATACAGGAACGTCGAAATGTGAAGGAGCGACTTCAAGATTGACAGTAACGATACTATCGCATCCTGTAATTACTGAAGTGAAGACGACGTCTTTTGTTCCAGCAGCTACGAAGAGACTGTCGCCATATTGGAACGGCATAGCGTCGGCACAGGCAATCACATCATGAGTTGTCCTTGATGCCGGATAAACAGTCAGATCCACTCTAACGGTATCAGTACATCCATAAACGTTTATAGAATCTCTCTTCAAGACCAAGGTTGTATCATAAAGCTGCTGCCAACCTTCAAGACGTTCCTGAATATTTTCCCAAGTAAGTTCGAAGCCGTGACTGTCATAGTCTTCATACATACAGATATATTCATCATAGGAAATCACGACTGGGTCAGGACGATGCTTGACGATATGCTTGACGATGCTATCGCAACCGAACATAGTAGGAATTGTGTCATAATAATAACCGTCTTCTGTTACATATTCGCCAGCTATCTCGATGAAATCGCCATGACAAAGATAATGATCAACGAGAGTCGTTGGAGGAGTCATTGTCTGCTCAGCATACAAAATAAACGCTTTATCGAAACATTCTCCGTTAACGTCTTCTGTCTTAACTAAAATCTTATACATATACTGACCATAACAACGAAGATCCATATTCAACTTAAGTTTATCACCTTCAATTATGAAGAGGTCGTTATCGTAATCTTCCTCATCAACCAAAGAATACGTAAATGTATTTGATGTCTGGTCGTCGAGTGTAGAGAACTTACCGATGACAGTTCCTATTTCGTCATCTTCATAGAAGTAACGGTTAGACAAGTATATGTCGAGAGGAGGATTGTTATTCACGAATGTGATTTGCGCTGTTTCGGAGAAAGCCTCTTTGTTACCGACGTTATCGACGGCTTGAAGTACAAACTGATAAAGAGAGCCTTGACCGAGTCGATATGACAACGACATAGTATCTGCCGAACCTATTGTGTCAGGATACATAGAACCAGCGAGTACATATTGAGTATTATCGACATTGACATAAAGGTCAACTTGTCTCACACCGGAACCGTTTTCATCGTCAGTAGCGACAGATTTAAAGATGAGATTATAATCCAGCAATACGCTCGACGAGTCGCATACCGACACAGAAGTAGGTGCCACAGCGTCGAACATATTGGTATAAGTGTTTGTCAAGATGTTATCATTTTCGTCGAAGATGATGTTAGCCTGTTCCGATATTGTGTCGCCGGTTTTCATATCGTCGATGCTCATCACTGAGAATGTCACGAAGCCTTCGCCGCAGCCGGTGAGAGTGTCGTTGACAGGAAGGAAACCTATTGCGTCGGTTGGAGCGACACCAGTCTCAGGGTCTATAGATTGTAATATCCAATACATCTCGTTTTTATCCACGTCGATGCCAGCACTTACGTCGAGCCATACTCCGAGAGAGTCGGCGAGGTCGAGGCGTTTGTTATAATATGTTGACATTGGAGGCACTTCGAAGATATAGTCGCCGAAGCCATATTGACCGAGGCGCACCGTTGTAGGGTCGGCATGAGGATGCAGAGGACATGTCACCTTCACGCGAGCGGCAGCAGCCGTAGCGAGTTCAGGGTCGTTCTCAAACATAATCTTATAGTCGATTCTGTCGTTAGTTGAAATCATCTTATTCTCGCCATAGCCAGCAGGACCGAAGATCTCATTAGGGTCGTTGGAGAGACAAATCTTTGCGTGATGTATTATCCTCTTATTCTTCATCTCTTTTCCTGCTTTGTTAAACGCATGGAATGTGATAAAATCGGCATTCATCGTCAGTTGTATTGTCTTTCCAGGTCTGTAAACCATAGAGTTCGACTCATAGTTGCTCTGTATCGAAGGATAGAACTGAAACGACTCACCACCATCCCACACGCTGTTTATCAAGTCGCCGCCGTCAACTGTGAAGTAGTAATCCCATTCGGTATTGTCTTCATTCTGAATATAAATATACCCCGATTCTCCGCTTTCGTCATCATCTTTATAAAAATAATGATGTCCGAAAGTCTCCACATAGAAATTGTAAGCCGAGAACGACATCCAAGGTATTGCAGCGATGCCCATCTTCATCTCGGTTATTTTACCTATATAGCTAAACAAAGCCTTCTTCCTTTCTATGTTAGCAGGATAGACAGCCAAGAAATATTCTCCTGCAGGAAGATTCTCTGCTATCATGTGTTGCTCATCTTTCTGAGTGATTTCATAAGCATTGCCTTCATTATCTTCAAAGATAAAATCAAAGGCTTCAGTCAATTTGGTACAACCGTCGCACAACTCATCACTTGGAACTCTCAACAATATACTTCCATCATTGGAGCCGCTGCTCGACACATTGTTAACTTCCACGACCTCGAACTCTGCACCATCATCTTGGAACTTCTTAACCAGATACTGAGAGATAGTATCCATTACATCTTCACACGAAGTCCTAACACAATAGTTTCGTTTTATTCTACCTCTTACACCTTCAACATCAACATCTTCACTGGTAATTATCAAGTCCTTATTATTTCCTCCATATTTAATTCTGGCGCCAAGCTCGACAAGCTGTCCGTATGTGGTGACAGGTTCTGAAGGCGATTCTGTGTAATATTCTGTCTTGATGAAACCATCCACTATGATTTCATCTTTCAATATAATGTCTTGAGTTACTTCATACCACAGCACCTCATTACACATATCACCAATTAGATATGTTCTTCTATATACGGAACTGCAATCGTCACCTTCAATTTTCTCATCTTGATACTCAACAAGAACCATATCATCAGAACCACATATCTGATGATTTACAACGCCTATCTCAGCAAATTCACTAATTTTTGTCTTTGGTTCAGGCAGACAAGATTCTCCGGTACAACCATAGACGGTATCGTTAGGCAGTTCCAACACCTGAACAGGATAATTCTCAGAAGCATCTTCCGGCGACTCACAGGCATTTAACTCAAGATAAGCAACAGCTTCAGCTTTATATATATGTCCATAATATTCATAGTAGAAAGAGAAAATATATCTTACCAATGCATAACAAGCATCTTCCTCCATCACATCCATTCTTGAACTAAATGTATAATTGCCTTCATATTCATTGAAAGGAGGATAGTCGAATGTAAGTTCCGTCATATATTCAGGATTCCAATTATCAAATTTCTCGAGAAGAGAAAACGCTTTGTCCATATCTGATATAGCATAATCTTTTAGCTCGCCACAAGCCTTATAAGCTACGATAGGCGGATCGCACTCTATGGAAAAAGTAAGGTCAAGTTCGTATCTTTGTGTTATGGTACTCGTACCACAAGTCCTATAATGGATGGTATATTCTCTATCAAAAGCACCTGGATATTTATCGTCCCAAGTATCTGCGTTTGTGATATAAATATCATTCAAATCTAAACCCTCAGCTTTATATTTGAGACCTTGACTTTTCAAATAATTAAAAATACTTATATGATTACCATCATGCTCTGTGTCTTCATAAACTTGATAATATACTGTCTTTAAAGGGCCTTCCACCTTCAGAGTTTTGGTAACAGTAATATCTTGCGTATATGTATTTTCAATATCATTGTTTGCGATATCATCTTCCAATGTACAAGGATCCACAATATGATAGGTCCTCATATAAACAAATTCACAATCTCCTTCTTCTTCATCGCCCGTCAACAGTTTGTCTTCATCAACTTTCAAGGCAAGTCTTTCAATATTGATAGCGTCAGTTATACTTATATCCGGATTGTCAGCCAATAATTCCTGAACGGTGTTATATACAGGAACATCCTCATTATCCCAGCCATCAATTTCAACAGCTTTCAAGACATGCCCTCCCTCGAATTTTATCTTACTGAAATCGTTATAATGCCTTGCATCGAAATTAGCACGGACTATATATCTGTACGTAACATCATCGCACACTCTGTCGATGTTATGCACTCTCTTCATGGTGGTCGAGCAACGTTGTTCAATAGGTCCGACTACTTCTCTGGTGTCTTCGTATGCCAAATATTGTTCTCCGCTGTCGCAATATTCGTCTAACTTCGTATCATACTCTGGAGCAAACTTATCCAAATATTGATATATTCCTAACTCGTCATACAATATACCAGCATTATAATCAGTGAAGTCATCATCAATATGATAGAAACTTATTTCTGTTTCCGATTCTCCGACCACAACAACATTGGTTAACAGAATCTCTTGTGTCAATTCAACAGAAATTTCCTCGTCACATTTGTCTTTCACAGTATAATGTCTGAGGTATTCTTTTCTGTTCTCATCCTCAACAACGACCTCATCGTAAGAGGTGACGAGCAGATTCTCAAGCTTCAAGGCTTCTATTCTAATAGTGGGATTCTTGCTTAAGAGCTCATTTATATTGGCGTATGGTTCCGGTTTTGGCTCTTCGTAGTCGAGTTTGATTTTCTGTAGATGTCCCAACGATACAATGTCTTCATTGGAATGGTTGATGTTTATATTAAGCACCGCGACATAACGATATGTTATTCCATCTTTCTCTCGCTCAACGACGTGTGTTCTTCTTACGAGAGTATTACAACGCTCGCTGATGTCTCCTGTGCCAAAGACCTCCTCGTTATAAGAGACAGACTGCTCAGCGCCAGGACAATTCTCCTCCAAGAGCGCAATTCCTTCGCTAAAGAATTCATTTAGATATTGATTTATCACATCTATGTAATATAAAGCGCCATCTTTATAATCCATAAGATTGTCGGTACCATGATAGATGTTAGAATCATGATAACCTGTTCCGAGATTAACGGTTCCATTTTCAAGAATCGGTTGTGTTATGACGGCAGTGACGTTTTCATCGCATTTGTCTATCAGGCGATATGTTCTTGTGTAATAATTTCTTCCTGGTATTGAGGAAACGAATTGATCGCCTACATGAACAAGTTCTATTCTATTCAAGGAACTGGCTTGAATATTTATCATAGAATTCATCGACATTAAGGATTGAACCGTCATTATCGCTGAAGGAAATGATTGTCCCTCTTTTATTTTTATGGTATCCATAATACCTGAAACCTGTATCGACTGGTTGTAATGCAACACTCTAAAGTTAACGATAGCCACATATCTGTATTTGGATCCGCATTCTCTGTCGATATAGTGAGTTCTTCTGATGACAGTATAACAACGGTCGTTGATATTGCCTTCAGCGATTTTATAATCGGAGTAAGTCATCGTTGACTCTTCCTCGCAATACTGATTCAAGATGGAATTCATCTGAGGGAAATATGTTTCCAGATAATTCATTATGTAATTATCATTGAAGAGCATTCCGCCGTTATAATCGGAGAGGTCGTCATCGGCGTGATACAACACCACATCTTTCGATGCCGTCGCTATTACCATAGTTCCGCCTCCCGTCGTCTTCTTCAGAATCATCTGCGACACTTCGTAATCATCGTCGTTCTCGTCGGTCAGGATGTAATATCTTTTATATTTGATATACAATGGATCTGGGTCGTCATTATATATTTCATCACGGTCGTGAGTCAACGATATATCATTGAGAGAGGTATTGGTATGTATTGTAAAATTCTCATTGTCGTCGAGCATTTCCTGCAAGGACGTATAAGGAAGCGGTATCGACTCATCATAATCCACTTCCAGAGCGTCGAGCGTTCCCTCGATAGAAGTTATCTTCATTGTCGCGACACCCACGTTGGATGCTGAGGCTGTGACACTCAACATCGACGCGATCATCACCATCGACAAAATCATAAGTTTTAACAGAGACCTTTTCATAACTTATTGTTTTTGTTTTGAATCTTTTCCTTTTGATTTAGAATCATCATTTCCTTGATAATTGTTTTCACAGGCATCACCTATGCCGTTGCAGTCCTCATCCTCTTGTTCAGGATTGTAATGTTCAGGACAGTTATCGTATTTATTTGGGATTCCATCTCCATCAATATCATCGTCACAGACGTCGCCTATTCCGTCTTTGTTATTATCCGCTTGGTCAGGGTTATAGTTCAAAGGACAGTTGTCGCATTTGTCGCCTATTCCGTCGTTGTCGCTATCCACCTGGTTAGGGTTATATAATCGAGGGCAGTTATCTCTATCGTTAGACCATCCGTCACCATCCATGTCATCGTCTTCTTCGTTAGGTATTCCGTCGCCATCGATGTCAGGGTTACAATCTACGCCGGTGACATTACCTTCGTCATCTACGACATATTCTTGTCTCGGATTGAAATCATACGGACATAAGTCGCAGGCATCACCCACTCCGTCATTGTCGCTGTCGAGCTGGTCGGGATTACTGTCGAGGCTACAGTTATCGCAGGCATCGCCAATTCCATCACCGTCGGCATCATATTGTTGTGGATTAGGAGTATTAACGCAATTATCGCAGATGTCGCCCACTCCGTCAGAGTCGCTGTCCTGCTGATTCTCGTTAGGATCGCAAGGACAGTTATCCATGAGATTATGGAAGCCATCTTCGTCGATGTCGTCTTCCGACAATATTGTTGTAGGATGATAATAAGTAAGATATACCGAAAGATTTGCTGTCAGAGAAGTACTGTCGGTCATAGTAGCCAATTTCCAAGTACCCTCGTCATTAATGCAAGAGAATAAAGAATATGTCAACAAGGTGTTATTATTATACATTTCCACGAACAGCTGAGTATATTCTTCCACATTATACGACATTATAAGGTTGAATTTATTAACGATGGAGACAGCATCGAACCAGCGTTCGCTTATCGAATCGACCGACATCAGCTGATCGATGAAAGCCTGGTCTGAATCTCTATACAGTTTCTTCACTTCTGAGAGACTATTTGAAGAATACGCCTTAAGCAAGTTGCAGAGGAGAGCTGGAGGAGTATTTGTCTCCGACGCATTCTGTTCGCCATCTGTTGTCTTTATCCATCTATAACCCACTATAGGTTTCAAACCGAATATGTTATAGAACATATAGGTGTTACAGATATCGTTAGGTTCATGAATATTAAAGATTTCTATCGAGTCGGCTTTATAATTGAGAGCGACGCTATAATTTTCCGGTTGATACTCTGGGAAGATATCCGTTTGAGCTTTAAGTCCAAACGAAACGACCACAAATAATAATAACAATTTATTTTTCATAATCTATTCAACTTTTTCGTCTAATATATATAATTCATCTTTTGTATTAATTTCCAATAAGTTATATGTTGATTTTCTCACTGTAAAACCCATCAGTACCACTGAAGTCTCGATAGATGCTGTTATTGAAAACTTATTAAACTCCCATGAATTATCAGAGAGTTTCCAACATTCTTCGCAATATGAATCTTTCAGCATTGAATTAAAGTTCAGGTAAGAGTCAACAGTCAGCGTTGTTTTAAACAGAGCTACGCCCGACAAGACATCGGCATCGACGGCTAACAGTGACAGACCTATAGCAGGTTCAGCAGCAATTTGCAATGGTATTTTCAGATCTCCATTATAAGGATTGAGAGGTTCCTCACTTTTATTTTCTGTTTTCGCTATGACAGAGAAAGCGCCTCTGACATGTACACCTCCAACTTTAGGAATCGCCAGATATGGCAGAGGACAATCGACAGATATACCAAGAGTCACAGCAAACATTCCGTTATAATATACCTCAGGATATGTGTCACCATCATTACATTTAAATTGCAAGCCAAGTCTGTCGAGGCTCGAATCCACATAAAAAGCTACAGGAATAGGTCCTATCATATTACTAAATTTCTTCAACTTATCAGCCACTTTCTTAACAATAGCCCATACTGCCCATCCAGTGTTTTTCACCTGCGCCGCACCTACCAACACTTCACCTGTTGATACGCCATCACCCGACTGAACAATCACTTCAGAAAAAATCGGCGGCAGTATATAGTTAGGATCGCTAAGACATTTCAACCGGCTAAGTCCACCCATCGTCTCATCCAACATATCAACATGCTCTTCCATATCAGCATTAATATCATTTATCTTTTCCTTCGACATCTCACTGAATGGCAAAAACTTTTTGTCGTTTACTACAGGAATCTTACATGTGATGTCGCACTTATAGTCATCACCATCTTCATCTATCGCCATAAACTCAACCTCTTGTATCATGAACGGCCAGAAAGCATCATTCTTAAACGTTACGATGCCAGGCGGCGCTATTTTGATATAACTCTCGCAGTTAGGAGGATAAGTAACAAATTCAAAATCGTCTCTCGACAAAGGATGAGAATCGGTGAAACATTTCGAATCGCTTTTCACCCTCACATCTACCAGTTCTATCTTTGACAACACATTGACGACGACGAACTCCGACCTATATCCATATCTGGAAATCTGAAGACATCGGAATGTATATTCTCCAGGAACATAAAAATGCACCCAGGGGTCTGACGCCCTGTAATCATCAATCTCACAATATCCTCCATCGGGCTGATCCCATGTATCCCAAGTGTAATACACATCATCAGAATAATCGGTCTTTCCCAATATCACACCAACACTTCCTATGGCATGATCAAAATAGACTGCCTTATCCTCGCCGGCAAAGCCTGTTTCCTGAGAATAGGCTCTCGACTCTATCATCAAAAATGACAGAACTAAAAATACTGTACCGAGACGCCACCATGATGATGTCTCTACAGGTCTGATTATATTATTCTTTCTCATATCGCTATATTATTTTAATATCTCATCTCTTAATTGTTCGTAATGATTTACGTCTTGGTTGCAATAAATCACAAATTCAAGGCTTTCGTTTGTGAAGCAGTATATCGACACCGTGTAACGCACTCCAGGACGAAGGATGCCTTCAGGCTCGCCTTCCATACCGATAGGAATGTCTAACTCTGTCTTGTGTACGTTTATCTCACCTCTCTCGAGACCGATCCAAGAACCTCCGATGCTACAGAGTTTTATCTTAGGATCTACGATGTCGGTGTTACCGATATTACCATATTCTAAAGTCAAGATACAATATCTATTCTGTCTCAATCCTTCAGGGATAATGAGGTTTGTGGAGAGGTTTTCAGGGAGACCCGCCACCACCAAGAAGCTGTCCATGAGGTAGGTGTATCCTGCGCAGTAGTTATACGCCTCAATGCTATAGACACCTTCTTCTGCGCCAGTAAGGTCGAATGTCACGCACACCTCGTTGAAGTTGATGTAATAGAGTTCTTCAGCTTCAATGATGTTATACATTGTACTGTCGGCAGGATTACCCATGAAAAGACGTACCGGCATATCGTAACGGAATTTAGAGCCTATGAGTTTCACCGTGACCTTACCTGTGTTACCTGCCACGTTAGTCTCGACAGAACGAATCTCGAACGGCAAGATATTAGCTTCTATAGTGACGGTCTGCTCATCGTCGAGAGGGTCGTTTCCTATGACGCTGATACCGTAATATCCTGGTCGTGTCGTCGGGATATAGACTTCAGAGTTGCCTTCCATATCGCCGTCGGTGGAGAAGTCGTAGTCCATATTATTGCCCATATTGTTATGCTTGACGTAGATGTTATTCACAGCGCCGCCTTCTGCATCAGGAGAGCTGACATGGATGCGTACCGTCTCGTTGATGTTTCCATTGATATTAAGTTTGAAGTCTTTGTGAACGAGGTCTTTCAACTTAAATGTTATCGGAGTATCGAAGAAGAGTTCTGGCACCTGTATCTCGAACGGATAAGCCGAATAAGCTCTGTTGTTTTCTTCATCTACTTCATGGAAGGAGTTACGAGCGTCTGTGTATATAATAATGTAATACTCGCCTTCTGGCACACCTGAGATGTTAGCAGTGAAGCTGTATTCTTCGTATGAATAGTTAGGAAGAACGATGTCGTGATCAATATTGCCGAGGAGGACGTCATCAGGGCTGAACGCCTGGTCGGTAGAGAGATAGAACACATCGTTGCATCCTTGACCTTCCAACAAGTTAGGACCTAAGTTTCTGAGATGGTATGTCACCACCATATCGTCTCCCGACACCACTACGTAAGGATGCGAGATTGCGTCAACCAAAAGGTCTCCAGGAGGATTGAAATCTACATTGACAGCCTGCATTCCGAGGTTGTTTTCGTAATTCATCTCGAAGAAGGAGCGGTTGCCTTCTCTGTCGATAGTTGAGTTGGCTTCGATATAGATAGCGAAGTTACCAATGTTAGGCAATGGTATCACCAACTCTGTGGTATCGTTATACGACTGACCTGGAGCCAATGTCATGTTTCTATCTTTTGTCTCAGCGAGTACGCCATTCTTAAGAGTGTTTCTCGAATAGAAGACTTTGTCTTTCCATGATGTCGCCTCACCATCGCCGATGTTAGTTACGGTATAAGCGATGCGTATCGGCTGACCTGACGCAGGATATTCTGTAACCAAGTTAACGCCACTGATAGCGAGGTCTGGCACAGGGACATTCTCAACGCTGACAACTTTAGAGAGAACATTGTTGTTAAGATTGATGTCAGGGTTTCTGCCGTCAGGGTCAGCGACAAGCAAGATATAAGCATTGCCAGTATAACCGTAAGGTATCACGATATCCACCGATCCTGACTGTGAGGCACCGCCTTCCAACCTGTTGCCTGTAATCTTCTTAAGTTCTATATCAGATGCATCAGGAATCTCGTCCATTGAGAGATAGATGGCTTGATAATATGTTGAAGATGTCGTAGGTTTGGTTCCTTTGTTAGTGACTTCAAAGCTGAAGCTTGTCGTTGTTCCCCATTGCAAAGTGTTGGCACATGTTATAGAAGTTGCTTCTAAGTCGCAGTCATATACCACCACATCTAAGAGAGGCGACTGATATACGTTGTTGTTTTCACCTACATATTCAAAGACTTCGTTATCAGAATCGAGCACCACATAGATATATTGTGCCGTCATGACATTTGCAGGGATAGGTATATTTATCGTCTTTGTATATAATGAGTTGACATCCAACACACCATAGTTTTCTACCATACCAACTAAGACAGCGTTGTTGATATTGAACTGAGGTTCTGATGAGAGATAAATCTTATCGACCCAAGTTTCCGAACCGAATGTAGCCCTGATGCCTTGATTTTCTACTGTATATGAGAAGCTTATCGAAGCACCTGCCATCGCTTCTTCTGGCATAATGACTTGCGACACTACGAAGTCTGGATATGGCGACAAGGAGACATTGAGCAATTCTGATACAATATAATTGGTGTAGGTGTTATCACCTTCGCAGACATACTCGTCGTCGTTGACGGATACATAGAGGTAATAGATTCCGTCAGCCGACATTGGCAAGGTGATATCCTCTGTGATGGTTAAGGTCTCTCCTACTTCAAGCTCAAGGATTTCATCTTTACTCAGAAGTTCTTCTGCAGTGATGAAGTTAAGTTCTGGAGAAAGACCAAGATAGTATTTGATATTCACGGTATCGTTGAAAACGACATCTCCGTTGTTTGTTATTGAGTATGTTATCTCGTAAGTCTCTCCCGAACCGAGCTGCGTCGATGGAAGCACGAGTTCATCGGCGAAGAAGTCAGGGTTGAACAACTGCAAGTCTATAGTCTGATTGTTGTTGGTATATGTTGACTCCAACGACAAGAGACGGCTGTCAACCTTAAGAGTGTTGTCGGTATAGAAGTTACATTCGAGTTGAATAGGAATCTGCGCGAACAACGAATCGTTAGGCATGAGGTTCACTCTTGGCATCGAGGCTGATTTAATCTCTGCGTTATTGTAATTTACCTCGCTAAGAATAAATCCGTCTATAACCTGACCGTCTCCTATATTCTTGATGTAATATGAAACGGTGTCTCTCGACTCGTTAAGTGTCAAGTCATAAACATAGAGGTCTGGCAAGACGACTGTCAAATCATCGCTGATGACATTATTGTCTTCATAATTATATTCAAAGATGTTGTCGCCCTGGTCTGTCATGATGTGGATGTAATATTTTCCGCCGTCATAATCTTCAGGTATTGTCACTTCCTTCTGTACGGAATAACTGTTCACATAAAGTTTCGACTTCTCATGACGGAGCGCCTCACGTTTCAGGTCTTGTTCTTCTTTCTCTTGCCAATACAAATTCCATTCATCAGGATGTGCGGTAGAGTCAGGAGGTGTTATCTCCGGGAACTTACAATAGACGTAAGTGTCGATAGTGTCGGCGATAGCTTCCAACTCACTGAGAGTCCATAATATCTTGCTATTATTATATGAAGTCAATTGCTTAGCATTCGACTTGTTGAACTCAGGTTCGGTAGAGATATAAACAACGTCTCTCCAAGGCTTGCCGTATGTTGGAGGCAGATTGCCACAAGTATCGACCGACCATTGTGAGTTATCATTAGTGTTTTTATAGCCTATGTTCTTGACAGTATATGAGATGTTGAATCTCTCGTTAGGTGACAATGTATCCAACGACAAGACGATATTTTCTATGGTGAGATCCGCTGGTGGTATCGGCATGAAGACTGTTGGATATTCTGATGCTGGCGAGATATTATTGTTTTCAAACAATGACTCATAAACCTGATTACGAGTATCTGTCTCTACGAAGAAATAGTATGTATCCAAGTCTTTTTCGTTTGTCGCGAAAGTAGCGACGCGAGTGAGTGTTTCATCACGACCGAGGCTTATGGTATCACGGAATGAGCCTATCATCTTGGCATTAGAGTCAAAGACATTTTCTGTTGACATATAGACGTTATCAGTGACAGGAATATCTTCAAAGGCCGCGCCGCCCTGGTTGACGAGCTGCCATGAAATAGTGATGCTGTCGCCTGCGAAATGCTCGTACGGCGGTATCACATTGTTTGCAATCAAGTCAGGGATTGGAGGAATATCCACTTCTATCGCTTTATAGAAGAAGGCATCTACTCCGTTGATTTCCTCGAAAGAAGCATGACCAGCCTTTTCATTCTTACCCGACATGAATCCGTAAGGTTTTCCGTCGCCGTAGAGGTTAGGAGTGTAAGGATTAGGGAAGACGCCTCCATATTGTGCGAAGTCGAGTCCCAATTCTGTTCCTGGATTCCAGTTGGATAAGACGAACAAGAACACTGCGCCATACATATCGTCAGGGACGAAGATGGTAGCGCTGTTGGTGTAGCTCTCACCCACATTCAAAGCGGTGAGGTTTTCTACTCTTTCCATGATGAACGACTCGTAAGGGACTTGGTTGAAACTCTCTGAAGTCCAGTCGATAGGATATGAAAGAACGATATAGTCATACCATGTCTCTCCTATAGGCGTTGGACCGTGACCGTCATTACGTACTGTCCATTCCACTGTCATCGGCTGACCTGTCTGTGCGTATGAGCAGTCCATCGCGGTGATATGAAGGTCGGAGAGAGCGGTATTGAAATACATGGTGTCAGTCTCAATGGCAGCACATTCTCTGTAAGCCACGACTTTCCATGCGTAATATGCGATATCCTCTTCATCTGTCTGTTCGAGATATCCAGGTGGCTGCTCAGAAGCAGGTGTATATGGTATATACTTAGGATACCTTCCGAATCCTTGATATACTGAAGCTTCCAAATCGACAGTGTGATAGTTGTTTGTGATGTTATATGCCACAGGGAAATCTGGTATCGCGAGACCATGACCATCGTCGGCACGCCATAACCATAACTCGTACGACTCTGCTCCTTCGATATGATCCCAAGAGAACAAGACCCTGCTGTTTGCTTGGAGCGCCTGCTCATTCTCTGGCAATAAGTTGTCTGTATCAAAACGATTCACCCAAACCACTGAATCAGGATGACATACTGTGGTGAAGTTGACAGGATTTGAGTAAGGACTCATTTCTATCTCGTTGCATATAGCGCGAACCTTGACGAAATATTCTAAGTTTGGTGACAGCTCCTCGATAGTGATATATGTCGTATCGACTGTTATCAATGTAGGTGTGTTCTCTCCTACTCTATCGTAATATACGAGCCATTCCTGTTCTGTTCCGTTAGAAGTCCAGGTGATGTCGGCTGTAGTGAATGTTATCTTATCTTCAGGAACGCTGAGGTCGGAAATCATCTTACATGAGAGCGGGCTTTGTTCGTAAGCTCCCATATCTATATTCTCACCTCTGATACGTTCATTGCCAGCGAGGTCATAATCCTGCAGATGCGTAAGGTTTCTATCACCTTTGTCGAGACAGTCGGAGTCTTCCATAAGTTGGAAGTCGCCTTCTGAAGGGTTGATGAATGACACATAGTTGAGAGCCACATCATCGCCGCTGTTAGATGTCTCAAGCACTATATTTGTTTCCGGCGATGGAACGAACTGGTCGCGTTCGCAAGCCGAGTATCTCATATCCGGCGGATAAGAACATCTCACATTGCTTACGTAATTGCCAGCTCTGTTGCCCCAAATAATGGAGTTATATACTTTAACATCCTTACCAACAGTAATACCACCTGCATATTTGCCTTCATCGAAAGCGTCTGCCGTGTTATATACAACGGTGCTGTTAATCATCTCTCTGAACATAGAAACGCCGCCGCTATTCTTTGCGGTATTGTAACTTATCTCTGTATTATAAATATGTGCAGCGCTTGATTTGATAGCACCACCTATTTCATCTGCCGTATTATTCTTGATGACGCAATATGCGATGGTATCAAAAGAGCTCTCCGACAAGATGGCGCCACCGTCTTTAGTGGTGTAGTTGTCGAAGAATTTAGAATGATGAATAGAGACATTTCTGGTGTAGAGAGCGCCGCCACCTCCGCTGGATTTAGGATCGGTGAGGTTGGTGTTGTTCTTGAATGTCGAGTTATAAACGTAAACCTTGTTGAGGCGAGCCGCTGCTCCTTTGTTCACGGAACGAGCGTTCTGGAAGGTGATACCGTCTATCCTGTTATATACGTCAGAATTATTCTTAAGGTCTCTGATTAAAATCTGTTGCAGGTTCTGTCCGTCGAATATTGTCTGATTTGTCTCGAAGTCACGTAACGAGAGGTCGAAGTTATATGCTTCATTACCTTCGAAGCCTCCATACAGATAGACGTTGTTTGTCATAAGGAAGGCTGGATTCGACGCTACACCATTACCTCTATAAGCACCTTCTGCGATCCAGAACTTGACAGGTCCATCGAATTTATAAACCATATCCATGGCGAACTGCAGATATGGCGTCGCGTTATCCCATGAAGAACCGTCTTTGGTACCAGCGCCGCCTTCCGTCACATAAATGATGTTGTTAGCGTCAGGTATTATCTCATGGTTTATCTCGAAGTCACTTTCGTAAGCGCCCATATCTATGGAGTCGTTGACGATACGAGCGTTGCCTTCGATGTCAGTGTCTGTTATCAATGTCGCTATCGTTCCTCTGTTGGCGCAGACCGAACCGTCTTGAAGTCGCCAGTCACCTGCGCCATAGTTGCCCACGCCGGCAGCGATGGTAGGATTTACGAACATAGGATAATTCACGTCATCGCTGCCGGAATTAGCGGCGTTGAGTGTGATGTTGCCTTCTCCTATACAGCCTCCTTCAACAGCAGAATAATAAACCTCTGTCGTTGAGTAGGAATCATCATCGCCTTTCAATCCTATGTTAGATGTTATATTGCCATCTATCTTATTGCCCCAGAGGACAGAATTCATGACGAGGTCGTAATTTACGATACCGCCATTACCATAATGCGCATAGTTGTTTACGATAGTGGAGTTGTAGTGTTTAGCTCCATATTTTCCAGCACTGTATCCTGCGCCGCCATGTGCCACATTACCTCCATATTGCTCATCGTAGTCAGCGCTGTTATTGTTGAAGAGACAGTTCTTGAATGTTATAGGTCCATAATAACCTCCACCATAGACGTTGGTTCCCTTGTTGTTTCTGATGACAGCATCGATGACGGTGACATTTCTCGACGCAGCATAGATACCAGCGCCACCCATAGAATTTTCACTAATATAATCTGACGCTCCTATGATAGAGGCTCCGTTTTCTATTATAGAATTTCTTATCTCACCCTTACGCATCAAGACGTTACCGCCGAAGTTCTTATACACGAAACCGTTCCTGATCACGAGACCGTCATATATCGCATAATGCATCGGGTCTAAGGAATATTTGAAGTGTGTGTTATGAGCCTGATGTAATGTACGTTGTATATTCTGACCGTCGAGTATTGTGGCGTTATTGACGAGGTCACGTTGTGTGAGGTCGTAGTCGTGAGCCTCATTGCCTGCGAAACCTCCATAGATGTCGATGCCGTTGAGACCGATGAAAGCATCAACGTAAGGCCAGCCGTTACCGGTATATGTACCTTTAGCGACCCATACCTTAGGATGGTTGTCGTTATCGGCAGCGAAGTTGAGAGCGAGTTGCAAGTCGTCGATGGCATTGCTCCATGAAGAGCCTGTCATATCGCTGCCTGCATTATTCTTCTTCACATAAATGATATTGTTCTCGTCAGGATAGATTGCGAAGTCGTTGGTTCCGTCAGTCTCGTATGCACCGATATCTATTCTATCTTGTTTAACACGGACTTCATCGTCTAAATCCTGTTCTATCATATATTCGAGGCGTTCACCCATATTGATACAGATAGAGCCTTCTTCGATTCTCCAGTCGCCGCCCCAGTAGTTAGCACCGACTTGTTCGGTAGGATTTACGAAACGAGGCGAGAACATATCATCGCCGTTTTCTGCTGTGAGCTTGATAGTACCGATACCAGCAGCGCCGCCTTGGATAGCGCAGTATCTCACATAGATAGGGACGTTAGATGCGGAGACTGCTACCTGCTGTGTATTGAGGTCGGTCTTGTTACCCCACATGATACAGTTGATGAACTCGTTATTACTTCCAGAGTTGACGCTATAAACGCCACCGCCGAGGTAGTATGAGAAATTGTTAACCATTGTACAGTTGAGCAACTGCGATGGCAAGGCTGAGTTCGCGATATACATACCGCCTCCGTATGATGTCTCGGTGAGTACGCTGTTGTTAGCGATGAGACAGTTGTTGATAGTAGCGTTTTCTCCGTAGATACCGCCACCTTGTTTTGCCGAGCCAGTGAGGTTATCGATGAGGTTGTTGTTTATTTCGCAATAAGTCAGTATTGATGATTTACAGAAGACGCCGCCTCCTTGCGAGAGCGCTGTGTTACTGTAAATCTTACAGTCGGTTATCTCGCATTTATTATCAGCGTAGATACCAGCACCTTGACCGCCTTGGTTGTCTTTGATGATACAGTTTCTGACTTTGACGTAATTCCTTACATAAATACCGCCGCCTTCTTTTGTGGTATAACCGTCTTGGATTGTGAAACCATCGATGACAGCATTGTCATTGACGTTGAAATTACTATATGAGTTATAGTTTCCTAATACTCTTTGGCTATTGGCACCGCTGAGTACAGTCTCGTTTGTCACGAGGTCTCTTTCGTCAAACTCGATACCGTTAAGTTCTGTTCCCGCGAAACCGCCATACATCTCAACGCCAGGTTTTATCTGGAAGGCCTGCATGCTGGAGCCGTTGCCCATATAAGTTCCCTTAGCGACCCAGATCTGTTTCTTCGCTGTAGTCTGGAATGCCGACGCCTTGTTGATGGCAGCCTGCAGATCCGACATAGCGTCGTTCCATGAAGAACCGTCACCCTTACCTGCACTCTCTGTCTTAACATACCATATCTTTCTCACTTCGAGTTCGAGGGTCACAAGGCTGTCGCACAAGAGTCCGTCTGGTGTCCATTGCTTGCTGTAATATCCCGACTCTCTCAAAGTGTCGCCATAAAACACATATTTCTCGTTGGCAATGACTTTGAGATGTTTATAGTTGATACATCCGGTCTCGTAAGCTCCCATATCTACTGTCTCATTATAGATACGCTCTTTGCCAGCTAAGTCCTTTGTTCCTGATGAATATTCGTTATTACCTTTATCAACGACAGCCGAGTTGTCTTTTGGCTGATAAGCTCTTCCTTCTGGATCGATGAAGTTGACATAGTTGACTCCTTCTTCTACTCCTGTGTTATATTTGTCGAGAGTGATATTGCCGACACCGGTATAACCGCCATGAATTGCGCAGTATTCGTATGTGTTGTCGTAGCCTTCAATCTGATTTGAATAGTTACGGCTTACGTTGTTCCATAAGATACAGTTGTAATATTTGTTGTCGTGATTCGATGATGTCAAGGTATCGAAGGCATACATCTCAGTGTTGTTGGAAACGATGGTACTTCCCAAGACCTTAGTCCAGCTGATGTTCATGCCGCCGAAACGATCCGACTTGTTATTGCTGATTTCACAGTTGACGATACTGTCAAGTTGTGTGTTTTGGTATAGATAATTTCTTGTCAATGAGATAGCGCCGCCTTCTTCATTAGCGTAGTTGTCGTGAATCTTACAATAAGAGATAGCGATATTCATCTCATCGCTGCTGTTGTGAGCATATAACGCACCGCCTTGTTTTGCTACGTTGTTGTAAATATCACAATTCGTCACGGTGACATTGTCTTTCAGTCTTATAGCACCGCCCACATATTCTTCAGGGAACGAAGTCACTGATGATGGAATACGTTTGGTGTATATTGGTTCTGCATTACCGTTCTTGATGGTAAATCCATCGATGACAGATCTCTCGTAATTGTCAGTGATTGAATAATGGTCGATGGCACGTGAGAGATTCTTTGCATCTAAGACTGTCTTGTTTACGAACAAGTCACGGTTATCTTTATCGAAAGAAGCAGGATCTTCGTCGCCGTTGAAACCGCCATAGAGTTTCGTTCCAGGCACTATTGTAAACATAGCCCATGCCTCGTTGTCCGGCATAGTATAATTGCCTTTCTTCATCCAGATCTCTGGACGTAGTTCCATCGTCATGCTTAAGTTCATCGCCATCTGAACATCGGCGGTGGCATTAGCCCATGAAGAACCGCTCTTGTCACCTTTGCCTTCAACATCAACATAAATCACGTTGTTAGCGTCAGGAGCGATGAGTGTTCTTCCTGCATAATTGGATTCTTCCGCACCAATGTCAACTCTTCCTTGAAGCACACGGCTCTTTCCTTTGAGGTCATATTCCAAAAGCGAATATATGTCGTCAGTACCTGCATTGATACATACCGAATTGGAAGTAAGACTGCTACCACTGATAGAAAGAGGATAGTCTTTATTTAATGTGATGTTGCCTTCTCCAGGATAACCTCCTTCGACAGCACAATAACGTAAGTCGGAGAGACCGACCCATCTCAATAGTATTCCCAATTCCAAATCAACAAAATAGTGATAGTTAGAGAGATTGTTGACATTACTTCCTACCTTATTACCGCTGATGATAGTATTGACGACATCATCAAATTTACCATAGAGACCGCCACCTGACACCTTAGCACTATTGTTGATGACAGTACAGTTGTATAGGCTTATATTACCGCCGAGTTTACGAATAGCACCGCCATTACCGTCTTCTTTCTTGTCAACGACAGTAGTGACTTTGTTATTAGAAATGACGGTGTTATAATAACGTCCGTCGCCCCAGCCACCAACGAGTTTAGGATCTTCTTGATAGATACCTCCGGCATTATTGTTAATGACAGTGTTATATACGTCTTGATAACTTATTGAGTATCTCTCAATACCCAACTCATCGGTGAATTTCTCAGCCGAGAACAAAATCCTGATAGCACGGCCTTTGTTATTGGAGATGCTACATCCGTCTAACATTGTAAATGTATGGACTTCAAAACCAAGTCCGTCGTTATTTTCTATCTTACAGTTTATGAACGAAGTATTCTCTGAATGTATCACATACGAACCTTGGTTATGATGTATGTCGCAGTTTTCAAAAGTGTTTATCGACTTACGTATGTTACAGTTTTCGAAGTTAGCAGCATCAACATAGATGGCACCGACTCCGCTATTAGTGCAGTTGTCGGTGATGATACAGTTACGTACCTCGAAATATTGCTTCATCGACAAGGCTGTACCTCTGGCGACATCCTGACGCGAGAAACCTTTGGTGATAGTGAAGCCATCTACTATGACAGGCGTCTCTTCTGTCGCGTCTTCTTCCATAGAGATGACACGTTGTATATAACCACCATCGAGAATTGTCTCGTTCTCTTCTATGTCACGTTGACTGATGTCGTAGTCGGCGAGTTCTGTTCCTGTGAAACCGCCGTAGATACGAGTGTTAGGTTTCAAGATGAAAGCGTTGACTGATGTACCATCGCCTCTGTATCTTCCCTTGGCGACCCAGATCTCTGTGAGGTTGCCGTTATCTTGTGCCGAGTCGCAAGCCATCTTAAGGTCGGTGTAGGCGTTTTCCCACGACGTACCGTTGTTGAGACCTTTAGCTTCAGCGTTGACATAGACGAGACGTTTGAAAGTGAGATGCATCACGATTACACTGTCGCAGTCGTTGTTAGCTTCCTTGCGATAGATGTATGTTCCTGGTTCGGTGAGCCATTCTCCATAGAACGGATATTGCTCCGACATAGTGACGACTCTATATTCGCGTTTAAGGACGCAGCTGCTTTCTAAAGCACCGATATCTACAGTGCCATCGCCAATACGTGACTTGCCATCGATATCAGATTCTTCTGTGACGACCGTATTATCACCTGCATCAATCAAAACTGAATTCTCACTTAATTCATAATTGTCGCCTTCAGGCGAGATGAAGTTTGCATATCCGTAAGCCTGACTGTCTCCACTATTGCTCGAAGCGAGAGCAACGACTTCTTCATTATCTCCTAAGCCGAGTTCAACAGCGCTATTGTTAAATAAGTATTTGTCTAAGTTATTTCTGTCGAAATCGAAAGTCACTCCGATGCCGTTACGGTTGTTCCAAACGACGGTGTTATGGAACTCGCCTCCGCTAATCATATATCTCGAAGAAGAGGTATTTGTCGAAGTATTGCTTACGATATCGCAGTTGATAAACTTATCTCCATTTGCAAGACTATGATTTACAATCGCCAGGCCTTCGTTATTAGAAATGATTGTGTTAATATAGGTGTTGGCATATTGTATTCCATTGATACTTGTCTTCGAAATCGTAACGCCTTTGTTGTCATGAATCTTGCTGTTTTTGATTGTAGAAGCGAGAGACTCAAGAATCATATTGCTGTAGTTCTCGCTGACAGGCATCTCTGCTAACGACTGATTGTCTTTAATCTCGCACTTATCCAAGACAGTGTTATAAATAAATATCTTACCAGCGTTATCTTTGAAAGTTGAGTTAGTGATATGAGAATTTGCCGAGAAGAGATATGCGTTTTTATATTGGTTAGCGTTGCTTGATGGTGTCGTCGCATTGACGATGGCAATACCGTCGGCAGTGGCACCCACCATAGCGAGAGTGTTAGCCATCATAGAGTTAGCATATCCCGATCCTATAGAGGCGTCGGTCTCTATCTTATTGTTGTCGAATGTTATATTCTTCAATGTTGTATTGTCGAGGACGACAGCGCCAGCTCCCACGAGATGGAAGAGTCCGATGTTACTATTGACATCTGAGAACCGACAATAGATTGAATTCTGTGAATGGAAGTCAGCCTGACTCATATAACCGTTTCTTATCACAAAACCGTCCCATAAAGTCGTTCCTCCATCAGCGAAAGGCTCGTTCTGGAAGAGAACACGTTGCACGTTCTGTCCGTCGAGAATTGACTTGTTATTTTCTAAATCTCTTTCTTCAACACTCGACTCCATTCCAGCGAAACCGCCATATACTTTGACATTCTCAACGATGTTGAAAGCATTATTTCCAACTATGCCGTCACCGTTATATGTTCCAGCTTTCACCCATACTTCAGCAATAGGATCAAAGGTATTTGCCTGCGACACCGCATATTGCAGATATGGAGTAGCGTTGCTCCACGAAGATCCGTCTTTGGATCCTGAACCTTCCGGCGTGACATAAATGATATTGTCTGTTGGATTGATGTCTATAGTAGCCTGATAGTTAGATGGCATCGCTCCTATAGCATCGCCGTTTTCATCATGACCCAAACATATTGAGTTTTGCTTTAAGTTCCAGTCGAAGGTGTTTTGGTTTATGATATTTCCTACGTCATAGATCGGATTGACGAAACATGGCGAGAACTCATTTAGCTCGTTGCCGTCGGTAAGACGGATGTTACCGACACCGTTATACAAGGCGCCGTCGATAGCACAATAATCAATACGAGAATTCTTGTCTTTAGAGATGAAGTTGTTGTCGAATGATGAGATGGCGTTATTCCATAAGATACTGTTCTTCAATGTTGATGACTTCAACACCACGACAGCATATTTATATTGATGATAATAATCTTCGTCGCCATCGAAATGAGATGTTATTGAAGTGTAAGTGAACGACACCATATTATTCAACAAGTTAGTATGAGAAATCGTCGAGTTGTCGGATGCGTTGATTATTCCTTCAAAGCCGCTGGCATGGAGTTTCACCGTATTGTTAAAGATATTAGATTTGACAATATTACTTCTCGTAGCCTTAATCAATGAAGTCGTTGCGCTGTTGGCATATACCTGACAAGAATCGAGAGTACTGTTATCGAGGATGATAAGAGTGTACATCGCACTCTCAAAGTTGTTGTTCACGAACTTACAGTTTCTAATAGTGGAAGAAGTAGCTCTTATAGCAGAACTATTTTTTCTCACATTATTGAATGTACAGTTTTGCAGCAATCCTCCATTGACTTCAGCCAATATCGCCAACTCCGAGTTCTGCAATATGTTATGTTCTGTTATAGCGACATCCTTACCGGAGTTGATAAAGAATCCGTCCCATTTTGAAGGGAACTCTTCTGTTGCAGGATATTGCTGCGACGCTCCTAAGACGCTATATGAATTATTTCCAGTAAGAATGGTTTTGTTGTTTTCCACGTCGCGTTCCGAGAACAGCGTCTCTGTTCCTACGAAGCCGCCATATACCTCAACGCCAGCGACCATCGGGAAGGTGACGCCGCTGTTATTTCCAGTGTATGTTCCTGCTGCCACCCAAACCTGCTTGTTGTCAAAGCCTGTAGAGTTATGCGCATTGACCACAGCAGTGTTGATATTGTCAGCAGCGTTGTCCCAAGAGGAACCGTCTTTCAAACCTGCTCCCGTCGTCGTCACATAAAATATCGCGCTGTTGACTCTAACATCCATCACCACTAAACTGTCGCAGCTTGCATCCAAAGCCCAGCGTTTCTGATAACGTCCTGGTTCTGTGATGGTCATATCGTAGAACGACATCGACTGACCGAGACCCATCGTCTTTGAGATATATTTATATTTCACGCAATGCTGCTCAAAAGCTCCCATATCAACAGTACCGTCTTTGACACGTTCCTTTCCGTTAAGGTCGTATTCAGTTATGTTGGCATTGTCGTCATTACCTGCGTCAACGGCTACGGAGTTGTCGGTCAATTCATAGACATCATGATCTGCATCAATGAAACGTATGTAGTTGGCATCTTGGACGTTGCCATCATTATCGAGTTCTATATCTATATTGCCCGTTCCATCATGACCGCCATGGATTGCAGAATAGGTCACGCTTCCTCCGCTAGATATGACCTCAGAATACTCTCCGTTATGAGTGTTGCCCCACACTATACAGTTTACGACATTAGTGGAACTATACACTCTGAGACCTGCGTAGTCTGTCGCATAATCATGTTCGGAACTGTTCTTAACGACGGTAGTATTCAAGACCAAAGCAGGAGAACCGTAGATACCGCCCGACATCTGCGCTGTGTTGTTGCTGACAAGACAGTTGATGATATAACCTCCTGAAGCATAGATACCACCACCTTGACCGTCACTATAATTATCTGTTATCTTTGAATTTATAATTTTAGCACTATAGAGATATACACCACCGCCGCCATACGAGCTGTAGTTATGTCTGTTGTTTCTGATAACGCAGTTCTCTATGATGGAACTTGAACCGCTTATTCTTATAGCACCGCAATATCTCTCAGATACGTTATCATAGACCTGACAATTTCTGAGTGTCGTATAATTTCTCAGATATGCCGCTGCACCTCCGTCGCTGCTGTCATCATAACCGTTCCTGATGGTGAAACCGTCAATCACCACCGCTGTCTCTGATGTGAAGTTATCCAACTGCAAGAGAACTCGCTTGGTATTCATACCATCGAGAATTGCTGCATTTGTCACGAAGTCTCTCTGACTCAAGTCGTAGTTATGTGGTTCATCACCAGCAAAGCCGCCATATATACTGACACCACTCGACAGACAGAAAGCTGCGTTGTCGCCAGCATCGCCACGATATGTTCCCTTAGCGACCCAGATCGCAGGTCTTGGCGAGATTCCACCTGCTCTTGCAATGGCAAACTGCAAGTCGGAAGTCGCATTAGCCCATGAAGAACCATCGCCGGTGCCATTGGCTTTCACATAAATGATATTGTTAGCATCAGGGACGATGTCGAACGACGACTCCACCGACGACTCGTAAGCTCCGAAGTCAACGATACCATGCTGCACACGTTCGTTTCCAACAAGGTCTGTCAAAGGCAGAGTGACATTATTTGTTGTACCTTTATTAATACAAATAGAGTTTTGCGATAACGACCAATCGCCTCCCGAATAGTCGCTGCCGGCGCCAGAGGTAGGATTGACGAAATCAGGATGTAATCCTAAACCTGAATTAGCGCTTTCCAAAGTGATGTTTCCTTTTCCTTCGTAACCTCCTTCTATGGCGTTATATTCAATTACGCCAGAAGTGTATGAGGTTGAAAGCTGACTCGAGACATCATTATTCTTATTTCCCCAGATGATATTATTTCTGATAATGGAATTATATGGAGAATATATATGCAGACCACCCGTTCCTCTTTCGGAATTATTATTGGCGATAGTGTTGTTGATAAGTTTCACATTATTCGTCATATACACGCCACCGCCTTCATAATAAGAGCTGTTGTTTGTTATCAAGCTATTTACGACATAGACATAATAGTTGGCATAAATACCGCCGCCATAATAAGCATCGTTCGACTGTACTATACAGTTAGCGATAGTGTCGTATGCCTCTGACGGACCTTGTACATAGATAGCTCCGTTACCTCTGGAATTATTATTTATGATAGTGGAGTTCTTGATGTTAGAATATTCTCTCATCCTGACACCAGCGCCTTCATAATCTGCATTCAAGCTCTGCGTGTTACCATTTCTGATAGTAAATCCGTCCCATTCCGCTAATGTCTTCGACGTAAAATCATACGACTGATTCAAAACGCGGCGTGTCTCGTTACCATCAAGAATTGTTGTGTTTTTGCTTAAGTCACGTTCTGCCAAAGTTGATTCTGTTCCTGCGAAACCGCCATAGACCTTGACGCCAGGAATCATCTCAAAGGCGTTAGCTGTGTAAAGAAGTCCGTAATACGTTCCTGCTTTAACCCAAACATCTGCTACCGGTTTGAAAGTATTGGCGAGATTCATTGCAAGAATAATATCCGAGGTAGCGTCAGCCCACGAAGAGCCGTCTTTTTTGCCAGCAGCTGCCGTCGCTACATAGATGATATTATTGTTATCCGGAACGATATTGATTGTCGGGATATGATTAGACTCGAACGCACCTATATCCACAGCACCTTGTTTTACACGTTCCCCGTTATTCAAATCCAAAGAAGGCAAAGTCATCAAGGCTGAAGAACCTTTGTTGACACATATAGAATTTGCCGTCAAAGAATAATCGTCATTTTCTATGTCGTTGAAACAAGGATAATATCCAGTGTTACCAGTGTTTTCTGAAGCAAGAGGAATATTACCGATGCCGACATATCCGCCTTCAACAGCAGAGAATCTCATATCAGGAACCTGACCTGATATATTATTGACGTTCTCCCCTTTCTTATTGCCCCAAATTATACTGTTATAGATTCTTGCTTTTTGATTATTGACATAAACGCCGCCAGTACCTGTAACGCTGCTGTTATTTACAACAGTGTTATTTACAAACAAAGTACTATCGAGAAGATACACCGAAGAAGAACTGGAAGAGTTGTATGTCGAGATGTTTTCCGCTATCAAGCAGTTGACGATATTAGCATAACCATACGTATAAATAGCAGAGCCTATGTTTCCGGTATTGTTTCTCACCACACAGTTACGCAGCACAGAGAAGTCTCTCATATAAACACCTGCTCCATTTGCGTTTATGTTACCGTTTTGAATCACAAATCCGTCAAAGACAGCGACGGTCTCTTCTGTATAGTCATCGTTTTGATAGATGACACGTTTTGCGTTACCGCCGTCGAGGATTGTCTTATTTGCGGAGAAGTCTCTCTGTTCCAAGCTCGTCTCCGTTCCGGCGAAGCCGCCAAATACCTCAACGCCCGCTGCCATCGTCAGGAAGTTTTCTGATGCCGCGTTGCTGGAATAAGTACCCGCCTTGACCCACACCTGAGGATCTGAGTCGTAGGCAGCGGCGCGGTTGATGGCGAGCTGCAAGTTAGATGTAGCGTTTTCCCAGGAGGTACCGTCTTCCAAACCAGCAGATTCCGTTGCTACATAAATAACGTTATTGTCACCAGGCATCACCACAGTCGCTCCGTATGGCGATTCTATCGCACCAATATCAATAGTGTTTTTCTGAATTCTCTCATTTCCCATCAAGTCGGTCGATGGCAATATGAAACCCGTCTCATTATTACCGTTGTTGATACAAGCCGAGCCTTCCTGCAATCCCCAGTCGCCGCCAGAATATTCATCGCCGACACCTTCAGTAGGAGACACAAACTTAGGATACATAACATCAACAATGTCACCTTCATTATCACCCGACAAACTGATGTTACCCGTACCGGCATAACCGCCTTCGATAGCAGAATACGAAACGTTAACATTTATGGTACCATTGAAAAAAATCTGATCTGATGTCTCGCCTTTCTTATTACCCCATATTATGCTGTTGTAAATAGTTGTATATGAAGAGCCATATATACCAGAACCCTGATAATTTTGATAGTCTGTGTTAAGATAGTTATTTACAATATTACAGTTGATGATATTTACATAACTTGACGAATGCACACCTGCTCCGTACATATCACTCGTATTGTTGGAGATGTTACATCCAACAAGAGTCACATTATTAAGAATATATAATCCACCGCCATATCGTTCCGAATAGTTATTCTCAATTCTACTGTTTATGACCTCAATATGATTGGTGTTATACCGAGCATCTAAACGTATACCTCCGGCTTCGCTATGACTATAGTTGTCGTGAACGTAACAGTTTTCTATCACAGCCTTCTTCGTAGAACTGCTGTTATCAACGTAAACACCAGCGGCACTTGCATACGAATATGAATATGTGCTATAAACTTCATTATTATAAATCTCACAGTCTGTTATGTAGCCGTTTGTCATATAGATGCCGGCTCCGTTGATATAACCGCTGCTTGTATTCTTGAGGAGATTATCGTGTATCTTACAGTCTTCCAATCTTCCTCCATTGATATAAACGCCGCCACCATAAACACGGTCCGACGTTTTAAGTTCTCTGCCGTTATTCTTTATCGTACAGTTCCTTAAGGTTACATATTCTTGGATATAAGCACCTGCTCCATAATAAGCTCCGCCGCCATTCTGAATCGTGAAGCCGTCCCAGACAGTTGCCGTCACCTCTGTATATAAATTGTCCTGACGTAAGACTCTCTGGGTGCCTTGTCCGTCTAAGATAGTTACGTTGGTTTCAAAGTTTCTCTGTTCTAAACTCGTTTCCATTCCTGCGAAGCCGCCATATACATTGACGCCTTCAACCATTCTGAAAGCGTTTGTCGAAGTGCCGTCGCCGTAATATGTCCCAGATGCGACCCAAATCTCAGGCAAAGGATTCATCGTGCTTGCGGCCGACAAGGCGACACTCAGATATGGCGTCGCATTGGTCCATGAGGAACCGTCTTTTTTTCCGGCGCCGGTGAAAGTGACATATATTATATTGTTAGCGTCAGGAACTATCTCCATCGTGCTTTCGTATGACGACTCTATCGCTCCTATATCGACTTTCTCTCTCTGGATACGAGCGTTACCCATCAAGTCGGTATCGGCAAGTTCGATTGGCAATCCTTCGACTATACCTTTATTGATACAGGCAGAACCTTCTTGTAATGTCCAGTCGCCTCCTCTATATTCACTGCCGACTCCCGGACTTGGATTAGCAAACTTAGGATGTATTCCGTTGCCTGTATTTGATGATGAGAGACTGACATTACCAACTCCTGTATAGCCGCCTTCTACAGCGGAATGAGAAACATTCACATCTGTGCCACCGCTGAAATAAACCTGACTTGAGGTCTCACCTCTCTTGTTACCCCATATCACACAGTTATATATATTAGCATACGAAGCACCATGAATACCGGCGCCATCATAGTTAGTAGCCGTCGTCAGGTTGTTAACAATATTACAGTTGATGACATTGTTGTAATATGACAGACTAACACCAGAACCATGGTTACTGGTGTTGTTAGAAATAATACATCCCACAAGAGTAGCGTACGAGTTCATGTGTACACCACCGCCATTGCCATCTGCCACATTATTTTCTATCCTGCTGTTTATGACCTCAACATAATTATTTGAATAACCTGATAGATACATACCTCCATTATCACTATGACTATAGTTGTCGTGAATGTAGCAGTTCTCTACCACTGCCTTCTTCGTATTATGGTCGTTATCGATATGAATACCGGCAGTGTTGGCATACGAACTTGAATATGTGTTATGAATCTCGTTATCAAAGACCTCACAGTCTGCTATGTAACCGTATTTCATATAGACACCAGCGCCATATATATAATTGCTGTTTGTATTCTTAAGGAGATTGTCGTGTATCTTACAACCTTCTAATCTTCCTCCATAAACATAAACGCCGCCACCATAAACACGATCCGACGCTTTAAACTCTCTGCCGTTATCTTTTATCGTACAGTTTCTTAAGGTTCCATACTCTCGGATATAAGCACCGACTCCGCTATATTCACCGCCGCCGTTCTGAATAGTGACACCGTCCCAAACTGTTGCAGTAGATTCTGTATAGACCTTATCCTGATACAAGACTCTCTGCGTGCCTTGTCCGTCTATGATAGTGACATTGGTTTCATAATCTCTTTGTTCTAAACTCGTTTCCGTTCCAGCGAAGCCGCCATAAACATTGACGCCTTCTGCCATTCTGAAAGCGTTTGCCGAAGTGCCGTCGCCATAATAGGTTCCGGCAGCGACCCATATCTCCGGTAATGGATTCATCGTGCTTGCCACCGACAAGGCTATGCTTAGATAAGGTGTGGCATCAGACCATGACGAGCCGTCTTTTTTTCCGGCACCTGTCGTCGTTACATATATAATATTGTTTGCATCAGGGAATATCTCCATCGTGCTTTCGTATGAAGATTCCATCGCTCCAATATCTACTCTCTCATTTTGAATACGGACGTTACCTGCCATGT
Source organism: Bacteroidales bacterium (assembly GCA_017466405.1). Classification (GTDB taxonomy): domain Bacteria; phylum Bacteroidota; class Bacteroidia; order Bacteroidales; family F082; genus Limimorpha. The sequence continues at coordinate 51,310 of JAFTUF010000047.1, forward strand.
CGGTATCTGTAAGTGTTGCCGGCAATCCTTCAACTACACCTTTATTAACTAATGCAGAACCTTCTTGCAAGCTCCAGTCACCGTTATAATAATCTTTTCCAACGCCTTCAGTAGGACTCGTAAACTTTGGATGTATTCCGTTGCCTGTATTCAATGAAGAAAGACTGATATTGCCTATTCCTGAATAACCGCCTTCGATAGCAGAATGAGAAACAACTACATCTGTACTGCTGCTGAAATAAATCTGATCCGACACCTCACCTCTCTTGTTACCCCATACTACACAGTTATATATATTAGCGTTTGATGAGCCATAAATACCAGCACCCTTATAATTTGAGCTCGTTGCATCGATGAAGTTATTTACAATATTACAGTTGATAACATTTGTATAATTTGACAGATATAAACCGGCACTACCTTCTTTGCTTGTGTTGTTAGAAATATTACATCCAATAAGCGTAACGTATGAATTTGCATATACACCACCACGTGATTTTTCCGCTTCATTATTCTCAATCCTACAGTTTATAACCTCAACATGATTACTATTAGTATAACCATCTAAATACATACCGCCACCATAGCCTTGACTATGATTGTCGTGAACGTAACTGTTTTCTACGACAGCTTTTTTGGAAGAATTATTATTGTAAACATAAACACCGGCATAGTTCGCATAGGAATACGAATATGTACTATAGACTTCATTATTATAAATCTCACAGTCTGTTATGTAACCGTATGTCATATAGACACCAGCGCCATAGATATAACGACTGTTTGTGTTTCTTATGATATTATCGTGAACATTACAGCCTTCCAATGTACCGCCATTGATATAAACGCCACCACCATGAAGATCTTTCGAACTTGTAACTTCTCTGCCGTTATCTTTTATCGTACAGTTTCTCAATGTTCCATATTCTTGGATATAAGCACCGACTCCGCTATATGCGCCGCCACCGTTCTGAATAGTGATGCCGTCCCAAACCGTTGCCGTCGCTTCCGTATAAGCTTTGTCCTGATATAAAACTCTCTGCGTGCCTTGTCCGTCTAAGATAGTTACATTGGTTTCATAATCTCTTTGTTCCAAACTCGTTTCCGTTCCAGCAAAGCCGCCATAAACGTTAACGCCTTCCGCCATTATAAAAGCGTTTGTGGAAGTGCCGTCGCCGTAATATGTTCCAGCAGCGACCCATACATCAGGATAAGCGCCATGATCTTGTTTTATCAGCTCTGCCATAAAAAACGCTGCGTTTAAATCATCGATGGCATTTTCCCAAGAAGAACCGTCTCTTAATCCGTCAGCATCAGCATCAACGTAAATGACTGGAAGATTGACAGATGGCGTTACATATGATTTATTTACATAAATACTCTCTGAAGATTCGCTGCATACCGCCTTCGCTCTTATGTCATATTCTACAGAAGGCGTCAATCCTGTCAAGGTGAAAGGACTTGCCGTCACATTCTCAATCTCCGTATAAACATCGTCGGTCTTTCTCTTGTATTCAAAAACCAAGTCGGCATTCTCATCTTCAACTTCGTATGTAAACGTTATCTGCTTTGCTTGAACTTCCGTTATCGAAAGCATAGGAGGATAGCAACATTCTGCTGTAATACATATATTGGAAAATTTTATATTATTACGATATGTTGATGCATTTCCAATCACAGGAGAAGCCGGGTCGTAATTCGTTCCGTCAGATGATACATATATCGACTTAGAATCTGAAGTCGTATGATATTTAAACTTATTTGCGTTATGTTGATATGAACCAGTATTATCGTCAAAAGCTATCACCAAGCTTGAACTTCCGTCGTATGCGAAAGGCGTATCAAGAAGTATCTCAAACCACTCTTCAGAATTGTTAAAAGCGATATCTCCACTGAACACCAACGACATATCCGTCAGCGGCACATAATCAGTTCCAGACGTAAAAGATGTCTTCTCGGTATTGCCAACATAAATATCAATGTTCCTCGTTATAGAAGTCGAATACGTATATTGGAAATAAATCTTATCGATGACAGATTTCCCACCCATCTCAGAAGCGAGATATATCTGCTGAGTATAACTATTACTATAATAGGTATTAGTAGGTATAGAGCCTGTCGAACTTGTCCCCTCCCCTATTATAATCTCAGCATTAGGATTTACATTTTGAGATTTAAGATTAGCATTTGTTAATAAAACCAAACTTAGCGCTAATAGTAAAATTCTTTTCATAAGCTTTATGTTAATGTCTAAAGACTAAGGACTAAAGTCTAAAGAAACTGTATCCTTAAACTTTAATCCTTAAACTTTAAACTAATTATTCAATAAATATCTTTTGTGTCTTAATTCCTTTATCGTCAATCTTACGGATGATATATATGCCGTCACTGAATCCGTTAGTACGGACATTACTTACAGCATCAGCATTTTCATAAACGCAACGTCCCGCCAAGTCATAGATTTCAATCTGAGCGTCATCGGACAATTCATTAATGATTAATTCACCATTATCAATGTATGCGAAAGGTCTGTTGTCCGTTGTCTGTTGTCCGTTGACAAAACTCAACACGAATCTGTCTTTGATATTATCTTTAGAATGTAAAAAAGAATACGACTCAGTCATGAGATTTACTTTCTCGCCTGTCAGTTTATCTTCGAGTATAATCTCGTCAAATGTATTTCCGGCTTCACTCAAGGAGATGGTATATTTAGCAAAACTTCCCGACTTAAAACTTAAAGGCAAAGTGTTTTCAATGTCGATATATACCACACTGTAATCTTCTACACCTTTATTAATATATAAGGATGGAGCATCATCATTCATGCTGAACATCTTGAAGACATCGTCGTTGTCGCCTTTCACAATCGCTATCTCGTCTTTGCCTGTCGCGCCTTCTACCTTAATTTTCAGAATATTGTCGTCACCATCTTTTCTGAACGATGATTTATTATTTGTTCTGATCTCGTTTGTCATTACGATATTTGCTGCGGAAGATGCCTTCACGAAGAAAGCCTGACAAGGTGCTATGTATTGTGAACCACCGTTAGTAGCGACACCGCCTGTTGTATATGTAGTGTAGTTATTAATGTCATCGTCGTAAATCCATATTGTCTGAAGCTGAAGATTGTCGCGTGTCCAGCCTTCTGCTTCCCAGTCGATATAACTCGGATAAGGATTTCCCACAAGGTTGAAACCAGTATATCTTTCAACTACAAATTCTCCGTCGGTACTGCAAGAAAGAGGGAAAGTCACATCGCCGTTATTCAATGTTCCAGAAAACTTTCTATGACCTACATTTTCGTAAGCCACGAGATAGCCTCTGCCAATATTGAAATTCAATCCATTGTCGGTATAGAATTCGTTTGTTGTTGAATTATCCTTTTTCTGGTTATACCAAGTAGAGTTAAATTCCGACCAGGAATAGAAATCGTAGTTTTCTTCTGTAGGGATGAAACTCTCTATCGTCTGACTTGCCACTGGAGAAGAGATGAAATGCCAGTCGGCGCTCCAGGTTCTCGAGACGCTGCTGTTATCGATAAAACAATTCACTTTTGCAGTGACGTTTTCTTTACTATGAATCAAAGAACCCACGCCATTTTCATCAGCATCGACTACCAAAGCATTCTCATCATCTTTTGCTATTTCACCGATTATTTCTAAAGAACCAGAAGATGATATTGTAAGGGTTTTCTCACTAATTATCTCAACATTCTTAACAACATAATCTGATGTCGCATCAAGATTCTCCGCTACAATGATATCGTCAATCATTTTAGAATCTGCCGATGGTAGCTGCGTCGCCGACTGAGGTTCTGCCCAAGAGTCACATACCAATTGCCAATTAGACACTTTGCTCCAGTCCTTATCAGTTCCTATAAACTTATATCTGACAATACCATAGTCAACGACACCAGCATTCACGTTTATACTTCCTGATGAGAATGTAATATCATAATCGCCGCTCACATTCAACTCTGTTTCCACACTATGATCATAGAACCTAAGATTTATCACATCATTTGCATTGCCATAAACCGTCAGGAAGAAAAGATATACGTTTCCATTTTTCTTAACCATAGTCCTGCCTCTGACCTCATCATCGCAAAATGCGCCTATCTCGACATTTTCATCCGCAAACTCACCGTCTATTCTTAGCTGACCATAGACCGTCATATTTGTACCGTCGGAAGATTCTACGGGTTTGTCAAAATAAAAATTCTGAGCCTCAGTTGAAAAACCAAAACCCAGAATTAATATTCCAAAAATCAATAAAGACTTATTACTAGATTTTTTATTACGATTTCTACGTGATTGCAATCCACAATAGCCTAAGCCCAGTAATGACAACAGCAGCAGTCCATCGCCCACAGGAGCAGGCGACTGATAGTTATCACTCATGCCATGTTGACTTGGCAGACCTGGAGCTAAAATTTCATCTTCATTTCTATCATCCTCACTAATACTATAATAGAAGAACGAATCGCCTTGAGCAAATAAACTTTGATTTACAGTAAATTGCAAAAATATAAATAGCAGAATAGTTTTTGCTATACGTATAATTTTCCTCATAATATTTAAATTTGTGTTTAATTTACAAATTTAGAATATGAAAACAGAGGTGTCAATAAGTAATTCTACGTATATTTTAAGACAATTATAATGCAACTACGCCGCGTTCTATAGCCCACTTCAAAAGTTCCACTGTACTATTGATATCCAATTTTTTAAAGATATTCGCCTTATGCATTTCCACAGTTCGATGGCTTATATTAAGCTTAGAAGCTATCTCTTTTGAACACAAGCCTTCGCAGCACATCTGCATAACCTCTTTCTCTCTTTCGGTCAATGCCGACATTATACTTGTCGCCGAAGTCACCGATTGTTCAAATTCCTTAATAATCTTTAATATATCAGCTCCATAATATCTAGTGCCACTATTAACTTCTTTTATTGCGGACTTTATAATTTCAATATTAGATGTTTTTGGTACAAAACCGTCGATACCCAATTCTACTAATTTGTATAATACTTCTTTATCGGTAGAAGATGAAAGTATAATTATCTTGACATCGGAATAATTTGTCTTCAATATTCCCACCACTTCTTCGCACGACATACCTGGCATCTGAATATCAAGAAGTATTACATCAACTTTATATTTAGGGATAATTTCCAACAACTCGTCAGCGGTAGAAGCTTCAGCAACGACTTCCAACTCATCTTTATAAGCCGACAATGATGACTTAACACCCAATCGCATCAGAGGATGGTCATCAACCAATATTATTTTTATCAGATTGTCCATATTTTTTCAATTCAAAAGAAAACTCACTGCCTATGCCGGATTCACTTTTTACATTCAATTTCGAGCCGCACAACTCTAACATCTTTACAATCAAATCTAAGCCAAGTCCACTACCCACTTCGCCATTAGTTCCCAATGTTGTCAACGACTTACCTGACAACAAAATCTTAAGTCTTTCTTCAGAAATCCCCACTCCACTATCTTTAACTACAACCCTTATACTATCGCCCTCATCTTTAAAACACAATATGATTTCCTTACCTTCCTGAGTGAATTTCAATGCATTGCTGATAACATTCCTTAAAACAGTAGAAATCATCCTAACATCCGAAAAAACCTCATAGCCGTTCAATTTCACATCACATTCTCTGATGACAATTCTTTTCTTGTGAGCAGCGCTCCTAAACAAAGGCACTACTTCCTCAAAACATAATTCTCTAACATCAAAGGCAATTGGCTTATATTCAATCTTATTCATCTCATACTTCGTCCACTCTAGCAAATTAACAAGCAATTCTTCCAACGAATTAACCGACTCAGTCAACGACTCTATATACATCTTCACATCCTCAGTCTTGATATTATCGAAATTATCATTAAGCTGATTCAGCACTAATTTTTGTGCTATGACAGGATTTTTCAAGTCGTGCGACAGAAGGGATAGCGACCTATCTTTCATCTCGTTAAGTTCCGTCAAGACAGCATTTCTTCTTTTCCTATTAATGCCATTTATAATCAACAAAATGATAATGACTATCAGCAAAATAATAGTTATAGATGTCAGCTTTAAAATATATCTGTCGTATTGTATTCTTTTCTTCTGAACCTCAATCTCTAGTTCCTTCTCTCTAATGTCGTATCTCACTTGAAAATCATTCAACATCTGCTGATTCTTTTCATTGAAAAGGCTGTCTTTTATAGCGACATGTCTTTCCAAAAAATCTATGGCAAGTTCTGGATTTGTGTTTTTATATACTTTGTATAATGACTTTGAAACCTTCTGTACCAAAAGACTATTATTTATTTCTTTAGCAAGATTCATCGACAATTCATAATAATAAATCGCAGAATCAATCTCCTTATCCTCAATTTTCAAATCACCCAAAGAATGAGCCACCACCGACATTCCATATTTGCTATTCGCTTCCTTAAAATATCCAAACGCCTCCAACTCACAGTTCGTAGCATCTTCCAAACGACCGCACGCATGATAAACGTCACCCAACTGATTGAGTCGTATCGCTATTTTATTCGGACGGCCGAGTTCCTTATCAATCCTAAGTCCTTCTTCAGCAGCTTTTAATGCAGCATCGTAATCTCCCATCTTCATATAAGCCGTCGAAGCATTTCCATATCTAACAGCAAGCTGCGACTTACGTCCCAGATTCTTTTCTATCTCTATGCTTTTATTGAAATATACCAAAGCAAGACTATCCTTGTCGTTGACCATATATACATTTCCAATATTATTTAATATTGAACTTTGAAGGTCCAACATACCTAAGTCCTGCGCCACATCGTAAGCCTGTATGTTATATTCAAGAGCGATGTCCATATTACCCATTCTCTGATTGGAGAAACCCATATAATAAAGACTGTTGAAAATCAGCACAGAATCCGTAGATTCCTTCGACTTGGAATACAAATCTAGAGCTAAATCATAACACTCTGAATATTTCTCCTGCTTAAATAACTTAACTACGCGATTGTTAATGGTATCAAGGTTTTCGGCAAATAAATGGCTGCAAAAAATGAAGATAAATAATAATAAAAATACTAGCCTTTTCATAGTGACTCATTTAGAGTCACAAAGTTATAAAAATAATGTAAAATATATAATTAAATAATAAAAAAAATCACTCGATACACACTTTATATTCTATCCCAACTTATGAGTTCGCCATCGGTATATCTCGATTTATAATTACATAAAACTCTATGCAAATGCAAAATATGATTTTAGAATTGCATAGAAAATTATGCAAATATAAAATAAAAAAAATCCAAAAAATTTCTGAAATTTTGAAATTCTGAGTTTCTTAGGTTTAATAAAAGGTCTATTATCAGGAGATAACAAGTTTCACCGTTTAGGATCTGAAAGATTAAAAAAAAGAGTCCCCGAAATTTCGAGAACTCTATTTACCTTTAGTCTTTCGTCATTCGACTTTAGACTATCATATTCCTAAGACTTTCTTGACATCTTCTATTGCGTCTAATTTTTCCCATGAGAAGAACTCGACGTTTTTGTAGATTTTGCCATCTTCTTTGAAAGTATCTTTATCTTCGTAATAGACTTCAACTTTCTCGATGCGAGGGTCACGGCCGAAATGTCCGTAAGATGCTGTTGGTTCGAAGATTGGATTCTTCAAACCGAATCTCTTTACTATAGCGTAAGGACGGAGGTCGAAGAGAGATTTCAATCTTTCTGCTATCTCAGCGTCACTGACTTTCTTGCCGTTAGCATCTTTAACATGAGATGTTCCGTTTGTATTTACGTAGAAACCAACAGGTTCTGCCACGCCGATAGCGTAAGCGATTTGAACCAAAGCCTCATCGCAAGCACCAGAAGCAACTAAGTTCTTGGCGATATAACGTGCGGCGTAAGCTGCTGAACGATCGACTTTTGAGGAGTCTTTTCCTGAGAAAGCACCGCCTCCGTGTGCGCCGCGACCGCCGTAAGTGTCAACGATAATCTTTCTTCCTGTGAGACCGGTGTCGCCATGAGGACCGCCGATAACGAACTTGCCTGTAGGATTGACGAACAACTTCATGTCAGGTTTGAAAAGAAGCTTAACGCGTTGTGGCAAAAGTTTCTTCACTCTTGGAATGAGGATAGTTCTCACGTCGTGTTCGATAGCTTTAATCATAGCTTCGTCATCGTCGAGGAATTCGTCGTGTTGCGTTGAAATGACGATTGTGTCTATGCGGAGAGGTTTCCAATTTGGACCATATTCCACAGTGACTTGTGACTTAGCGTCTGGACGAAGATATTTCATCTTCTTGCCTTCGCGACGGATTTGTGAGAGTTCGTGTAATAAGATGTGCGACAACTCAGCCGTGAGAGGCATATAGTCGTCTGTTTCTTTACAAGCGAAACCGAACATCATACCTTGGTCGCCAGCACCTTGTTCTTCTTCTTTGTTACGTTCAACGCCGCGGTTGATGTCTTGCGATTGTTCGTGAATTGCAGAAATTATACCGCATGACTTGCTATCGAATTGATATTCTGCTTTGTTGTAACCTATGCGTTCTATGACGCGGCGAGCTGTCTTTTGAATATCAACATAACCAGAAGACTTAACTTCTCCTGCGATTACAGCGAGACCTGTTGTGACTAATGTCTCGCAAGCTACTTTAGATTCAGGATCTTGACGAAGCATTTCGTCTAAGACAGCGTCGGAAATTTGGTCGGCCACTTTATCTGGATGGCCTTCTGAAACTGATTCGGATGTGAAATAGTAACCCATTTACAAATTAAATTTTAAGTTAATAAATATTAATTTGCGGACAGTTTTGAGATTGAATAATAGTAGGAAAAAAACATTGTTTTAGCATTTTTTTCTTGTGGTTGCAATCAATCAAATCTTTCCACGTTTTTGCGGGTGCAAAGATACGATAGTTTTTTAAATTGCGTTAAGTTTTTTAGTAGAAAAATGTTATTTTTGCAAAAAGAAAAAAAGTCTATGTCGATAATAGTTCAGAACATCACAAAACAATACGATAATCAGTTGGCTCTCAACGACGTTTCATTGACCATCAATAAAGGAGAGATTGTAGGATTATTAGGTCCTAACGGAGCAGGAAAATCAACCTTGATGAAGATAATCACCTGTTTCATCCCTCCTACCAAAGGAACCATCAGCGTTGAAGGCTACGACATTTGGGAACAATCGATGGAAGTAAGGAAACGCGTCGGTTATCTTCCTGAACACAATCCTTTGTATTTGGATATGTATGTTAAAGAATATTTAGAATTTGTCGGCGGCATACATCATCTCAAAGGACAGGAACTGAACAAACGCATCGACGAGATGATTGAGATGACAGGCTTGGGAGTTGAGATGCACAAGAAAATCGGAGCATTGTCGAAAGGATACAGACAAAGAGTAGGTTTAGCTCAAGCCATGATTCACAATCCTTCGGTATTGATTCTCGACGAACCGACATCCGGACTTGACCCTAACCAATTGATTGACATCAGAGGATTAATTAGAGACTTAGGAAACGAGAAGACTGTTCTGTTATCGACACACATCATGCAGGAAGTCGAGGCACTTTGCGACAGAGTCGTTATTATTAATAAAGGTGTAGTCGTTGCTAACGACAATATCGAGAACTTGACCAAAGAATCCGACAATGTATTGGTCGTGGAATTTGACGGTAAAGTTACGATTGAAATGTTAAGAAACATCGTTGGTCTGAAGCAAGCGAAATCAATAGACGAGCACAGATGGATTTTGGAACCTAAGGCAGAATTGGATATCAGACAAGACCTGATGCGCTGGGCAATTAATAATAATGTGATAATTAAGAGCATGCAGCGCGAGGAAACCAGCATTGAAGAGTGTTTCCAGAGACTCACTAAAGTTTAGAGTTCATAGTTTAGAGTTTAGAGTAGTTAGAAAGTTGAGAGGTATATAGTTTGAAAGTTTATCTGTTGGGACGCGTCAAAATTCAGAGATAAACTTTTAAACTTTCTATCTTTAAACTTCAGAACTACTATAAACTATTAACTTGAAACTATGAACTAAAATACTACTCTACACTCTCAACTTTAAACTCTAAACTTTTTTTTCGTAGGGTATTGTTTTATAAGAAAAAAAGTTTTAATTTTGCACCCGTTTTATACAGGTAGAAAACAAATGTTGAATAAACAGCATAATTTATTATTAATCAAATGGATACATTAAGTTACAAAACAATTAGCGTCAACAAGGAACATGCCAACAAGAAGTGGTATATCGTTGATGCTGAGGGCCAAACTTTAGGTAGATTAGCTTCTGAAGTAGCACAGGTCCTTAGAGGTAAGAGGAAGACATGCTTTACTCCCCACAGTGATTGTGGCGACAATGTCATAATTATCAATGCCGAGAAAGTCGTCCTCACCGGCAAAAAATTAACAGAGAAGACTTACGTTCACCACACAGGTTATCCTGGCGGTCAAAGATTCAGAACAGTCGAAGAGCAATTGAAGAGAAAGCCTATCGCAGTTCTTGAACATGCTATCAAAGGAATGCTTCCAAAAACAGTTCTTGGAAATGCAATATTCCGTAATTTGTACGTTTATGCAGGTCCTGACCACAAACATCAGGCACAACAACCTATCGAACTTAAAATCAACACCAAATAATTATCATGGAAGTAATCAACGCTTTAGGTAGAAGAAAGACTGCTGTTGCACGTATTTATGTAAAAGCAGGTAACGGAAACATTACGATTAACAAGCGCGACTATAAGGAATATTTCCCAACAAGCATCCTTCATTACGTTGTTGAACAACCTTTAATGTTAACCGAAACTCTCGGTCAATTCGACATTAAAGTCAACTTAGACGGTGGTGGTATCAACGGCCAAGCTGAAGCATTACGTTTAGCTATCAGCCGTGCATTGTGCGAAATCAATCCAGAATATCGTCCAATCCTCAAGGCAAAAGGTTTAATGCGTCGTGACCCACGTATGGTCGAGCGTAAGAAACCAGGTCAGCCAAAAGCTCGTAAGAAATTCCAATTCAGCAAACGTTAGTCTATCAAAAGGCAAGCATTTGTGTTTAGCATCCAAATCGTTGAGATCTATTAAGCTACTCAGCGATTGCATCAGTGAAAGTAAACATTTAAAAAAATTAACTCATGACACAAGTAACATTCGAACAATTATTAGATGCAGGTTGTCACTTTGGACACTTAAGAAGAAAGTGGAATCCAAACATGGCTCCTTACATCTTCATGGAACGTAATGGTATCCATATTATAGACTTGTATAAAACACAAGCCAAGATTGACGAAGCAGCTAACGCAGTACGTCAATTAGCAAGATCAGGAAAGAAAATCCTCTTCGTTGCAACAAAAAAACAAGCTAAAGACATCGTTGCTGAACTCGTAAAGAAGGTTAACATGCCTTACGTAACAGAACGTTGGCCAGGTGGTATGCTCACCAACTTCTCAACAATCCGCAAAGCTGTCCGCAAGATGGTTAGCATCGACAAGATGATGGCAAGCAGCGCATTCAACAACCTTTCAAAACGTGAACGTTTACAAATCGAACGCGAACGCGAAAAGTTAAACAAGAACTTAGGTAGTATCGCTGACCTCAACCGTCTCCCAAGCGCAGTATTCGTAGTTGACGTTATCAAAGAACATATCGCTATAGCAGAAGCTAGAAAACTTAACATCCCTACTTTCGCTATCGTCGATACAAACTCAAACCCTAACATCATCGACTTCCCTATCCCAGCTAATGACGACGCTTCAAAATCAATCGAACTCATCATCAGCAAAATGGTTGAAGCTATCGAAGAAGGTTTGACAGAACGTAAAAACTCACGCGATAAAGAAGACATCGTCGAAGACGAAATGATGGACGATGAAAACGTAATGGAAAACAAGGGCGAAGAAGAAGAAAAAGAAGAAAAACGTCC
>JAFTUF010000048.1 GCA_017466405.1 Bacteroidales bacterium
AATTATTACCTGTTGTATTCAATCTGTCAAAGATACATAATTTAAAGCAATTCACAACTATCTATCATGGAAGAATTAAAAAAAATAGTTGTATTCAATCTGTCAAAGATACATAATTTAAAGCAATTCACAACAATCACTGAACACATAAGGTGTCAATCCCGTTGTATTCAATCTGTCAAAGATACATAATTTAAAGCAATTCACAACTAAAACATTACAGAATCATGAAAACGTCTGGTTGTATTCAATCTGTCAAAGATACATAATTTAAAGCAATTCACAACTATCATCATGGAAGAATTAAAAAAAATAAGTTGTATTCAATCTGTCAAAGATACATAATTTAAAGCAATTCACAACTAAAATCATGTTTATCTACCCTTCTCTTGTGTTGTATTCAATCTGTCAAAGATACATAATTTAAAGCAATTCACAACTTTACCATAATTTGGATTTATTGGCTGAGGGTTGTATTCAATCTGTCAAAGATACATAATTTAAAGCAATTCACAACAAAAGTAAAAACTTATTGCAAAAAATAGCAGTTGTATTCAATCTGTCAAAGATACATAATTTAAAGCAATTCACAACAAGTCATTTATGATAAAATATTTTCTTTTTGTTGTATTCAATCTGTCAAAGATACATAATTTAAAGCAATTCACAACTAATATTACTTGCATAATATATATTAGAATTCTGTCAAAGATACATAATTTAAAGCAATTCACAACGCATTTCTCGCAGTTGTTTGTCTGCCAAGAGATTTCAGTTCTTGGATCACTTCTTCTCTATGTAAAAGGAGGATTTTCCCTTGACGACTTTTCTTTCTTTTGCTGCCGCGAAGGACTTGGTCGAATGACTCAGACATATTGGAGTATTCGATAATTTCTTCTGTTATGTAACCATCTCTTCTCATGTTGAAGCTTTCCTTCCTTGAGTCCAAGTTTTTCGAGTTATGAAATAACCTACCAAACTCTACTCATTAAATTTGTTTTTTAGCTTTCCAGATAAAATCTGCTGTTGCTACGGCTCGTTACCCCTCGGCACGACTCTGATGACACGTCATCGATGTTGTACGCCGATTAAAAGTTTTGGTTGTTTGCCAGACGCGACCCGATGTTCGTGTTCGAGTTCGAAGCATCGTTATTCGCATTCGCATTCGACACGCCGCCATTCGCATTCGCGTTGTTGTTGCCACGATAAACCACACGGCTTATGGGGAACTCTACCTTGGGCGCAAATTTACTGAATAGCATAACATATATTCTTAAAAATGAAATCTTTTTTGTTTACCTATTGACAAAATTTAAAAATGTTGTATCTTTGCACGCATAAGCACTGAAGGAATGGCAGAACTGCGTACCAAGCTAAGTTGCCGCCGACGGTGCTTTTTTATTATATGTTATTTATGGAATAGCATATATACATTACTGATATTTTTCCATTTTTCCTTATCGTAACTTCTTTGCCAACATTTATGAGTACTTGTGTACCGTTAATTTTAGCTATGAAATAGTAAAAGTATTCATAAGGGTTATTGTGACCTTCCTTTTTTACGGCTTCGTCGTAATATACAGCATTTTCAAGCAAAGAATCAATATTTTTCAAATCTTCAAGATCGACTCTGTTTGTTCTGCCTAAAACGTCTGAATATAAATGTTTGTTACCCTTTTTATTAAAACTTACTTTGATAGTTTTACCGTTTTTTGTCTCCTTAATAATGTTCTTTTCGAATAAACGTTCCATCTCATGCAGATAATGTGTTCTTTCGATTGCACGTTGTGATTTCGTTTTGTCAGCGACGCATTTGTGTAATATTTTGCACGCTGCACATACTTCATTGTTTGGAATGAAAGGTTTTGCGAGACTGAATTTGCCTTTGGCGATATCGCAGTCGCGGCATCTCTGTATGGTGTATGGATTGTAATCTGGCATTGCCTTTTGCTGTATGCCAGGATTGAATCTAAACAGACCTCTTGTGTCCTTGCCTGTAGCTGCATCACCGCGCGACATGGCTTCATCGTGGTCTGTTACTTCATATTTTGACTTTCTTACCTGTACGACACGTTAAGCTCATAGAACGTCTTCATTCCGGAGAAAATATAGTTGGACTTTTCGAGTCTTTCTCTCATTATTCCAGACATTGCAACTTCCTTGAATGCGGAGTTTAAAACCGATGCGTGTTCCTCGATGAACTCTTGTGCGCGGAAAGCCCGACGGCTCTGCCGGAACGCCCAAACAATTAACAATTCATAATGCGTAATTGATTGAAAGAGGAAAATGCTTTGCGTTCCTTTGCGGCTTTGCGAGAGAAAAAATATTTGTATTCGTGGTCGAAAAATCCTTGATATTCTCGTGATATGCGTTACCTTAAACTACATCCTTATTTTTCCTTATTTTTTTACATTTTATTTAATTTTCAAAAATATTTTTCTTAAATTTGCGAATTGTTATAAGAAATAAAAAATAGGGCTTTTGAACTAAGGCTTTTGAACAAACGGTTCTATAGTCAATAGCCAACAGCCAATAGCAAAAGTAATTATGGAATATCAATATTTAAAACCTGAGTTAAAAGAAAACGGCGTATGCGTCTTGACAATATCTGCTCCTAAGTCGTTGAACGCCTTAAACTCGAGAATATTAAGCGAGATTGACTACTTCGCTACAAACATAGATTTATCGACAGTGAAGGCTTTGATTCTTACCGGCGACGGCGAGAAGGCTTTCGTGGCTGGCGCCGACATTGCTGAGATGAAAGACAAGAACTACGCAGAGGCATTGGAGTTTGCTCGTCTCGGAGCAGCTGCTTTCAAGAAGGTGGAAGACCTTGAGATTCCTACCATCGCTGCTGTCAACGGCTTCGCCTTGGGTGGCGGCTGCGAACTCGCCATGGCTTGCGACATCCGTATCGCCTCGACAAACGCTAAATTCGGTCAGCCGGAAGTAGGACTCGGAATCATCCCAGGATTCTCGGGAACATATCGCCTCCCTAAGCTCGTTGGTCCTTCTTACGCTAAAGAGATGATATTCACAGGTAAACTCATCGACGCCAACGAAGCTCATCGCATCGGTCTCGTCAACGCTGTCTATGAACAAACCGACCTCATGGATGAAGCGATGAAACTCGTCAAGATGATTCTGAAAAATGCTCCTATAGCAGTGAAGGCTGCCAAGAAATGCATCAACGACAATTACGACATGAACGTCGATCAGGCTCTCGCTTACGAAAACGAATATTTCGCAAAGTGCTTCGAAACAGAAGATCAGAAAGACGGCATGGCAGCATTCTTGGCAAAAGAAAAAGCAGTATTCAAAGGAAAATAAAAATAACTCAATAAATTATAACTATGAAAGTTTACGTTATCGGAACAGGAACAATGGGCGCAGGCGTAGTACAAGCCTTCGCACAAGCCGGACAACCGGTGGTAATGAAAAGTAGAACACAAGCCAGCTTAGACAAAGCAGTAGCCAAAATATCAAAATCGTTGGCAAAACTTGTCGAAAAAGGCAAAGTGACTCAAGAATATATGGATTCAGTATTGGCTAACATCACAACCACAACAAGTTACGCCGACTTCGCAGATGCCGACTTGGTCATCGAAGCAGCATCAGAAGACATGAATCTCAAGAAAGAAGTCTTCGCAGAATTAGACACAATCTGCAAACCGGAAACCATCTTCGCAACAAACACATCTTCATTATCAATAACAGAAATAGCTTCATTGACAAGTCGTCCTGCACAATTCATCGGAATGCACTTCTTCAATCCAGCTCCTGTTATGAAACTTGTCGAAGTCATCAAAGGTCAAGTCACGTCAGAAGAGACATGCAAGACAATCGTCGAGTTGGCAACAGCCATCGGCAAGACACCTGTCATGGTGGAAGAAGCTCCTGGCTTCGTCGTCAACCGCATCCTCATCCCTATGATTAACGAAGCAGTAGGTATCTACGCAGAAGGCGTCGCTTCAGTGGAAGACATCGACAATGCCATGAAGTTGGGTGCCAACCATCCAATGGGACCTCTCGCATTAGGCGACCTCATCGGCTTAGACGTGTGCTTGGCAATCATGGAAGTGCTTTACAATGAATTCGCCGACAGCAAATACCGTCCACATCCACTCTTGAAGAAGATGGTGAGAGCTGGTCTCCTCGGACGTAAGTCAGGTCAAGGTTTCTATAAATATTAATTGAAAATATATTAACATTACTAATATGAACTTTAGTTATTCAAAGACAGAAGAATTATTCTTACAGATGATCAGATCATTTGCTGAGAATGAAGTCAAGCCTTTGGCAGCTGAAATTGACGAGCAAGAACGTTTCCCTGTTGAGACCGTCGAGAAAATGGCTAAGTTAGGTTTGATGGGTATCCCTGTTCCAAAACAATACGGCGGAGCAGGCGGAACAGTACAGATGTACATCATGGCAGTTGAAGAGCTCTCAAGAGCTTGTGCTACAACAGGTGTCGTCTTGTCAGCTCACACATCATTGTGCGTAGCTCCAATCTTGGAACACGGTACAGAAGAACAAAAGATGAAATATTTGCCAAAACTCGCTTCAGGCGAATGGATTGGCGCTTTCGGTTTGACAGAACCTAACGCTGGTACCGACGCTGCTATGCAACAGACAACAGCCGTCGATGCAGGCGACAAATGGATTCTCAACGGAACAAAGATTTTCATCACCAACGCTTCAAACGCCGACGTATTCATCGTCATGGCAATGACCGATAAGTCAAAAGGCACAAAAGGCATCTCTGCCTTCATCGTTGAGAGAGGATTCAAAGGATTCTCAATCGGTAAGAAAGAATTGAAACTCGGTATCCGTGGTTCAGCAACATGCGAGTTGATATTCGAAAACTGCGAAGTGCCAAAAGAAAACCTCTTAGGTCAGTTGGGCAAAGGTTTCAGCATCGCTATGAAGACATTGGACGGCGGCCGTATCGGTATCGCTTCACAAGCTCTCGGTATCGCTCAAGGTGCAATGGATGAGACAGTTAAATATACAAAAGAAAGAAAACAATTCGGCAAGTCAATCGCTTCATTCCAAAATACACAGTTCCAAATGGCAGACCTCAAGACCAAAGTAGAGGCAGCTCGTTTGTTGGTACGCAGTGCAGCATGGAAGAAAGACAACGGCGTTCCTTACTCAGTCGATGCAGCTATGGCAAAATTGTTTGCAGCAGAGACAGCTATGGAAGTGACAACGAAAGCTGTTCAGTTCCACGGCGGTTATGGTTACACACGCGAATATCCTGTAGAACGTATGATGCGTGACGCTAAGATCACTGAAATTTACGAAGGTACTTCAGAAGTTCAAAGAATGGTTATCGCCGGTAATTTATTTAAATAGGAGGGAAGTAATATGAATATTGTAGTATGTATTAAACAAGTTCCAGATACAACAGAAATCAAGATTGATCCGGTAAAAAACACTTTGATTCGTGACGGCGTTCCAAGCATCATGAACCCAGACGATAAAGGCGGTCTCGAACTCGCTCTTCGTATGAAAGACAGCTATGGCGCTAACGTAACAGTTATCACCATGGGACCTCCACAAGCAGAACTCATCTTGAGAGAAGCTATGGCAATGGGTGCCGACAGAGCTATCTTGTTAACAGACAGAAAATTCGCTGGTGCCGACACCTTGGCAACATCATACGCTTTGGCAGGTGCCATGAAGACAATGGACTACGACCTTATCATAGCAGGTCGTCAAGCTATCGACGGCGACACAGCTCAAGTAGGTCCAGAGATGGCAGAACACTTAGACATCCCACAAGTGTCATACGTCGTCAACGCAGAACGCTTGGAAAACGGTAACCTCTTGGTTAAGAAAGAAAGCGAAGAAAGCGTCCAGACTTTAGAAGTAGAAGGCAAATGCGTACTCACAGTCTTGGCATCAGCATTCAACGCACGTTATATGACAGTGTCAGGTATCGTTGAAGCTTACGACAAAGAAGTAGAGATTTGGGGCGCAGATAAGATAGAAGTCGATGAGACAAAATTAGGACTCAAAGGCTCACCAACAAAAGTGTTCAAGTCATTCCCTAAATCATTGAAAGCTCCAGGCGAAGTTCATGAAGTAAGCGAAGAAGAAGCAGTAGAACTCATTGTTAATAAACTTAAAGAGAAACACATTATCTAAAAGGAGAAGTTATGGATATTAAAGATTATAAAAACGTATTCGTATTCGCTGAACAACGTAACGGCGTGATTCAACCTGTCGCTTTCGAACTTTTAGGTAAGGCACGCGACTTGGCAGACGCCCTCGGCGAAAAAGTTGTCGCATTATTACTCGGTTATAATGTTAAAGAAGAAGCTCAACGTCTTATCGAGATGGGCGCCGACGAAGTCATCGTCGCTGATTGTCCAGAGTTGAAAGACTATATCACAGAGCAATATTCACAAGCTGTATATCAAATCATCACAGAACAAAAGCCAACCATCGTACTTTACGGCGCTACAACAATAGGCCGTGACCTCGCTCCACGTATCGCAGCACGTTTGAACACAGGTCTCACAGCAGACTGTACACAACTTGAAATAGCTGATACAGAGGAAGGCGACAAACAATTCCGTATGACACGTCCAGCATTCGGCGGTAACTTGATGGCAACTATCATTTGTCCAAACAACCGTCCACAGATGTCAACAGTACGTCCAGGCGTTATGCAGAAACGTCAACGTGAAGAAGGCAGACAAGGCGTTGTGACAATGTTCGCACCTAAATTCGATACAGCAAGATTCAAGGTGAAACTCATCAACACAGAGATGAAGAACACAAGCAAGAACGACATCTCAGAGGCCAAGATTTTGGTATCAGGCGGTCGTGGTGTGAAGAATGCAGAAGGCTTTGATAAATTACAAGCTTTGGCAGACACACTCGGCGGTATGGTATCATCATCACGCGCCATGGTCGATGCCGGCGTCGTTGACCACAGCATCCAAGTTGGTCAGACTGGAAAGACAGTACGTCCAGAGTTGTACCTAGCATGCGGTATCTCAGGAGCTATCCAACACCTCGCAGGTATGGAAGAATCAGGATACATCATCGCTATCAACAAAGACAAGTACGCACCAATCTTCAGTGCAGCAGACTTGGGAATAGTCGGTGACTTGCACAAGATCGTTCCAATGCTCAACGAGAGAATCAAGAAAGAGATTGAGAAGTAATTTTGGCGAAAGACAAAATCTAAAGTCTAAAGATAGGAGAGCTGCTATGAAAATAGCGGCTCTTTTATTTATTTATTTATTTATTTCCCAACGTATAGACGTATTAATTACATGGTTGAAATATGATTATTGTATTCTAATTTCTGCAATCATATCATTGATACGTCTCTACAACGATTCTGTCGAATGCTTCGTGTGTCCCTAACTTGCCGTTGATAACGCAGACGCATTCCACTACAGCTTTAACGCAGAGTTTCTCGTCTTCAGCACGATAGATGTCTTGCTCGAAAATATATCTTATTCCTTCTTTCTTGACGTTCAACCTGCTGATAAATTCATCGCCGCCTTTTAAAGGAACTTTATATGCCAATGATATACGCGCAACGACAGGGTCGATACCTTGTTCATGAAGTTCAGAGAATCTTACGCCTCGTGACAAGATGAACTCATGACGAGTGTGTTCCATATAATGTTGATAATTAGCGTTGTTCACTATTCCTTGAGCGTCGCATTCGTAGTCGCGAACCTTCATCTTCAATTCATAAACGTATTTTCCCATATCAAATCTTAATGTCTTCTTTCAAATTAAAATATTCTCTGATGATGCCTTTATCTAACAAATTATCTTTGCTGCTGGAAATCAATTCTTTTCCTTTAGAAACAATCCAAATGTCATCGGTGTAACGGAGTAGAAGTTCTAAATCGTGCGAGCTGAAAACTATTGTCTTGTTTTGTTCCTTGCAGAGTCTCTTCATCAAATTGAATAGCTCAATCTTACTTGGATAATCTATGAATGCTGTCGGCTCGTCCATGAAGATTATCGGAGTGTTCTGCGCTATTGTCTTGGCAATCATCACTTTTTGACGTTCGCCATCACTTAATGCGCTGAAATATCTTTCTGTAAGATGTTCGATACCGACAATCTCTAACGAATCCTTTATTATAGTCTCGTCTTCATCTCTCATCTTTCCGAAGAAATTGGTGTAAGGGCAGCGTCCGCTCGCGACCACGTCATATACCTTTAAAAACATATCGTCAGGTCGCTCGGTAAGAACGAGGCCTATTAAAGTAGCTTTTTCTTTAGCAGAATAGGAGTGGAGCTCTTTACCAAATAACTCAATCTCTCCGCTAACGGCTTTGATATGAGCGGTTAAGGTCTTAAACAGCGTCGATTTTCCTGCGCCGTTAGGTCCAATCAAAGCAATCATGCTGCCTTCGTTCAGACTGACATTAATAGGCGGTAAAATGGCTTTGTCTTTGTAACCAACGACTAAATCTTTTGTCTTTAAAACTTCCATATCCTTATATCTCAACTGTTTAATTATTCTTCTTGAAAATAACCCAAATCACTATCGGCGCTCCTATGAAAGCAGTCACTGCGTTAATTGGCAAGTTGCCTTCAAAACCAGGCATCCTCGCGACGAGATTACAAAACATACTGACAATCATACCAATCAACATGGTCGCAGGAATCAGAGTTCTGTGGTCGCTGCTTCTGAAAATAAATCTCGTCAGATGCGGTATCGCTAATCCTAAAAAAGCAATTGGTCCGCAATATGCAGTGACGATGGCTGTCAAATATCCGGAAACGAGAATTATTATTATGTTGTTTCTCTTGACGTTCAATCCTAAATTCTCTGCGTATAGATCTCCTAAGAGTAAAATATTCAAGTTCTTACATAAAAACAAACTCACGAAAAGTCCGATGATGATACATACTGAAAAGAATAAAATCTTCGACGGACCTACTGCCGAGAATGTTCCCATTCCCCAGATGACGAAGGCGTGAATGTCTTCTTTCATGCTGAAGAATTTCAATATGTCGGTGATGGAACCTGATAGATACGAAATCATAAGCCCAATGATAATTAGTGTCGTCATATTTCTTACGCGGCTGCTGAAACCTAATATGAGCATCAACACCAAAGTCGCTCCTAAAAAGGCTGCGAGGCTGACTCCGATATTCGACCATAATCCAAAAGAAGAAAGTGCACTCTTACCCAAAATGCCTGTCAATAAGATTGTTACAGCTACGCCGAGACTTGAGCCGCTGCTGACACCAAGCATCGACGGGTCTGCCAAAGGATTTCTGAAAAGCGTCTGCATCAGAAGTCCAGCCACGGAAAGAGCGGCACCTGCCAATAAAGCCGTGATGGCTTGTGGTAATCTGTATTCATAAACAATGGTGCGAACTGTCGAGTTGCCGTCATCACCAAAAATAACATCAAACAAATCGCGGAATGGAATGCTGACGGAACCGACAAAAAGATTCAGAATAAACAATATTGTTCCTAATATTATTAAACCGATAATTATGCTGATATTTAATTTGTTACGACTCATTATTCTAAAACCTTAAAATATTTAGGAGCAAAATCTTTCCATTCTCCGACAAGCAATTCGGGATGAAAATGATATATGAAATCAGCCAAAAGTATATCTGGCTCATATTGAGATTGCTCGAAATAGCCGCATTCTCTCACGTTGCAAACCAACAGATTCTTTTCCTTAAAAGCTTTAAATAAAGGATACAAATCATTTTCCTTTGCAAGACCTTCGTAAGTAAACGGACTATCATACGAATTGATAACTCTCCAATAATCAGCGTTTTGCGCTTTTAATAAAACGCTTTCTGCATCAATATGAAGGCTGCCTGTCGATTTGTTGTCTTTCCAGATATAATCGCCACCAGCATCGGAGAAAATCTTTGCGATGTAACTGTCGCCTCCCGGAACATACCATTGATTTTCAAAAGGAAGGTCTGAGAAAATAGTAGGTTTGTCTTTAACTTTAGAACATAATTCGCTTAAAATATTATAGCGTTCTTCCACATTATCAAACCATTTCGTCGTTTCTTTTTCCTTTCCGCAGAGAAGTCCTACGACTTTCATCCATTCTGCTCGTCCCAAAGGATGACTCTCGAGATAATCGGGAAATGGAATCATCATCGAGTTGCATAGTTCTTTCAAATGAGAATAATCGACAGTAGGATAGGGCGTATATAAAATTAAATCCGCCTGTAAATGAATGACTTTCTCAGTGTTGACAGAAGTCGATGTTCCTACGTCTTTTATCTTTCCTTCAGAAACCAATCGCAGAAGTTCTTCATTTCTGGAATAATTGCTTTCTAAAGCGCCTTTTACTTTATCCATTTCTCCAAGTTTTTGAAACACTGACCATTGCGTTGATGAAAAAGCAATGGCAGATTCTATTGGAGTTCTTATGATCTGCTCGTTGGCAATTTCTTCTGGTATTTTAACTTCTTTGTTGAAAACGTAGAAGATGTTTTCTATGGAAGGATTTAAGTCGTTGATAACGAGTTTGTAACCAGAATGATATGGATATATTTTGAAGTTTTCAGCATACCTCACGAGATTCAGACTGTCATTGACGTTATTCTCGCTCGTTTTTTTATTGCTTACATTATTACAAGAGAAGAAAATATAAATTATCGAAAATAATATTAAAAATTTTCTCATGACTACCTGATTTTAATAATGAGTTCTTTCATGCAGTTTTCACAGAGGCAATCGCTGTAATTGTCTTTCAAAAATAATTTCAAGTTTTCTGATAAAGAATATTTTGCACACCAGCAGGTCGCGCTATGTTGACACTCGAAAGTGGCGTTACATCTTGGGCATTTTTTTGTCATTGTCTCAATAAAAATTAAGTTATAAAATAATTTGTCAAAGATAGTGAAAAGAGTAAAGTCGAATGACAAAAGTCTAAAGATTTTTTTTCTGTAGGAACGTTTGTTTGTCTGTTCTGACATACATTTAAAACATCTTGATTTTTGTTGAAAAAAGGCTTTTATGTTGATGAAAAACTCAGAAAAAAATAATTATCTTTGTAGGCTAAACAAATAATTTTTTATAAGATGGGTTTCAGTATGTTTCACGCTCCAAAACCGAGGAAATTCAACTATACACCTCGTTATTTCGATCCTAATCAAGAAGCTCTTGAAAAGAAGAAGGCTGCTATGGGTCTTGATTCCAAACTTTCTGAGCATGAAAAACGCAGGATGAGAATCAGGACGGGTTTCGGATATAGCCCTGAAGATTTTCAAGAGAAACGTTCGAGAATAGGTTTTAAAGGAATGCGATATATTGTGTTCGTCGGTGTGTTGGTGCTTTTGGTATATATAGTTTTTGGAACACCGATGTTGGAGAATTTCTTTGAAATGTTTTTTAAACTTGGAAAATGATATAAAACATGTCTTTTGATATAATTAAATTATTACCAGATTCTGTAGCCAACCAGATTGCTGCTGGCGAGGTGATACAGCGTCCAGCTTCTGTCGTTAAGGAGTTGATGGAGAATGCTCTTGACGCCGGCGCCACGCAGATTGACCTTGTGGTGAAAGATGCTGGAAGAACGTTAATCAGCGTTATCGACAATGGTCATGGAATGTCGGAGACTGACGCTCGTCTCTGCTTTGAACGTCATGCGACCTCTAAGATAAAGAAAGCTGAAGATCTCTTTTCTATAAGGACGATGGGATTCCGAGGCGAGGCTTTAGCGAGTATCGCTGCCGTGGCTCAGGTGGAGTTGGCGACGCGCAGAAAAGAAGACGAACTCGGAACCAAGATACTCATAGAAGGTTCCGTGGTGAAAGAACAACAGCCAAAACCAATGTCAGTAGGAACTAACTTTACAGTGAAAAATCTTTTCTTTAACATACCGGCACGTCGTAACTTCTTGAAATCTAATGAAGTTGAGATGCGTCACATCACTGACGAGTTTTTCCGCGTAGCGATGATGAATCCAGAAGTGGGTTTCTCACTGACAAGCAACGATAAAGAGACATATCATCTTCCTAAAGGAACGCTGAAACAAAGAATAGTAGGACTTTACGGAAAAGATTACGATAAAAAAATACTTCCGGTACAGCAAGAGACAGAAACAGCAACGATAAACGGTTTTATTGTGAAACCTGAATTTCTCAGAAAGACTCGTGGCGAACAGTATTTCTTTGTAAACAAACGTTTTATAAAACACGCATATCTGCATCACGCGATAGAGAACGCTTATCAGGAACTGATTCCAAAAGATTGTTTCCCAGGTTATTTCATAAATATCGACATTGACCCTAAAGAGATTGACATCAATATTCACCCGACCAAGACGGAAGTGAATTTCCAAGATGTGAAACTTGTCTATGCGATACTTCATTCGGCAGTACGCAAATCTATAGGTCAGAATAATTTAGCTCCTCTTCTCGATTTTGACGTGACTCCTGATTTAGGAATAGACTTCGGTGAAGTAAGCAGAATGGACAGACCTGTGATTGAGCCTAAAGTGGATTACGATCCGAGCTTTAATCCGTTCAGGCAGAATAATCCTACGCGTCATCATACGCCAGGAAATTGGAGGATAATGTATGAAGATAATAACGATACTGTCGCAAGTAATATCAATAAGATAAGTAATTTCGATGAGGTGCCAGCTGTTGTTACAGAGAATAAGAACCTGTATATTCAGCTGCAGCAGTCATATATAATCACTACGATGAAGTCGGGACTTCTTATCGTTGATCAGCATCTTGCACATAAGAGGGTTCTTTATGAGAAGTTTCTCAAAGAATTAGAAAATAATGTAGAGGCATCTCAACAGGAGCTTTTCCCTCAGCATATCTCATTGAGTCCCAATGACGCATCGCTTCTAAGAGAGATAAATCCTGATTTAGAGAAAATTGGCTTCAGGATTCAGCAGATGAACAACACGACTTTCGTCATCAACGGCACGCCTGCCGACAGCAAAAACAATGATGCTGTGGCTCTTCTTGAAAAAATACTCGATATGTACAAAACAAATCTCGTTGATTTGAAGTTAGATAAGAAACTTAATTTAGCAAGGACGTTGGCTTCTCAGTTGGCGATAAAATCGGGACAGACATTGAACTCTATGGAAATGCAAGACCTCATCGACCGTCTGTTCGCATGTGCAGTGGCTGAAGTCTCGCCTGATGGAAAGAAGATATATACAATATTGAATGTTAATGAATTAAAAACACGATTGAATTGATATGAGTGATTTTAGACCAAGTGGATTTTCGGTTCTGCCGACAGTTGTAAAGAACCTATTGATAATAAATGTTCTTTTTTTCTTGGCGACCATAGCATGCGACATGGTTCTTCGCATCGACCTTTCAGATTACCTCGGTTTGCATTACATAGGCGCTTCTGATTTCCAGCCATATCAGCTTGTGACATATATGTTCATGCACGGCAATTTTGCGCATCTGTTCTTTAATATGTTCGCGTTGTGGATGTTCGGTAATACTTTGGAAAATATATGGGGTCCAAATAGATTCCTGCTTTTCTACTTTGTATGTGGAATAGGAGCGGGACTCGTGCAGGAATTAGTTCAATACATTCAATATGTTACAACATTGCAAGGTTATGAGAATGTGAGAATTGCTGCAAACCAAATCATACCAATGAGCGAATATCTCAACTTGTTGACGACGGTAGGAGCCTCAGGAGCTGTTTATGGAATCTTGCTCGCATTCGGTATGATGTTCCCAAATTCAACGCTTTACATTTATTTTGCTATTCCAATCAAAGCCAAATGGTTTGTGATAATTTATGGTGTCATTGAGTTGTTCTCAGGATTTACATCTGTCGATAATGTGGCACATTTTGCACATCTCGGTGGCATGCTGTTCGGCTTGATTTTAATTCTCTATTGGAAAAAGAAAGGAAACCTTTATTGATTATGAGACCTTTTCAAGTTAACATATTAGACGGAATCAAAAACTTCTTTCTGCAGAAAAACGTATTGTCAAGATTGATGTTGATTAACATCTCAATCTGGGTGATATGTCTGTTTATCAGTGTGTTTACATGGCTCTTTAATGTAAGCGACATCAGTTTTGTAACGAAACTATTCGCTGTGCCGGCAAATCTTTCTGCATTAGCCGACAAACCATGGACATTATTTACGTACATGTTTCTACAAGAAGAGTTCTGGCATTTGTTTTTCAATATGTTAATGCTTTATTATGGCGGACAGATTTTCTTACAGTTTTTGTCGCAGAAACAATTGTTATGGACTTACATCATTGGCGGATTGTTTGGTGCCTTGTTCTTTATATTGGTTTTCAATGCATTTCCAGTCTTCGACGATATGAGAAATCATGCTGTGGCATTAGGTTCTTCTGCTTCCGTGATGGCTATTCTCATTGCAGCAGCGACATATCAGCCAGAATATAGTCTGAATCTTTTCCTGTTAGGTCAAGTTAAGATGAAATGGATAGCTATAGTGTTTGTAATCATAGACTTCTTAAGTATCACCAAAGGAAATTCAGGAGGACATATAGCTCATCTTGGAGGCGCTTTGTGGGGATTCTTATATGTATATTTCATAAAGAGAGATTTTGATTTTTATGCGATATTTAAGAAGAAAGCACGAATAAAAGTCAAGACCAGAAATGCAGATAATTATCGTCAAAGGCCAAAAACTGACGAACAGTTTAATGCGGAACGTGCTATGAATCAAGAGGAAGTGGATAGAATATTGGAGAAGATAGCTAAGAACGGATATTCGAGTTTAAACGAGAGGGAGAAAGAATTTCTATTCAGACAAAGCAAGAAGTGATGGCTAAGGAGAAAGTGACAAAAAGAAGGAACACCTTTTTTCAAGGGTTTGGAAAGTCGATAATTGGAATCTGCGGATTAGCAGCTCTTTTGTCGTCGTTTCTGTGTGCTTTCTGTCCTTTCATAAACCCCTCGTCATTTGTTTGGACTGCGTTTTTCGGATTAGGATTTTGGATGATATTTTTCTCTAACGTCCTAATCCTCATTATATTGATTTCTTTAAAGTCGAGAAGGACATTGTTGATACCAATATTAGCTTTGTTGTTTTCTATGCCTGGATTCGTCAAGTCTTTTTCTTTCGGAGAGAAATTAGACGTTGATTCACAGATAAAAGTGATGACATATAACGTAGGTGTGTTCCGCGACTATAAAGTGAAATCCAAGACTGTAGATGAAGTAAAGAGTTCATTGGCGAAGTTTGTAAAGACTCATAATCCTGATGTTCTATGTCTTCAGGAGTCTGGTAAATGGCCTAAGAATAGAGCCGCTGAGTTCTCGAAAAAGATTGGTTATAAGTATTATAGCTATAACGCAAATAATGGAAATAGCTATTTTTCAAAATATCCTATAGAGAGTGTAAATAGTTTTAAAGACGAGAAAATCAGTAAGTTCGCGGATATAAAAAAGATAAAGATAGATAAAGAGAAATATTTTTATCTCATTAATTGTCACTTCAATTCCTTCGGAATCTCAGAACAAGAGATAGAATATATTAACGATGCAAGAAATATTATGAAAGATTCTGAGATCTATGGTAAGTCGTTGATAACTAAGTTGAAGAATGGATTTGTTCGCAGAACTGAGAGTACGGAAAGCTTGATAGAGAATCTTCCTGATGACGATATTCCTTTGGTTATATGCGGCGACTTCAACGACACTCCGCTTTCATATACATATAATAGAATGACGAAAGCTGGTTTGAATGATGCCTTCATCACGTCATCGAGAGGTATTGGAAAGACATATTGCGGTCCACTGCCTTTGTTGAGAATAGATTATTTCTGGTATAATGATTATGTCGAGGTTGTTGATTATAAGAGATTTAAGCAGACTACATCGGATCATTATCCATTGATGATGTCGTTTAATTTGAAAGAAATTGAAGAAGTGGAGGAAGAGAGATGAATTTCAAGTTAGTCAGTGATTTTAGACCTACGGGCGACCAGCCGCGAGCCATAGAGCAACTTAAACAAGGAATATTGAATGGCGAGCGGTATCAGACACTTCTTGGTGTGACGGGTTCTGGAAAAACATTTACTATAGCAAATATGCTGGCTGAGTTAAATCGACCAGCTTTAATCTTAAGTCATAATAAAACCCTTGCTGCTCAGTTATATAGCGAGTTTAAGCAGTTCTTTCCTCATAATGCCGTGGAATATTTCGTTTCTTATTACGATTATTATCAGCCTGAAGCATTTATCCCACAAACTAACACATATATCGAGAAAGACCTTTCTATAAACGATGATATTGAAAAGCTGCGTCTCAGTGCGACAACTTCTTTATTATCAGGTCGTCGCGATATAATTGTCGTCTCTTCCGTGTCTTGTATTTATGGTATAGGAAATCCTGAAGACTTTGAAAATAACGTAATATATCTTGAGGTCGGCAAGAGAATAAATCGTGATGACTTGTTGCGTCAACTCTCTGATTCTCTTTATAGCCGCAACGATATTGAATTTACTCATGGAAAATTTAGAGTGAAAGGCGATACTCTCGATGTTTTTCCTGCATATTCCGACATCGCATATAGAATAATATTTTGGGACGATGAGATTGAGGAGATAGAGTCGTTTGAACCAGTCAACGGTATGCGTATAGAAGCACTCTCGACCTTGACATTATTTCCTGCAAACATTTTCGTGACTTCTAAAGATAAGATAAAATCGGCGACACATGATATTCAACTTGATATGTTTAAGCAAGTTGAATATTATAAGGAGATAGGTAAGCATGAAGAAGCGAAACGTCTCGAAGACAGAGTCAACTATGATATTGAGATGATTAGAGAGCTCGGCTATTGCAGCGGCATTGAGAATTACTCGCGTTATTTTGATGGACGTGAGCCGGGAACTCGTCCTTTCTGTCTGATTGACTATTTCCCCGATGACTTTATTACCATAATCGATGAGAGTCATGTCACTGTTCCACAGATTAGAGCTATGCATGGCGGCGACAGATCAAGAAAACAGACATTGGTGGAATATGGATTCCGTCTGCCTTCGGCTCTGGATAACAGGCCGCTTAAATTTGATGAGTTTGAATCGCTTACAGGACAGACGGTCTATGTCAGCGCAACGCCAGCTGATTACGAACTTCAAAAGACGGAAGGCATTTATGTTGAACAGCTTATTCGTCCGACAGGACTTCTCGACCCTTTGATTGAAGTCAGACCTTGCACTAATCAGGTTGACGACTTGATTGGAGAGATTCATAGAGTCGTTGATGGCGGACAAAGAGTTCTCGTCACGACATTGACGAAACGTATGGCTGAAGAGCTTACGCGTTATCTTAACAGCTTGAATGTTAAGACTAGATATATACATTCCGATGTTGATACTTTAGAGAGAATTGAGATTATGAACGGACTGCGTAGTGGCGAGTTCGATGTGTTGGTTGGTGTTAACTTATTGAGAGAAGGCCTGGACTTGCCAGAGGTTCAGCTTGTTGCTATTATGGATGCTGATAAGGAAGGCTTCTTGCGTTCGGAGCGTTCGCTAACACAGACAGCAGGACGTGCGGCGAGAAATGCGAACAGCCTCGTGATAATGTATGCCGATAAAATCACCGATTCTATGCGCAAGACTATTGATGAGACGGCGAGAAGAAGAGAGATTCAGATGGCGTATAACATGGAACACGGTATCACGCCAAAGACCATTACTAAGGCGATAGACAATTCATTAAGCAAGAACACATCTAAACAAAGTAAAGATTATCTTACTGTTGAAGAACGAGTAAGGTCGGTTGCTGAAGAATCTCATTCTGTTTATCAGTCGGAGAAAGAAATCAAGAAGGCTATTCTCGAAGCAAAGAAGGAAATGGAAAAAGCCGTCAAGGAACTCGACTTTATGGAAGCTGCCAAGTATAGAGATCTCATGTTCGCTTTGGAAGAAAGGCTGAAATCGATTCAATAAAATAGTGATTTTTCACTATCAAAACTGATATTTCTTCTCTCTTGAAAATAAAACTTGT
>JAFTUF010000049.1 GCA_017466405.1 Bacteroidales bacterium
ACAACGATTCCATCGTATTTTCCTGTTCAAACAAACTCATTCCACTTTTCTTCTGATATTTCATACACTTTTCAATTTTCTTACAAATATAAGAAAAATATCAGTACAATCAACTGATTATCAAAAATTTAATTTATAGAAATCACCTATAATACTTCATTTTAGAAATAATTATAATAGATGTCAATTTTTGCCACAAAAAAATCGTAACTTTGTGGCAAAATTTATAATTATGGGTGCAAACAGTTCTTATAAGGCAATGTTTGAAATTGTGGAACAAGCAAAGGCTGGAACAATTTTCATTCCTGATGATTTTGTTACAAATGGTACTCCCGATGCAGTTCGTTCGGGATTAACTCGTTTATGTCGTAACGGAATGCTACACCGTTTTGCTAAGGGTATTTATTATGTACCGATGTACGATAAGTGGGATGGAACACCACGAGAACCTTCATTAGATGCCATTGCTCAAAAGATAGCCCTAAGAGATAATGCACGTATTATACCGACAGGGATTTATGCGCTCAATAAATTGGGGTTATCTACGCAAGTTCCAGCCAACATAATATATATAACGGATGGTTCTGCACGACAAATTAAGTTTAATGATGGGAAGAGTATCACATTTCGTCATAGTAATGATTTGAGCAATTTTGCTTATCATTCCAAACTGATGCAGCTTGCTGTCTTAGCTATGCGAGAGATTGGTGAAAAGTTGATAACAGAAGAGCAATCAGAGATGATAAAGAATATGATAACAGAATATGTTTCGGATCAGGATTTTAATCACGATATAGTGCTTGCTCCAACATGGATAAAAATGATATTGCAACGATGAAATTTATAGACTTATCAAAAGAGGATCGTACTGATGTACTCGATCGTGTTTCTACTGAGTTAAACATACGACAGCGGGAAGTAATCGAAAAGGATTGGTGGGTAACGGCTGTGCTTCGAGCTTTGTTCAGTCTTCCTTATGCTCAACATTTATCTTTCAAAGGTGGTACGTCATTGAGTAAGTGTTGGCACTTAATAGACCGATTCTCAGAAGATATAGACATTGCCATTAACAGAGAATATCTAGGTTTCACCGGAAACTTATCAAAAACACAAATCGGTGACAAATTACGACGAGCAACGTGTTCATTCGTAAGAGAAACTATGCAGTATGATTTAGCAAAACAGTTATATAATAGTGGTATAGGAAAAGAAAAGTTTCAGATAAATGTAGATATCACACCTATATCTACCACTGACCCAGAAACAATAAATATCAATTACGATTCAGCATTAACTTTTTCGGTTGAAGAAGAAAATGGTTTGTATGTTCTGCCCAAAATCAAGGTAGAGGTGAGTGGCAGGTCTATGAGTGAGCCAGTAAGTAATGTATTACTTGAATCAATGATTGACCAAGTTTATCCGAAAGCACCTTTCGCAGACTCTAAATTCTATGTTCGGACTGTCCTTCCAGAGCGTACGTTTCTTGAAAAGTTATTCCTTTTGCACGAAGAGTTTGCTAAAGATAGCAAATTGATAAGAATAGAACGAATGTCTCGGCACATGTACGATATTGGTCAAATGCTAAAGACACCTATTGCGGAAAATGCTATACATAACGAACTGCTTTATCGTCAAGTTGTAGAGCATCGTCGTACATTTATCGGATTACATGGATTTGACTATGACAATCTTTATCCAAATACGTTAAACTTCATTCCTCCTGCGTCAATAATAGAACAATGGAAAACAGATTACGAGAATATGCGTTTACACATGATATACGGAGAAACTGTTTCGTTTGAAGAACTTGTTAATAACCTTTATGAGTTAAATAAACGTATAAATAATATTTTTTAGATTTTACGCATAATAAAACCCCAAAAGTTTTTTGTCCAAACTTTTGGGGTCACTTCACCACATCAAAGAATAAACTATAATGTGATCGACGCGTTATTTTGAGTTACTGAGTTGCTGAGTTTCTAAGTTGCTGAGATACTGAGTTGCTGAGATACTTAGTAACTTAGCATCTTAGTAACTTAGCATCTTAGTAACTTAGCATCTTATTTTCTCTTAAAGAATTTCTTCCTAAAAATAAATCCTGCCATGACGAAGAACAAGACCGTCACGACGCCGAATGTTATCAGAGTGGCTTCGAACGACTGTGGCGCATATCCTAAGATGAGCATGATTGGGAATCCTAAGACGATTGCCGGGAATGTCTGCAACACTAAGTTGTTAGCTGCCGGTGTCTCGAACTTAGGGTCAATCTCACGAAGGAGAATCATGCCGTTACTTGCTGTTCCTGTGAGCATGCCGAACATACTGAGGAATCCTTCGTTTTGATATGTTGGATAGAGATGTTTC
Organism: Bacteroidales bacterium; assembly: GCA_017466405.1. Lineage (GTDB taxonomy): Bacteria > Bacteroidota > Bacteroidia > Bacteroidales > F082 > Limimorpha. The sequence goes on from JAFTUF010000049.1 coordinate 2,365, forward strand.
GATGCTGCGCGCAAATACCAGAAGGTAGCGATAGCACCTAAGGTACATACTATTATCAAAGGTAATACGAATTGTCTTAAGTCGGTGAAGCTGATAGCTGCTGTGCCGGCGACAATCATCACGTCGAAGCAGAATCCGCTGATACGGTTGAGGAGATAGTTGTTAGCATATTCGCGGCTCATCAGTTTCACTTTCTTGAATTTATTCATTATAAACTTGACAATGACGCCGAATAAAGTGCCGAACAAGAAGTTAAATCCCCATAACATAGGTTTCAATGTATTTGTTCCGAAATCGCCGAGGTCCATGCCTTGAATCCAATTTACGAAGAGATAGACGAAGAAATAAACCATCAAGACCAAACAAATCTGTATCGACAATTTATCTATTGACTCGCTATCTGGAATATCGTCTTCGCTTTGATAGTCGTCTAAAGTATTGGTTTGACGTTCTTCCATTTCCTGAACGCTGATGATACCTTTCTTACGTAATATGTTAAGGTAGATAACACCGATGACGCTACCGACAATAAATCCTATCGCTGCGATAGCCAAGCCGAAGTCGGCGCCAGCGAAGTCTATTCCTTGGAGAGCTGCCTGTCCTGTGTAGATAGTACCGAAGTTAAGAGCCTGTCCCGGACCTTGACCGTAGCCCATAGGAAGGAGCAATCCGCTTGCGTAGAAGATATGCTTGCCAAAATAGAACAAAAGTATAGTAGCACCTAAACCAACTATAGCCTGAATCAAATATGTACTTGCTGTAAGAGTTCCTGTCTCTATGACAGTCATCGTCGATGACTTAGATTCTATCTTATTATTTTTCAATGCGAGAGCGACGAAGCCGAGGCCGAGTGCATGATAAGTGATAATCTCCATAGCTTGTTTGTCAACGATGTTCTCTCTCATTCCTGGTATGGCTTTCAAACAAAGCAGAAGAGCTCCGCCGAGCAAAGCTGATGGTATCAGACTCTTTCTGAGGAACGGGACTTTTCTTCTTAAAATGTTACCTGCCAATAAACCTATTGCAATAATGCAAAACTGAAGCAGCCATTGCCAAGCTTCAGGTGTAGCAAAAGAAGTCATGACTTCTGGTTTTGCTGCATTACAAATTATCATCATTGTATTCATAACGTTGTTTTTTAAATCTCACAAATATATAAAATTATTGGACGCCTTAACGACGTCCAAATAAATTTATCGTCTCATCTGTTGTTGTTGCTGTCTCTGCATCTCTTCCAAACGTTTCTGGAAGTTAGACTTCTTGACTGGCTTTTTCTTTGCTTGTTCTATCTGTCTTCTTAATCTGTCTTCGTTGATAGAAATCTTGAAGATATACATTTGCAAGAATGAGAACAAGTTAACCAAGAGATAATAATAACTCAAACCTGCTGAATAGCTGTTGAATATTCCGAGGAACATGATTGGCATGAGATACATCATCAGTTTCATTCCTGGCATTGCTTGGTTACCTTGTGCCTGTTGCATCTGTTTATTATTAATATATGTGTAAAGCAATGTTGAAGCTGTCATCAATAAGGTGAACAAACTGACGTGGTCGCCATAGAATGGGATGTTGAATGGAAGATCCAAGATGCTGTCGTATGTTGACAAGTCGTCAGCCCATAAGAACGATTGTTGACGTAACTCAATACTTGATGGGAAGAAACGGAAGATAGCGAAGAGAATAGGCATCTGCAAAAGCATCGGGAGACATCCTGATGTTGGACTTGCGCCGGCTTTCTTGTAAAGATCCATGATAGCCTGCTGTTTCTTCATCGCGTCTTCTTGCTTAGGATATTTCTCGTTGATAGCATCCATCTCTGGTTTCAAAACACGCATCTTTGCTGATGAGAGATATGATTTGAAAGCGAAAGGCATCAAGCATATTTTGATGATGAGTGTTAAGATTAAGATAACAACACCATAGCTCCAGCCATATTGACCTAACCAGTTGAATACGTTGATAACGATATAGCGGTTTATCCATGCAAACAACTTACCACCGAGAGGAATTTGTTTTTCAAGACGTAAGTCATATTGTTCCATAATCTTTAGGCTGTTAGGTCCGAAATAATATGACATCGCTATTGTATTGTCTTCGTTCAATCCGTCGTAAGGTATTTCGATATTAGCGCTCATCGATTTGAGATAACGTGGATTTGAAGGTCTTGACTTAGTATGCATCTCAACGAAGGCGTTTTCAAAATTGTCTTTTGCGATAAGCGAATAGCTGAAAAAACGCTGCTTGAAAGAAATCCATCTCAAGCTTGAACGAATGTCATCTTCCTCCTCAGGGCTTTCCGTCTCTGAAAGTGATTCCACGTCATTGTTGGAATACATATAATATACTGTGGAACCGTTGTAGCGGTCAACGGCTTTCTCTTGTTTCAATACATCGACCATCCAGTCCATCGTCATGAAACGTGTATTGGCTGGGATTATGCCTTTAAGATTATTTGTCACGATGTCGAATCCGACCATATATTGGTCTTTGTACATGGTGTAACGGAATTCGAGATATTTGTCTAACGACTTGTTACCTTCTGCGTCAGCGACATAAGCGCGTAACGACATCACTAAAGAATCTCTTCCGTCGAGGCTGATATTTTCGCCTCCGTTGTAAGGCATTCCGTTGATATAAGGCTCGTAATAAAGGTCGTAAGTGTTGATGCCTTTACCGTCTGCCACAAACTCAAGGTTAAATCTTGATGTCTCTTCATCGAAGCCTATCAAAGGAAGAGAATCCCAAGTCTTGTAATCTTTGAGTTCTACTGTCTTTACGTAAGCGCCTTTTGAGGAGAGGTTCATTTTGAGCACTTCGTTTTCGAGCACCCATGTCTTGTCATCACCTGTTGATGCTGCTGCAAAAGAACCGTATTGTGCGTAACGGTTTGCGAATGTTTCGTCTTTGGTTTCTGTTGTTTGTTGATTCATGAGAGCTGTGGCTTCTGCCATGCTGATAGAGTCTCTCACGAAGCGTTCTCTGTTGACTTTGTTAATTGAGTCTTGAATGTGACGTTGTTGTGCAATTTCTTCTTTCGACGGTGTCATCCATACTGACCAACCTATCAAGATTCCTAATATCAAGATGATACCAATAAGAGAATTTTTATCCATACTTTAAAATTTAGAAGATACAAGCGATTATGCATCACTTGTATCTATTAAAAAATCTATAACTGTTAATTGTCAATTGTTAATTGTTATTTTTATTGTATTCAAGCATTGCCTTCACGAAGCCCACGAACAATGGATGAGGTCTTGCCACGGTGCTCTTATATTCTGGGTGATATTGAGCTGCCACGTACCAAGGATGACCTTCCACTTCCACAGCTTCTACGAGGTTGGTGTCAGGGTTGATACCGACCATCTTCATGCCGTGTTTCTTGAACTCTTCCATATAGGCGTTGTTAAATTCATAACGATGGCGGTGACGTTCTGAGATGAGAGTCTCGCCGTAAGCCTTATAGAGATTAGAGTCTTCGCTGACTTTACAAGGATAAGCTCCGAGACGCATTGTTCCGCCCATATTGACGATATGTTTTTGTTCTGCCATAATGTCGATGACCGGATGTTTTGTATCGGCGTTCATCTCGCGTGAATGAGCGTCAGCATAACCGAGGACGTTTCTTGCGAACTCTACTACAGCGCATTGCATACCGAGGCAGATACCCATGAAAGGAATATTGTTGACACGTGCATATTCTACAGCGTTAATCTTACCTTCAACGCCTCTGATACCGAAACCTGGAGCTACCAAGATACCGTCAACGCCAGCAAGCATTTCCTTAGCGTTTTCTCTTGTTATCTCTTCGCTATGGATGCTCTTGATATGGACTTTCGTCTCGTTTGCCACGCCGCCATGAATCAAAGCCTCGCGTATCGACTTGTATGCATCTTTCAATTCAACATATTTTCCCACTAAACCTACTGTGATTTCATGTTTTGGATTATGGAGGTGCTGCAAGAAGTTCTTCCAGTTTTCAATATCTACCTTATCTGATATAGGTGAGTTTGTCTTTCTCAAGACTTCTTTGTCGAGACCTTCTTCCATCATCAACACTGGAACGTCGTAGATTGACTCAGCGTCGATACATTCGATGACCGATGTCTTTTCTACGTTGCAGAACAAAGCGATTTTAGATTTTATTGAAGGTGACAGATGTTTCTCACAACGGCAGACTATGATGTCAGGTTGAACGCCTTGTTCTTGTAACATCTTAACAGAATGCTGAGTTGGCTTGGTTTTAAGTTCTTGAGCTGCTGATAAGTAAGGAACCAAAGTCAAGTGGATAACAACAGAATCCTGGCCCATTTCCCAGCGCATCTGACGGATAGCTTCTACGAAAGGTAACGATTCGATGTCGCCTACAGTACCGCCGATTTCTGTGATAACGAAATCATATTTTCCTGTATGTCCCAAAAGCTGGACGCATCTCTTGATTTCGTCGGTGATATGAGGAATCACTTGAACTGTAGAACCGAGGTACTCCCCTTTTCTCTCCTTATTGATTACGTTTTGATAGATACGACCTGTTGTCACGTTGTTAGCCTGTGAAGTCGCTGTGTTAGAAAATCTCTCATAGTGGCCTAAGTCGAGGTCTGTCTCAGCACCGTCTTCCGTAACATAACATTCGCCATGTTCGTAAGGATTCAATGTTCCCGGGTCGATATTGATATACGGGTCAAGTTTTTGAATCGTTACAGAAAAGCCTCTTCCTTGCAACAGTTTTGCTAAAGAAGATGAAATAATACCTTTACCTAAGGAAGATGTCACGCCTCCGGTCACGAAAATATATTTTGTCTTTTTCATTGAAAAAAGGGTTTTTATAGAATAAATGTTTTCATTAAGATGACTTGCAAAAGTACGAAACTTTATCGAGAAATAAAAGAGTTTTTAATTTTTTTTCAATCATCAAAACAATCTGTCTAAAAACACCTGCTCCACCTTAGTTTCTTTGCCCATATAGACAAGATACGCCTCTATGTTTTTATGCGGAATCATCTCCTTCAAGGCGAGCATATATCGCTTCAGCTGCTCATAATATTTCTCATCGGGAGCACCTGTCTTGTAGTCAATCAACATCACTTTGTCTTTCAGTTCCACATATCTGTCGGGACGCATGATGTTTCCCTCTCTATCTAAAATATCCATCTCGTTCTTGACGACGGCTTCTGGCGAGTATGCCTCTCTTATCTCATCTCTGCCAACGACTTCCACAAACTGCGTCATAAGATTATCTGCATTTGCCTGGTCTATATAACCGTCGTTGACGTAACGTTTTAAGATTAAAGGAGCGTCATCGATAGTGTTGATTTTTGAAAATATCTCATGAACGAGAATACCCCACTCTCTCGGATTCAAATCGTCGTCTTTCTTCCAGAACATAGTAGCGTCGGGCTCAATACGAAGTTTTTGCAACCAGTCGATGGTGAAATACTCCTCTCCTTCCTCACTTCTCAATTCTTTAGTATCCGACTTATCTTTCTCCTTATTTATATAATTTATCTCTCCAAGTGAATAGACATCTCTATCATCACATTCATCATACACAAAATCAAGAACATCGCCATTGCTTTCAATATTATTCTGACTGAAATAATCTACAAAGAAATTATTCTGATTGTCTTTTGAAGTCTCGTCGTCGGTATATATAAATAGGAGTTCCTCCGGACGCGTCATCGCCACATACATAACATTTATGTCGTCGAAAGCAGCCTTGTCGTACTCGTCATTATAATGACTTTCCAAGGATGTGCCGATGAGTCCGCTTTTTACAGGAAGGATGAAATTCTCTAAATGAGGCATGTCTTCCAAAAGCTTAAAGTCTTCTTTAAAAGAAAGCCATTCTTCATTCGGATGGAAGTCAGGAATCTTAGTCGTAGCATACGGATACATAACGACTTTAAATTCAAGTCCTTTTGACTTATGTATCGACATTATCTGGACAGCGTCCATCTTGCCTGAAATCTTCACAAAGAGAGCCCCCGACTTCTTTTCCCAGAAATCCAAAAACGACTTTATATCGCCGTTCTCGCTGCACTGCCAATCATGAACTGTATTCATAAAATACTGCAAGAACACATCATCGACAGGGCTCATCTCATACATCTTCATGATTCCAAAACATAAGTCGTATATACTTAATGACTTACTTCTCAGTTCTGTAAAATAATCTTCGTCGATGTCAGTGTTGAGCGCATCTTTAAGCAGACTGCTATCCTCATCATTTGTTTTTGACTTCAAAAGATTTTGATAAAACGCAAGCGACAGTCGCACCACATCATTATCCGCATCAACAAGATGTTTAAGTGCCAATATGATAAGCTGAACTTTATCTGACGATTTAAGTAATATAGATTCGGAAGAGATGACGGGAACATTGTTCTTAGCCAAGAAATCGGCGATGAGAGAGCCATCGGTATTGCTTCTGACGAGAATCGTTATGTCGCTATAACTGAAGCCTTTTTCCTTAAGAATGTTAATATCGTTTAACATTGCATTATTGATGGCTTCCTTGATTTTCTTCGTACTATGACGTTTCTTTCCTTCTTCAATAAAATTCTCCGTCTTAAAAATCTCAGTCTTCACATATCCTTCATAATCACCTGACTTATACATATATTTCTGTTCCATATTGTCAGTATAGACAGACTCATAGTCCTTGTGCGTCAACTGGCTTTTAGCTTTTCTGAAAAAAGAATTGTTAAAATTTATTATGTTTTTCTTCGAGCGGTAATTAGTGTCTAAAGAATATTCCACGAACTGATTGTTGAAATTAGACTCACACTCTAAGAAGAAATCACTGTCGCGTTTTTTGTATATCTGTGGAAGTTTTATTATCTGCTCGACCTCGCCGCTCCTGAATCTGTATATAGCCTGTTTCGCATCGCCGACCAAGAGATTGGAGAATCCTTCTGAAAGGCTGTTATTTATCAATGGCAAGAAGTTAAACCATTGCAACACAGAAGTATCTTGAAACTCATCGATAAAGAAATGCTTGTAACGCGAACCAATTCTCTCATAAATAAAAGGCACGCTGCAATCGTCGATGACATCAGATATTCTCTTGTTAAACTCCGAGATATGTACCTTGTTCGTCTCCTCAATATATTGATTTATAATATTTGTCAAAGTTCCTCTCAGTACATAAAGATACAGATTCTTCTTGACAATATTGATGAGATACAACGAACTATGCGATTCGAGTATATTAGTGAAATACGTTATAAGCTGAAGGCTCTGGGGCTCACTCACGCTTATCTTTTTATTTTTGTTCCAATTTTTTCCTTCGTAAAGAATATCATTTAAGGTTTTATTTATAAGGTTCTTAGGTTCTATATTTATGTCTTTCTTAATTTTATTTAAGAAAGATGGCAGCACCTTGTTATAGTCATCAAAGCTAAGCGAGTTCTCATTGTTAAAAACATCTATGTTTTCAATGTTAACATTTATTAAGTTTTTATAATGAGATATTTTATCGTCAAGATATTTTTCAATCTCTTCATACTGACTTTCATCTATCGATTCAGCATTAATTGACTCACCTTTTTTATATGCGCTTTCTTTGATAAGCTTCTCCAAGAAATCTTTTATCGGCGCGTCTAAATGCCAGGTATTTTCTTCGCTGAGATTATATTTCAGGAATCTTGAAAGAATATATGTAACAAACTTATCATCCTTACCTATCTTAGCGTCAATACGTTGAATCAAATCATCGAAGAGGTCGTCGCTATCCAAAATCACCTTATACTGACTTGGCAGATTAAGCTCTTTGGCGAAGCTACGCGACACTTGTTGAATAAAACTATCTATGGTAGAGACATTTAAATCGGAGTAATTATGAAGTATGTCGTCATAAAGTCTTTTCGCTCTTTCCTCAAGAACATCCTCATCAATCTTAATAATATTTAAGACATCCTTTCTCATACTCATGTAATCAGGATCTTTATTTATTATTCCATCCAGATTACTCAGTATCTTGGCTTTCATTTCATTGGCGGCTTTGTTGGTAAAAGTCACAGCCAATATACCTTTGTAAGAGAAAGAGTTATCCGACGACAGACAAAGTGTAAGAAATTCCTTTACAAGCGTATATGTCTTTCCTGATCCTGCAGATGCCTTATACAACTTAAAATTATTTCCCGAACACTTATTCATCATCCTCATTATTTATTTTATTCTTGATTTTATTCTTCTTATTCTTTCTGACGAAAATATCTCTCAGTCTGTCAAAGCTTTGCGAATATGAAATAGCGACACCTTGGGTATAGTTTGAATATGATTCGTAGGTGTATGTATAGTAGTTGGTATTTGCGTTAGAGTGATTATACGCCTTTAGGCTCAACCTATTATTAATCTTCCATGTCACATCAAAGTCGCCTACGACGCTGCTCGCGCCTCCAGCCACCTCATTCCGCGATCCAGTGTACATACCGAGGTTTCCTTCTATAGTCACCCTATCATCGAATATCTGCGTAGAAAGAGCCACTTCAAGTTCCTCTGCTGTAATATTATCTTCAGGAGTATATCGCACACCTATATCGAAATCCTTGCTAATCTGGGAGAGCCAGCTGCTCAACGAACTCGTCAGAACGTTATAATAGTTAGACGCTCCTATTGCATAAAGGCTTGTGTTTGAATAAGAGAACGAGCCTAATACCAAAAGCGAAATTATCTGCTGCGACATAACAGCCTGGTTGGTAGTGTCGATGATTGAGAACACTGTATTCTTTATGTCGTCGGTAGCATTTGGCAGCGACAATCCCAAAGTTATTGTCGGGTTGGTAAGTTTCTCTTGAAGTCGCAGCAAACAATCGACATTGACATTATTAAGATTTGAAGTAGAGTCGATTTCGATACCTAAGGAAGAAATCGACGACTTGGTACGATAACTACCCACGACATTGATGTCGGCGTCATCGGCACGACCGGTCCATGTTATTGTACCACCTTGTTTCAAGTCAAAAGTACGACGAACCAGATTCTGGAAATTGAACACGAAAGTTCCGCCGTTGATGATATAATCACCGTAGAGAGATAATTGTTCAGATGACACACCTAATCTTATGTTGCCTGCGCCATTAGCATTGATGTTACCCATATTTGACGGCAGATGTATATTGACATCAGCGTCTTGAGTCACGTCAGCGTTAAGGTTTAAGGTAAATTTCTTATCTTTCTTTTTTTCTGAAATTACTGCTGACGTTGTGTCGCGTTCGCTGTCTTTTTGTACGAATACTATGAAATTGTCATTGATAGATTCGGTGCTCGTGAGCACAATATCAATGACAGTACCAGGCATAGAGAGAGCATTGATTTCCATATTAATATCTTCTAACGGACCATCTATCTTCAAGTCGCCGCTGGCTATAGCTGATCCATAGAATGTAGATCCGTCTTTCTGAAGCATATTCATGCCGATGAAATTATCCAAGACAGCATCAACATCGAAGTTAAAGTTCTTAAGATAATCATGAGTGATAACGCCTTGAGCCACTGCCTCATGATTTAAAGTATCGACAAGAAGAATATCATGTAAGTCTATCCTGTTTTCTGTAAATCTTATGAAACGATTAAATTTGTCGTTATTGTAGTTGGACGGATTAACCTTATAGTACGTATTGAGATAATCTATCTGGCAGGCAGCGTCTTTCAGATCGGCATCGCCAATCAGTACAGGTTGTTTCAGAGAGCCCTCGATAAGAAAGTCGCCATCAAGTTTACCTTCCACCCTACTCAAAGTTCCTTTGGTAAAGGCATTGACAAGCGTGATGTCAATATCATTAAGCTTAAGAGCGAAATCTAGATTATCATTTTCGCGAGAAGTAAAATAATTACCATTAAGTTTAAGGACCTTTTCAAAGTGATTGTCTCTCAAAACCTCGGCGTCAATGTATATGGAGGTATCGGGAGCATTCCAATTAGCATCTACGTATGCATCTCCGATAACATGGTTGTTAATACCAATATCATTAATATCCAAATTAGATAAGAAGGTAAACTTATTCGATATTCCAGAAAGCTGCAAGCTGCCATCGATAAAACCATCCACATCGATGCCATAGTCAGTGGTAAGCAAGTCGAAATCTGAAATATTAAATCTATCGAATTGCAATTGCAAGGTATCTTTTGATGTCACAGGCAAGCTACCCTTGAGTTTCAGCGACTGGTTTTTAGAATAAATATCAAACTCGCTGAAAACTATCTTGTCTTTATTAAAATCGATAAAACAATTAGGGCTGATATTCCAGAGGCTATCGTTGATTATCACGTCGGATGAGGTGACATGTAATCTGCCTCCATTGTCATTTGCCAGATAAGTAGCCGACAATTCGCCTTTGTTAATATTTTCTAACAGGTTATCGTCCCACGACAAATTGAACAAGAGACTGTCATCGTGCAGATCGACATAGAATTTCATATTTTCAACGCCCAGTTCCACCTGACTTGCTGCCGTTTTCTGTTTGAAGACAAAATCCTTAAGGTCGATATTTAGCGTTGTCTTATCTTTCTCCGTTTTATTTTTTACGTAAATATCGTCAAAAATCAAGTTATTGTATGTAACCTCATCCGATTCTATTGTTGTATGAAGCTGATAATTATTTGAGGTAAATGTTGCTGTAAGAACCGTATTCTCGCTTATCTTAAGATTAGGCATCAGCAGACGAGATAATGTCTCGGTATTTTTCAGACTCATATTGACGTAAAAATCCTGATTCTTGGCTGGAAGTTTCACGCCTTTGTCTGCCCATTTATCAATATGGAAATGATTCAGCACATAATTCTTGAAAGTATTATCAATATTTCTGAAGTTGAAAATACCGTTTATGTCGAGCTCGAAGAAATCGCAAATCAGACTGATGTCTTTTGAATTGAACTCATTATCTACTAAAGTCATGTTCAGGCTATCCATGAGATAAGTTCCTCTGCTATCAGTATATGAAGTGTTTCTCAAATCAACTTCTCCAAACATCATATCAAGGTCGTCACCTCTGAGCTCAGCTCTGACATCTGTCGTAAGCAGCATCTTTTCATCCTGTTTGAGAAGATTCAGTCTATACAAGTCAGCATTATCGATTGAGGCATCAACGAAGAATGAAGGCTTGTTGTCTGACAGATTTACAACACCATTAAGGTCGAGACCTATCAATTCGGAATTTATATTAGCACTTGCTATAATCAACTTATCTTTATATTGTCCATTTATATTTAGATTTTGGAAATTATTATCAAAAGCTTTTAATTTTTCGATGTTAAAATTAATCATCAAATCGGCGTCATTTTTTGTCATTCCCTCACCCGACATATCGGAAGCGAAAGACACGAGCAGCTCATCTCTCATTCCAAGAAGTTTCTTCAGGTCCAGATTATTGACATGCATCGAATAGAAGTAATAAGGTTTAGGGGCGATGAGCAGATCATTATTCAAGGCACCGTTGAAATAAATATTTCCGATATTAGTATGCAGGTTAAAATTAGTGTTAAAATTATTATGGAATCCGTAAAACTCACCTGAGAGCAGAGCATTGTTTACTGACGACAGCATCTCTGGGAGCGGTATCTTTCCCGTAGGTGTAGGTATTGCGAACTCTGCCAAGTCCTGATATGTGAAGTTCATCTTCTCCACCTCTCCCACGATGTGTGTCTCAAAGAAATAAGGCAGACCTCTCATCTTTATCGTTCCTAAGAAATCGGTGCTGTCTTTGAAAGAGAAGCTGAAGTTGTTTGCCGTAAAGTCTCTCACGAAACCATTGATCAAGCCGCTGATTTGCAAAGTATCAGTCATCTTGCCCATAGTCTTTGAGAAATACCGCAAATCGCTCAGAGTGAGCTGTGAGTCCTTGATATTAGCGACAATCATTATTGAATCGACGAACTTAGTAAAATTTCTATAACCGTCGTAAATAAACTGCAAGTCGAGATTAAGGTCTGTAGCCTTACTTTTAAGTTCAAGGTTTCTGAAGTCTAATCCTTGCGAAGAGACTTGGAACTGCGATTTAGACATGAACTCTTCTACGGTAAAGCCCGATTTTTCCACTGCAGAGAGGTGGTCAAAATAACCCGTCACAACATCGCCGTTATATGAAAGATTTCTCATCGAGAGGGAGATGCTGTCGATGTCGAGGTGGCTATAATCCATTCCTATCTTTTCTGGTTTGTCTTTGTTTTGATCCCAGACGATGACATGGCCATTGGTGATATTTATCCTATCAAGATAAACCGTTGATTTCGGGAATTGGCTCTTTGTCTTTTCTCCGTCTTCCGATTTAGGGAACAGCTCGCTTATATTCATATCATAGCTGTCTTCGTATTTCACCAAGTTGACGAGCAAATCGTCGATAGTGATATTTCTCACTCTAAGTTCGTTGGCTAAATCGCGTATGGACAGTTTGGCATCGAGGTAACCGACATATAACATCGGGTAATGCATCTTATCGTTTATCTGTACCTCTTCAGCATGTATTCTCAGGTCAGGTTTTATGTAGAAAGTCCTGATTTTTACTTCCGTATCAAGTTTATCTGAAAGGAAACCGGCAGCTGTACGAGCGAGCATACTCTGGACATTTACGTCGAGAATCACGACATACAAACTTGCCAACAGAGCAAAAATCACTGTAATGACAATTAAAATGCTATGTATAATTTTTTTCTTCGTATTTTTGTCCTTTCATTTATTACTATGAACGAATATATTTTAGCCATCGAATCGTCATGTGACGACACATCAGCAGCGGTACTCAGAGGTACTACTGTCTTATCAAACATCATTGCGAACCAAGAAGTTCACCGTCAATATGGAGGTGTCATTCCAGAGTTGGCATCACGTGCTCATCAGCAAAATATAATACCTGTTGTTGACGCTGCTTTAAAACACGCAAATATAACAAAAAATCAGTTAAGTGCAATAGCTTTTACACGCGGACCTGGACTTTTAGGTTCACTTTTAGTAGGCACTTCATTTTCAAAGGCTTTTGCCTTATCTATGGACATCCCTCTCATCGAAGTAAACCATACCAACGGACACATTATGGCGCTCTTTGCACAGGAAGAGGGCGACACCAACAAGGTGCCAGAATTTCCATTTCTCTGCTTAGCCGTATCGGGCGGTCACACCCAGATAATAAAGGTCAACGATTACTTCGACTTAGAGATTATCGGCAAGACCATCGACGATGCCGCAGGCGAGGCTTTCGACAAAATTGCTAAGATTATGGGACTTCCTTATCCGGGCGGCCCTATCATCGACCGTCTCGCCAAAGAAGGTAATCCTAAAGCATTCTCTTTCAGCAAGGCTAACATAGCAGGTCTCAACTACAGCTTCAGCGGATTGAAGACAAGCTTCCTCTACTTCCTGCGCGACCGTCTCAAAGAAGACCCTGACTTCGTAGAGAAAAACAAGGCTGACCTGTGCGCTTCAATACAAAGAGAAATCATTGAGACACTGATGAAGAAGCTCGTCAAAGCATCGAAGGAGACAGGAATAAAGCAAGTTGCCATAGCAGGTGGTGTGTCTGCCAACTCTGGACTACAAAACGCCATGCACGAAAACGGCAGACGTTATGGATGGGAAGTCTTCATCCCTAAGTTCAAATTCAGCACCGACAACGCTGCCATGATAGGAATAGCTGGCTATTTCAAATATAAGAGCGGTCAGTTCGCAACGCAAGACCTCACACCTTACGCAAGAACAACAACACAAAAATAAACGTCATGAATTGGAATTCTTTACTATCTGCCGAGAGAGAATACAGAGAATATAAAAAGACCGATATACGCAACGCTTTCCAACGCGACTACGACAGGATAATATTCTCCAACATCTTCCGTCGTCTTCAGAACAAGACGCAGGTCTTCCCTCTTCCAGGAAGCCGCATGGTTCATAACAGACTGACACATAGCCTTGAGGTAGCAAGCGTAGGACGTTCTATAGCCCGCATCGTATCCAAGAACCTATGCGAGAAATTCGGCAAAGAATTCCTTAACGAGATATACGACATCGACACGATAGTATCGTCGGCATGCCTCGCCCACGACTTAGGCAACCCTCCTTTCGGACATTCAGGAGAGGAAACGATAAGCAGCTATTTCATCGACGGTCCTGGCAAAGACTTGAAAGAAATGATGTTGGAAGAGCAATGGTCCGACCTCATTTCTTTTGAAGGCAACGCCAACGCATTCCGTCAGCTCACTCATCAGTTTACAGGACGCCGTCAGGGCGGAATGTCGCTGACTTACGCCACTCTCGCAACTCTCATAAAATATCCTTATCCATCGTCATACAATAGCAAGAAGAAGAAATACAACATCTTCTATTCTGAGATTGACACCTTTAAAAAAGTCATGGACGGCTGCGGGATAAATTGTCTGGATGAAGAAAAATGCGTTTATTCACGACACCCTCTCTCCTACATGATGGAAGCTGCCGACGACATCTGCTATCTCATCTTGGACATGGAAGACGCTCACAAAAGAGGCATCGTTCCAACACAGAAGATAGATAAATTCTTCACGTCATTCTTCAAGAGTGAGGAAAAATGGTTCTTTGAGAGAAAGGACTTCATATACGACACTGTCACCGACGACAATGAAAGGATGGCTTTTTTGAGAGCTACTGTCATAAATAAATTGGTCGATTGTGTTGCCAATGTCTTCATCGACAACTACGACGATATTATGAACGGACGTTTCGAGAAGAGTTTGGTATCATATCTTCCTACATACGAAAAGAACGCTCTTGAGAAATGCCGCGAATTCTCCTTAAAAAACATATACCGACATCAGTCTGTTATCAAAGTTGAGCTTACGGGTTTCAATATAATCGGTGAGCTTATCGATGAATTCGTTCAAGCTGTATTGCATCCTGAGAAAGTATATAACAAGAAACTCATCTCGCTCATCCCTGAACAGTTCAAGAGCGATAAGAAAGACACCTACTCGCAAATACAAGTCGCCTTGGACTACATCTCCAACATGACTGATTTATATGCGGTTCAATTATATAAGGATTTGAGAGGAATGGAATAAAACAGATATTATTCCACCACCTTCTCTCCTTTCTTATATTCTTTCACTCTGCCTTTCAACTCGCCGTTTTTATATGTGCATTCCGACTTAACGCTGCCGTCTTCGTAATATTCTACAGCTGGACCGTTGGCAATATTATTTGAAAACATCTTCTGAGTCATCACTCTTCCGTCTTCATAATAAGTCTCCTGAACTCCTTCGAAGAGTCCGTTTTGATATGTGTACATCACTGCCTTTGGTCCTTGCATCTTATCGGCGTATGAATACCAGAATGTCATGCCATGTCTTTTTCCTTCTTTATAATTCGACTCTTCCTGAATAAAACCGTTATCATAATAAATCATTGATTGGCCATCAAGTTGACCTTCCTTATATTCTTGTTTGACAGAAAGACGTCCGCCTTTGTTCCATACACAGTTAAGACCGTCAATCAAATCGTTTTTGTAGTCTATCTTCTTGATTATATTACCTTGTTTGTCAAATTCTAGATAAAGGCCATTTTTCTTGCCGTCTTTATATTGAATGATGAAATGTGGGAGTTCACTATTAGGATGATTCTCCACCCAGGAACTTTCCTTAACTCCATTCATCACCTCGCCTGAGACCTTTACAGTTCCAAAATATTGTTCATACTTGCCATCCTGAAGATTGGATGTCTTGATGTTATAAATTTGTTGAGAGAAAGCCGTGACAGCAAACACTGTCATTATCACTGCAATTATTATTTTCTTCATGATATTGAAATTAAATTTAAAATAAAGTAAGGACGCCATAATATGACGTCCCTACATTGTTAATTGTCAATTGTTGATTGCACATTTATTCTTGATATATTCATCGATACCTTTAGCTGCTTTCTTACCTGCGCCCATAGCGAGGATTACCGTTGCAGCTCCGCTCACTGCGTCACCGCCGGCGAACACACCTTCGCGTGTTGTCTGCATTGTGACTTCATCAGCGATGAGACATTTATGTCTGTTAGCTTCAAGTCCTTTTGTAGTGCTAAGAATCAATGGGTTTGGAGAAGTGCCGAGTGACATGATGACCATATCCACATCAAGGATAAAGTCGGAGCCGGCTTTCTCAATAGGACTTCTACGTCCAGAAGCATCAGGTTCGCCGAGTTCCATCTCAACGCATCTCATACCTTTGACCCAGCCGTTTTCGTCACCTAAAATCTCTTTTGGATTGGTGAGCATACGGAACACAATACCTTCTTCTTTAGCATGATGCACCTCTTCGAGACGTGCAGGAAGTTCTTTCTCAGAACGACGATAGACTATCGACACCTCAGCTCCGAGACGCAATGCTGTACGAGCAGCGTCCATTGCCACATTACCGCCACCAACAACAGCTACTCTCTTACCTACGAAGTTAGGTGTCTCAAAACCTTCTTTATATGCGAACAACAAATTATTTCTTGTCAAGAATTCATTAGCCGATACTACGCCGCAGAGGTTCTCGCCAGGGATGTTCATAAATTTTGGAAGACCAGCTCCTGAGCCGATAAACACAGCCTCGAAGTTTTCTTTTTCCATCAAATCGTCGATGGTGACAGTACGTCCGATGATGACGTCTTTCTCGAACTTAGCACCCATCTTTCTGACATTGTCAATCTCATGACGCACTACTGTTTCCTTTGGAAGACGGAATGAAGGGATGCCATACGACAAGACGCCGCCTAATTCATGAAGAGCTTCAAATACAGTAACATCATAACCCATCATAAGCAAGTCTTGAGCGCAGGTGATACCAGCAGGGCCGCTACCTACTACAGCTACCTTATGTCCGTTCTTTGCACTTGGTTTCTCAAATTCAATACCATTGTCGCGTGACCAGTCGCCAACGAAACGTTCGAGTTTACCGATAGCGATAGGCTCGAATTTTTTACCCATAACGCACGAGCCTTCACATTGTGACTCTTGAGGACAAACACGGCCGCATACTGAAGGAAGTGCAGAACTTCTATTGATGACACGTGCTGCATCTTCAAATCTGCCTTCAGCGACGCAATTGACAAACTGAGGAATTTCAATATTGACAGGACAAGCCTTGACGCATTGAGGATTCTTACATTTCAAGCAGCGTTGTGCCTCTATGATAGCCTCTTCTGCATCGTAGCCATAACATACTTCTTCAAAGTTGGTTGCTCTTACCTTTGGATCTTGTTCTCTTACAGGAACACGTTTCTTGTTGTCGCGCATCTCTTCCGCTATGCCGCCGACATGACAAACGTGACCTTCCTCTTTCTCTTCTCTTTCTAAGATCTTATGACCTTCTACATTGTTGTACATAGCCTGACGTTTCATCACATTGTCGAAATCGACTAATGCTCCGTCGAACTCTGGACCATCGACGCAGGTAAATTTTGTCTCGCCACCTATGCTGACACGACAAGCACCGCACATACCAGTACCATCGACCATAATGGAGTTAAGGCTTACTGTACATTTGATACCGAGTTTCGATGAAAGCTGAGAAACGAATTTCATCATGATGAGCGGTCCGATAGCGATGACTTCGTCATATTGTTTTCCTTCATCGACGAGACGCTGCAACATCTCAGTCACCAAACCTTTATATTGTGAAGACCCGTCATCTGTAGTGACATACAAATTAGATATAGCATCAAGTTCTTTTTCATAAACGAGGAGGCTCTTGGTTTTGGCTCCTACGATAACATCAGCTTTAACGCCGTGTTCATACAACCACTTGACTTGTGGATAAATTGGAGCGATACCTACGCCGCCACCAACAAATACGAATCTCTTGTTCTTACGTTCTTCGTCGCTGAGATGAACGAATTCCGATGGTCTTCCCAAAGGACCTACAACGTCGGCAAATTTATCGCCAACATTATATTCTGCCATTTTTCTTGTTGATTTACCTATGGCTTTAAATACAATAACAATAGTACCTTTTTCAACATCATAATCGCTGATAGTTAACGGAATGCGTTCCGACTTCTCTGTCATCTTAACAATTAAGAACTGACCTGGCAACGCTGATTTTGCCAAACGAGGTGCTTCAATCTCAAATAAAAATGTCTCTTGAGCTAACTCTTCTTTTCTAACTATGGTAAACATAATTATATATTTTTTAATGAATTAATGCTTAATGAATCAAGGCGCAAAGATAGAAAAAAGTCTGATGGCAAAAGACAAATGTCGAAAAGATTTTTTCTTAATGAAACAACTCGACATTAAACGGAAATAATACTGTTTTAGAAAGTATTTTTCTCAAATTGAACATTTTAAATTTTATCTTTAGAAAAGATTTTATATTTTTGCGTTTAAATATTTTCAGAAATGAGGAGAGGTCTATTTTTTTTACTATTCATTACTTTGTTTACTACATTTACCTTAACTTCATGTTCGAAGTTCAGATTATTTTCAGAAACCGAGATGCCATACCATTATGGTGTCTTAAGAAAGATTAACAAGACGATGTCGTCAAATCCGTCACAGGCTTTAGATATGCTTGAAAAGTTGGGCAATTCCACAGAGCTTATGAATCTAAAGAGAGCTGAGTTTTACGAATATCACGTTCTTTTAGCTGAGGCAAGATACAAATGCGACCTCGAACATATCAACAACACCGAGTTGATAGAGGCATCTGCTTATTACGACAGCCTTACCAATCTATACCCCAGAAACAAAGACGTCTTATACCAACACTCGAGAGTGAGATATTACAGAGGCGTGGCTGAAGAAGAACACGAGAACTACAAAAAAGCATTCATCAATTATCTCGAGTCGCTTGAACAAATAGAAAATATTCCTGCCATACAAGCAAGAAATACCGAGATAGTACATTTCAAGGCTCTTGTTTATGTAAGACTTAGCGACATACTTTATTGGCTCGACGTTTATGATGCTGCAATAGAATGCCTCAACGATGCGAACAAACTGTTTGAATCGGAGAACAACATGAGCGCTGTCATTCGCAACAACATTATGATAGCGATGATGCATGGTCACAACTACGACTACGACAAGTCTTTCAAATATCTGAACCTAGCGGATTCCTTGTTAGCGGACTATGACAAAGACTCCCCTCTTAAATACGATATCGAAAGAATCAATGCCTCCATCATGTACGAAATGGGATATTACGAAGAGCCTTTAGCTAAAATGCTGAATCAATATAACACCTTGGAATCGGAAAACCAGAGAATGGAAGCAGCCGGTGTCATAGGCGATATTTATTATTACAGAGGCATATTGGATTCTGCATTATATTATTACGAACAATATTTTCCTTACAACAAGTTCTCCAAGATACACTCAGCCAATCACATCATTGAGATAAGCCTGCAAATGGGCAACGACGCTCTCATCACCAAATACGCGCCTATGCTCGCAGAAGATACCAACAAGGAAATCATGCTATCTTCTATCAAAACTGAGTTGTCTTCCTTATATGAAGAATACAGAATCAACAAACGCAATGAGATAATTTATAAAAACATACTGATCTATCTCGGTATAATATTAGTGCTCACGCTGATATTCTTTGCATTTGGAATGTATCTCCTAAGAATCAAGAAAAACAAATATGATAAGGAATTAAACGAGAAGAAGTTTTATATCAACTCCTTGCAAGAGAAAATCGACAAGAAGTCTTCCGAGAACAAATATATCAGACAGAAGATAAAGAGTCTCGAAAGCGAGCTGCAGGACATCAAGACGAAGAGATACCTCATGCACGCTCCTTTCGACATGAAGCTCAAGAAACTCCTCGACGAAAATCCTATATGCAAGCGTCTCATAGAGATAAACCAAGACAATTCCATAAAAACTAATGTGGAATATCCCAATCTAAGGCTAAGCGAAATTCAGGAAAAAGAAATAGTCGATCTGTTTAACAAGACATTTAACAACGCTTTCAGTAGAATCATCTCCGACAACGAAGGGCTGAAGCAGCACGACAACATATATCTATGTCTTTATCTAGTCGGCATGGACGAGAAACATATCTCAGCCGTAACAGGCAAGACATACAACACAATATATAACAGAGCGAAAAGGATTCTGGAAATTCTAAAGAGCGATAAAACTGTTAAAGAAACCCTTCGCGACGTCATCATCCAAAACTATATGTAATTGGCTTTATTCGTTACTCATCATGAGAAGTTGATATTCTTATGAAGTTGGCAAATTATGATAATATTGACCTCAGTCTGTTATCACCGAGAACTCCGCCATGCCACAGTTTCTAGCATTATCGGTATTCGTCTTTGGCACAAAACAGATCGTCTTTCCTTTAACTCCTTCAAATCTCACGATTTGCTCTATCGGGTTGTTCTTGATATTTCCAAAAGCGCCGCTATTGATAAGTTTTCCGTCTATATATATTTCATAATCGACAATATGACGCGAGGCATCTCTGCTCTGACTTGGCATATATCTGAAACCAGAAATCGTTTCTTCATTATTAAAGACTATCTTAATGGAGTCATTCATATTTAAATACATCGCGACATTGTTATTTCCATCGAAAAGTTTCTTGAAACCGTCTGTAGGATTCTTCACCTCAAAATAATCGTGCGGGATGTCAAACTCTTTAATCGCGACTTCGCTTTTCTTCTTTGAAATAGGATCGTAAGATATCGCTTTCACCACACCTTTTTTATTAAAAACAAATGGCTTGTCATATCTGAATGAATTTTCATCAGGATCAGAACCATTTAAAGTATAATAAACAGCAGCGTTTTTATCTGAATTCTCTATCCTTACGAGATTGTCATAATTACGGGAAATAATTGGTTCTGAAAGTAAAACCGGTGCGCAATAAGCCTCGATATTATTTATGCATAAAGGGCCTCTGCTTTCTTCAAAATATATAATAAGTTTGTCGAGTTCGACAGTATTGAAACGGACTATGCGTTTATATCCAATCGTAGATAAAGTATCGAATGCATTAATTTTAAACCATTTTCCGTCAAGTTCACCTTCCATATAAAAATCCTTAACTCTTTGTCCGAGAGGGATATATTCCTGAAGGATCAACCTATTCATTTTCACAGGCTTGTCAAATGAGAATGATATTGTCCCAAAGTTATAGTCGTTTTCAGTCGCCCAATAAGTATCCCAGTCGTCATCAATCACGTTTTCAGCTTTAAACTTACGACATCTTTCGTTATCGACATTTATCTTGGCATCTTTCAAAAGATTATCTTTAAAATCATTGGAAATCACTTCATACCATTCCATTGCTCTTATTGAATCTTGAGTCGGAATTTTTCCATCGAGGTTTATAGGGAAGTTAAGAAGCAGATTTGCATTATGTCCTACGCTACGATAATAAATGTCGGTCAGTTGCGACAGTGACTTCACAAGATGGTCTTCTCTTTTATGATAGAACCAACCTGGACGAATAGAGACATCCACTTCAGCAGGAATCCATTGAGTTCCGTTTTCATCACCGTAGGTAAGGTAAGTATGTCTATCTTGATGTAACTCTGGATTTATCATGCACCAATCCGTATCGCCAGCCCAACCTTGTTCATTACCAACCCAACGTATTGTCTGACAAGTTCCACCGAAAATCATCGCATTGTGATGACGATTTATTATAGTATCTCTTGCGCGTTCGTAATCATAATATTTCTTTGCGTCGATAGAACGTGTTTCGTTGGCTCCACCATAATAGCCATTACCACCGTTCGCACCATCAAACCAGAATTCAAACAAGTCACCGTAATTACTCGTAAGTTCGTCTATTTGTTTGTGATATGTCTCCACATAATCATCATAAGCATAACATGCATTGTTTCTGTCCCAGGGCGAGAGATAAAGTCCGAATTTAAGTCCGTGTTTCTTGCAGGCGTCAGAAAGTTCTTTCACCATATCGCCTCGACCGTTTTTATAAGGAGAGTTAGCAATGCTGTAATCTGTTGTTTTTGTTTGCCATAAGCAGAAACCGTCGTGATGTTTTGCCGTAAGTATAACACCTTTCATACCGCAGTTTTTCAATGTCGCGACCCATTGCTCACAATCGAGGCTTGTCGGATTGAAAGTAGATGCCGGAGTATCGCCATAACCCCATTCCAAGTCATTATAAGTATTCAGTCCGAAATGAATAAATGCGTATGTTTCAAGTTTATGCCAATCAATCTGCTCCTGCGTAGGAATGGGATGTATTGGAGAGACAAATTGCGCATCGTTTGTACATGAGGATAAAAAAGTAATTATCAGTATAGATAGCAAAGTTTTTTTCATAATATTGTTTTAAAGATATTTTTACAAAGGTAATGTAAATTTCCAATATTATTTCTGTTTTTTTCAAAGAAATTGTTATCTTTGTCAGAACAAAATTTTGACGGAATGAAAATAATACTATCGACTGACTTCACAGATGAAAACAAGGTTCTTCTCCCCTACGCTATTGATTTTTTGAAAGATGCTGGCGGTGAGATAATAATTTTCCATGCATATATGGATAATGTGTTTGTCGGCAGCAATTGTTATCCTGGTAATATGGACACCGACAATTATTTCACCACCGAAATTCTCATTGAACTTGAGAAGAATTCTCAAGAAATCATGAAAGAGAAGACCGAATATCTTGTTAATCTTATTGAGGAACAAGGTGCTGACAATATTGAAGTACGTCCTATTTTGGTTAGCGGAGATCCTGAGGATGAGTTGATAGAATTATCCAAGAAGGAAAATCCAGACCTTATATTAATAGGAACCCGCGGCAAAGGTGGCAAACGTTTCCTTGAAGGTAGTCTTGTAAAAAGCGTCATGACGAAATGCGACGTTCCTATGCTTTTCATTCCTGAGGGCTACAGCTGGAGAGAAAGCAAGGAAGTTGTTTATGCAACCGACTTCAGCGAGAATGACATCATAACAATCGATAGAATATTCAAGATTTTGAAACCGTACAAACCTCACATTCACGTGATTCATTTCGTGGAAAATTCCGAAAGCCAAGAAGAAGCCATCAAAATGGAAAAATTGGAACAGGCATTTCTTGAAAAAGAATTTGACGGCGAGATTCATTTCCAACTTGTTCACACGACTAATGCACCTCAAGCTCTTAAGATATTCTGCGAACGTAACGACATAAGTCTAAGTTCGTTCATCGCATATCGCAAAGGTTTCTTCGATTTCATCTTCCGCGACAAAATCAACAAAGATGATTTCTTGAACCTCAACATACCAATGCTGACGTTTAAGGAAATTGATGATTAAGTTTGACACTGACTTTTGACACTGACACTGACACTGACACTGACTTTGACACCGACTTTGACACTGACTTTGACTATTAGAAGAATTTGTTTAGAATATAAATCATGAGAAAATTATTACTACTTGTTTTTGCTATTATTTCGTTGAATGTTTTTGCGCAAGATGCGCCTAAAGAAAAATTATTTAAAGGATACGACGGCGGCATGATGCTTCATGCTGGTTATATATCTACTAATGTCAAGACATTGGATTATGCGCCTGAAGGAATAACTAAAGGTATCGGCGGCGCAATACGATTCCACTTTGGAAATCATTATCGTATCGGAACTGAAGGTTATGTCTCAACCTTAAAACTTATGGATAACGGCAGTTACATGAAGACATTCTGGGCCGGACTATTGAACGACTTCTACTGGCAGTTCGGCAAGTTCATGCCATACGTCGGAGTCACTATCGGAGGAGGCGCATTGACGGACTGCTTTATCTTTGAAGGCGACAACCACGATTGGAATCCTGAGCCTAATGTGGTGATAAACAAAAATCCATTCATCGCCATAGACCCTATGATTGGCTGCGACTACTGTGTTTCAGATGCTTTACACCTCACACTGAAGCTTGATTTCCTTACGGGGTTTGGAGGTGAAGATTTGTATATGCCAATGGGACCTCGTTGTTACATCGGATTCATCTTCTTCCATTGACAAACCTTAAATCTTATACCTATATTCTTTCGGTGATAAACCCGTAACTCTCTTAAAGTATTTTCCAAAAACTGACTGTGATGGAAAATTAAGTTCATCGCTTATTTGTTGTATCGACATCTTCGTTGATAAAAGCAGCGATTTTGCTTCAGCTATGACATATTCCTCAATCAAATCCAAAGCTGTCTTTCCATATTGGTCTTTAATAACTTGTGAGAGATATTTTGGCGTAATACACATCTTGTCAGCATAAAACGAAACTTCTCTCTCCTTCTTATGATGCTTGCTTATTAGTTCCGTAAAAGTAGTGATTATCTCGTCTCGTCTATTCGATGCCGATTTCACATCCATCACCTCGTGCTTAAGATGCGAATATCCATAAAACATCGACAAGGTGAGATGTCGCGCCGCATCGAGTTTATATTCTTGACGTGGCGAAGCGGCAATGTTAAGTAAAAGCTGATAAAACTGACCAAATACATTCTCTTCGTTTTCAATCCTCATAATAGGATTTTTTATGACAGAAGACTGTAGCGACAATATCTCTCCGGAGTTAACGAACAGACTATCAGAAAACGAACGCGACATCAGAATAATTTTCATCTTCAAATCATTAGAATGTCCCATCGGCTGATATATCTGATCGTTGAGAACCATCAATACGCAAGGTGCTTCGACGTGATATTCTTTCATGTTTATCTTCAAGTCGGCGGTGCCTTGCTCGTAAATGATAGCCATCGTCATGTCTATTTTAAAGGGTTCGTTGTCGAGGCTGAGTTCCGCACGAGAAGCGTAATTGTCATCAATAAGCATAATATCAGTGCCGATGCGATGGTCTTCGGGCGTTATCTCCTCCACCCTGTTACGCCATTTTAAATATGAAATCTTTTTGTTCATTGCGTCTTCTCCCTATATTCTGTCGGTGACATTCCCGTGACTCGTTTAAAAAATTTGCCGAAAACTGAACATGAAGGGAAACTCATCTTTCTACTAATCTGCTGAATACTCAACTCTGTAGATGAAAGCAATGCCTCACATTCTATGATTGTTTGCCTGTCGATATAATCGTTCGCTGTCATTCCTGTTCTTTCTTTCACAATGTCTGTCAGATATTTAGAACTAACGCCAAGACGTCCAGAATAAAAAGGAATGCTGCGGTTTATCTTATAATATTCTCTCACGTCATCGCAGAATCTCTCATAGACAAGCTCTTTTTTCTTCTTATCTTTCTCGATATTCTCAAGTCGCTGCGCATAATAATATATCATCGACATAGTAAGATGTTTTGCCGTCTCCAAACGAAACGCTTTGAACGGCGACCTTACAGCGTTAAGCAACACCTTATAATATGTGTTGAAAGAAACCATGTCAGAACTAATGTCGATGACAGGATTATCCTGAATCATCTTACGAAAAGATGCCGAACCCAAATCCAAAGTAAACTGCTGCGACATTATTACTACTCTTATCTTTATATCGTCGGAAGCTTCTAAAAAACAATAGGTTTGATGTGGCAACACAGCAGCCATACATGGTGCTTGGAGACAATATTCCTTTCCGTCAACGATTGTCCTACTATTGCCACTATCCATCAGAATAAATGTTGTTACATTAACTTTACGAGGCACATAAGCCGATTCCTTAAAATCGTAGTTTTCTAATATTATCAAATCGTCTCCTATCCTCATGTCATCCGGCACATGTCCCTTAACCTTCGACTGCCAATCAAAATAATTATCCATCTCGTTTCAATTTTTCGCAAAAATACTTAAAATTAAATATCCCGAAGCAGATAAAATTAAATATTAGGAAATATATACCAATTAAAAAGAAAAATTGGAAAAACCATATAATAATATAGAGGTAATTTTGCAACCTGAATTAAAACTTATAAGAAGAAATGGCAAACACACTTTATCTTGTAACCGGAGCTGCCGGTTTTTTGGGAAGCAACATCTGTGCTCAATTATTGGAACGCGGCGACAAAGTAAGAGCTTTCGTTCTTGAAGGCGACGCCTCCGCTAAATATATTCCAAAAGAAGTTGAAATCGTTTACGGCGACCTTTGCGACAAACAGTCATTGGAAAAATTCTTCGCCGTTGAAGATGGTGTTGAGACTATCTGCATTCACGTCGCAAGCATGGTGACCGTCAATCCTAATTATAGAAAAGTTGTTCTTGACGTTAACGTAGGCGGTACAGAAAACATTGTTGATCTTTGTCTTGAACATAAGGAATGTAAAAAGATGGTTTACGTAAGTTCTACCGGTGCCATTCCAGAACGTCCTCATAAAGAAAAGATTAAAGAATCGAGCGACTTCAACCTCGACCATGTCGTCGGATGGTACAGCAAAAGCAAAGCTATGGCGACAAATAATGTTTTCACTGCAATCCAAAAACGTGGACTTCAAGCCTGCGTCGTTTATCCTACCGGAATCTTCGGTCCTAACGACAATGCCATCAGCGAAACGACTTCCACTATCATAAAAATCATAAAGGGTCAGATGCCTGTCGGAATTAACGGTTCTTTCAACTTAGTTGATGTCAGAGACTTAGCAGCTGGTTGTATTGCAGCCGCCGATAAAGGAAGAGTCGGTGAAGGTTATATTCTCGGCAACGAAGTAATCACTCTTAAGAAATTAAGCAATTTGCTTCAACAAGAACTCGGCTGCCAACCAATAAAATTCTTCTTGCCTATTAAAATGGCTGAGAAGATTGCGAAGAAGATGGAGAAAAAAGCTGCCAAGACAGGACAAATGCCAATGATGACAACCTTCTCTGTTTATAATCTAAAGAGGAACAACAAGTTCGACTACAGCAAGGCTGAGCGAGAGTTAGGATATAAGACGCGTCCAATTGAAGAGACGCTGCGTGATGAAGCCAAATGGCTTAAAGAAAACGGAAAGATATAATAAAACAAAACAACACGAATTCACTGAAATGTAAATTCGTGTTGTTTTTTATTATCAACTTTGAATAATGTTTCACAGATAAATTTGCAAAATCTTCCATACCGCTATCATGTGGAAAATAT
>JAFTUF010000050.1 GCA_017466405.1 Bacteroidales bacterium
GACTGTTGACTGTTGTCAGCCGAAGGCTATCAAAGAACGCTACTGCGGCTTTAACCTCGTCAAAATTATACTGCGGGAGATAGTTTTTATAAAGAGAGTCGGCGAGATGGATTTGATATTCGTAATAAGTCGCCGAGTCACCGAGTCGCCAAGTCACCGAGTTGTTTGGGACACCCTTACTTGGTGACTCGGAGACTTGATGACTTGGCGACTTTATCTGTTGTCCGTTGTCTGTTGTCTGTTGACATATTATATGTGAGGACACATTCAATGTGTCCGTACAAGGCGCAACAAACGTGGACAAAGTCTGTTGTCCGTTGTCTGTTGTCTGTTGTCTGAGCAAAGCGAATAATATGTAAAACAGGAGCATTCGCATAGTTCCAAGCCTTACTCTTCCATCCTAATCAGCTTGTCTTTGTATGTGCCGTAAATGAACATCTCGTAAGGGTCATAGCGCAGGTACATATACTCCTCGTCGTAGTCTTTTTCTTTTCTAATCATCTCCTTTCTGACATAATCGTTCATGAAGAAATCGTAAGTATATCCTGCATAGAGTTTTCCTAACATCACAGCGAAGTCATAAAAGCCGTCAATGCTGAGTCGTTGAAACTCCGCGTTTATCACAAGATTATTCGCTGTATCCAATGTATAATAACAGTCTATTATGTATTCGCCGTAGTTTTGTTCTGTGAAAAGACGATGCGAGTTATCATCGTTGATAAGCTCAAACCAAGAAGCCACATTGACTGTCGTCGATGGAAGGAACTCGTAATTTCCTTCTACGCCACAATGTGTCAAGAGATGCTCGACTAACTCAACGACTTCAATATGCGACAAATCAACAACCCAATGCAAAGAATCTGGTTTTGTGTCTTCGGTTTCCCAATATTCGAGTTTCAGGTTATAGTCTTTCAATGTCTCTTCAAAAGAAGCTATCATGACATCAAGAAATCTCTCGTCATCTATCTTATTGACAATCTTAGTTCTTGCCTCTATAGTGTCGCGCAGCTGTTCTTCGTCTAAAGTAACTAAGTCAATATTGTTAGGGTTACAATCTTTTCTGATGTTTTCTTTTTTCAATTCTTTAGGAACATAGAATGCCACCGCTGCGCCCCTCGACTTATTGACGAAATCGTAAGCCAAGCGCTTTGGCTGCGAACACGATATAAGAACAATACAGAAAGTAATAATTGCTATTAGATTCTTGATTTTCATAATATGTCTATTTATTCAAATAATGTCAACTGCACTCCGTCGTCTTCAGAGAAGAAGTTATCGTCGCTGCCGTTTGAAGCAGGATTCATATCATCAGTATTATCTACTGCATCCTGTTCTGTATTTTCTTCCGTTGTCTCCTCCTCTACTTCATCCACCTCTTCTTGTTGTGGTTCAAAAGGTTCGAGGAAAGTATATGACGAAACATCGTGTGTCGATAATCTCTTGCCTTTAGCTTTATAGCTCTTCACTCCTATATATTCTGCCACATTGAGTTCTTCGTCATCATATTGTTTTCCTGAAGGACTGTCGTTGAATTTCAGCAACAGACGCGGCAATATATCCATGTTTATCATGAGACATTGAGCGTCTTTATGTTCGCCGATAAACGAAATCCTCTTATTCAAAGGCGTGTCTTCATCTATCTCAAAACGTTTAATATACATCAGCTTCGTCTCGCCTTCTATGTAGATAACGGTGAATGTCGTCGAAGGCTCGAACTTCATTATCTGAGTCATATCGTCGTCGAAGTGCGTTGAGAGGTCGTAGCCCGACAATCTAAATTCGCCATTAGAGAAAATCTGCAATATCTTGTCGTCGCCGGAGAATTCACCTATCAGCGTTCCTCTCTTGTCGGCGTTGAGACGTCCTACTGTGTCGTCGTACCAAATCTCGCGTGCCGCCAATGTAGAGACACCTTCGTCGCGTTTGAATATTCTGTTGATAGGATGATTGGTGAGTTTGTTGCCTCTACTAGCGCGTCCTTTAATCATAAGGTCAGCGAAGTTATAGTCGAAAGATGTCTTCTTAAGTTTAGGCTGCGGACGAAGCATCACCTTGATGACCTCCGCCTCGCCATTAGGATTTGCGGAGAAATAAACCACCTTAGAGCCAGGCTCTCCCATGGTAAGGTCGTAGTCTTTATCATGCGTTATTCCCTTCACGGAGAAACGCTTCACATAATAAGGCGAGCCTGCCTTACCGGAACGATACACCATGTTATAAACGGTTCTGTCGTCGTTCTTATGGAAGACATCGGCATGGATAATCTTCTCCGGTCCGACGAAACACTTAGGCTGTAGTTTCGTAACCATAAATGTTCCATTCTCGCGGAAGACAATGATGTCGTCCAAGTCGGAACAATCCGACACAAAAATATAAGCGTCTTTGTTTTGTTCTTTCTTTAAGCCTGCCGAGGTACAGATGAAGCTCTCTTCCTTGTTGACGTAGAGTTTCTCGTTGTTAGCAGCTACAGCCACAGCAGAGATATTGTCGAAATTGCGTATCTCTGTCTTACGCTCGCGACCTTTGCCGTGTTTTCTCTTTATCTCATTATAGAAGTTGATGGTATAATCGACGATATGGTCGAGGTCGTATTTAACTTTTTCTATTTGGTTCTCAATATCGAGAATCTGTTCCTCAGCCTTTTTAATATCGAACTTAGAAATCTTTCTAACAGGCTTCTCGCAGAGACGAAGCACGTCGTCGCGTGTTATCTCAGCCTTCAGCATCGGACGATAAGGATCGAAAGCTCTTTCAATCTCAGTGATTTGCTCGTCCCATGAGTCGGCGTCTTTTTCCAAAATTTTATATATACGTTTCTCGAAGAAAATCTTCTCGAGTGAGATCCAATGCCAGTCTCTTTCAAGTTCGTCGAGATGAATCTTGAGTTCCCAGCTGAGGAGGTCGAGTGTTCTATCTGTGTTTTCTTTCAAGATAGCCGAAATCGTTGTGAACTCAGGATGTTGGTTTCTGATGACGCAGGTACATAGGCTGTTAAGCGACATCTGGCATTGAGTGAAGGCATAAAGAGCGTCTATTGTCTGGTCAGGAGATACGCCAGGTGCGAGATGTATCACAATCTCTGCATTACGAGATGTGTTATCATCGACGCGACGTATTTTTATCTGACCTTTCTCGCCTGCCTTAGTAATGGAATCTATCAGAGATCCGGTCGTTGTTCCGTAAGGAATCTCAGTGATAACCAAAGTCTTTTTATCTAACTGATTTATCTTAGCTCTCACCTGTACCTTGCATCCGCGAGCACCGTCGTTATATCCACGCACGTCTATCATACCGCCGGTCTTAAAGTCGGGATACAAGACAAAAGGCTCATCGCGGAGATATGCTATAGAAGCATCGATGAGTTCGTTGAAGTTATGAGGAAGTATCTCAACTTTGAGACCCACTGCGATACCCATCGCACCTTGAGCTAACAAGAGAGGAAATTTTACAGGAAGAGTTACTGGTTCTTTGTTACGTCCGTCGTATGAGAATTTCCATTCTGTGGTTTTTGGGTTATACACGACGTCCAAAGCAAATTTTGATAGACGAGCCTCAATGTAACGAGGAGCAGCTGCCGGGTCGCCAGTCAGTATGTTACCCCAGTTACCTTGGGTGTCGATGAGCAAGTCTTTCTGTCCGAGGTTCACCAAGGCGTCACCGATGGAAGCGTCGCCATGAGGGTGATATTTCATGGTATTACCGACGATATTAGCGACCTTGTTATAACGTCCGTCTTCCAATTCCTTCATAGAATGGAGAATACGACGCTGCACAGGTTTGAAGCCGTCATTTATCTCAGGAACGGCTCTGTCGAGGATAACGCTCGAAGCGTAATCGATAAACCAGTTATCAATCAAGCCTTTGAGAGGAATCACCCTAAAAGTGTCGCCCTGCTGAATACGAACACCGTCTTCTATATTATTCTGTTCTTCAATGTTATTTTGCTCTTCGATATTATTGTCTTTATTCTCTTCCATAACATTTATATCCAAATTCAATTAAAAGTTCATCTGTGAGATATTCGTCGCTAAAACAATGCATATCCGCGACACCATTACTTATGAGATCGTATGTCGTCGAATCATAAAATTTGCCCAAAGCCTCTTCGTATGATAGTCCGGCCTGTTCAGCGAACATCTTCACGATACGAGCATATTTCATTTGTAATATCGCGGCATTAGCTTGCATAATTATAATATTTCAGATGATTTAAAATGTAAATATTTATCAATTATATTTTGTGAAGCAATACACACTTGATGGTTCGGATTTTTATATCTCAATTGGTCAAGCGCTTGTTCCCTTGTATAAACTCCCGAAAAATATAAATCAATAGTATCGAACACCTGATCATCAGCGATTCCGCCTTCTATTATATCATACAATTCATTTCGTATGCCTTTACGGCAAGCCGTAACGAAATCAAGCCATTCAGCATCGTATGCATTAAATATCTTATGCGAACAATTTTCTCGTTCTTCATCAAGAATATAAGTATTTAGGACAGCTGTATCACCACGTCTCAAGAAACGTTCTCCATAAGCAACTGCCTGAGTACGAAGCGAAGTTAGATAGAAACCTTTGCCAAAATCAAGACGTGGACGTGAATATGACAATTCAGGACGTTGTATCTCCACAGTAGATGTATGATACAAAATCATAAAAGCACTCCTTTCTTTTGCATTAGTGAAATCAAATCATCGACAATATATTCCTTGGAGAATGTGTGTAACGTATCATAGCAAGGTACTATATAACCATCAATAACATCTGAATCTTGCATCAAATGATAGATTTCCTTTGCACCTCTACCAAGATATGCTGCAACGTTATTGATACAGAAAATAGTAAACCTTAAACTCTTATAATCCATAGTCGATAATAATTTAATCTACTTCACAAACCTTCCTTAATCCTTATCAAATTTTAAACATATCAACTTCACTTTTTCTTCTCACCATTTGGCAAAGATAACGATTTTAATTCATATTTTGCGACATTAACAATCAAAAACTTTTCAACAAAAATCATCATTTAAAAAATCGCAAAACCAAAATTTCTATCAACAAAAAAATCAAGGCTAAAACGACAAAAACTTTCCATAACTGATTGTCACCGACAACAGCTTTCATCACATCTCCCGTTTCAAGTTCTTCATAATCAATAGTCGCAAGAAGATTCATCTCCTTCTTATTCATCATATCCGACAAATCATCTTTTCCGACAAAGCTCATCTCCGACTCTTTTCTATCGTCGTTCCATGCCAATGTCGAGACAAAATCTTCATTTCTATACACATCATAAAATCCTGACGAAGGCAGATCTTCAAAGAAATACAAATAGTTGATATTATTGCGATTCTCAACTATAGGGAATATCTCATACATGCCATTCTCGCTCTTAAGACTAATCCTATCATCGAGCATCATCTGCATTTCGTTAATATTGACATATTTATCAACGCCTAAGGTATATGACAAATCGGTGATACCGCCACCTACCAAAGCCATCTTATACATCAAAGGAACGAACAAAGCATGACTCGTCAAATCAGACCATTCTTCATCGAGAGAAACCGTTGAGACAAAGACCTTTCCCTTTCCATGCTGACTCATCACAAAAAGAGGATCGCCATTCTGTAACGATATTATATTTAAGGCATTGCTGTTTCTAAGGATGTTAAAACGAATATGCTTATATACTTCCGGCAATTCAGCATTGTCGGGAAGTTTCAAGAAGACATCGTCGAAAAACATATTTTTCTTCGCTATAAATTCCACCTTGGTTGGATTCTCGTCCAAATAAGATTTCTTAAGTCCGAGATTATTGTAAAGATATGAGTTATCAGTATTTTCATTATTGAGAATCAAGAGACTTCCTCCTTGTGAGGCAAAATCGAGCAACGACTGTTGCAGCGTTTCGTTGACATCAGCATCAAGCACAATCATCTGAGCCTCGTTGATAACATTCTGGTCGATATTATATTGATTCATCGACTGATAATTGACAAGAGCATCGTCATCAAATAAAAGACTAAGACTGTTGGCTATTGGCTGTTGGCTATTGGTAATTTCGATTACATTGATTTCAGGGCGTATTTTCAAAACCAAATTATACTCGTCGTCGAATGTGATTGGAGAATCATTGACAGAGACCTTCGCTTTTTTATAGCCGTCGTTTTCCACCACAAACTGCATATTGACCATCGCGAAGGAATTTGCAGGGATATCGGCTGTTGTGTAAGCCACATTGTTTCCATCTATCGAGAAATTTACAGGAAGACCTTTTATCTCGTTAGATGTCTCGTTGACGATACGCGCGTTGAGTTCGTTGGTCATATCTTTCTGTAAGACCGGCGACTGCAGCCAAGCAGTGTCGATATATATATTATTCTGAAACTCCGACTTAAGAGGCACCGCCACGACTTGAATGGTAGTATCTACTTTAAGGTCATCAATTTCCATCATATTCTTCTGAAAATCGGAATAAGCGAAAAGTGTCGCTGTCTTAAAGCCATTCTTCGACTTTATGAACGAGAGGTTATCATAAATCTCCGCAAAAGAACATGAGGCAGCCTCCGACTTCATCTCGCCGAGACGAATCAACATCTCGTCTTTATTCATCGGATATTCGTTGACAGGATCTCTGTCGTTGGAAAGCAGCACATATTTAGCCGCCTGATTCAGTTCATTAACGACATCAGACGCAGAAGAGCGAGCGTCGTCGAAGAGCGTCTTTTCTTTTGAGAGCGACTGCATGCTCATCGAGTTGTCGATATAAACCGCGATGAGATTATCGGCGTTATTGTTTATGGTATTTGTATTTTTCTTATAAGGAAAAGCGAACGCCATTACGAGAGCTGCTATGAACAGCATTCTCATTATCATAGTGATGAGATACTTTATTTTCTTCGTCTTGGAGTTTTCCTGTTCGATAGTCTTGAGAATTGATGTATTGCTGAAATAAACCGTCTTATGTCTTCTGAAGTTAAAGAGATGAATAACAACAGGAATCAGCAGAGCGAAAAGCGCATAAAGCATATTAGGATAAAGGAATTCCATAGTTCAAATATTTATTACAAAGATAATCATTTTGTAAAAAGTCAGAGATAAAAACAAGCGTTTTTTGTAAAAAGTCAGAGATAATGATAGAGACGTACCAATGACACATATAGAAATAAACAATATGTCATTGATACGTCTCGTCTTTGAGTTTTATCAGATTTTGAAGTTATGGAGTTCGAGGCTGTAAGTTTATAGCCAATAATTCACCTGTAAGCGACTGACGTGCGTATTTGTCCAAATAATAATTCGTTTTCGCCAATTGTCCGTTTGCGGCTTCATATTCCGCAAACAATTCATCAGCACCCATGATATCTATTTTTTTCTAAACACCTTATTTTTGTTTTTCCGCATAATAATCATCTTCAGATTTCACCCTTACAAAAAAAGAAACCCGAGAAAATTATTCTCAGGTTTCCTATTTTTAAAGTTCTAAAATTTTATCAAACGATACCTCCTGACTTCGTCACTCTATTTTTAGTAAAAATATAAGTTGTAGATAAACAGCGTTTTAACTCTTTTGCGCACCCTATTTTGGGGTACGCAAGTGTTTTTTTTACTATTTTTGTAACA
>JAFTUF010000005.1 GCA_017466405.1 Bacteroidales bacterium
ACTAATGTTATTATGTATTTTTTCATATTTTTTTCTTTTTGAAAAGTCAACGGACAACGGTCAACGGTCAACAGTCCTTGGGTATGCATTTTGGACGAAGTCTGTTGTCTGTTGTCTGTTGACTGTTGTCATTTATAAAATTATTTTTTGTACTTTAACTCCTTCTTCATTAATAACTCTGATAATGTATGCTGCATTATTGAAGCCGCTTACGTTGATTCTGTTGTTTGCGCTTTCAACTTCGCTTGTATAGACAACTCTGCCCATCATATCGATGATTTGTACAGAGCCTTCGATGTTGAGGATGAGGTCTTCGCCAGAAACGTATGCAAAATGGCTGTTGTCTGTTGGCTCTTGTCCGTTGACTTTTAATTTAACGATGAAACGGTTGTAGTCGTCGTTGCTTGTTGCTGTGAAGTTATAGTCTTCAACCAATAAATTTGTCTCAATTCCTGTGAAGCGGTCAACCAAGGTGAGAGTTTTGAATTTACCATTAGGTTGAGCAGCGATGGTGTAGTTACCCATTTGAGTTGCTTCGAAAGCCACGTCAACCATTGTCACTTCTCTGTCGAAGTTAGCTATACCGTAACGGGTGTCGTTCTTAGCCACGAAGATGTTAGCGATGCCTTCGTTGAAGTTTTGGAGTTTGTTGAAGCCTTCTTTTTCAGCGCCGCTGAGGCTGATGATCACGTTATCGCTGCCTTCTTTGCCTGTAGCGATGAGGTTGATGCTTTCAACTTCCTCATCTCTACCTCTCTTACTATTTGCATTTCCGTAAGATACTGAAGGATCATAGTCTGTTGTCTTTACGAAGAATGCGTCGCCAACAGGGATAGTGCCAGTTGTTTTGTAAACATAAGCATTACCTGCTGCATTTAATACAGCGCAGCCTTCTACCATATTTTCAAAATAGAAGCCTCTTAAGTCCATATCGAAAGTGAATGGGTTGCCGAGGAGGTGGAAGTTAGCGTGGTCTTTGATTGAACCTGTTGTATATGACAGATTATCCCATGAATAATATTGAGCGTTGCTAAGTGTACCAGCAAAAGAAACTGTTTCTTTTTGTTCGTGCGACAACAAATAACCAATGCCTAAATCGAAATTAGCTGACTCAAAAGCACCATTGTTAGCTGCGTCTTTATGGTTAAGCCATTCTGCCTCTTGTGATCCATCATATTTATACAGGTCGTAGTCATATTCATCAAATCCAAAGCCTGTGAATTGAGGTATATTGACATCTGTGAATGGAGAAGCCACAAAGTTCCATCCTTCTCTATTATTTGCGGACCACACCTCAGGTCTGTTAAGATTCATATTTAATTTAGCTTTTACACCTTCTGATGTATGATATATTTGAGCGCCGTCTTCGATGAGCAAGTTAGCTGCTACAGTATTCATTAAACGGCCTCCCACCATAAGTTTTACTCCTTCAGGAAGTGTCAAGGAAGCTTCACTATTTATCATCATATTTTTGACTATTGCGAGGTCTGTATTCAACACTGCTGCTGCATCTATAACGACATTCACAGTGGCGGTTTGCGGATAAGTTCCTTTCCAGTTGAGAGAATTGTTCCATTCTGTACCGTGTGAGCCATTAAACACACTCCAAGCCTCTTTTGTAATAGCAGGAGACCAGTTTACTTTTGACTCTACCATTGGAACTGCTGATACTACAACATCGTCGATGTATGTTTCTGCCCACTGAGCTGTAGTGCATTCAAAATCAATTTGAATTCTCTTACCAACATAATTACTCAAATCTATCTCTTTATATTGATATTCTGACACATTATTATCCATTTGGATATATTCCGATTTATTATCATCTAAGTTTGTTACCTTTACCTTAAAATTATTATCTCCATAATTTTGACCCCAATATATATACGGATAATTCTTGTAATAGAAACTTAAAGAAGCTGAGTTACATTCATTCAAGTCAATTTCTGGGGTGGTTAATTTAAATATATATCCAGCTGTAGAAGAACGTACATAAGCACTATAAGTTCCATTATTAGCATACGAATTATTGAAGTACCAACCTTGTACATAAGCATAGCTTGAATATCTTGTCCATCCTTCTGGCATTACACCACTGTGTTCAAATCCTTCATTTATAAATTGTGCAATTCCACCAGGAGCATAAGTCGTAACTCCATATTCATATTTGTCACCTATTTCCAATTCTGCCCAGTCTGCATCATTTAATTGCTTTGCTGTAATGTCGGAAGCTATCTTTTCAACATCGCCTGTTTCAACATTTCTTCTATAAACATTGAATGTTTCATATTCGTCTGTTGTCCATGTTGTCTTTGATTCATAGTATAAATCAACAGATGTAACGTCAATTGACACTTCAGGATTTGGTTGCATTACCATTTCAATTTCATTATCCATAACATGTTCAACCTCAACGCCATTCATCTCTGCATCTTGATAATCTAATCTTGAAACAGATACTTTATATGAACCAACCAATGTTTCAACCTCGAACTTACCTTCGAAGTCTGTAGTTGTATTATAAGTCATTGACTCTCCAAACTCTTCTGTACCTGCAATAACAACTACTGCACCACTTACTGGATTTGAACCATCGGTAACAATACCTTTTATAGTACCTTTACCTTTTACTTTAATATTAACTGGTTCAGATTTCTTCGATTCTCCTAAGTCAGTGTAAACAGCTGTTACAGTGATATTCACGCCTTCTGTGCTGTTATAAGCATTGATTGCAAAGGTGTATTCATTGCCTACTATTGCTTCTGTATTAACTTTCTTGTCTCCAACATAAACATTATATGAAGCAGCTTTTTCAACAGTATTCCATGAGATAGTAATCTCGTCGCCTATAGTAACAATCTCCTCATTTTCTGTTATTACATTTTCAGGAACGCCTAATGTTGTAACGAACGACCATGTTTCGGTTTCAGTTGTACCTCCATCATTTACAGCTTTTACTGTCCAGTAATATCTTGTATTATTCGATAAGTTTTCTGTTTGGTAGAAATTGTTTTCAACTTCTATAGCCTCGACATTTTCTAAAGATTCATTTGTTCCGATATATACATTGTATGATGTTGCATATTCAGCAGCTTCCCAAGTTAATTTAGGATTATCTTGTTCTGTTGCTTCATTTTCTGGAGCTGTGAGAGCGAATGCTTCTGGAGCAGGTATAGGTTCTGTAGAGAGATTTACAGTGAAAGCCTTATCAGCTGCTGCAACTAAATAGTAA
Organism: Bacteroidales bacterium; assembly: GCA_017466405.1. Lineage (GTDB taxonomy): Bacteria > Bacteroidota > Bacteroidia > Bacteroidales > F082 > Limimorpha. Next base: position 3,233 of record JAFTUF010000005.1, read on the forward strand.
GTACCAGAAGGATATTGAACGCCATCTATTGCAGGAGCAACGCCTCTTGATTTGCTGCTGCCGTCAGTGAGAGCGAGGTTGTCGATAGCTATAAAGTAATTATCAGTAGATTCATAATGTTTAAATCCAATATATAATGACTTTCCATTGTAGTCTTTTAAGTCTAAATCTACATGTTTTACTGTATAACTATAACCAGAATTATAAGTTTCTTTAAAAATTTCTGTAAAATTTTCTCCATCTTCAGATACAACGACGGCATAAGTCTCACCATAATTAGTTGTTAATACATCATAAGAAAATTTTGATAAACTGGTAATATGATATTTGTCTTTTGTATAGAAAATATTAATAGGAGAATATGCTACCCATGAACCTGTTTCATTACTAGAGGAATAAGATGTCATTGCTAGGTTTACATTTTGATGTGGAGTTTTTATAGCCCAATTATTTCCATCACCATCTTCATCTATTAAATTAAACTTGCTTATATCTTGATCATTAAAGTCAAATGAGAATGTGGTAGGACCTTCCGGGCCTGCTTGAACACCTTCGTAGTTGTTGTTTGAAGAAGGACCATTATTATTTGCCAAATCATCTTCTTTGTAGATAGCGAGGTAGCTGTCGGCAAGGTTTGTACCTGTTACTTCTGCAGATACGACAACATCTTTATCTAAAGTAAATTTATAAACAGCGTCTGGAGCATTGCCGTCTGTTTCTTCACCTGGAAGGATATAATCGTCGTGTAAGTTTGCGAATGTAGGAGTGTCGGTAAAAGAGTTGTTTGCATCGAAAGTAACTGTTGTAAATACTTCTATTGCATCTGGTGCTGTAGCTGTGTAAGCAGTAGCTGTAACAGGAATTGTTATATCATCTACGTCATCAGCTTTAATTGTGATAGCACCTTCTTGAGTACCTGTAACGTTAGCTTCTTTATTGTAACCTACGTTAAAAGTGAAATTTTTACCCAAATCATCACTTGTAGGGACATTGCTAATTGTGAAGAAATTGTTATTGCATGTTACGCTTGTAACTTTTGTAGAAGAAACTTCAACTTCAACATCTTGAGAAGATGTTGTTTTCTCTGACCAGTAGTCGCCCATTCTTACATCGCCGAGAGCGATAGAAGTTTCAGAGACTTCGATGCTTGGTTCTTGAGTTGTAGCTTCGATGGTGAATTGGACGTAACTATTACAACGGACGCCATTCCATGAAAATCCATTATCATTGTAAAAATCATCTCCGCCCAAACCTACGGCATTTGATGGATTATATGCATTAGAATCGTTATTAACAGATAATGAACGTCTTCCTTCTGTTATATAGGAATAATATTGCATCTGTCCAGATGTGTAATAATATTCCGAAATATCATTTACACAAAGTATTAAGTTTCCACCTTCATAATAGAAAGGTTTATCCAATGTGATAGTGGTCCATTCGTCAGTATTAAAAGAAAGTTCTCCTTCATACAACTTCTCCCCCGTCATGTTCACCCAATCAGTAGATGATGCAAAGATTGACTTATCAGTGTGTTGTAAATAAATCTGAAACTTTCTATTTTGAGGATATAACTTAGCTTTAAATGAAATCTTTGTTATGTTACCTGTCTTATTCTGCATTTCTGCAGCAGTGAAAATTTGTTGTGTTAAAGAGTATGCACCATAATTTCGAGAAGGGATGTAGTATGAAGCTCCATCTGCTTCTCCATCCGCATTACCAATAGTAATAGTTTGTGTTTTTTGTGCATTAAGCACATTTAATTTCACCCCCCCCAAGTAGGGTTAGGCACATCAGTGCTAAAAGAATAAATTTTTTCTTCATAAATAGTTTAATTTTTAAATTTAATTTAAATTGTTAATAATATCTGTTACTTTAATAAATTCAAATATCAACAAAAAATAAAATAAAAATACAATGCAACAGCTGAGAAAGCTAGTGTTTGGTAGGGTTTATGTAGTTGTAAATCAGAAATAAAAATAGTTGTTTAAAAAGCGGCGCAAAGGTACGATATTTTTTTAAATGTTAAAATATATTAAGAGATTTTTTTTGGTAGAGACGTATCAATTACACCAATGAAAATAATAAACAAGATGTAATTGCTGCGTCTTGAGATACCGCAAAAAAATCTTTTATCTTTTGTCATTAGACTTTAGACTTTTTCTATCTTTGCAAATTCTTTTTCACCTATATATATTATAGTGACTCTTGATAATATTGTATAACATTTAAATACTTTTAGATTAACTAAATTAATTTTTACATGAAAAGATTATCATTTTTTCTGATGATGTGTTTTATGATATCATGCGGTATCGTCAAGGCACAGGTCCCAGTATTAATAGGTTCTGGTGACAATCATTGCGGAGCTCTTCCTATTGAAGAGTATTTTAACTACAGTATCTCACAGCAGATTTACACTGCCGAGGAGATGACTGCCACTCCTGGCGCTATCACCAAGGTAGCTTTCAAGATGGCTAACGCTTCATACGTAGAACGTAACATCAGCGTTTATTTAGCTAACACCGACAAAGAATCATTCAGCAGCACCACCGACTGGGTGACTCTCTCAATGCAAGACTTGATGTTCAGCGGAAACGTCTTCTATCCTGGCGCAGCTGGCGACTGGTTGGAGATTGAGCTTACAAAGACTTTCAACTATAGCGGAGGTAACATCCTCGTCTGTGTCACCGACCAGACTGGCTATTCCGTAGAATATGAAAGCGACGCTCGTTTCTACACATACTCAACAGGTTCAACACCAAGATCTCTTAACAAGGCAAGATCACAATATTCATTCAACGTGACTAACCTCGCCGACGTCTATGGTAACTATCAAGGCAGCAACCCTTATTATAACAACCAGATAGAATTCACCTTGACAATAGAAGGCGCAGAAGAAAATCCTATCGTCATCACTCCAGATCCTATCGCATTGGGCGAACGTCCAGTAGGCGCATGGATGAATCCTTACGAAGTGGAAATACAATCTAACTTGGCTTCTTTAAACATCACATCAATCGAATCTTCTAACTCAGCATTCAGCTTGACAGACGCTGACACTCCAATGGAAGTGACATACGGCAACCCTGCTACAATAGGCGTTTCTGTCGTAAGCGGAAACGGCGAGATAAGCGGACAACTCACATTTAGCTACGAAGGCGCTGCAGAAGATAAAGTCGTCGAGATGACTGCAACAGCATATACCCCTGTCAGCCCTGACGTATGGGAACTCGCTAAGGAAGTGACAGTATTCCCTGCCATGGAAATGCCAACAGTATCGACATTACATCATAACTACAACTTGCCTTTCGCAGGTGAAGACGGTAAAGACGCTGTCTATAAACTTGTCTTGACAGCCGACAAACTCATGACTGTCACGGCAGGCGGTGCAAACAGCAAAGCTATCCTTTACGAAGAAGGTTTCGGCGGCAAAGGCGGTCCTGATGTTGACAACTATTATCCACTTCAAACATCATCATTTATTTCAAATATGTTGGTTCCTGCCGGAACTTATTATTTGGTGGCATCTACAACAGAAGCTTCATTGTTAGTTTACATCAGCTTAAGCGATGTTCCTGCTCCAGGCAAGACTTTCAATCCTAACCCAGCTGATATGACAGCTGACGTTACAAACCCAGAGCTCTCATGGGAATTCGGTAACAACACAGTAGAATATCAAGTGTTGTTAGACACACAAAATCCTCCTCAGAACGTTGCCGTCAACTGGACCAACGATCTCGAAACAGAATATACAATAGCAAACCTTTCTAACAACAACATCTACTATTGGCAAGTCAACGCTCGTAACGACGGCGGCACCACCAATGGCGACGTATGGTCATTCTCAACTCCTTTCGACGCTCCTACTGGCTTGACAGCATCCGATTACACTATCTACGAAGGCGATGAAGTTGTTGTCACATGGAACGAAGTCGATAATGACGTTATCTTAGGTTATAACATCTACGTCAATGGCACAAAGAAAAACGATGAAGTCATCACCGACAATACATATACTTTAGATGAGCTTTCATACAATATTGGCGGTTACAGCATCAGCGTGACATCAGTCTATGCTATCGCTGAGTCATCTCATAGCGAAAGCGTAATAGTTTACGTGACAGGAACAAACAACATCTTAGGTAATGTTTATGAAATAGACGGCACTACAGGCATCAGCGGTTGCACCGTTACTTTTGTCGGTCAAGATGAATTTGGAACAGACAGAACATATACATTCAATACAAACGACGGCGGTGCTTTCAGCGGCACAATACTCTGCGGTGAATATGTCGCTACAGCTACAGCAGAAGGCTACCAAAATGCAGAACTTCAAGTCAGCGTAAATCACGGCGCTCCAACAACAGTCAACTTTATAATGTATGAAGATTACAATACCGTTGACTATGTTGAAGCTTCATTGAGCGGCGATGCTGTTTTAGTTGAATGGGATATGGAAAGAGTTCTCAAAGGATTAGCAGAAATAGAAAATGTATTCAGCTCAGAAAACAATCCTAAAGAACCAATCGAAGAGACACGTGCTTTCAACAGCTATAAGGTTTATAGAAATAACATCAACACAGAAGACTTCGTCAACGTAGGAAGCAACATCACTACAACATCATACACCGATAATGGATGGAACGATGTAGAACCTGGCGCATACAAATGGGGTGTCTCTGTCGTTTATGATGGCAACCGCGCTGAGCAAGTCGTGATGGAAGAAGACTTCGAAGGCGGCAGTATGCCAACAGGATGGACAATCTTCGAAGACCCAGAAGATCCTGATTATTACATCTCCGACTGGGGTGTTAAAACCAGCGCTTCAGGTTACAACGCATACGAAGGCAACTACGCAGCTTTCAGCCAAGGCTCTCCTGTAAACTCTGACTTATATTTGGTGACACCGGCTATCGACCTCAGCCGCTGCCCTAACGCACAGATGAAGTTACACTACATCTCACCATCATGGGGACCAGACGTCAACACATTCTTAGTAAAGATAGCTAACAGCCCAACAGGCCCTTGGACAGTGCTCTACTCATCAGATGCCGATAACGTATCTGCATGGACAGAAATAACTATCGATTTGTCAGACTATACTTCAGACGATACATACATCGCATTCGTCAACGATAACAATTACGGTTATTGTGTAGGTGTCGATAACATCATTATCACCAGCGACTCTAACGAATCTGAAATCGTATGGTCAAACATCCTCGATAAGAACATGACCACTGAAGTTACTGTGACAGCAACAACAAACAGCAACGACAGCGCTGAAGGTACTGTTGTAAACTTCGTCAACTTAGTAGAAGCAGGTCAAGATATCACTGCTACATTAGACGAAAGCGGTACTTACACATGGAACAACTTCCGTAAAGGTAAATATGAATTGAGCATCAGCAAAGCCGGATATACTTCAGACGTTGAAGGTATCGTCGTTGAAATCTGGGAGCCTAAAGAATTTGAATGCCAACTCTCAGAAATATTCTACGCTATCGAAAATCTTTACGTATCACCAACAGGTTGGGTTATGTGGGATAAACCACAAACAAGAGACGTTCTCTCATACGACATCAAGTTGAACGGTATCTTACAAGACAATGTCACAACAACATATTATCAACATGACATCGACGCATACGCTTTTGAAGAGGGCAATGTTTATACAACAACAGTCATCGCTAACTATACTGAAGGCTCAAGTGCTCCTGTGAAATATTCATGGACATTCTCAGAATGTGATAACTTTGAAGGTGCTTCAAACGTATTTGTTGAAAGCGTAAACGGAAGCAACGTCTTGACATGGGATATGCCAGAAGTAGATAACGCTAACGAAGCAGAAGGCACATGGATGTTCTACGATGATGGCTATAATGTTGACGGCGTCGGTCGTTTCAGCGGCGGCACATTCTACTGGGCTATCATGTTCACAGCAGACGACCTCAAACCTTACGTAGGTCAGAAACTTACTAAAGTGTCAACTTTCGACTACGCTCTCCACGATGGTACTATCTCTATCCACGTCGGTGGCTTTAACGTCCCTGGAACAATGGTTCACACACAAGGTTACACATGCTACGGCACAAAACAATATGTTGAGTTCTCTTTGACAGAACCTGTCCTCATCGGCAACGAAAACATCTGGATTGTATTCCATAACTTAAACGGTCAATATATCGCTCCTGCCGGTATCAACACAGGCAATCCTAACGGACGCTGGATCTCAGAAGACGGTGTCGATTGGTACGATATGTTCGCCGACATCGAATGGGATTACACATGGAACATCAGAGCTTACGCAGGTTATGATGGAGAATATCCTGGCATGGAAAAAGAAATCATAGGAACAATGGTTTACCGTAATGGCGAGCTCCTCACAGAAGAGCCTATCGAAAGCGACAGCTTCACCGATGAGATTTCTGAAGAAGCAGAATATTACGTCAGAGTGGTTCACGGCGGATTGCCAAACGTTTCTTACTACGCAATGTCATGCAAGACATACGACCAAAACTCTATGCCTTGCGACGCTCCTAAAGACCTCTACGGAGAATACACTTATAACGGCAGCAACTCATTCGGCGCAACATTGACATGGCCTTTCACACCAGCAGCATCTAACTGGTTGTATTACGACAACAACGAATTTGCAACAACTATAGGCACTGGCGGTAGCGGCGAGTTCTTCTGGGGTATCATGTTCCCAGCAGCTTATCTCGAAGAATACGACGGCTTGAGCATAGACAAAGTGTCTATGTACGACATGACAGCTCACACAGGAACAGTATATGTATTCTACGGCAACGAATTTGGTCCAACAGACTTATTACATTCCCAACCTTATACTGTAAACGGCACATCATCATGGGTTGAACTCGAATTGACAACATCAGTACCTGTCGATTCTTCACGCGATATGTGGGTTGTTATGAGTTGCAACGACGGCACCGACTATCCAGCATCTTGTGGTCCTAACACAGGCGACGCTAATGGACGCTGGTGTTCTGTAGATGGAATCATGTGGATGGATCTCTCTTACGCTCTCGGCGAAGCTTACACATGGATGCTCCGCGCTCACCTCACAAGCGAGGCTAAATCTCAAGAAATAGTGCTTCAACCAATAGAGTTCGAACAACACAACACTAACGCAACAGTGTCGATGTCGGCTCCAGGTAGAAATAACTTCTTAGATCATTACAACATCTACCGCGGAACATCTGACAACAACTTCGAATTAGTTGGCGAGACAACAGAGAAGACATACTTCGACGAAGTCAATGAAGCTGGAACATTCTATTATCAAGTTAAGGCTGTCTATGTCAAAGACGGCGAAGAATGTGAGTCAGAGGCTGCTAACGCTTACGGTAGCAACGAAGATTATGTCATCGTGGAAGTCAACTCAATAGATGAAAACGGAGCTAACGGCTTGATGGTTTATCCTAACCCAGCAAGAGACTTCGTTAAATTGTCAGCTCTCAGCGGTCAGCTCTCAGTGGTAAGAGTATATAACACTTTGGGAATGATGGTAGAAGAAATTGAAGTCAACTCAAGTGATGTTGAAATCAATATCTCCGACTACAATCCAGGTATCTACTTCTTCAACATTGACGGTGAAGTCGTTAAGATAATTAAGAATTAACAGTTGACAGTTGACAACTAACAATTGTCAGAGACGCGCCAATTACACATGAATAATTAGTGTAATTGGCGCGTCTCTTCTTTATGTCTTAATGACTTAGTACCTTGGTGACTCGGTGACTTTATTTTCTATAGATAACATTCAGAACAACATCACCGACCATTCCCAAGGTCTTAGGGTCGATCTGTTCGATATTGTCTTTCAACGTATGCCAATAAGGATAGAACGAACTATCTTCGTTGTTTTCTAAATGAATGATGTCAATCATCGGTATATTAGCATTGACATTTACATAGATATGGTCGTCATTGATTGGATGTCCTATCTCATTGCTGAAATAGTCGGAGTATCCGAGTTCGCGAGCTATTCTCCAGACGTCGTTGCTAAGTGAAGGAGCAAATTGCTGTGAATAATATTCTTTCGGGAACTTAGGGTTAGGAGCGCCCACCATATCGAGCAACATTCCAAAGTAAGCACGATAGTTATACACATGAGGATTCTTCGACCAATATTGTGAGCCAAGAGCCCAGTCGTCATTTGTCATGAGGTTCAGATACTGAGGAGCACCGTAGTCTTCCAAGTCGAAGAGGATGATGTCGATGCCGGTGTTCATAGGATTTTCTTTCAGCACGCGTGCCACTTCCATCAAGACTCCTACTCCACTAGCGCCGTCGTTAGCTCCGTCGATAGGGGTGTTCCAGTTTTTCTCGTCAGGGTCGTGGTCGGCAAAAGGACGCGAGTCCCAGTGAGCGCCTAGAAGTATTCTTTTTTTTGCTTCTGGATTGAACGATGCGATGATATTCTTTCCATCGATGCCTTTGCCGTTATATAGACGCGTTCTGAACTCCTGCACATAAACTGTGTCTGCCTTATCGTTGAAGAAATCGATAAACCATTCGGCACATTGAGCATGCGCCTCGCTTTCTGGAACGCGAGGACCGAAGTCCAACTGCTTCCTCACATAACCATAAGCAGAGTCGGCGTTGAACGAAGGAACTACGACTTCTTGTTTTACTGGAGCCGGTTTAGCGGCAGGTTTGGAAGACTTCTTATCGGTACAAGAAGTGAATAATAGTAAAATCAATGAAATAGAAAATAATTCTTTTCGCATAAAAGTATATTTGATAATTGATAACAAAGATAATCTATTTTTGTTAAAAAGAGACGTATCAACATTAGTTTATTTTTAAGTAATGTTGACACGTCCCACAAATTGTCAATTGTTAATTGTTAACTGTAAATTGTTACATTCCCGCTGCTGGGTTCTGCATCTCACTGCCTCCCGTCTGTGCCTTTCTCTCTAACTCCATCTTACCGAAGCGGAATACCAAGCCGGCGCTGATAGAACGGCTGTTATATTTGAATGAGCTGTATGAGACATAATATGGATTCGTGGTGTTGTTATCCCATTTGTTCCAGTTGAAGATGTCGTTCACGTTGATATGCACCGACATCTTTCTGTCGAAGAAGTCGGCACGCAAACCGCAGTTGATAGAATAGTTGGCATGACTCTCAGCGAAGAGCGACTGTCGTGGAGAACGGTAATTACCAGAAGCATGAATCTCTAACTTGTTCCATAACTTGGTCCAGAGGTTAAGACGTGCGCTATAGACTATTGAGTTGTCGCTGATAACCTCACCGGTCTTATTGAATACTGTCTCGAAATAATAGTCATAGACATTGGCATAGAGTCGCATATTGAACATCGCTGTAGGACGGTATGTTACATTGGCTTCTAATCCTTTTCTCGACGACTTACCTACGTTGACAGGATAAGAATATTGGACATATCTTCCGAAGAAGTCGTCATACACTACATCGCTGATATTATCTACTGTGTTCTTTGAATCTCTGTAATATGCTGTCAATCCGACGGAACCGAATTTGTTCCAGTATTTTGTCCAGCCGCCTTCAACGGAATTTGTATAAGTTGGAACCAATTCCAAGTTACCTGTCGAGAACGATTCTGTTGAATAGAACTTATAATCGGTGAGTTCTCTTGCACCTGGAGGAGCGATGCGGCGTGAATAACTCAAGTTGAAGTTATGCATCGATTTTGTTCTGTACGTAAGGTGTATCGAAGGACGCCAGTTGAGATAGCCTTTGGAATGATTACTCTCTGTATAACCTGATATATTGTTCCATATATACTCATATTCCATTCTGATTCCAGGCTTCACGACGAAGTTCCCGAATTTCTGTTGAAGAGTAAGATAAACGTCTGCTTCATGCGAACCCACTTCTCTGTCGAAGCTTCTCATAAGGTCTGTAACATATTCTCCATTGGCGAGTGTGTCGTAGTCAATATAGTAAGTATCAGGACTGTATTCGTATGACGCTCCCAATCCTATCTCGCCGTTTTCTGAATATGGAAGAGAGTAATCGATATTGAGTCCATAACCTAAGTCGTTATATTCGGTAAGCTCTCTGTAATCGACATTCATCCATGTCTGAGTCTCGTAGGTTTGTTTGTCATACGAGTCACTGAATCCATTTGAAAAATTACCTGTCATTCTGAGGCTGATGTTATGGCCTTCGTTATTGAATTTGTGCATATATTGTAATCCGGCGTGATAGAACTGATTGAGACCCTTTGATGTTCCTTCTGTAGTATAATGATACATACCGGCTTCTTGCAAATATTCGTGACGGAATGTCTCGTTGAAGCTCTCGCTGTTGTTAGCATGAGGCCAGCCTCCTATCCAGACACCGATGGTGTTCATTGTGTCGATGTTATAGTCGAAGTTGATATTGAAGCCACCGCCGAAGTTATTCGAGAACGACTCACCTTCGTAAGTGGTGTGGTTGGTTGTATCCATATTCATATCAAAGGAAGTGCTGTATCCATTTTGATAGTTCTTCCATTGGGAATAATCGCCGTTGACGAAGAGGTTGAGAGAGAGCTTTTCATTTGCCCATACGTAAGAAACCCAAGGTGATGCGTTTGGTGATGATGATGCTCTTGCGCCGAAGCTGATGAATTGGTTTTTCTTGATTTTGGAGTTGGTGACGATATTGATGATGCCGCCATCGCTGTTTGAAGAATAACGCGCTGAAGGATTCGTTATCACCTCAATCTTCTCAAGCGCGTTAGCAGGCATCTGCTGTAAGTATGTCTTCAGGTTCTCTGCGTTGAGGTTAGAAGGCTGTCCGTTGATCCAGATCTCCACCGACGACACCCCGCGCAAGGAGACGTTGCCTTCAACATCGACCTCCACGCCTGGAGCATTCTGCAAAGCGTCCGACACCGTACCTGTCTGCACGCTCGGGTCTTCACTCACGTTATATAAGGTCTTCTCACCCTCGCTACTGAACAAAGGTCGTTTCTCAACGATGACAACCTCGTCTAATGTGGTGCTGCCTGGCTTCATCTTGATGACTCCTAAGTCAAGGTCATTGTCAACGTCCATAACACTTTTTATTGATTCATAACCTATTGATGAAACGAAGAAGATGTATTTGCCATCAGGCACATGCTCCAACTTGAAATATCCGACGTCATTCGACGATGCACCCGCTACAAAGACAGAGTCGATAGAACGCATCAAACCGACATTGACGAAAGGTAGTTTCTCATTGTTCAGACTGTCAACCAAGACGCCGCTGACATTGTTCTGAGAGAACATATAAAATGATTGCAAAAACAATACTGAAAGTAATAATACTGCTCGTTTCATAATAGTATATTTTTATTGAAATGAATGCTTTTTTTACGACCTCAAAAATAATCAATTATTATTCCATTTTAACAACGATTTCTTGATTTTTTAACTTAAAAAGGACGAAACGACAAAATCATAAAATGAAGAAGAATTTTTTGATTTAAAGACAACTAACTCATCTACATTTTCTGTCCACGAATCGGCACGAATTGACACTAATAGTTTCTCGTGTTTGTTTCGTGTTGATTCGTGGTTGGTGTTTCTGTCCACGAATTGGCACGAATTGACACTAATTGTTTTTCGTGCTCGATTGGCGTTGATTCGTGGTTGGTGTTTCTGTCCACGAATCGGCACGAATTAACACTAATATTTTTCGTGTTCGATTCGTGTTGATTCGTGGTCGCTGGTTCTGTCCACGAATCGGCACGAATTGACACTAATTGTTTTTCGTGTTTGATTCGTGTTGATTCGTGGTTGGTGTTTCTGTCCACGAATCGGCACGAATTGACACTAATTGTTTTTCGTGTTTGATTCGTGTTGATTCGTGGTTGTTGTTTCTGTCCGCGAATCGGCACGAATTGACACTAATTGTTTTTCGTGTTTGATTGGCGTTGATTCGTGGTTGGTGTTTTGTCCACGAATCGGCACGAATTGACACTAATTGTTTTTCGTGTTCGATTCGCGTTGATTCGTGGTTGGTGATCAGAAACTAAATCCTATACCAAGATTGACAGGAGTAACTCTGATGGGGCTGTTATCTTGATTGAACATCTGTGTCAATCCTGCTCTTCCAAAGATAACGAAACTCTTGAAATTCAGTACTGCCAAGGCATTAACACCAAATGGATTGTAAGCCAGATTATCTGAAACAGTCAATTTATCGTTTTGAAAATAAGTGAATGACTTCATCGCAAAACGCCATTCAAATTCAGGTCCGAATGAAAATGCCATTCTGTTGCCACCGACACGCCATTGGAGCTGAACGCTGATAGGTAAACGTAAACTCCAATAACGATAAGAACCTCCATCTAATTCTTCTGGGTTAGTACTCAACAAACCGTCAGGGATAGAATTTCCTTCTTCGTTCAAATCGGCAGGACGGAAGAAATATGTATAATTGCTGCTATTATCTGTGGTTGTTGTGCCTAAAATGTAGGAACTGTAGAAATATGTATTTGAAAATCCAAGTGCTGTTGTCAGACCTATTGTTTTTCTTTTGTTGTGACAGATGTCATACTGGAAAAGATACGAGCCCCATTCAAACGAGTTTGCTTTTTGTAAATTGAAGTTCAACCTATAATGTGAAGGTGGAATACCAATCATCGCTGAATAAGCATAGTAGATATTAGGATAAATAGGATCAAAGCTATAGAACTTTATTTTTGTTCCTTTATCGTCGGTGACGTATTTGTCGTCTTTGATAAATGTAGGTTTGATAGGGATATTAATAGTGACGTTTTTCTTCTCTGTCACGCTGTTGACGTCATTCTCATAACGACTTTCATAATATGGATTCTTCTCGACTTCGCCGTTTTCAGTTATGGTGAAGACGTTAATCTTCAGTCCGTTGGAAGAATCGACTATTTTCACCTTATTGTTGTTGATGAGAATCTCTACTTTATCGCCATTGACAACTATAGTGTCATTTTTTGTTTCCTGCGAAAAGGCGTTAACTACTAATGCCATGAATAATGTAAGGAATGCTAATTTTTTCATAATTGTATTTTTTAATTTGTTATTCAAAATCTATTTCTACGTCTCCGTATGATGCGTCAATCTTTATGTTATGCATTTTGTCACAGTCGTTAATATTTCCTATTATGGTTTCTTCTGTATATACTTTAATAAGTTTGTCCGCATTGTCTTTTAATACTTTAGGAGATATACTTCCATAACTTGCACTGATGTCGTAACTAAAACAATGCTCGTTTGTAAGACTGATGCTGACATCAGAATACATAGCATCGATACTTATCGTAGTGAAGTCCTTATTTACATTCTCTATTTCAATATCAGAATATTTCAAACTGCACTCTATTTTATTTACAAGATTTTCTATCTCGAGGTCACCATACATATTGTCGATTCTTATGTCTTCAACTGTCTTGAAATATGTGTCGGTGTACATGACTTCTGCCTCGACTCTCTTCGCCATAGAACAATCTATCTCAGAATATTTCACATCAGCATTGAAGTTATTGACAGTTCCAATTGTAATGTCGCCATATAAAATCTCCACATCGATATTGTTGGCTTCACTTATATCCGAATCGCCGTAGAGAAGTTTCATCTTGACATTCTCTGCCGACTGAATATCGACATCGCCATAGATGTTATCGACATTTATATCCAAACCCTTAGGAATCATAATGTAATAATCAATACTTATACTGGCGTTATTCAGTTTTATGTTATCAATCTTCGTCTTTGCTTCAACGACTTTTGTTTCTCTCGATTTCTTTATGTCACTGAAATGCACGTCGATAGAACTAAGAATATTGTCTAAAGCACTTTCTTTATTCGACTTCGCAATTATCTCGACATGGAAACTAATCCTGTCTTCATCCCAGTTGACGATGTTATAATCGCTGTACTTTCCTATCAGCTTGATAGTGTAGTCTTTGTCGGCATCATAGTTGGCATCGATGGTTCTTTTCTTGGAATACTTATACGACTGATTCATGTTGATCTCGTATTCGTCTCCAGTTGCGAAGGCTAATGTCGAGAACAGACACAGCACTAATGTCAATAGTTTGTTCTTCATGATTATTGTTCTCCTTTACTTATTTTTCTATAAATGATTTGTAATGTCTCGAGCTGATTGTCATACATCTGAGATGTTATCGCGAGTTGTTTTTCTTCCGGAAGTGGTGCTATCTCAGCGAAGACTTCAGCTGTCGAAGTTAGATTTTCTATTACCTTATTTATTTCGTTTCTTGTAGAGTCGTCAACATTTTTCATCACGCCTTCCAACATTATAACAGCCTCGTCGAGTTGTTGTTCGTAAGCCCTACGTATCTCAACCACCTTACTGTTTTCTTCATAAACCACTGGCGTTAACATATTTGTGTTGTCTAATATCACGAAGAGCAACATGATTGCAGCTGCCGAAGCGAATGCGTAATAAAGTTGTCTCACCTTATTCTTTCTGTCACTTCTTTTCTGCACTTTCATAGCGAAACGCTCACGATTACCAGCTGGCAATTCCGCCATGAACTTATCTTTATTATCTTTTATTAAGTTTTCCATATTTTTGATTTTTAATTATTTTCCAACAATTTCTTAAGTCTCTCTTTCGCTCTCACGAATTGCGAGCGTACCGTCGAGGTCTTGATATTCATCGTCTCCGCAATCTCTGAGAAATCGAGCTCGTCGATGAGATGAAGTTTCAGAACCATTTTGTAACCTATTGGCAGAAGTTCTATCTTCTCCATTATCTGTTCTAAAGAATATTCCGTCTCATCTTCAATCTCGCCGACAGACGACTGACGATCGCTGAATATCACATCGTCTATATCATCAAAAAAAGGTTCCTTGTTATGCTTGCGGAACCAGTCGATGCTTTTATTCACAGCGATACGTCTCACGAAAGCGACGAAGTCTCTCTGTGTTCCCTGAAATTTATCGATATTGTCGAAGGCTTTTAAGATAGAATCCTGCATTATCTCTTCCGCATCGAACTGACTCGACACTATATGCAGGCTCGCGTTGAAGACAGGCAGCGCACAGATGTCGTATAACTCCATCATCGCCTGACTGTTCTGACGCTTACATCCTTTTAGCAAATCTTCAAATTTCGACATTTTTTCTTGATTGTTACACTTGTTTAACGAAACCTAAAATGATTTGCTGCATTGAGATTTGATTTTTTTAAAAATTAATTCCGTAACTCTACGTGAGACGTGTCAACCCGCTCCCGCACCCGTTCCCGCACCCAATATCTCAATTTTCTTTAACAAAGAGCGCTGCCTTATTCAAAAGGTGATTGAATTCCATGGAAGTCTTAAATTCTTCCAAAGCCCATTCAATCAGATGATTGTCGTAGAGCATTCCTTCTGGGAGTGGCTGTATCAGGTTATATTGTTTCAATCGGAGGAGATAATCGTATGGAGTCTGTTTTGGAAAGTCTTTAGGATTTTTGCTCAGGCTGCACGAGGTATCTAAAGTAAAGTTCTTGGCTTTTGCTATCGCGTTTTCGAAGGTGGCGCCGTCGTAGCAGATGTCTTCTCTTATGCTTTTCAGCGTTTCTTTGTCGGGATTATACATTCCCGTGTAAAGACCGTTGAGTCCGAGATATTCGGAGCCTTCTGCTTCAAAATGAAGGTAATAACCTGCAAGTCCCGACTTCTTTCCTTGAGGACATACATAAATTCCCATGTGAGTTTTGTAAGGACGTTTATCAAGAGAGAAACGAATGTCGCGGTAGATTCTATAGGTACAGTCGTTGATGGTGAGGTTCTTTATCGACGAATCAAATTTGGAGATTCCTGAGATAAGTTCCTCCGTCATCTTATAGAGATGAGCCTGAGCCTTAAGGTATAAGTCTTTATGTTCCTGAAACCAAGGGCGATTGTTGTTGACCAAAATCGCATTAAGAAAAGTCATTACATCTTCCATAAAAAACATTTTTTGCAAAGTTAAAGAAAAATGAAGAATCTCAAAATCTCAAAATTGGAAATTGAGTTTATCCCCAAATATCTATTATGGATAAAGTCTGTTGACTGTTGTTCGTTGTCTGTTGACTTTATATAACAAAAAACTCGAAGTCGAATTAAATCAACTTCGAGTTCAAAAAAAAGTTCCTACTATTATGTTATTTAGAATTCATGAATTTTCACTTCTGTCTGTGGAATGAAATCGAATGGTTCATATTTAAGAAGTTGCAATGCAGCGAATTTCTTGTCTTTTGAATGAAGGACGTAAAGCTGTACATTACCTTCGTCAACTCTTTTAAATTTCTCTATTGATTTGAAATCGTTGTTTTCTACAGCTGATTTGATGTTATAGAAATCTGCTGTGTCGTAATAAAGCTGACGTGTGATGACAGGTGAGTTGGTTTTTTTGTACACTGTGTTGTTACGTCTTGCGATAAGTAGGAAGAGAGCAATGCCGATGAGAGCGATGCCGATGAAAATCATCAATGATGAGAGCATATTACCGTCGATGCTTCTTGAATAGATGAAAGCGAAAACTCCCAATCCGATGAAAACGATTCCTAATAATAATGATGCGATATTAAATTTCTTTTCTATTAATTCTATTTCTGTGTTTTGAATGTTGTTTGTCATGATTTTTTAATTTAATTGTTGATAATAAGATACTCTGACTCAGACCAATGACTCAGACCAATGACTCAGACTTTGGACTAAAAACTAATTATGAATTATGAATTGTGAATTATGAATTAAATAATTAGGTGTCTTACTATTACAATTAAATTTTCCTTTGATGACAAAGGAGATGAGAATTTGTTGTTGTAATTTTTGGTTGGCATAACTTCTGAAGAGAAGCGTTTCAGGAGTATGTTGTTTAGGAGGTTTTGTTGTGTCTTTTTTTGTGATGTCAGCAATCTGAACGATGGTGATGGCAGACTGTTCAACAATTCAGGCAATGTGATTTTGTTGGCATTAGCTGCATTGAAACACGATTCGATATCTTTCTGCTGACTATCGATGATGAAAGACGATTCATCTGTTAAATCAGATGGTTCAGAATATGAAGAGACAGCCGACTCTGCCGTGAAGACAAAGCCTAACATGATAAGGGATAACAAAATCATCAAGTGTCTTTTCATAATCTAAATTGAGATTGCAAATATAAGGATTTTTCAAATTGTTTTTAAACAGAATTTTAATGTATTTTTATAAATTTGCAAATAAATAACAAATATGAAAACGCCATTGTTTTTATCGTCAGGTTCAAAGATAGCGTTGGTGGCTCCTGCGAGGAAAGTCACTCTCGACGACATTGCTTTTGCCATCGAATATATAAAGAATAAAGGTTTCGTTCCCGTCTATGACGAGCGTCTCTTTCTCGCCGACAATCAGTTTGCAGGCAATGACGAGGAACGCGCTGCCGTCTTGCAATCTTACCTTGACTCTCCCGTCATCGATGCAATTATGTGCGTAAGAGGCGGTTACGGCACGATACGTATCATCGATAAATTATGTTTCGACAAATTCATTCAGAAACCAAAATGGATTGTTGGTTACAGTGATGTCACCGTACTGCACGCCAAGCTTCAAAGCATAGGCGTTGAGAGTCTGCATGCTACCATGCCAATTAATTTCTCCGATAACAATTTTCAAGCTTTAGACTCTCTCTTCGATACTTTATGCGGAAAGTCGTTGAGTTATAAAGTCGCTGCTGACAAAAACAACATCTGTGGTGAAGCAGAAGGCGAACTCGTCGGAGGAAACATCTCAGTGCTTTACAGCATGCTCGGCTCCAATATATTTCCTGACACAAAAGACAAGATATTATTTTTAGAAGACCTCGACGAATATCTCTATCATATAGACAGAATGATGATGGCTCTTGAGCGAGCCGGTGCTCTCGACAACATACGCGGTCTCGTTGTCGGAGGACTTACCAAGATGCACGACAACGCAATACCTTTCGGCATGACGGCAGAAGAGATAATCCTTGAGAGAGTTAGTAATAGGAATATTCCCGTTTGTCTCAATTTCCCAGCTGGTCACATCGACGACAACAGAGCGCTTATCTTCGGAAGGAAAGTACGACTATGTTGTTACACTACTTCAGCAAGTCTCGATTTCCTGGCAGCGCAGCGATAAGTTTCTTGGTATAATCGTTTTGCGGATTATTGAAGAGTTCATCTGCTTCGTTGAGTTCCTGCATCTTACCGTTATACATCACCACTACCCTATCCGACATAAAACGCACCACGCTGAGGTCATGGGAGATGAAGATATATGTGAAATGAAATTCTTTCTTCAGTCGGTTGAGAAGATTCAACACCTGAGCCTGCACCGACACATCCAATGCCGACACCGACTCGTCGCATATTATCAATTTTGGATTTAGAGCGAGTGCGCGAGCGATACATATTCTCTGCCGCTGACCACCGGAAAACTCATGAGGATAACGACGATAATAATCAGCTTCGAGACCAACTTCTTCCAAGAGCGAACAAACCTTATCTCTTCTCTTGTTAGCGTCTTTCTCTATGCCATGAACCATCATCGGCTCCGCTATCGCCTCGCCTATGGAGATGCGAGGATTCAAGGAAGAATACGGGTCTTGGAATATTATCTGCGCAGACTTCCTGTATTCGCGGAGTTCTGTGGCGTTCATCTTAGCGACATCCCTGCCTTCGAAGAAAACGCTGCCTAATGTAGGCTCCACCAACCTTAAGATGCTGCGTCCCAATGTAGTCTTGCCACATCCCGACTCACCGACGAGACCGAGCGTCTCTCCAGGAAAGACGTCAAAACTCACATCATCAACGGATTTTATGTAGTCATAAGTTCTGCCGAAGACACCTTTACGAAGCGGATACCAAGTCCTCAGATGCTCGACTTTAAGTATAGGCTCCTTGGAATATAATTCTTTGTGATATTTGTCTCTTTCCTCATCCGTAACGAGCAACTCATTCATTATCTGTTGCTCATCTTTCCATACTCCGTCAAGAAATTCTTTTACTACAGGAAGTCGTTCCAGACGATATGTCAACGGCGGACGACAAGCGATGAGTCCTTTTGTATATGGATGCTGAGGATTATTCAGTATTTCAGATGTCGTCCAGTTCTCCACTATGACGCCTTTATTCATCACGATGACATCGTCGGCTATCTCTGAAACCACGCCGAGATCGTGAGTGATGAAAATCATTCCCATCCCGTTCTCACGCTGAAGGTCTTTAAGAAGTTTTAATATCTCTTTCTGCACTGTGACATCCAAAGCTGTAGTAGGCTCGTCAGCAATAAGAACTTTAGGATTGGATACCAAAGCCATGGCAATCATCACTCTCTGTTTCTGACCGCCAGAAAGTTCATGAGGATATTTCTCGAAGACAATCTCCGGGTTAGGAAGAAGCACCTTACGAAAAAGTTCTAAGACTATTTCTTTAAGCTTCTGAGTTTCTGAGTTTCTATGTTTCTGAGTTTCTAAGATAGCTTCCATCACCTGGAATCCGCATTTATACACAGGATTCAGCGATGTCATCGGTTCTTGAAAAATCATCGCTATCTTCTTACCGCGGACGTCGGTCATCTCATCATCGGTATAACAAGAGATATCATCACCTTCTAGGATAATCGAATCCGATTCAATGCGCGACTTACGTCTGTCGAGAAGCTGCATCACTGCTAAGTTACTCACCGATTTTCCAGAACCCGACTCACCGACAACGCCGAGTGTCTTTCCTTCAAAGACTTCAAAGTCGATACCATGAACTGCCTCCTGCCATTTCGAGTCACGGCAAAACGAAACACGCAGATTATTGACTTTCAGCAGCGACTTCATCTTTTGCGAGAGTATAGAGTTACAGATGCTAGTTGATAGTTATTAGTTTATTATAATCTTATAACTATTATTATCGATAATCATAATATAAGTTCCACTATGAATATCTGAAATATCCATCTCATTATCGTCCAATGATAAGGATTTCTTCAATATTATCTTTCCTGTAAGATCATATATCGTTGCGTCCGTTTTTTTCACAAGACCATTAACTTTTATATAGTCAGATGCTGGATTAGGATATACCACCATGATATTATCAGTAACTTCCTCCACGTCATCATGATATTCAAAATGAGCGACGAGTTCTACTGGCTCAGTAACTTCAAAGACATACTGAGGATTAGAAGAAATCACTATTCCGTCTTTTGTCCAGTTTTCAAATGAGTAATTTTCATTTGGGATAGCTATTGCGTAAACTGTAGATCCATGACTATATATTCCGCCACCTGAGAGAGTTCCGCCTTCTTCTGGGTTTGCCGACAGAGTAACGGTATATTCGTTAAGAACGAAGTCGGCAGAAAAATACCTGTCTGATTCTACGACGAAACTATATGTATTTTCTTCAGAAACCACCTCATCGTTTTCTTTGAGAGCGACAAAGGTATAGCCCTCGTTTGCTGTCACTTCCAATGTACAGGTCTCTCCTTCTTGATAAGCACCAAGTCCTGAGATAGAGCCCGCCTCACTTGGATTTATCTCGGCTGAAACTTGATAATAATTAATCTGTATCAAAAACTCAACCTTGAAATGTCTGTCAGAATTCACTTCAAAGGTAAAGCTATTCTCTGTTGTAACAAGCTCATCATTCTCATAAAGTCCCACATAGTCATAGCCAGAATTTGGTGTTATCTGCAAGGTACAAGTCTCACCTTCTAAATATTCTCCCAAGCCAGATACAGTTCCTGCAGCATCTGGTGTTATTTCAGCAGTGACCTGATAATATATCGGCATCTCTGAGAGATGAGCCACAAGATTTCTATCAGACATCACTATGAAACTATAATTGGGTTGCTTTGTCAGAGTATCTCCGTTTTCTGTAAGAGCATCAAATTGAAAACCTTGATTTGGTGTTATCTGCACATAACAAGTATCGTATTGATTATATTCTCCGCCGCCAACCACAGTCGCTGTAGCTTCAGGAGAGAGCTCTATGCTGACATTATGTTTATATGACTGAAAAGAGAAGACGAAAGGATCCACCACGCCGCCGATCATGGCATTTGCCTGAAAGAGAAGATGCGATTCAGGTATCATCTCCAACTCCATATTGCGGTTATGGTCATAGCAACGGAATGTTATGCTGTCATTATATTCTCCATAAATCATGAGGAAAACATAGCTGCGATCAAAAACCTCCTCGTATTGTGTGATAACACTGCCTCGACATTCTCCTTCACAAAAGGCGCCGATCTCCAACATATCTGATTTCTGTTCAACTCCATTGAAAGAGACAACACCAATGACAGTCATATTATTTTGATACTGATATGGATTAGGTGTCCAATAATTTGCCTTTGCCGTGAGGCCGACAAACAATAACAACAAAAAGAAAAATTTCTTCATAAACTTCGTGATGTAAATATTATATTAACAGACAACAAAGATACATAATTCTTGATTTATTCACAACAGTTCTTGTCAATATTTCTTTATGCAGAAGCGCACGCCGCTGTCGCGACGCTTATCTTAACATCTTCAATAGTTGATAAGGTCTTTCCTGCAGCCATAACCGTCGAGCCTGTTGTAAGCACATCATCGACGACCAAAAGATGTTTTCCTTTGAGACGATTCGCATCAACGACTTCAAAAATATCTTTCACATTTTCCCATCTCTCCTCACGACTTTTCTTCGTCTGCGTCGAGGTGAATGTCTTTCTTCTGAGAGCGTCTTTCATGACAGGAATCTTCGTCTTGTCTTCAATTCCTTGCGCAATAACATAACTCTGGTTATAGCCACGCATAAATTCCTTCTTCGGATGCAAAGGAATAGGCACAATAAAATCGATGCCTTGGAACGACTCAGCCTTACTGATGCTTTCTCCTATCTGCTGTCCGAGAAAAAAGCCAGCGTCTTTGTTGCCTTCGTATTTCAGCTGATGCAGAAGATGCTGCACCTTTCCAGTCTTGCTGAAGAAAAACTCAGCCGTCACAGCATGAAAATCCACTTGTCCCCAAAACATCTGCGCCAAAGGATTCTCGGTATTATTTTCATAATGAGTCTTTGGTAAAAGATAACGACAAGAGAGACAAACCGTTTCTTCGCCTTTCATTAAAAGATTACCGCAGGCAGGACAGACCTGAGGATAAAAGAGACTGATAAGATGGTTTAAAATTTTCATTATGGTTTCACTTTTTTATTTTGGTCAACAGACAACGGACAACAGACAACAGACATTGTCCACAATTGTAAGAACAATTAGACGTAGCGCATCACAACGTCTTTATATAGTTTAAAGTAATTTCATGCAAAAATACAAATAACAACCTTAACTTATTAGAAATTAACAATTTTTAACATTTCAGAGAATCATGCTTTCAAGATACCTCTTATCAAATTGGACATATTGGCCGTCAATGTAGTTAATAATCTCTCCTTCGTGATCACAGAGTATCATTATCGGCATATAGTTTACGTCTTTGAAGTTCTGGAAGACATTCTTTAAAATCCTATTAGCCGTCACCTTGTCAACTATTCCACCAACCGAAGGAAGAATCACTGGAGAATATCTCATTATGTCTTCATTATTCTTTATCTTGCCTGCCGCATCGAAGAATATAGTTATGCATCCGACATTATCATAATTCGCATCGATAATAGGCGCCATTTTATTTTCGAAAACTCTAGAACAAGGTCCGCACCAATGCGCTCCAACATAGATGACCGTATAACCATTAGATTCGATGTTCTTTCTCATGGTCTCGACCAATTTAGCATCTTTCACAGAATCGTTGCCTCCACATGAAGTAAGCAACAGTAACATAATAAATAATTTTAGTTTAGAGTTCATGTTTTTGAAATTTTAAGGTTTTGAAGTCTGGTAGAGACGTATCAATTACACCTTTGAAAATAAATAACATGTAATTGCTGCGTCTCTTATTTAACATTCATATTTTAAAAATCATTCTTTCATAAATTCCTTATATTCCTTAAAGCCTTCTTCTATTTCATCCATCTTTCTACGATTATATCGAGAAGAAGAAATAATGATTGCAACAAATATAGCATTCTTTAAAATCGAATACAACAACGGCATCCCATTACTTCTTTCCACTAATACGTCCCATACGAAAAACGATGGTAAAATCACCAGAAATGAGAACATATAGGCATTTTTAGTTTGTCTCTTATATCTAATCAAGCAGTTCTCCATTTCACAAATATTTAACATAGGACTGATAATTTTGCTCAATCTGCTCATCTCATAAAATCCCCATATTCCATACAACATACAAATTACAATAATAATTATAGCGAAGTTCCTATATGGAAAATCATTAAAGAAAAAGAACAACAACAAACCAATCATAAGAATAAACATAAATCCTAATGCATATTGACCATCTGTAACGACAGTTCTTACTTTTTTCTTTAACGACTTATCTATAATCTCCTGTGTTACTATCTTATGATTCGCAACTTCTTCCGACAGAATATTCCATTTTTCTTTCAATTCATCTAATTCCATATCTGAGTTCTATTGGTTCGACATTTTTCTTAGTTTCTCTTTAATTCTGTTCAGTTTCACTGCGACATTATTTTTAGAAATACCAACAATAGAAGCAATTTCTTCGTAATCACGTTCCTCCAGCCAAAGAAGAATTATAGCTTTTTCAAACTTATTCAAACGATTTATCAAAAGATACAATTCATCAATATAGTATTTCTTTTCTATGTCGTTATCGATGAAATCCAAATCGATAAGTGACACCTTATTGACTTTCTTGTTTTTTCTCACGTATGAAATACAAGTATTCAAACTGACTCTGTAAATCCACGTGGACATCTTACTTTCGTTTCTAAAATTTGGCAGGCTTCTCCACAGCTGTATCAGCACTTCTTGATAATAATCTTCGAGTTCTTCTCTCGACGCATAAACATAACAGACCTTAAAAATAACGTCCTTATATCGATTTACCAACTCTGCGAACTCTTTCTTATGATTCATCTCAAGCTTTTTTCCAATTAGTCGCAAGATAGTAAAAAAAATTACAAGGAGAAGAAAAAAAGTTTATAGTTCATAGTTTATAGTTAATAGTTTATAGTAGTTTTAAAGTTAATAGTTAGAAGTTCAAAAGTCAGTGTCAATGTCAATAGTCAATGTAACAATTTTCAACGCACTTCTCAGATTCTCAATTTCTCAAATTCTCAGGTTTAAAAAAATATTATCTTTGCCTAAAATAAATTTTATCATGGAAAAATTCATAGAGTTATTAAAACATAGACGCAGCTGTCGTCATTTCACCGACGAGGCTATTGACAAAGAATCTATTGACATTATCTTAAAAGCCGCTTTGATGTCGCCTTCGGGGCATCGTCTCACTCCGTGGGAGTTTGTCGTCGTTGAAGACAAGGAGACTCTCAAGGCATTATCGGTGTGCAAGGCTGCCGGCGCTACTTTCATCGAGAACGCTGCTGCTGCTATTGTCGTCATCGCCGATACCACAAAGTCTGACGTCTGGGTCGAGGACTGCTCCATCGCGAGCGTCAATATGCAACTCGCAGCAGAGGATTTAGGTCTCGGCAGCTGCTGGGTTCAGATTCGTCTCCGTAAAGACAATGAGGGCAATGACGCCATCGACAACGTAAAATCATTGCTCGGCATACCAGAACAATATTCGGTGCTTTCGATGGTCGCTTTAGGTCATAAGGGACGCGAGTCGAAGCCTTTCGACGAAAGCAAATTGCAACTGGATAAGATTCACAGAGGAAGGTTTGGGAATAACAATTAGGAAATATAGTAAGACACGTCAATCACACCTACGGAAATAAACAATTTGTGATTGACACGTCTTATAAAAACAAAGAGACGCCACATTGTGACGTCTCTATTTTTGAGGTACCAGACGGAGTCGAACCGCCGTACAAGGTTTTGCAGACCTCTGCCTAGCCACTCGGCCATGATACCTTTTGCGAGTGCAAAGATACAACATTTTTTCAAACCACAAACATTATTACAAAAAATTTAACAAAATAATTTTGCGGTGGTTTTGGTCCACGAATTAGCACGAATTGACACGAATATTCATGTTTCAAATCATATAATTCATGGTTGTTAGTTTTGGTCCACGAATTGACGCGAATTGACACGAATGTTTTTGTATCAAATTGTATAATTCATGGTTGTTAGTCTTAGTCGCTATCTTTAGACTTTCATCTTTAGACCTTAGACTTTTATCTCAACTATTCATTGTCAACTCTAAGCAGACGAAGTTCATTTTTCCGCCGATAGGAGGATTCATCTTTCTAATTTTCAATATCGCGTCTTTGACGTCAGGGAATTGTTCTTTCACTGCATTCAAGATGCGACGTCCAACATGCTCAAGAAGTTTTGATGGAATCATCATCTGCTCCTTAACGACGCGATATACTGCTGAATAATCGACAGTGTCTTCTAACTCATCAGAGACTTCCGCCTTCGAGCTATCGACGTCCATTATCAAGTCGAGACTAAACCAAGTGCCTATCTTCTGTTCCTCTTCGAAGTGACCATGATAGGCGTAGAATTCCATGTTTTCTATTGTAATCTTTGACATAGCTTCTTAGTCTTTAAGCTAGCACTTCAAGTCCTTTATCGATTCTCTTCAGCGCTTCTTCTTTACCGAGGAGCTCTAAGATTTCGTGGATATGTGGTCCTTTGCCGGCGCCGACGAGCATCAAACGTAAGCCGTTCATGACAGGTCCCATGCCGAGTTCATTAGATGTAATCCATTCGTTGAGGACTTTTTCTATGTTTTCTGCTGAGAAGTCATCAATACTGTTGATAAGTTCTTTTGCCATTCTCATCAACTCTGGTGAGTTTTCTTTCCAGCGTTTCTTAACAGTGACTTCGTCGTATGTCGTTGGAGCTTCGAAGAAGAAGAAACTTTGATCCCATAATTCTTTCACAAAGTTGACGCGGTCTTTAACCAAACCTGCTACTTTCACAACATAATCTCTGTCGGCTTTGATGCCTTTTTCTGTTTCAAGCCATTGGAGATATTCCTCGCCTACTTCCTCGCTCGATTTCTTCAAGAGATATTCGTGGTTAAACCACTTTGTCTTATCCACATTGAAACGAGCTCCCGATTTGTTGCAGTGTTCAAATGAGAAAGCTTCGATGAGTTCTTCCATAGAGAAGATTTCCTGTTCTGTTCCTGGATTCCATCCGAGAAGAGCCAACATATTAATGAAAGCTTCTGAATAATATCCTGATTCTCTATAACCTGAAGATACCTCGCCGCTCTTTGGATCGACCCAACGAAGTGGGAACACCGGAAATCCGAGACGGTCGCCATCGCGTTTGCTGAGTTTGCCGTTGCCGTCAGGTTTCAACAACAATGGAAGATGTGCGAACTCTGGTGCTTCCCAGCCAAATGCTTGATACAAAAGAACGTGCAATGGCATTGAAGGCAACCATTCCTCGCCACGAATCACGTGAGAAATCTTCATCAAATGGTCATCGACGATGTTAGCCAAGTGATATGTTGGCATTCCGTCTGACTTGAAGAGAACTTTGTCGTCTAATGTATTTGTGTTCACTTTGATATCGCCGCGGATGATGTCGTGCATTCTTACCTCGTAGTTCTCAGGCATTTTAAAACGCACTGTATAAGGTACGCCCTCAGCAATCATCTTCTCTACTTCTTCAGCAGCTATTGTCAATGAGTTGCGTAAGGTCTTACGGCTTTCGGCATTATATATAAAGGTCTTCTTTTGGCTTTCAGCTTCAGCGCGATATTTGTCTAATTCTTCTGCTGTATCGAAGGCATAATAAGCGAAACCATTAGCTATGAGTTGATCGCTGTATTGTTTATACAAAGGTTTACGGTCACTTTGTCTGTATGGACCATATTCACCGCCGACGATGTCGCTCTCATCGAATTTGATGCCGCACCAATCGAGAGATTTCACGATATATTCTTCTGCGCCTGGCACAAAACGTGTCTGGTCGGTGTCTTCGATACGGAGAATCATCTTACCGCCGTTTTTCTTAGCGAAGAGATAGTTATATAAAGCAGTCCTGACGCCGCCGATATGAAGCGGACCTGTTGGACTTGGAGCAAAACGTACGCGTACTTCTTTCATATAAATTTATTTTTTGCAAAAATAATATTTTTTCACTTATCAATTTTTAAAAAAACAGGTGTTCTATCAGTATTTTAACGCCTAACAATATAAGGATAACGCCGCCTGTTATCTCGGCAGCTTTGCTATATCTCGAACCGAAGATATTACCAATCTTGACTCCGGCGAAAGAGAACAAGAATGTGACGATTCCTATCATAATGACCGATTTCCATATATTTACCTGCATAAAAGCGAACGATACTCCTACAGCCAAGGCATCTATGCTTGTTGCTATCGCCAAAAGAAGCATCGTTTTAAATCCGGTGCAGCCGCATGAGTCGTTGCAATCGTCTTCATCTTCGGAGAGAGCTTCGCGTATCATATTTCCACCTATTAACGACAACAAAGCGAATGAAAGCCAATGGTCGATATGAGTGATGAAATGTTCGAATTGACTTCCGAGGAAATAACCAATCAAAGGCATCAAAGCTTGGAAAGATCCAAACCATAGTCCGCAGAGCAATGCTGTTTTGAGAGAGAATTTCTTTGTTGCGAGACCTTTGCAAATGGAAGCTGAAAATGCGTCCATAGAGAGAGCTACGCTGATACCGAGTAATGTTATTATGTCCATTTTTAAGATGCTGAGTTGCTGAGTTACTGAGATGCTAAGTTACTGAGTTGCTGAGATGCTAAGTTGCTGAGATGCTAAGTTGCTATGTTGCTATGTTATGAGACATCTCAGCACCTCAGTATCTTAGGAACTTAGAAACTTAAAAAAGACCTGATGGTCTTTTTGTTGTCGGGATGACAAGATTCGAACTTGCGGCCTCTTCGTCCCGAACGAAGCGCGCTACCGGACTGCGCTACATCCCGATTTTTAATGGTGTGCAAAGATACACCTTTTTTTTAGAATCTGAAAAATTGAAAATCTGAGAATCTGAGAAAATTTTTCAGATTCTCAGATTTTCAGTTTCTCAGTTTTTATTTAGATTTTGTCGTTAGAACCAAGGACGTTAACAATCTTATGCATGTAGAGTTCTTTCATGCTTGCGCGTGCTGGTCCTAAATATTTACGAGGATCGAATTCTGCAGGTTTCTCTGCCAATGCCTTACGTACTGCCGCTGTCATAGCGAGACGGCTGTCGGAGTCGATATTGATTTTGCATACTGCAGATTTAGCTGCTTTACGGAGTTGTTCTTCTGGGATACCAACTGCTGCCACCATCTTACCGCCGTATTTGTTGATTGTGTCAACGTCATCTTGTGGTACTGATGATGAGCCGTGGAGAACGATTGGGAATCCTGGGAGTTCTTTTTCGATAGCTTCCAACACGTCGAATGCGAGTGGTGGAGGGAGGAGACGTCCTGTTTCAGGATCGACGGTACATTGTTCCGGAGTGAATTTATATGCTCCGTGTGATGTTCCTATAGAAATTGCCAAAGAGTCGCAGCCTGTCTTAGTGACGAAATCTACTACTTCTTCAGGTTTCGTATAGTGACTTTCTTCAGCGCTCACTTCGTCTTCGACGCCTGCCAAGACACCGAGTTCGCCTTCTACTGTCACGTCAAATTGATGTGCGTATTCAACGACTTTCTTTGTCAAAGCTACGTTTTCGTCGTATGGAAGATGTGAACCGTCAATCATAACTGATGAGAATCCCATGTCGATACATGACTTGCATGTCTCGAAACTGTCGCCATGGTCGAGGTGAAGCACGATTTCTGGTTTTGCGCAGCCTAATTCCTTTGCGTACTCGACAGCGCCTTCTGCCATATAACGAAGTAATGTCTGGTTAGCATAGTCACGAGCTCCTCGAGAGACTTGCAAGATAACTGGAGATTTTGTTTCTACAGCTGCCATAATGATAGCTTGAAGTTGTTCCATGTTGTTGAAATTAAAAGCTGGGATTGCGTATCCGCCTTTGACAGCTTTCTTGAACATCTCGCGGGTGTTCACAAGTCCTAAGGTTTTGTAACTAATCATAATACGTTATTTATTTGTTATTAATAATTTTCTTTATTTCTGTATGCAAAATTAAACAATTAAAATTGAAAAATTTCATTTAAACATAAAAATTTACTATCGTAATTTCGACTTGCGATTTGACTCCTCGCTGCGTTTGTGAGAAATCATTTCCAAGATACTTTGTGTTTGTTGTGATTCTGGCGTCTCGTCATCTTTTGCCGAAATAAGCAAAAGTTTATCGCCTTTCTTAAGGAAGAGTTTTCCATTAGGAACGATGTATTTATTCTTACGTTCCACTATCATAACGAGAGTTCCTTCTGGAAGCGGATAGTCTTTAAGGTAAGCCTCGTTTACAACTACTTCTTGTTGCAGTTTTGTATTTAGTTCTTCTGGAATATCGACGCCGAAGTTCTCAGGACCGTCGTCTTTTACAGTACTCAACTTTAGCCAGTTCGCTACTTTAGGTATTGTCATTCCTTGGATGATGAGAGAGGTCAATGTGATAAAGAATACCACATTAAATATCAACGAAGAGCCTGGCACATTTTCCACCACTGGATAAGTAGCGAATATGATAGGCGCAGCTCCTCTCAATCCGACCCAGGAAACAAATATTTTAGCTCTCCTACCTATTCCTTTGAATGGCAAGAGACATAAGAACACCGAGAGAGGACGTCCTACGAGAATTACAAACACACCTATTATTAATGCCGGTACAGCTATAGTAAACATCTCCTTAGGATTGACAAGCAGTCCTAACATCAAGAACATAACTATCTGTACCAACCATGTCGTACCATCCAAGAAAGAGTTGATACTTTTCGTTTCTGCAAGTTTTGAATTTCCCATCACGATACCAGCGATATAAACAGCAAGGTAGCCGTTGCCATTGAACATATCTGTGAAGGCAAAGATGAAGAATATAAAACTCAACATCATGATAGGATACAAAGATTTATTTTGAAGGTTGATGTTATTGATAATCCATACGCATAATCTGCCGAGCAAGAATCCGAATCCAAGGCCAAATCCAAATTGCACTAAGAAGTTAAAGATTATTCTCCATGCATTAATATCAGCGTTCTCTCCTCCGTTAATAATCTGTATCATCACTATGGTGAGCATATAAGCCATCGGGTCATTACTACCGCTCTCGAACTCAAGAAGTGGCTGCAGTTTATTACGCAATCCCATCTTCTGAGATCTAAGTATGTTAAACACCGAAGCCGAGTCGGTTGACGACATCGTCGCTGCGAGGAGGAGTGCCAGCGTAAGAGGAATCTGAATTACGTGAGAGAAAGCGTGAGAGACTCCATAGATGAACAAGCCCGTAAATACTGTTGTAAGGAGTACACCCAAAGTAGATAAGACGATACCTGCACCGAGTATCGGTTTAATATCGGAGAATTTGGTATCCATACCGCCTGTGAACAAGATAATGGTGAGGGACACCATACCTATCGTCTGCGCATACTTATAATTATCGAATTTTATTCCTAAGCCATCAACACCTAGAAACATTCCTATAACAAGGAAAACTAATAAGACAGGAACACCAAATCTTGCACCTGTCTTACTCAACAATATACTAATAAACCAAATAATTGCCCCAAAAAGAAGGACATTTTCTGCTGTAAAAATGGCGGCCATAGGATTGATTGTTTTTAGATTAATTCTTTAAAAAGTGTTTTGCAAAGATAACAAAAAAAACCGAAAAAATCCACTGGTATTTTGTGTTTTTTGTAAAAAAAGAGAGGCTACCATTTCTGGCAGCCTCTCCCGAGTTTTTAGAATCCTCAGATCCTATATTTATTTGACTACTGTCACGCGTTCTATTGCTACGCCGTTTTCTGTGACGATGCGTACCATATAAACGCCGCCTTCGTATTCTGACATGTTGATGACCTTGTTGTCTGTCGATACTTCTTGGTCATACATCACTTGTCCTAATGCGTTGGTGATGACTATTCTTGTCATGGCTTCTGCGTTGATGTTCAAATCGCCCTGTGTTGGATTTGGATAGATCATCATGCCGCTTACGCCGTTTTCGTCTATAGCGGTG
>JAFTUF010000051.1 GCA_017466405.1 Bacteroidales bacterium
ACGTGTCTTTGATGGTTCAAAAATCTCATCATCCGAGCCTGTTACTTCATAACCTTTTCTGTGTAATGCTATGGCGAGGTTATGCATCGCACTTCCTCCTATTGCTATAAAATGGACTTTTCTCATAATAATTCTTTTTCGCAAAGATAATAAAAGAGACGCCATAAAAATATGACATCTCTCAAATAAATCTTAAAAAATTTTATTATTTGTTAACGATAACTTTTTCAGAAACGATGTAACCTTCTGATGTCTCGATGTTGATATAATACATACCATTTGCCCATGATTCTGTATTTATTTCAATCATATCTGAACTTACTTCTTGTGAGAACACCATCTGACCTGAAACGTTATAAACTTTAACGTTACTGATATTGTTAGCAGAAACATTGATGAATGATGTAGCTGGATTTGGATAAATCATTGTCTCTACTTCTGCTGTCTCATTAACGCCAACTGTTTCAACTGAGAACTCTATAGGCAAAACATATCTGTATGCATTCTCGGTTGGACTGCCTACAATCAAAGTTGCATTCTTTTTATTCTTTATTCCCCAGAATCCTGTTCCGACACCTTCACCATCGGTATTCTTGAAAATAACACGATAGCAACCTACTTCTGGGAGATTAATAATTTCTGTGTAAACTTTATTTGCTTCTTCGAAAGTGATAGTTTTATATGTTGCGTCGGTGTCCATATTAACGATTTCAATGCTTTGTGTCTCTGGTTTGTCGCCAGTCTTGATTTGAATCTTCATATAACCTTCTTCAAGTTCCATAGGATCTGTAGCATTGAATGTATAGATATTATCGAAAGCGAACTCATCAGCATTGCTACCATTAATTGTCACAGCTTCGATATTTAATGATGAAGAACCATTCATATTGATGACTTCTGAGAAGACGAAATCTTCTTCTTGACCTTTAGCAAGATTGCCGTCCCATTGATATGTACCCAATTCCATTCCATTGTCGCCTGTGATGTTAAACAAAACAGATGTCAAGTTTTCATTACCGAAATTTTTGATGGTTAAACGTGGTTGGATTTCATCAGAACATAAACCGACTGGTGTTTCTTCCATGAGTGTGATACCCATGTCATGTTGAGCTTCAAGATCTGCGAAAGAAAGTTTTACAGCTTGATAAACTTCTTTGTTGCCTGTATAGCTTTGCACCCATGCTACGAGTTCGCAGTTTTCTCTTGGGAAGCCTGCCATATTAACGTCAAAGCTAAATGAACCTGTATCAGATGTCAACTGTGTTCCGTTTTGATTTGGAATCATGTCTCTTGTAACGAAGTTAACTTCCGACATTCCTTGCCAGCCGTGTTGGATATGTGACTCTGTCAACACGACAAACAATCTAACGTCAGATGCATTGCAAGTACCGACCTTTGCAACATCGATATCGACAGTGCAGTAAGAACCTTCTTTATAACTTAACGACATATCAATTGTATAAGGGCTAGTTACATTGATACGTTGGTTATAAGCGTTCATACCTTGATTGTAAGCAGCTTGTGCATGTTGTTCATTACCGCCATTACCCGACATTCCTGGAGAAAGGACACCGTCAACTTTCACAGTTGGATAACCTGATATGTAGTAATAGTATGCACGTGCATTTGTTTCATCTGTATAAAACTTAGGGATAGAGAATGCGTTGGTGTGATAAGCCACTGCTGCCACTGATTTGCCTTCGTCCAACATACGTCCTATTGCTGATGCAGCTCCTGGACACCATGGACAGTTGACACCTGTAAATACTTCAAACAAGACACATTCCTTTGCAACGTTCTGTGCCATAACCGAACTCGACAAGATTATCGAGATAATAAATGTTAATAAAGATTTCTTCATTTTAATAAATTTTTACTTGTGATATTCTTTGTTAATACGATGTGCAAATTTACATATTTTATCCAAACATAGGCATAAAAAAGAGGCATCACCTCAAAGTAATGCCTCATTTTTTTTGAACAACATTTATTATTTGTTTACAACTATTTTTTGTGCTGTTCTCACGCCGTCTTTTGTTTCAACGTTAACATAATATAAACCGCTTGTCCATGAGCTCAAGTTGATTGTAACGCTAGTATTATCAGTGTTTTCTGCATATATCAATTGACCTGCGCTATTATAGACACTGACTTTGCTCAAGTTATCAGCAAAAATATTGACGACATTAGAAGCTGGATTTGGATATATCTCTACTTCTTGTTTATTGTATGTGTCAGCGACACCTTCACCAGAATATGCCAACTCAAATGGGAACTCATATCTGAAAGCATTGTCTGTACCGCTACCTACTATTACAGTCTCTTTTTCAATATCCTTAACGCCCCAAAAACCGCTACCTATACCATTTCCATTAGCGTTTTTCATTATGACTCTATAGCAACCATACTCTGGAAGATTATATTCTTCTTGATACATCTTGTTTGGTTCAGGGAATGAAAATGAATTAACAACTTCTTGTGTTTCCATATTCATAATATCAGCTGTAATCGGATCCTCACCTGTCTTGATTTGTATCTTTAAATATCCTTCTGGTAGGACGTATGGAGCAACAGCATTGTACAAATATGTATTGTCAAATGTATATTCGTCGGCATTGTTTCCATTCAAATTGACCAACTCTATTCTAACAGAACCTGTTTCACCGAAGTCGATTTCTTCAAATGTCAATTCTGTTTCTTGACCTTTGTTAAGAGAACCTGTCCATTCAAATGAATCGAGTTCTGTGCCAACGCCGTCGATAACATTAAATGTAGCTGAGTTAATAGTGACATTACCATAATTTCTGAATGTCATACGAGGTTTAATCAAACCCGAACATGATTCTGATGGAACTTCTTCTATTTTTGTGATACCTAAGTCATATTGTGGAGCTGCGTCTGCGATAGACAATTTAACAGCTTGGTACACCTCTTTATTACCAGCAAAATTTTGAACCCATGCTATCAATTGAAGGTTTTCCTTTTTATAGCCAGCAACACTGAATAATTCCACGACCTCTTGTGAATCTGATTTAATTTCAACTCCTGAAGAGTTTGTTACGATGTCACGGACAACAGCATTCAATTCTGAAAGGCCACCCCATTGTTGTTGGATGTGTGACTCAGTCAATGCTATATATAATCTCACATCATTTCCATCACATTCAGCGACTTTATTAACAACAGCCTTAACTTGGCATTGTGTTCCTGAATGATATTCAAAAGAAAGATCGATTGAATATGGACTTGGAACATTGATACGTGTGTCATAATGAGGTTTATATTTATTATATTGAGATTGACCTTGTGCAGCGGTTCCGCCACCTTCCATTCTTATCATACCATCGATCATGATTGTTGGGAAAGCCTGAACGCTGTAATAAGTAGCTCTACCGTTTGTTTCCGCTGTTGCGTACTCCGGAGGTGAATAGTATGAGTTGTGGAATGCCAATGGTGCGATTGCCAAACCCTCTTCCAACATCATTGCGATACCCTGAGCAGCTGCTGGACAGAATCCGCAACCGATTCCTGTAAACGCTTCAATTAAAACACATTCTCGTGCTACGCCCTGTGCTGAAATACTTCCTGCCATCAACACAGAAGCGACAATTGTAAGTAAAAATTTCTTCATTTTAATAAAATTTTATTCGTGATATTCTTTGTTAATACGATGCGCAAATTTACATTATTTTCTTTGAAAAAATATCCTATTTTATCAGATTATTTCTCATTTTTGCAAAAAAATATTATGCTCGACAAATTGCTCATAAAACACTTCATCGATTATCTACGATTGGAACAGTCGCTGTCAGATAACAGCGTGACTGCTTATTTGCACGACATCGAACTTTTTATGCAATTTCTAGAAAATATAAATCATTCTAAATTATTGAACGACATAAAGCAAGAAGACATAGAATCATTCTTCGCATATCTCTACGACTTAGGATTCTCGGCGAGTTCACAAGCGAGGATTCTTTCTGGCCTGAAGAAATTTTTCACATATCTTATTCAAGAAAAACTGATAACAGAAAATCCCACCTTACTGCTTTCATCACCGAGCATAGGTCGTCATCTTCCCGACGTGCTATCATATCAAGAGATTAGCATGATGATAGATTCCATCGACCTGAGCGAACAATTCGGTCATCGCAACAAAGCCATCATAGAGGTTTTATATGGATGCGGATTAAGAGTCTCGGAACTTATATCATTGAAGATTAGTAATATTTATATTGAAGACGAATTTGTCAGAGTCATTGGCAAAGGCAATAAGGAGCGCCTCATTCCTATCAGCAAATCAATACTGAAGACATTGTTTTTATATATTAATGGTGAAAGGAAGATGCAAAATATAAATCCTAAATTTTCAGACACCGTTTTTATAAACAGACGCGGAACAGGACTAAGCCGCCAGATGATTTTCCTTATAATAAAGAAACTTGCAGAAATAAACGGCATCAAAAAAAATATCGGACCACATACGATCCGACATTCTTTTGCTACACATTTGCTGGAAGGAGGCGCCGACTTGAGAGCCGTTCAACAGATGCTCGGTCATTCAAGCATCAGCACTACAGAGATTTACACCCACGTCTCCGACCAATATCTAAGGGAGATAATTTCCTTGTATCACCCTCGCTTCAATAATGATTCTCAGTAAACTATTTTACCTTTAGCATCGACGATAACGCCCCAAACCACGTCTATCAACTCTCCTTCGTTAAAGTAGAAGTCGAGCATCAGCTCATCATAAATAAGGCAGGTATCACCTTCTTGTTCTTCTTCATCATATTCCTTATATCCATTGGACTTCATCAATTCGATAATCTTCTTACGGTCCATGTCATAGACACGTTCGCCGAAAAGCAAAGCATCACTGTTGGTGGTAGAAATACTCGAAACAATAGTGTTTGCCATTCCTTCAAAACAAATCGAGATTTCTTCTTCGTCATAATCATAAAGAACGGAACGATTACCTTCTCCTTCTTCCAGAGGTTCCATCTCTTCATTATTCGATGGCTCTCCCATGATGTTTACAATCTCTTCTATCGACATTCCAAACTTAATGTCGCCGCAGCCTTTTAATGGTTCTATTGTTATCTCTTTCATAGAAAAAATTTTATGTTATTCAAATCGTATTGATTTCGACGGATTTATATTATTGATAACCATTGTCGGAATTAACATCATCAATGCCCACAACAAGAAAGTTCCTACATTCAGAAGTATAATGTAAGAAAGATTCAGTTCAATAGGTACCGATGAAAGATAATACGACTCCGGAGAAAGTTTGATGATTTCGGTGTATTTCTGAATGAGACATATTCCTATTCCGAAAATATTTCCGAACAACATACCTATTAACAATATCTTACGCGAACGCTGCAAGAATATCTTTCTGATAAAAGCATTATCAGCTCCCATCGACTTCAACACTCCTATCGTAGAAGTTCTTTCTAAAACGATAATTAGGAGCATGCTTATAATTGTGATACCGGCAACGACAAGCATCAAGACTATGATTATGACTACATTCATATCCTGAAGTTCAAGCCAGTCAAATATTTGCGGATATAATTCATCAGCTGTAAATGAGACAAGACTTGTAGGTATGCTATAATAAATGAAATTATTTGCCTCATTAACATCAAATCCATCAACGATTTGCATCTCAAGATGTCCGACATGATTATCTTCCCATCCATTGAGACGTCTTATCTGATTCAGGTCGCAATAGATAAAACGTTCGTCGCATTCCGTCAAGCCTGTTTCATAAATTCCTTTGATGGTAAATTTCCTTCCGCGCGTCTTCATATCCTCACCCACAAACCATATTCTCACTTCATCACCTTGATTCAAAAGCATTTTATCTGCTATGATTTTAGACACTACCACATCATTGGAACGCATTTCATCAGTATATTGCGGAACATCACCAGAAATTAAATTCGACTTTATATAATCCCAATCGTAATCTTTATCGACGCCTTTCAAAACGACGCCGTGAATCTCCTCATCTGTCTTGACAATACCAGCCTTATTTGCAGTCGGATAGACTGACTCAATGAAAGGCAAAGACAATTTCGACTGAAGCAGACTGTCATATATAAAAGGTGTTTCCTCTATCGACTCATTTTGGTTTAAGACTAGAATTTGTATCGGCGACACGAATCCGACAACTTTGTCTTTTATCTGGTTCTTGAATCCAACAACTACAGCTATGGAAACCAACATAATGGATATACCTAAAGCTATACTCACTATGGCAATCTTCATAACTATCGAAGAAAGATTATCCTTCGACAGAGAAAAAATTCTTGATGATATAAACCGCGTTGCTTTCATTTTTTTCTTATCATTGCAAAAATAATCAATTAATTAAGTATGCACAAGATTTTTTTGTTTTTATTCGCATTTATTTGCATTTGCAGCAATTTACAAGCTCAGTCTAAATCCTTTAAAAACATCCTAGATGCAGAAGAATCTATCGTAGGAGCATCTCGTTTGGAATTATATCTTTCTGATTTACAAAATAAGAATGTCGGCGTCGTTGCTAATCAAACAAGTATCTTCAACAACACACATCTCATCGATACTCTTCTATGCGAAGGCATTACAATCAAAAAGATTTTCACTCCTGAACATGGCTTTAGAGGTACTGCTGACGAAGGCGCTGCTGTAAATAACAGTATGGACGAAAAAACACAACTTCCCATTATCTCATTATACGGAAGTAACAAGAAGCCTAATTCTCAGCAACTCGAAGGCATTGACATTCTTCTATTTGACTTGCAAGATGTTGGAACTCGTTTCTACACTTACATCTCAACCATGACATATATCATGGAAGCTGCTGCCGAAAACGACATTCCCGTCATCGTCCTCGACCGTCCCAATCCGAACGGATTTTACATCGATGGTCCCGTCTTGAAAAAAGAAAACCAATCTTTCGTAGGATTACATCAAGTACCTATTGTCTATGGACTTACAATTGGCGAGTACGCATTGATGGTCAATGGAGAATACTGGTTGAGCGACAGTCTGCAATGCGACCTAAAAGTCGTTCCTCTTGGAAATTACAATCGTAAGTCAATTTATAAGTTAGCCGTCAAGCCATCGCCGAATCTTCCTAATTGGGAATCGGTTTACCTCTACCCTTCGCTTTGTTTCTTTGAAGGAACCATCGTCAGTGTCGGTCGCGGAACAGAATCTCCTTTTCAAGTTTACGGACATCCCGACATGAACGATGAATATATTTTCACCCCAAGACAAGCCGAAGGTAGAAACAAACCATTACTCAGCGATAAGGAATGTCACGGAGAATTTCTGCTCGACTATGCGCACAATTATAAAAAGAATGAGAAGGAAATAAATCTCTCTTGGCTCATCAAGGCATATAATCAACTGAAAGACAACGAGAAATTCTTCAACAACTTTTTCATTAAATTAGCTGGAACCGACGAACTAAGAAAACAAATCGAATTGGGACTTAGCGAAGACGAGATTCGTGCCAGCTGGAAAGAAGACTTAGATAATTATAAAAAAATCAGAGCTAAATACCTTTTGTATAAAGACTAAAGAAGAAAGCCTAAAGACTAAAGGCTTTCACCAATAATCTTTAGACTTTCAACATTAGACTTTGGTCTTATATCAGTTTGTTCTACCGGGATAGACCTTAAGAGCTTCATGAAGGATATTCATTGCCTCGTTAAGGTCTTCTTTTTTAAGGCAGTAACTTATTCTCACCTCTTGAGTTCCACGACCTTCTGTAGAATAGAATCCGCTTGCTGGAGCCATCATGACAGTCTTTCCGTTATAGTTATAGTCTGTCAACATCCATTTGCAGAATCGCTCGCTGTCGTCGATTGGAAGATGCGCCACGATATAGAAGGCACCTTTTGGCGTTGGGCAGTAAGCTCCTTCAATTTTATTTATGCCTTCGATACATACGTCGCGGCGTGATTCATATTCTCTCACGATGTCGTCGTAATAAGATTGAGGACAGTCGAGAGCAGCTTCACCAGCCACCTGACCGAATGTTGGAGGTGACAGACGAGCCTGAGCAAATTTCATAGCAGCTGTGATGAGTTCCTTATTTTTAGAAATCATACGTCCGATGCGGATGCCACACGCACTGAATCTCTTAGAAGCAGAGTCAATTAATATAACATGGTCTTCTATACCTTTGAGATTCATCGCAGAATAGTGAGTTGCTTTTTCGTAGCAGAATTCACGATACACTTCGTCAGAAATCAAGAAGATGTCATATTTGAGAACTATTTGGCGTAATATTTCCATCTCCTCTTTTGAATAAAGATAGCCGGTAGGATTATTAGGATTACATATTAATATAGCCTTTGTTCTTGGTGTGATAGCTTTTTCAAACTCTGAAATGTCTGGCAATGCAAAACCCGTTTCTATTGAAGAATATATAGGTCTTACTTTTACACCCACATTTTTAGCAAAGCCGTTATAGTTTGCATAGAATGGTTCAGGTATAATCACCTCGTCGTCCGGATCCATTATCGTCAGAAACGACATCAAGAGTGCTTCTGAACCGCCTGTTGTAATAATCATTTCATCTGGCTCCACATGCACGCCGACTTTTTCATAATACTCACAGAGTTTCTTTCTATATGAGAGAGTACCTTGAGACGGACTATATTTCACAACTTTTTCTGTATAATTACGCACAGCTTCGAGGGCTAGTTGAGGTGTCTCGAGGTCAGGCTGACCAATATTAAGGTGAAATACTTCAATACCTTTTGCTTTAGCTGCATCTGAGAAAGGCACCAGCTTTCTGATTGGTGATGCCGGCATATTTTGAGCTTTTTTTGAGATTTGTGGCATAATAAGAATTGTTTGATGTTAAAAAAAAAGCCATCATTAAAAAATGACAGCTTATTTATCGTTTAAAAAGAAGAATTGTTTACTGGAGAAGCATTCATCGAATTGTCTTTCATAGGAAGCGCCTCTGTTGGTTCTGGCAACACCTTGCCAACTATGTAGAGTTTCACGTCCTTGTTCGTTTTGGCATTAGAGAATATCGTAACATATTTACGGAAACTGCCAGGACGATTCGTGTTCTTATATGTGACCTTTATTACATCTGTTTCACCTGGAAGGATAGGCTTTTTAGGCCATTCTGGCACTGTACATCCACATGATGATTTTGGCTGTGACAGAATCAAAGGCTCGTTTCCTGTATTTTTGAAAACAAATTCGTAGGTACCGTTGCCATTAAAAGGGATCTCTCCGAATTGGTGAGTTGTTTTCTCAAATGTAATTTCTGGACCATTCTCAGGAACTGTCTGTGCCTCAGCAATTGAAAGCATGAGAAACAATGAACAAAATACTGCTAATAACTTTTTCATATCACTAAATTTTACGTTATAACTACCTATGTTTAATATGCCCCAAAGTTACATATTTTTCTGAAAAAAAACGGTATTTATAATTTTTTTTATTTTTTTTGAAAAAATGTTTTTTCTATCAAAATTATTTATATCTTTGCACTCGCAAAACGGCGAGGTAGCTCAGTTGGTTAGAGCGTCGGATTCATAACCCGGAGGTCATGAGTTCAATTCTCATCCTCGCTACAGATTTAAACCCTTGAAATTCAGCGACTTACATAGAGTCGCTGTTTTCTTATCGGGTCAAAATCGGGTCAGAGTTTACAGAATTAACCGTTTATTTTTCCTGCTTCAGCAAGAAAAATAAAAAAAAATGTTACCTAATCAAAAATCTCAACTGCAAGAAGTATTAAGATTTACAGCGCCGAAATACCGCGAAGGCGTTGAACCGTGCATTTATTTCTATGCCTACGACCCAAAATCACAGGCGATGAAGCGTAAAAGAATCAAGATCGCACACCTCGGAAACCTTAAAGAACGTAAAAGACGAGCCCCTATCCTATGCCAGAAGTTCATGGAGCTGCTTTCGTCCGGATGGTCGCCATGGATAGACGACGACTGCCCGCATACAGGTTTCAACGAAGCTATTGAGATGTATGTATCGTATATCTCTCGCGAAAACCGCAACAAGTCGCTGAAAGAATCTTCTTTCAAGACGTACAACAGCTACATAAAAATGCTGCGCATATACAACGACAGCCGAAAGAAACCTATCGTCTATATCTATGAAATGACGGAAAAGTTCATCACCGACTTCTTGGATTGGATACACTATGAACGAGGCAACACATACCGAACCTATAACAACTACATCAACTTCTTCAATACACTGTGCATATTCTTAGTGAAAAAGAAGATCCTTTCCGAGAACCCTGCTGAAGACATCCACAAGATGAAGCGCACCCAGACGATGAAGACAAGGAACAATTTCACGGAAAAAGACCTCCGCACATTGTTCACAAGACTTGAAGCGCACGACAAGAAGTATTTGCTGGCTTGTTATTTCACCTATTACTGCTTCATCAGACCGAACGAGCTTTACAGAATTAAGGTCGGTGACATCAACATTGAGCAGCAGACCGTCTTCATATCGGCGGAAATATCGAAAAACAGTCTTGACGCTTCCGTCACCATTCCGCAGATAGTGATTGAACTTATAAAAGAATTGGGAATCATGAAGAAAAACAAGGATTATTACGTCTTCGGACAGCATTTCGCCACCTGTAAGCTGATTGGCCATAATAAGATGTTCGGAAACTATTGGGACCGCTTCATAAACAACGACAGCGGACTATGTCCGGAGTTCAAAGGTAAAGGCTACTGTTTCTATTCCTTGAAAGGTACCGGAATAACAACCATGCTGAAGAAAGGCATTCCGTCTATCATTGTGAGAGACCAGGCGCGACACCAGGATATAACCACAACGGAAATCTACACGAAAGGAAGAAATCTGAAAGCCCCTGCCCTGCTTAAAGATTACGGTAAAGAATAAAAAAAGACCGTTGGAGCGGTCTATTTAGATTCGTTTTTCTTCAGGAAACAAAGCGTTCCATGATGCGTCCGGTGGATTGTCAAGGACTCCGCCCTCGACGTGATATAATATTTTACCCACGATAGAACTATGAATAATTTTACCTTCGTCGTTTACAGTAACATGAACGCTATCTGGAATTTTATAGACTGTTTCATTAAACGCAATTCCATCAATATCGTGCTGTACTTCGCCTGAAGCTAAAATATATGCCGGTCTGTCTTCTCCTCCGCCTTCTTTTAAATATTCTATATCAGAACCAGACTTATTATTTACTTTTGACTTTCCATATAAGAACTGCGTTGGCAGACAAACGGCACCAACAGCAAATGTCAAGAAACTTGCTTTAGCGTATGATCTTTCCTTTTTGTATACGTAAATGACAAATAGCAAAATGGCAACTAAAATCAGATACTGACTTGCGACATACAAATCAGCTTTGATGAACTGAGGACATTTCTTTTTCATTTCTCGAAGTTTTTCTTCCATAACGATGCAATTTAAAATTTATTTTAAAATCTTTTCGATTAAGGTTTTGACGATTAGGCAGAACACATATACCAGGATAGCGTAAAGAAGTATGTCGCGCCAAAGCTCGCGGGGCTTCT